>NZ_JANYGQ010000032.1 GCF_025359345.1 Mucilaginibacter sp.
GCATGGGCTGCGGTTCGCATGAAAGATTCCTATTGGCATGCTTTATTCGATAAATTACGTAAACGTATGAAAGCGCAAAAAGCCATTGTCGCTGTCGCAAGAAGATTACTTAAGGTGGTGTATAAAACATTGGAAACATTAACTATTTATCAGGAAAAAGGTATTGCTCATTTTGTGGACTTACAGGCAAAGGCAGCGTTGTATCATGCTGCAAGACTATCATGGCCGCAAACTGATAATATTTAAACGAATTAAAAGGACGGAAAAGGTAATAGAATAAAAAGTCTGAAACCTAAGCTGCCAAAACTGTAGATAGCACCCAGGCTTGTTCCATGAGAACGCAGAGGAAACTTATTTTTTAATCTTGTAAATATTGCTAACTAATGATTTTGATGGCAGGTAATGGTTTTATATTGAATGAGACATGTAACGAATAAACTTTTACCGCGTCTTAAGGACAAACAAAGTTTATGAATAAATCATATAAAAGTACCTTATTTATTTTTCTAACAACATTTTTAATTGGAACCCGAACATTTGCACAAAATGACAAAGCTTCCTTAATAAATACTTATTTAAAAGATGCAAATCAAGCAGGCCTTTTCAATGGGAATATATTAATAGCCGATCACGGGAAAGTGATCGTTAGAAAGGCAATCGGATTTGCAGATGCGTCGAAAAATGTTCCGCTTACCCTGCAATATCGTTTTCATATAGGGTCGATAGCGAAAGAGTTTGATGCAGTAGGCATTATGATGCTTCAAGAGCAGGGTAAATTAAGTAACAATGATAAGGTATCTAAGTTTTTCCCGAATTTACCGGCATGGGCAGAAAAAATTACTATCAAAAATTTATTACAGTATACAAGCGGGCTACCTGAAATAAAGTATCAGACAGTTCACGGTGATGCTGATAATTGGAAGAATCTGGATTCGCTGCAAAAATTAGATTTTGAACCTGGCAGCAGCTATGCGTACAATAATAATAATACCTTTTTGCGCAGACAAATAATTGAACAGGTAACGGGTATACCATTTAACCAATTTGTACAGCAAAACATGCTCAAAGCCTCGGGTATCAACAACGGCGTGGTAGACCCAGCTGCCAGTGATACATTAATAGCCCGGTCTTTTAATAATGATTTTAAACAGGATGGGCTTGAAGTGCCAATATCCGGCTGGACTTGTCTAACTACCGACGATTTTTACAAATGGTCACAGTGTATCAGTAATTTCTGCTTGATCAGCCCTGCATCTACGCGTACGATCATCACTCCCGCCGGACCTGATGAGCAATGTGGCCTTGGCGGCGGCAGTATGAAAGGCGAAAAGGTTATTACTCATACACACGATGGTACAGCCTTACATTACCAGGCCTTAGAATTAACAGATGCTACTAAGGGAAGGACAATAATCATCCTATCCAACCAAAGGCAGGGAAATGTTTATGACATCGCAACCGCGATACAGGCAATTTTAGATGGTAAATCCTACCAATCACTGTCCAAAGCTGGTTCAAAATAGATGCTTATTTTGATAAGGTTCCCTTTGTATTTTTAGAGGAAACCTTATCACAAGAGCAAGCGAGTTGCTTGCATTTAGATAAGTGCAAATTATATATTATAATGGATTATTTCTTATTTTTCTTCCAAATAAGTTAGGCTAAACCTCTTATGGTGAAAAATCATCTGATACCACTCCCAAAATCGCCAGGGCTTTATGGTAAAAGTCCTATAGAGGGTTTTATCTTTAATATCGGGATGAGTTTCTAAAAAGTAGGCATATTTTCGCTGGCAGCCCTCAAAGGATTTCCCTTTGCCCCCCTCTTCATTGTAATAAAAACTGCCGTCAATATTACTATAGGTGTAGTTCTCCTGAAAAAAGAAGTTAAACAATGGTAGGTTGCTAATTATAACAATTGCCACTATAATGATCAGTATCTTTTTCATAATTATGGATGTTAATTACATGGGCCACTGCTATTTGGTGTATAACCACCAGTCGTATTTACATTGCTTTGACCTTTCATATCTTCTATACTGCCGCCCAGATGTGCTGGTGTCATAGCCTTATCTAATGACATGGTAGCACCGTTCAATCCAACCACTCCCATCGCATCCGGTATTGTGATGCCGCCTGCCTGACAAGCACTACTTACAAAATTGGTACAATTAAAAGTATTTAAATCATAAGTACCTGGAGGATTAGCTACATAGTTGGTAATTTGATTAAATTGGGTTGCACTTACCGAGTAACTTATACTTACATTATAATTTAAATCTCCACCATTATCCACAATTTTGGAAGGAGCATTAAGTTTGGCGTAACCCGTCGCATTAGGATAAAATCCAACAGTTTGTGTTATTGAAGTGCTCCCGCTTGATTTGGTAAGACCAATAGCAACGTGACCAACGCTATTTGGCCCGATGTCAAATGACGTTCCTGGCCAGGGTTCTTCAACGTAAACCGTTACAGTCATTTTTGCATTCGGATCAGTGATGTTACCGAAGCACTTCATTAAAGCTTTTGGATTAACCGCATCTTTATTTTCGCCGGGCAAATTAGATGGTTGCGATGCAGGGCTTGAACTACTGCCCGTTCCGCCACCGCCACCGCCTGCATCCCCTGTGCTTCCAGTGTAGCCACCACCACCGCCACTACCACCGCCATCATCATAAATCGTTGTAGTGCAGTCTAATTCTGAATAGACGGTAAACACCCCATCACCGTCAATGTAACTGCTGTCATTCCATTGACAATCCTGTTGAACAGAAACCTCATCGGTTTGAAATTTTGATGGCTGTGTTGTACTGGTTTGTGTTGTTGCAGAAGAAGTCAGCTTAGGTTTAATTTTGCCCATCAGTTTACCATTCCCATAGACATCCCCACTAATTAATTTATAATTTTGGTCATAAATAAATACCCGGCCTGTAAAATCAGCGACTGTCGCTTTCTGTTTCCGTTGCAGGTAAATGGCATCGGGAATAATTTCTAAAATTCTGGATTGAATTTTCCCTGTTGAATCTCTTATAAAGGCCAGTTTACGGTATCCTTGTTTTACGTTTTTAAATTTAGGTTGACCATCTAAATAAACAAGCCAGTAATTCCCTTTTGTATTATTAACCGATTGTGCCTTTTCCCAGGCAAACGGTACGGAAGATAGTGCAAACGTTTTATTTGAACCTGCCGTACTTGTTGCATTCAAGCTATTGGTATTTGATGGTGTAGAAGCATTTTTGCCGTACCAATCTTTAACTTGTGCGAGTGATAGCGTTTGAAGCGAATCGCTGTTTTGTAAAGCTGATTTTGAGTTGACCGACTGCTGGTCTTTTTTACAGGAAATAATCATACTCAATAAGAGTAGCATTGAAATTAATTTCGTTTTCATAGCTTTTCATTGATTTTAGAACGGGTTTGCATTGGTTAATTTTTGACTTATGTCAAAATTCCTTTTTTACCGCGTACCCTGCTTAGGGTTTCAGGGCTTATTCCCAGGTAAGAAGCTACTTGCCCCATTGATGCTTTTTTCAAAATACCAGGGTGGGATTTAAGTAGTAATTCGTACCGTTCTCTTGCTGAAAGCGTCCGAAGCAAAATTGACCTTTCTTCGCTTTGTATATAATATTTCTCTGTAACTATCCTGCCTATATAATTAAACTCTTTAAAGTCGGCATAAATAGCTTGTAAATCAGTCCAAGACATAGATTGGATTACGCTATGCTCCAGTATTTCAATACTTTCTGCTGCTGGCTGTTGGGTTAAAAAGCTATAGATAGAGATCATAATGTCTCCCTGGCCCATGAACCAGGAAGTACATTCCTTACCCTCTTTGGTGTAATAGTAGGCCCTTGCAAATCCTTCTTTAATAAAAAAGATCTTTTTCGCGGTCTGGCCTTCGGTAAGTAAAAGATGTTTTTTAGGATAATGATCCTCAGTGATATAGCCTGCGAATGCCTGCTGCAATCCGGCTGATAACGGAGCAATGAATGTAAGTGTTTGTAATAGCAAATCGGCATCCATAAAGCAAAAACTGTTTAGTTAAAACGATTTTGATATTTATCAAGGCTTATTCAGGCGATAGTACTTTTCTTTAAAATTACAATTGGTACTTATTAGTTAACCCCCGAATGTTTAAAATATTGCCCTTGTAAGATTTCAGTTCGTTGAATTAACCGAAAAAATGGATTAGCCTATGGATAAACTGCTACTTATTTTCCTGCCTAAGTGAAAAGTTGTTGCCAGTGAACAGGCGTGTCAGGGCTTACCTAAAATATAGCTAATATGATTCAGGAATTAAGTACCCGGCTTTCAAAACAATTAGAGCAGGATTTGGAACAAGTAGTATTACAAATCAAAGATCCATTCAAGAAACTCACGAGCGCCTTAAAACTCATTAGGGAAGCCCTTAAAAAGTTAAGGGGATATATCACACAATATCCCGTTGAAAACAAGGAAGAGGAAATACTCATCTTCAAGTTTACCAAGCCCGCATTTTACCAGTGGCAAATTTATTATACGGAATTATATACCATCGAGGCCGATTTGCCATTCGGTGACCTGGAAAAGCAAGTTGCTTACCTGCAACGGGAGCTACACTACATCGAACGTTTTTTCCGGCAATATGCCTTTCTTTACCAATACTATAAACTCGGCGCTGTTGAACTGGATACCCTGTATTTCGTGCGAGGTGTCGATGTTCAAAGTGTACTCCTACCAAACGTCCCTGATCTCGACCCTGAATTTTGCACCAGTTGCGGTTACCTTTTTTCCAAGTTTAAGGCTTTTGAGGGCTTGCAGGAATGGGTTACCGAAAGGCTAATGTTTCTGAAGAAAAACCCGCTTACCCCTTATCAGATTGGAAACGATCCCGGAGAAATGAACTGGACGGGCGATACCATCAACCTTGCTGAAGTCGGTATCGGTTTTTTCAATACGGGGCAAGTCAGGAACGGTACGGCCAGTCTATCCGAAATTTTCAGATGGCTGGAAGAAAAGTTCCAGGTCAGCATAGGCGTGCCGTCCAAACGTTTGGCTGAACTCAGGCGCAGAAAACGGCTTAGCCGAACAAAATACCTCGATGAAATGAAAGAAAGCATCATCCATAAATTAGATAAGGAAGATGGGTATGACCCGGACAGGGGAAACAACAAATAAAGAACAAAATAGTAAACCGCATAAATATCAGATTTTAAACGATTTAACATTTATTGTTAAGGTATCCCTGAATGGTTCAGTAAAGATTTTGGGGTTGTTGAAAATTTGCTTTTGTAAATCACGGCACAATAGGGTGCCGGGATAAAAGTAAAATATTATGTTACACTATTTCACATGGCAAGCCTTTTTAGTCGCTGCCCTAATCCTTACCATCACCTGGTATGCGGTGGTTATCCTTCTCTTTTACCGCAAAGAATTAAATGATTTTATAAGCGGCAACCGTCCGCCTGCCATGCAGCCCGAACCGTTGACCCACGCATGGGATGAAGACTTTGACAACGACCCTTTAGCCGATGAAGAAAATTTGATAGGCAAGCCTGTTATGCCCGAGGGAATGAGCAGGTTGAGTATGTCGCAATTCGGCTTTGCACCGAATGTTAAGGAAACTGCAATTCAAGATGACCACAGGGACACAGCTTTAGGACTAATACCTGATGTGTTGGAAGAACTGAAAAGGATCTTTCATATCCTGGATACAGAGCATGGGGATAAGGAAGATTTCATATCGCTGTTTGGTTTGGTAAGCTCCAAGTATCCTAAAATCAGGAACACCGCTAATCAGCAAGCCTTAAACGATTATATCCGTGAAAACCTGGCCTTTGAAATTTCAAACGAGGAATTGGACAAACTCTGGATATAATCTAAACACCTTTTAAACCCTGTTTAATCAATTTCTAATTAGTGTAATCCTAAAAATTAGAATCATCATGAAAAGTCAATTCATAGGTCCCAAAAAGTTATATATCGCTAAACTATTGTTGCTTGCTTTCATAGTCAACGCCTACTCCTTGTTACTCGATGCCTTAAATGCAATGGCCCAGGATGGCAACGCTGGCATTCAGCAAGCAACCACAATGGTCAAGGGTTATTTTGACACCGGTTGCAGCCTCATGTATGCCATCGGCGCAGTTGTCGGCATAGTGGGGGCCATCAAAGTATTCAACAAATGGAATGCCGGCGAACCGGATACTAACAAGGTGGCCGCAGCCTGGTTTGGTTCATGTATTTTCTTAGTCGTGGTAGCCACTGTAATCAAATCATTTTTCGGGTTATGAGCAGCGTATATCACATTAACAAGGGCATTAACAAGCCGATTGAATTTAAAGGTTTGCGGGCACAATACATCGCATATTTGGCCGTAGGGCTTGTTTCACTATTGGTCAGCTTTGCCGTCTTGTATATCTGCGGCCTAAGCCTTTTTGTTATACTACCAGTGATATTAGGCTTAGGGACAGCCTTGTTCCTTATCGTATTCCGGTTAAGCCACAAATACGGCGAACATGGCCTGATGAAATATTTTGCCAAAAAACAATTGCCAAAATACCTATGGTTCAGTTCGCGCCGCTTATTCACTCAATTAAAAACCTTATCATGAATAGAAGCAGAAACAGTTTTCCAACAAACGGAGGAATAAGAGGTGCCGATATATGGCCATTGAGCAAAGTAGAAAATGCCGCTATCCTTTCGGCAAATGGCGACATCACTATTGCCTACGAAGCCGGGCTACCGGATATTTTTTCATTGTCTGACCGGGATTACGAAGCCTATCATCAGGCATGGGTAAAAGCGATCAAGGTGTTACCACAATTCAGCATTTTTCACAAACAGGATTGGTTTACCGAAGCTGCTTATAAGGCGAATTTTGAAAAGACCGATAAAAGTTTCCTGTCCCGTTCAAGTGAAAGATTTTTTAATGAACGGCCCTACCTCGCGCACCGCTGTTATATATTCCTTACCAAGAAGCCGAATGACCGCAAGCTGGCCTCATCGGTTTACAGCAATATCCTGCGCAAATCTATCGTTCCGCAACAAACCATTAATCCTGTCTTATATAAGGATTTTCTGGACTGCACAGGCCAGCTTGAACGTATCCTGACCGACAGTGGGTTTGTTTCGATGCGCAGGCTAAATGATGATGAATTGGCCGGAACAGCAAACCAGCCGGGTATTATAGAGCAATTTTGCTTTTTACTGAACTCCGGCCAGCAATCCGTTATCAGGGACATTCATTTAAAAGATGAAATAAAGGTTGGCGACCAGCATTGCGAGTTGTACACCCTTTCGGATGCCGAAGACCTGCCCGCGCTTTGTGGCAGCCGTATAAATTATGATAAATACAGCACCGATAAAACAAAATTCAGCATTGGTTTTGCCAGTCCGTTAGGCCAGTTATTGAATTGTAACCACATTTATAACCAGTACATTTTTATCGAGGATGCACAAAAAACGATCAAAAGGCTCGAAGCAAAGAAATTACGGTTGCAATCCCTGTCCGCTTATTCGAGGGAAAATGAAATTGGCCGGGATGCCTGCAATGATTTTTTAAATGAAGCTATCGGGGAGCAACGTTTACCTGTCAAAGCACATTTTAATGTATTGGCCTGGTCGGATGGTGCAGCCAAAATTAAAGACCTAAAGAATTTAGTCGGTTCAGCTATGGCGCAAATGGATGCCACCGCCAAACAGGAAACCGACGGTGCACCGCAGGTTTGGTGGGCAGGATTACCAGGCAACGAAGCAGACTTTCCGATGAACGACACCTTTGATACCTTCGTGGAACAGGCAACTTGTTTTTTTAATCTCGAAACGAATTACCGCGATAGTATCAGTCCCTTTGGCATCCGGTTGGGCGACCGCCTTTCCGGCAAACCGGTGCATGTAGATATTTCTGATGAACCTATCCAGCAGGGATTTACGACCAACCGCAACAAGTTTATTTTAGGGCCGAGTGGATCAGGCAAATCTTTCTTTACCAATCACATGGTACGCGCCTACTACGAGCAAGGCACCCATATTGTTTTGGTGGACGTAGGGCACAGCTATAAAGGATTATGCGATTTAGTGGGTGGATATTACTTCACCTATTCGGAAAATGACCCAATCAAATTCAATCCTTTTTATTTATCAGACGGCGATATACTGGACACCGAGAAAAAGGAAAGTATCAAAACCCTAATGCTGGCCTTATGGAAAAAAGACAATGAAACTTTCCGCAGGTCGGAATATGTGGCTTTATCCAACGCACTAACCGGGTACTTTCAGCACCTGGTTAAATACCCTGACATCTTTCCCTGCTTTAATACTTTCTATGAGTACCTAAAGGAGGAATATTTACAAGTTTTGGAAGATGGTAAGGTAAAGGAAAAAGATTTTGACATCGGAAATTTCCTGTACGTGCTTAACCCGTATTACCGGGGCGGTGAATTTGACTATTTGCTGAATGCGACTGAAAACCTTGATCTACTTAATGAAAGGCTAGTAGTTTTTGAAATTGATTCTATAAAAGACCACCCCATCCTTTTCCCTGCGGTAACGCTTATCATCATGGAAGTATTTATCTCCAAGATGCGCAAGCTAAAAGGCATCCGCAAAATGATCTTAATTGAGGAATGCTGGAAAGCTATCGCCAAAGAGGGCATGGCTGAATACATCAAATACCTCTTTAAAACGGTCAGAAAATTCTTTGGTGAAGCTGTAGTGGTTACGCAGGAAGTCGAGGACATTATCAGTTCGCCAGTGGTTAAGCAGGCCATTATCAATAATTCAGACTGCAAAATCCTTTTAGACCAATCAAAATATCAGAACAAGTTCGACCAAATACAGGAACTTTTAGGATTGACTGAAAAAGAAAAGGCGCAGATCCTTTCGATGAACAAGGCAAACGACCCGAAGCGCAAGTACAAAGAGGTATTTATATCCCTGGGCGGACAATACAGCAAGGTTTACCGGACGGAAGTTTCCCCCGAGGAATATTTGGCCTACACCACCGAGGAAAGCGAAAAAGTTAAAGTACAGGAGTACGCCCGAAAATACGGCAGTATTCAAAAAGGCATTACCGTGCTGGCACAGGAAATCAAGGACAAAAGAAAATAACAAATTAAACTTAAAACTATGAAACGAGCCTATTTAGTATTAGCGTTAGCCATCATCGGCTTATCAGCTTGCCAAAATCAAAGCGACAGTGTAAAAGCCTTTATACCCGGCACGTATATAAACTCAGCAAAAGGTGAATATGCACAGGCGGAAGACACATTAACAATTACCCTGGCGGGTAATAATACTTATTTCATTACAAGAAATACTACTTACCAGGCCATCCGTGACGGAAAGTTCCTGCCCAAACACCACAAAGTTAGCAAACTGAACGGCGTATTTGACCCGCAAACGCAGCTACTCAACGAAACCATTAACGGTGAAGTTTTCAGGTTTGACCCGGCAAAACGGGTTTTAATCATTAACTCAAAAGGCGAATACAAAAAGATCAATTAACAAAGTTTATTAACCATCAAAATAGAATAATCATCCTTAACGGGTGATTAAAGGGGGTTTATTATGAAAAAATATATGGTCATTCTGCCAATTTCCGCAATGACAATCTTTATATCTATACCTAAGGGTGCAGATGCTCAATTTATAGTAGGATCGGTTATTTCATCCACAGTAGGCAGGGTCATACGTGCAATTGACTTGCATGTACAAAGTATGCAGAACCAAACGATCTGGCTGCAAAATGCTCAAAAGGCGTTAGAAAACCAGTTATCCAAATTGAAACTAACGGAAATATCCGACTGGTCACAAAAGCAAAAAGACCTGTTTAGTTCCTATTACCAGGAACTATGGCAAATTAAAACCGCCATAGCCTATTATTCGCGAATAAGTGAAATGACCCAAAAGCAAGTTGCGCTGGTCAATTCCTATAATCATGCGTGGAACCTGCTAAAATCGGACAAACACTTTACAGCCGACGAACTCACTTATATGAGCAACGTCTATTCCGGCATATTACAGGAAAGCGTCAAAGACTTAGATCAAATACTGCTGGTAATCAATCCTAATAAAACACAGATGCCGGATGCCAAAAGAATGGAGATCATCAATAAGTCCGCCGACCACATGGATAGTAATTACAACGACATGCAGCAATTCAACAATCAAAACGAAATACTAAGCCTGCAACGGGCCGGCGATGAAAATGAGGTAATAACACTTAAAAAATATTATGGAATCAATTAAGGTAAAAGGCAAAAGGTTAAAGCTGAAAGGTTTTTTAAGCCCCTTTAGGGGTTTGGGGTTGTGCTTTATGCTTTGCGCTTTCAGCTTTCAGCCTGCAAAAGCGCAGTCTTTCGACGAATGGTTTGCACAGGGTAAAACGCAGGTCAAATATCTGATACAACAAATTTCTGCTTTATCCGCTTGCGAAAGTTCCTTGAAACAGGGTTATCATATCGTTAGCGGCGAGTTAAGTTCCATTAAGAACTTTTCAGGGAGTGAATATAGCCTGCACCAGGGCTATTATAATTCGTTAAGCCAGGTTAACCCGCTGGTAAAAAACAGCACGGATATGACCGCCATTCAATATGAACAGCAAAGCATTATCAGCCAGTTTAATGCAATCAGTAATTTATCAGGTTTATCAGCGGCAGAACAAGCCTATATCCAAAATGTAGCGCAAAGCCTGATGTCAGAATGCAATAAAGATTTGGAGGAATTGCAAGCAGTATTAACGCCTGGTAAACTGACCATGTCCGATGATGAACGCATTAAAAGGATTAATAAGGTAACGGCATCCATCAAAGACAAGTACATTTTTAGCTGCTCGTTTTGTACTAAAGTGCGGGTGTTGGCGGTGCAAAGGGTTAACGACAGTAACAGTAACAGCACGCTACAAAAGCTTTACGGCATTAATCCTTAAACAACAATCATCATGAAAAAAATCATCATCATACTAATACTAACGGGTGGGATAACAGTTTCAGCACATAAGGCCAACGCCCAAGCTTCAACCGCGCAGGATGTACAGCAACTGGTACTGGATATTGAAAAGTTAACACAGTTTAAAGCAATCCTTACCGATATGAAAACAGGTTACACTTTGTTAACGCAGGGGTACAACCAGGTAAAAGACATCTCACAGGGGAACTTCAATATACATTCAGCCTTCCTGAACAGCTTGATGGCAGTAAGCCCGGAAGTCAGGAAATACGGCCGCATTGCTGATATAATTGAAGAACAGGCAAGTATTGTTTCGGAGTATAAATCTACGTTGCGGCAAGCTAATGCGGGGGGACACTTTTACGCGGAGGAACTGATTTATATGAACCAGGTATTCAGCCAATTGCTCACCCAAAGCCTGAACAATTTAACAACGCTTGCCAATGTAATTACCGCCGGTAATCTACGCATGACTGATGCGGAACGACTGCAAACTATTGACCAAATCTATTCAGACACACAAAACAAACTGGTTTTCCTGCGAAGCTTTGATAATCAGGTGGCTATCCTTTCCCTGCAACGGGAAAAGGCACAAAATGATGTAAACACACTTCAAAAACTTTATTAATCATGAAACGAAAGTTAATTTATACAAGTATAGGAGTGCTACTGCTACTCTTTACTGCCACTCAAAGTCAGGCACAGGACATCACATCGAGCCTGCAAGGTATGCAACCCATACTTGACAATGTGTATAACCAAATGATACCCATGTGCAGCAACCTGATTGGGGCGGCGCAGGGCATAGCGGGATTTGCGGCTTTGTGGTATATCGCTTCGCGCGTATGGCGGCAGATTGCCAATGCGGAGCCGCTGGATTTTTACCCGCTTTTGCGCCCGTTCGCTTTGGGCATGGCGGTGATGCTGTTTCCAATGGTCATTTCGCTGATGAACGGCATTATGCAGCCTATCGTTTCGGCGACCGCCGCTATGGTGACAGATTCCAATAATTCAATCACATTATTATTAAAACAAAAGGAAGATGCTATTAAAAACAGTTCAAGCTACCAAATGTACGTGGGCGATGACGGCAACGGCGACCGCGATAAATGGTACAAATACGCTCACCCTGATGACCCGAATGATCAAAACGAGGGAACATTTTCCAGCCTGGGAAATGATGTTAAGTTTATGATGGATAAGGCTTCTTACAATTTTAAGAACAGTATTAAGGAATGGATGAGTGAGATTTTGCAGGTGATCTATGCCGCAGCTATTCTTTGTATCAATACCATACGAACTTTTTACTTGATCGTTTTAGCCATTTTAGGCCCGCTGGTATTTGGCTTTTCTGTCTTTGACGGCTTACAGCATACCCTCTCCCAATGGGTTGCCCGGTATATCAATATATTTTTATGGTTGCCCATCGCAAACATATTCGGCAGCATCATCGGTAAAGTACAGCAGCAAATGCTCCAATTGGATATAAGCCAAATTCAAAGCGCCGGTGATACCTTTTTCAGTCCAACTGATACCTGTTACCTGATTTTCCTCTGCATTGGCATTGTGGGGTACTTCTCCGTTCCGAGTGTGGCTAATTATGTAATTCATGCACATGGGGGAAACGGTTTATTGAGTAAGGTAAACAATGTGGCATCCACAACGGTAAGCACAACCATAAGCGCGGCATCAGCAGTAGGTGGCCGGATGGAACAAACCCGGAGTAACATACTAAATGCGCCAGGCGATTTTAAGGCAGGCTACAACAGTGGAAATTCCGGAAGCAATTACCAAAAAGACAAACTATCCGGGAAATAAATCGGTGCAATCATTAATTAATCAGTGTAATCCCAATCAATATGTTCAATCAATTCAGAAATATCGACACCGCATTCAAGCATATCAAGCTATTCAGCTACTTGTTAATTGCAGCTTGTATAGCTATTTCCTGCTTTGCCATTTATAAAAGTTATCAGAGTTCGGATAATTACAAGGCACACATTTATATCCTTGCCAATGGCAAGGCATTGGAAGCTATCGCATCCGACCGTAAGCAAAATATACCCGTAGAGGCACGCGATCATATTAAAATGTTTCACGAAGATTTCTTCACGCTTGACCCGGATGAAAAAGCCATACAAGCTACAATCACCAAAGCTTTGTATTTGGCCGATGAAAGCGCAAAAAGGCAATATGATGATTTAAAGGAAGCCGGTTATTATTCAAACATCGTTTCCGGTAATATCAGCCAGCAAATAGCAATAGACAGTATTTCATTGGATATGAAAGTATATCCATACGCCTTTAAATGCTTTGCGACCGAAAAACTGATCCGCACTACATCAACAACGACCAGGAATTTAGTAACACAAGGTTATCTCCGGAATGTCAGTCGGAGCGACAATAACCCGCATGGGTTTTTGATAGAACAATGGGAAACGCTGGAAAACAAGGATGAACAAGTAAAAAACACGCAACCATGAGAATTTTTCGCAGAAAGCAAAGGGATTACAGCCCGAACCCGCTGGCGGCAAAAGCTATCAGCCGCCTTTCGGAATTGCAGTCGAATACAGCCGATTGGCTGAATAGCCGTACCATTCAATTTAACAGGCGGCAACAGGTATTGTTCCTGGTCATTATTTGCCTGCTGTTTGGCGGCGGCAGTCTTTATCTGATATGTAAAGCGATCTTATAATTTATTATTAACCTAAAAAAATTAATTCCATGAAAACACAGGAAGAAAGAAAACGAAAAATGCTGCTGGTCTTACCACTGCTGCTATTGCCCTTTTTGGCATTAGCCTTTTATGCACTCGGCGGCGGCAAGGGAAATCTTGCAAACGGAAATCAACAAATCAGCAAAGGGTTAAATACCACCCTACCCGGAGCACAGTTGCAGCACGAGAAAGCGCAGGATAAAATGGCGCTGTATGATAAAGCTATGCGGGATTCCGCTGCTGCTAAATCGCGGGCCAGTGGCAATGCCTTTGCCGCGTTAGGTTGGGATACTTCAGGACAAGGGCAAACCAATAAATCATTACCTACCCATAGCGCACAGGTTAACGAAACAAAGATCAACCAAAAGTTGGCAGAGATTAACAGGCAGATCAGCCAACCCGAACCATTGGCTCATTATCCCAACAATTATTCAAATACAAATTCCGCTTCACCTGATTTGGACAGGATGGAAAAGCTTATTAAAAGCAAGGAACGGGGAAATACCCCCGACCCGGAAATGAAGCAGCTAAATACGATGCTCGACAAGATCATGCAAATACAAAATCCGGGTTTAGCCAAAGCAAAGCAAACGGATAAACCTGTTTCAAAAGACAGTGCCTTTAAAGCCATTCCCGCCATGATTGACGGTAACCAAAAAGTGATAAACGGCGGCGTAGTGAAACTACGATTGCAGGACACCATCAGAATAAATGGCGTGACTTTTCCAAAAGGGCAATCTTTATCGGGCTCCTGCACGGTTACAAACCAGCGGCTGTTGTTGGATATTAAAAATATCCGCTTGGGCACATCCATTCTCCCGGTCAATTTGACGGTCTTTTCACTGGATGGGATGCAGGGCATTAATGCACCGGAAGCGGAATTAGGCGGAGCTGCCGGGGACGGCGCAAACGGCGCATTGGAAAATATGGAGTTTCTAAGCATGGATCAATCGGTATCAACGCAAGCGGCTACCGCCGGTATAAATGCTGCCAAAGGATTATTGGGTAAAAAGGTAAAGAAGATCAGGATAAAGCTAAAAGGCGGTGTAACTGTCTTGCTCCGAAATAATAAATGACCCCATGCAACTGGAAACCAAATATGCTGAAAAGATCATCACCCTGCTGGAAGACGCACAAGATGTCGGGCTTGCGCATGTCGTGTTTGAACTGCGACCGCAGGATATGGAACTACAGCCCCACCAGTTGAGTTTTTTTGAAAAGCTCGGTGAGGCTTTAGACTACCTCGACAATGCGGCAGGAAATAATTACCTACCGGGGGACGCGGACTACCCAATTTACTACCGGCACGCCGACCAGTTACTGGAAGAAATCAAACAAGCGAATCTATTAACCATAAACAAGATTGACATGAATTTAAACAATTTAGAAAACCTCAAAGAGGAATTAAAAGCGTTGGCCTTTAAGGATAAGGTCATCAGCGAAATGGAAAAGAACATGGAAAAGGGTATCCCTGAATTTACCCTTAATGACCATGTTGCAGGTGCCAGGGGTCAGGTTGACCTTACTCTGCATTTCAAACAGTCCGGGCAATCGGAGTATTATTATTTTAACAAATTTGAAGTGGCCCTCAACCAGGGCAAGCCATTGGAAGACGGACAGAAATATATGGTTGTTTCGCCAGATGGGGCCGGAAAGAACATGGTTAAGAAGCTGGAAAACGTTTCGGAAGCCATCGCATTTTTTAAAGAGCAGAAAGGCAACAGTGAATTAGCTACCGGCAAGGATGAAAAAAACCGTACCAAGCTGGCCACAATGGAAAACGGAAAGGTAAACTATGTCGCCAAAGAGTTTCAACGCACTTTCAAAACACCATCCGTAACGCAAACCTTTTACGTGGATAAAGGAAAGGGCTTTACCGCCGATCAGGCCGCAAATTTGATACAGGGACGTGCGGTTTACCGGGATGACATGGCGAACGTTGCAGGGATTACTTATAAGGCATGGGTCAAATTAGATATGGATACTGCTAAAGACCGCCACCAGAATTTTTACACTAACCAGTACCATGATCCGTCTTATGGGTTCAACCTGGCCAATACTTTAGATAAATTCAATATCAAAGAATTGAACGACCCAGCGAAAAAGGAAGCATTGGAAACTTCATTGAAAAACGGCAACCGCCCCTTAATCACTACCGTAAAAGACGGGCAGGAAGTCAAAATGTTTGTCGAGGCCGTTCCCCGTTACAGCCAAATCAACCTTTACCAGGAAAACGGCAAGCCGGAAAAAAGGGAGCAATTCTTAAAAGAGCCTAAAATAGATCAATCACTGAACCAGGGCAAAGGCCAAAGTAAGGGTAAAGAAATGGCCGAAAGCCAGGGAATGGGTGTTTAAGGATACCCCGGTAAAGAACTAATCAAATAATTTATAAATTCAATTTAAAATCTAACAGCATGAAAAAGTTTGAAGAATTAAAAGACCTGGTAACATCTGTAGAAAATGATGCAAAGGCGTTCTATGAAAAAGGTAACAGTGCAGCAGGCAGGCGTTTGCGCAATGCTTTACAGCAAATTAAAGTTGCTGCGACCGATATTCGTAAGGAAGTAACAGAAATCAAAAGCAAAGCAAAATAAACAGCCTTTAGCTGTGTTGGAGCCTGAAGCCCGGCCTGAAAAGTGTCCGGGCTTTTTGTTGCCTATATCTCAGCAGGTCCAGCCGCTTCATTCGTCCCTCATTCAGCCGCTTCCCTGCATTTTAAAAGACCGTGCGGTTTGGGCATCGCCTGCGCTCACCCAAACCACACGGACTTTTTACCGCCACTTCTTATTTTTTTAATAACTGCTCCTTATTACCTCTTAAAATTCCCCCAGGCTTTTTGGTTAGCAAATTTCTGAACAAGCCCTTTGACGTCAAGACCGGGGCCCTGCGGGTTTGCTGAAAAAAAATCTTCCTTGCTCGTTCCTCGCAAGAGTATTTTTTTTCGCAAAGTCTTGCCTTACAAAGGGCTTGTGTTCAGGTGAGGTTGCTTAACAAAAAGCCAGGAGGCCCTGCCGACTGACTTTAAAAAGAAAAGCAACCATGAAAACAGCAAACGGCAGAAGCCCACCACACACAGCCCAACAGCGGAGCGAACAGACCGCCCCGCCATTGCAAAACGCCTCATTAGGGCAATTACTGAATTTATTAGAAACATTTAAAAATTAGAAATTATGAAAACCGCAGAAGTAAAAACAACAGGGATTAACAATAACAGGGCAAATATCACAGGTAACAATAATGTAACTGCAAAAGCAAGCAATTTGCCAGTAAGTACTTTAAACGGCGAAGCCAAAAAAGACGAACCGAAGAAAGCGGAAACCCCCGCACCTGTACAGGCAACCGAACAGCCTAAAGAAATAGTACAGGCAGAGAACAGCCCCAAAATTGTGGCAGAACAGCCAAAGGCAGAAGAACCAAAGAGAGTTGCCGAGGAAGTAAAACCCGCTAAACCTGTAATGAATTTAGAGGGTACGTTAAAATTAGTGGAAGAACTGCACCGCCGTAAAGTGCAACGGGATAAATTAATGGATACCATCCAAAGTTTGGAAGCTTTTGAGGTTAACCAAAAGGATGAAGCCGAAGAAAGCGGGATAACCAATTATTCCCGGTGCGAACTAACCATTGCAGATGACAAGGGCAAAAGCTTTACCACTAAAAACCCGGTAATCATTTTTCATGTAACGCAGTATGTGAACGCCCTTTGTATAGACAAACTGGCGCAGATTGAAGCAGGTATCATTATTCCCGCTTAATTAATGGAAAACGCCCCCTGCATCTGAATTGCAGGGAGCGTTTTTAAAAACTTCTATTTTCTTAAAAGCTAAGACAATGTTAGAATTATTTATCGAATTAACCAACCAAATTTTTTGGGATGGTTATGCACAGCAATTAGCAAATGAAAACCCCGCAGTTTTCAATTCCGAGTTAAACGATTTCATTAATAATTACAACTGATAAGATGATGAAAGACACCGTATTTCTATTTATTAAAGTGGTTATCCGCACCAAGCATCAACATATACAGGATGCTATGAAAGAACTGGAAAACCAAACACAATACACCATCGGCAGTACCGAAAATGTGGAAGTATTGGAAACAGAGATTATTAAACTGAATAAAGAACAATTAAACAAAAACAGCAATGGCACACAATCTTAATTATAACGAGCAGACAGAAAAGCACAGTTTTTTTTCGGTTAAGGAAAAAGCCTGGCACAACTTAGGGCAGATCATTACAGACTATCCGACAAGCGCAGAAGCTATCATATACGCAGGGTTAAACTACACCGTTGAAAAACGCCCTTTGTTTACGTATGATACCGAAAATCATACAGGCGACCCCGAAACGGATATTTTAATACCCGAAATTGAAGTGCCGGACTTTTACGCCACCATCCGCAACGATACCGAACAGGTTTTGGGCGTAGTTGGTAAAGATTACGAAGTGGTACAGAATGTTAACGCATTTGAATTTTTCGATAGTATTGTAGGCGGTAAAGACGGGATTTTATACGAAACTGCCGGGGCGTTAGGCAAAGGGGAGCGTATTTTTATTACCGCTAAACTGCCCGATTATATCCGGGTGGGCAAGGATGATTTAATAGAGCAGTATTTATTTTTAACCACTTCGCACGATGGTTACGGCAGTATTACCGCAGCTTTTACCCCTGTAAGAATAGTTTGTGCAAATACTTTAAACGCTGCCATGCGTAACCATAGCAACGGCATTAAAATACGGCATACCGCCAGCGCAAACGAAAGGCTAAAACAAGCACATCAATTATTAGGGATTACCAACCAGTTAGCCGACGAACTGGAAGAAGTGTTTAACCATTGGTCAAAAATCCGTATTACAGATAATGCCGTCAAGCATTTGATACAAATTGCAATGGCGCCGAATAAGGAAGTATTACAAAACCTGCAAAACGGGAAGCAGGACGAATTAAGCACCACCTATAATAATATGGTGAGTAGCGTTATGGAATATGCCCTAACCAGCCCAACACAACAGGAAGCGACCACAAAAGGAACTTTGTTTGGGGCTTACAATGCAGTTACGGGCTACTTTCAGAATGTCCGAAACTTCAAGGACGATGAAAGCAAATTTAAAAGCATCATGTATGGGACTGGATTGCAACGCAGTCAAACCGCCTTTGATTTATGTACTGAATTTGCCAAACATGGTAATACTTTAAACTAACAATAACTAACAGGGGGCTAAACACCAGTCATGGTCGGAAGAAATTCCGGCCATTTTTTTATGTTTTAAAAAGAAGGTCGGGATTCCCACCACATTGCACTACAATTAAAGCAATGGCCAAATCCCTTACTTCCATTGCAAACCGTCTTTTGGCTGTTTTGTAACCTATATTATTTGCTTTTTTATACATTAATACCAACATCGCAACTATTAAGGTCATATATAACATTACCTGTATTCCATTCGTGTTTAACGAAACAAGGTGGCTTACATTAAGTTCTTGTTTTAAAAACCGAAAGAATACCTCTATATCCCATCTTCGCCTGTATGCCTGCGCAATTTCTTTTGCAGAGAGCTTAAAATCATTGGTTAAAAACCAATATTGTTTACCATCTTCTACTTTGCTTTCTATAATAACAAGACGAAAATGGCTGTCTACCAGTTCTTGTTTATAATACTTCTTTCCAATCTTGTTTTTTACTGAAATACCTGTGTATAATTGAATCCTGCAATCCCTGAGTAGTTTGGATTCACCCAGGTCTAAATCCTGATTTACAGTAACAAATGATTCCAGTTCAACAAATTTTCTGTTTTCTTTGGCCCTGCAAATGAATGTCACAGCAGCCGTACTAAAGCTTTTCATTGCTCTTGTTGATTGCAAACCTCTATCCAGCACATAAATATTCTGGTGGTTGGTTTCTTTTTTAACATGATCCATTATCGCCTCCGGCAACGCAATATCTTCACTGCCATAGCTTGCTGAGGTAAACACATTGGAATGGCAGGGTAAAACGCCATCAAAAGCAATGCTATATTTAACCGCCTTCTTACCGCTTTGGTTGTCCAGGCCTTCCACAAGTTTGCCAACCGTCTCACTAACTATGGAACTATCCACACGGATCAAGTTATATTTCTGCCTTTCTGTCAAGGTGTACAACTCGGAAAACTGATCGTAAATGCAATCGTATATCTGCTTAAAATAGCCCGGGTCTATTTTTGATAGCCTTTCCGAAATAGAAATTCGTCGTACACTTTCATCTTCATCAAGATTGAAAAGCACCTTGAATACTGAATCATTGAAGGTATCTTCCAATGTTCGCTGGCTAAGTTTCTCGTTGTCCAAAATGCCATAGAGCAGCAAATAAAACATCTTTTTCCCGTGCAATACCTTGGCGTAATGATCAATCTTGGTGGTTAGCGACAAATTTACTATCAGCGCTTCAGGAATGAACCCTAAGAGGTATTTGATGTTTATTTTATGATCCTTGAAAACTGCCATATCTTATTGATTGTCAGCCTTTAAGATAACAATTTAATATGGTAATAACAAATTAAATAATTGATAATCAGTCAATTATTTAAAATATATAGAGCTTTTTAAAACAAAAAAGTCGGAAGAAAAATCTTCCGACCATGACTGGCTAAACACCCCCTTTATAAATTAATCGTTATGAGCATTTTAGCAGATAAAACAGATTTTAAGGCTTTGAAAATTATTTCAATATGCCTTAAACAGCTTGATGAAATAAACAGTTTAAATTTAAGGGTTACTAAAATAGATGATTTTGAAATCAGCCTTGCAAGAAATATGCTTAAAAGCGTTATTGACAATAATCAACAGGCGATGGATATAAGCCCCCCTGCTTAACTTAAATTCATAGGCATATAAAGCCTTATTTACGTTAAAAAAGAGGCAGGAAGCCCCCTTATAGGTGCCTTATTAGCAAATTAGCGGCCTGCAATAAGCGGTTTTTGCCGCGTTTTAAGTGCTCGAAAACTTCTTATAAGTGCCCTGATAGGCCGTAAATACGCTTTTAAAATATTGGTTATTTTAAATAAATTAGTGTGTTTAAAATTCACTGTCAAAATGACCTATGACTTTTTTATAGTAGCTATCGGATCTTCGGCAGGTGGATTATCTCCCCTAAAGGATATATCTTCTATTATACCTGTCAAAGCCAATGCTGCATTTGTATTGGTGCCTCACCTGGTTGCTAACTATAAAAGTAATCTGGATATTATTCTTTCAAAATACACCAACACACCTATCGTCCGTGCGTCTCATGGGCTTCGGTTACAATCAAATACGATTTACCTGCTTCCTGAAAATAAAATCATGACGGTAAAAGACGGCTTGTTTATATTAAGAGAACGCCGGTCTAACGAAATAGTTAACAATGCCATTGATGTTTTCTTTTCCTCGTTAGCAATAGATGCAAAGGAAAAAGCTATAGGGGTAGTCTTATCAGGTTGCGGCCAGGATGGCCTATCAGGCGTAAGGCAAATAGCAATTAACCGGGGCTTGGTTATGGTACAAGACCCGAAAACGGCGGAGTTTCCGTATATGCCTAACTCGATTGTAAAACAGGAGCATCCTGATTATATTCTTTCACCTAAAGAGATCGTCAGGAAGATTATAGACCGTATCGGCATTTCACAAGTTAAAGAAGAGAAAATAAAAAATTGATTGCGCTTACCAATCTATCAAACGGTCATTATATCGTTTTTTTTGCCGATACCATCAATACATTTCCCTATGGCTATGATAGCAGAATTGTCGAGTTGGTCTTCATTTCGTTGTACCCATTCATCACCGCATTTATAAAGCATAGCTTCCCGGCCATCTGTAAATTGAATTTTCCATACTTTCCACGTTTTAAAAGTTGCAGTTGTGATTTGCAACAATAATACAGCGCCGTCGGCTAATAGGATTTCATAACGCATTCGTTACAATTTAATAACAGGTCAAAATGATTTGTAGCAAGCTTATGCTAAAATAACTGTAGCTTATTCAGCGCGTTTATTATTGTATGGACTAAATTTAGGAATAATCAGCCCAAAGCCCATTTAGGCTTTTCGCCCTCGATCAATAAACCTAATCTCCTGATGTTGTCTTTGGTGAAATACTTCATCGAAACGTGCTCTGCAACCCATTTATGTCCTGGCAGAAGTTTTAACACGGTCGCATGAGGTTCGCCAATGATCGTTTCCACTTTGAAACGATAAGGTTTGGAACCTATGCAGGTTACAATAAAATCCATTGCCGAATTGTATATCGAAATAATTACTGTGAAACTTTTCATAAGTAAAAGCTTAATACATGATTATTTATTGACAGGACCGCTGATACGCGGCCTTTTTTGCTTCGGTAGCGTAACCAATAGGATAGCCTCTGAAGTGATAACAGGGGCGGTATATTTAATTGCGATCATAATTTAAAGGGTTATTACCAAGTACATACATTACCCTGCAAAAATCGTACTACGAAAATTAATTACCGTGATCAAAGGGGTGTTAAACCTTATGCGGATCACCTAATGGATTTTCAGCTTGTTTTAATAAAGCGGCTTCACTTGCTGAAAATACCCGCGTTGAGGTTATATCCGGGACAGGCGTGTTTATGCCGTCATTTAAAGGTCCTGAAAATCTTTTTCTGTCTTTTATTTTTAAGACTTTTTTTTCGTGCTTTGTCATTTCTATGTTGTTTATTTTTTTGATTTAAAATCGGCTCTTGTAAAACTGAGAATTCAGAACGTTTTGTCGTTAATAGACGAATTATCTAAACGTAATGTGTGACGGTTAGCGCTTCAGCACCCATCCGACTCTTTAAACGAATCAACTTGACCATTTTAACCATTTTAGCATCAGTCAACACTAATTTTACAAAAGTCATAATTCACAGCACATATCGAAATACATCTAAAATGATGCCAGTAAAAGAATTGTTAAGTATTGCATCCTGGCTGTTGTATATTTTATTTTACACATAAAATACATGGTTAAGCACTAATAAAACGCTCATTTTCAAAATTATAGTTGTAAGTTTGATTTCATTTACTCCACTACCAACTAAGAATTTTTAAAAATTCTAATTCCGCTCTTTAAAATACTGCCATGTTGAAAGCTGACCCCCACCATATCATTGCTATCGGCGCCTCTGCGGGCGGCATGGAAGAGATCAATTCCTTTTTTGACCATACGCCTTTAGATGGTGTATCTTATATCATTGTCCAACATTTATCTTCTGATTTTAAGAGTAGAATGGTTGAATTACTTGCCAAACACAGCAAGCTGAAAGTTGAGCAAGCTGAAAATGGAATGACCGTTCAATGCAACCAAGTGTACCTTATTCCAAGTGATAAGTTCATGACCATTCGGCACAATAAATTGTATTTAACCGCTAAGGAAAAAATTAAAGGTCCTCATTTAACGATCAATACCTTCTTTAATTCACTTGCAGAAGATTACGGCAAAAAGGCAATTGGTATTATTTTGTCCGGCTTAGGCGCTGATGGCACAGAAGGCATTAAGGCAATAAAGAAGGCAGGCGGCATGGTGATGGCCCGTGATCCTGAAACTTCGGAGTTTGGCAGCATGCCTTCCCATGCTATCGCTACCGGGATTGTAGATTTTGTCATGGAACCTATAGCTATGCCGGACGCAATTGAAGATTATGTAAAAAACGAAGGAAATTTAACTGTTGATCAGGCGGATGATGAAAAGAACCTATCAGCAATTATTGACCTGATCAAAGAACGATCCCCACTGGACTTTACAGACTATAAATTACCTACGATATTAAGAAGAACTAAAAGAAGAGCTTCTTTTGGGAATTTTACAACACTGGGAAATTATCTTGATTTTTTGAAAGTTACCCCGAAAGAGGTAGAGGCCCTGACCAAAGAATTTCTGATCAGCGTTACTTCATTTTTCAGGGACAAGGAAGCGTTTGACTTTTTAAAAAGCAACGTATTACCCGGCATCCTCGAAAACTTAACCCCTGATGAGGAATTTAAAGTATGGGTAGCCGGTTGTGCGACTGGTGAGGAAGCTTATTCCATAGCCATATTGATAGCCGAGCAGTTAACAGGCAGGTTAGCGGATACCGTAGTGAAGATTTTTGCGACTGATATTGATAGCGCTGCTTTAATACATGCAGGCAAGGCCGTTTATAATAAAAGCATTTCTAAAAATGTACCTGCTGACCTGCTTGAAAAGTATTTCTTAAAAGAGGGGGATAATTACAGGGTAAAGCCAGCGATACGCAAGATGCTGATCTTTGCACAGCACGACTTGGTGAAAAACCCGCCTTATTGCAATATGCACTTGATAAGCTGCCGTAACCTGCTTATTTATATGGCTCCTGTTTTGCAAAAGAAAATATTTGCTATGTTGCTCTTCGGGCTAAAAAAAGGCGGGTATTTATTTTTAGGTTCAACTGAAAATCCTATGCCTATTATTAAAAACCTGCAAGTAGCCCATAAAAAATGGAAGATCTATAAGAACCTGGAAACAAAACGGGCCGTAAGCTTTGATGCCTTTTCAATGCCTGAATTTTTGGATACCAAACGCAAACCTTCCCGCTTTTCACAGGAAGAAGCATCTAAAAATACAAACCATTCATTAGCCGAAGCAATGCATGAGAGCCTGGCAAAAAAATTGGATTACTTTGCAGTTTGCGTTGATGAAAATAATCGGGTGGTAAAATCTTATGGTGATACTACCAAGTACTTACTTCATAAACATTTCAGTTCAAACCTGTCAGAGCTGTTACCAAAACCGCTTGCGGTGGCTTTTAATACCTTGAGCAAAAAGGCTTTAAAAACAAAAGAAAATGTTGTTCTAAACGGAATAACAATCAAACGTGGTCAGTTTATTGTTAAGGTAAGCCTGTCAGTGAGCCCTTTGGTATTAAAAGGCGAAGAGAATTTGTTACTGGTAACTTTCAGTGAAGATAAATCAGTTACGCCATTACAAAAAGATACTGTATTTGATGAAAAGATATACCTTGATCAATACGTTGTTAACCTGGAAGAGGAATTAAAGGAGTCAAAGGACAAGCTTAATTTTTCTAATGAAAAGCTGGATGCCTCCAATGAAAACTTACAATCCTTCAATGAGGAGCTGATCTCTGCCAATGAAGAAATGCAAAGTACTAATGAGGAAATGCAGTCCGTAAACGAAGAACTCCATACCATTAATGCAGACTACCAGCTAAAAAATAAAGAACTGCTGGAAATTAATGATGACCTGAATAACTATTTCAGGAGTAATATCAACGGCCAGTTATTTATTGACAATGAACTGCGGTTAATGAAGTTTTCGCCGGGTACTGTAAAGCAGATCAACTTACTGGAAACGGATATCGGCAGGCCGCTTAGCAATATTTCTACCAATATCAAATTTGAAACCATTATTGAGGACGTAAAAAAAGTACTGGCTGAAGGAATCGTTATCACCAAAGAAATTGAAACGAACAATGGTAAATGGTACCAGATCATGACGATGCCTTATGTGCAGCAGGCAGACCATAAAAACACTGGTGCCATCATTACTTTTAATGACATTACCGAATTAAAAAAAATACAACAGGAATTAAATATCAGCAATAAAATGCTGGGTATAGCTATAGATTCAGCCGCAATGGGCATGTGGTCTATAGAGCTTCAAACCCGTGAATTTGTTCCGTCCCAACGGCTTAAAGAAATATTTGGCTTTCATCCTGATGAGCAAATGACTTATGAGGCGGCTATTGGCCAGATTGATAGTAAATATCAAACCTTAGTGACCGATGCAGTTGAAGCGAATATCAGCCAGGGTATTAAATGTGATGTGGAATATCCACTGCGGGGATTTCACGACGGAAAACTTCGCTGGGTAAGGGCCAGTGGAGACCTTTCCTACGATCAGGACGATAAGCCAACCTATTTCACAGGTGTACTGCATGATATTACTATGCATAAACAGGACGAGATCCGGAAAAATGACTTTATCGCAATGGTGAGCCATGAACTTAGAACGCCGCTTACCTCACTTCAGGGGTATATACAGCTATTGACTTCCAGGGCAAAAAAAGCCGAAGATACTTTTAATGTGGTTAAACTGGATAAGGCGCATATCCAGGTAAAGAAGATGACCGCCATGATCAATGGTTTTTTAAATGTTTCGAGTTTTGAAGCCGGGAAAATCTATTTGAATGAGCAGACATTCGAGATGAATGCCTTATTGAATGAAATAGTGGAAGAGGTTACGCTGATAACCGCAAGTCACAACATTGTGGTACTGCCGTCGCCAACGGTATCTGTTAAGGCGGACAGGGATAAGATCGGCCAGGTGATCAACAATTTTCTTAGCAATTCGGTAAAATATTCACCGAAAGGTAAAAATATTGAGGTTTCCTGCAAGGAAGTGAACGACAATATACAGGTAAGTGTAAAGGATGAGGGCATGGGGATAAAGCCACAGGATCAGGAAAAGTTATTTGATCGTTGCTACCGGATAGAAAATATGGATACGCAAGCAATTTCCGGTTTTGGTCTTGGCCTTTATCTGTCCGCTGAAATTATCCAGCGGCATAATGGTAAAGTGTGGGTGGAGAGTGAAATGGGTAAAGGATCAACATTTTACTTTAGTTTACCTCAATTTTAAATAGATTTACAAATGACAATCGGGACACTTTTATATATAAACTCAATGCTGGCATAATATTAGCGGTAAATATCAAGTCTTGTGCCCTCCTAATTTATGAGCAAAAAAATATTAATTATTGACGATGATCCTGACATTTTAGATTTACTTTCTTTAATATTAGTTGAGGGTGGTTACGAAGTTCGGATGTTATCTTGCGGTGACACTGTATTTGATGATATTAAATACTTTCAGCCAGACTTGTTATTAATGGATGTAATGCTGGCCGATATGGATGGCCGCGCGATTTGTAAAAGTATAAAGGAAAATCATTTGACTCATTTCCTGCCCGTTATTCTTATCTCCGGGACACATGACCTGGCTGAATCGCTGCTTCTGCCAGGAGCCCCAAATGATTTTGTAGCAAAACCATTCGATATTGACTATCTCCTGCAAAAAATTGAAACGCAATTAGCAGCTTGATGGTGTCTAAGTTATTTGGGTGAAGAATCATAATTTATTAACAGTCTATTTTTTACGGCCTATTTTTTAAATTATTGTATGGATTATGCCAACCCAGCGAACATTATGATTATTGACGACGATGAAATCAACAATTTTATCGTTGAAAAATTAATAAAGAAGGTATGCAAAATCACCAAAATCACCACTTGCACTGATACCACGAATGCAATAGACTTATTATTAAGTATAAACAAGGAATCAGGTCGCTTACCTGAGTTTATTTTCCTGGAATTGTTCTCTCCGTCAATGAATGGTTGGGATTTTTTAGCCGAGTACAGTAGGCTTAATCTTGATAAAATTATTGAAAGTAGGATCATTATCTTAACCTGTTCCATTTTCCAGCGTGATATTGACCTGGCATTAAATCATACATATGTAATTGATTACATCACTAAACCCGTCACTACAGAACGCCTTAAATCCCTTTTTGCAAAATCATGTAGCGCACTACTATGAATTGGTCTATGACACAATTAGTTTTTAATTGCTGTAATTAACGGTGGCGGCCGCGCTGTCAAGGCCCGGGTTCCAGTGGTAGGATTATGCTACCGTTTTCCCTAATTTAAAGCTACAGTTCCATGAACCGTTCCTAACCTCGAATAAGACATCTTCGTTTCTTTCCGGGAAATGTTGCTGAATACATGCGGTGATCTGCTCTTTTGCCTTACTATAGGCTAATCTGAAATCTTTTTCATTATCCGGGAGATTGATAATAATATGATCCCTGAATACATCCAGTTGCCAACCGGACGAACATTTTTCACGGATGATGCTTAGCAAGTTTTCCTGTTGTATTTCCATTTTAAATAAGACATGCCTACTGGATACGATGATCTTTTTCCTGCCAATAAATCAGTTCTATAAACAGCTTATTATCAATAGCTCGTTCTGCTCTTTTCTTTTCCAGTTGTTCCTTTCGCTGCTTTTCATCCATATCAGCCGATAAGGACAGATAGGCAATCACATTGCCGGTCTGGGAGTTAATAAACTCGTAATGAAGTTCCTGCTTCATGATAAATGCGTTTTAAATTAAATGTAACAATTCCTGGCACTCGATGGCTAAGGTGATAGCCTGTTTTAATCTTTCATCCAGTCCTTGGCCTAATAGCATAGCCCAGCCTTGCGGTTCATATTGCAGCCAGCAGACCAATGAA
Organism: Mucilaginibacter sp.; assembly: GCF_025359345.1. Classification (GTDB taxonomy): domain Bacteria; phylum Bacteroidota; class Bacteroidia; order Sphingobacteriales; family Sphingobacteriaceae; genus Mucilaginibacter. The sequence goes on from NZ_JANYGQ010000032.1 coordinate 27,929, forward strand.
TCATGAGCTATTTTACTACTGAGTGCTACTTTATAAAGGGATTGGTTATTGCTATAAGTCACTTTCAGCACTTTTGTATTATGTACCTGTCCTAAATAACTAAATGTTATGATGAATATTTTGTGAGATGATAGCCTATTTTGAATTTCAACCAGTGTTTCTTTTAAGTCCGAAGAAAAAGAAATAGGTACGCCACTAATAAGTTGATCATGATCAGTTACTGTCCGGCGTCGTGTACCAGGCACAGTTTTTTTCAGGGCAATGATAGGTTTTGGTGCTTCGGAAACTAACATATATAGAAACAATTAAATTAAAAATGCAAAACCATGCTTATGATGCAGGCAAAAGAGAAGAAAATGAGAAACATACCCGTATAAAATATGGGTACGGCTACATTGGTAACTAAATTATACCTGATATGTTTTCAAATCGTATAAAAAAGTCTTCCAGGTTATCAAACCTTTTCAGGACTTTGATTTAAACTAATGGCAGGGTAAACCAAAAAGTGCTGCCTTTACCTAATTCGCTGTCCACGCCGATTTGCCCACCGTGCCTTTTAATGATCTCTGCACTGATATACAATCCCAATCCTAAACCCGAATATTGCATACCGCTGCTGTCTACCCGGTAATAACGGTCAAACAAATAAGGCAGCTTTTCAGGAGGAATACCGGGGCCTTTGTCGCTAACAGACACTTTAGCCATATTATTTATTTTTTCAATCTTAGCATGTATTTCTTTAGTGCCAGGTGCATATTTGATGGCGTTATTCACAAAATTAACGACCACCTGGTCAATACGGTCTGAATCTGCATGAACCATTAATTGCTTATCGCCATCAGTGATGATGGTATATTGACCTTCAATCCGTACATGCTGACAGCAATCGGCGATCATTTGCGCTATGGTAAAGGAGGTTTTATTCAAGTGAAGTTGTCCCTCGTTCAATTTATTGGTGTTCATCAGGTTTTCAATAAGCGTGGTTACTCTTCCCATGCTTTTATTTGCCTGTCCGATCAGGGTCGCCAGCATTTTATTGGGATTATCCTTCATGCGCTCTAATAGTTGCAGAGAAGCCTTCAGCGTAGTGATAGGTGTCTTGAGCTCATGACTGGCAATACTCATAAAATCATCCTTTTGTTGTTGTAACAGCTTAAGTTCATGAATATCTGTTGCCGTACCGACCCATAGCAGGGCCTTATCCTCTTCCTTATTAATCGGCATTAAACGGCTTAGGTGCCAACGATAAATACCTTCGGCACTCTTAATGCGGACTTGAAATTCACCACCATCACTGCTTTCCCGGATGGCCCTGAATTGATCTAATGTAAATTGCAAGTCGTCAGGATGAATTGCTTTGCGCCATCCCCATGTTTTGGTTTGCACGTGATCAAGCCCGGTATAATCGTACCATCCCTGGTTATAAAATGTAATTTCACCGCCAAACGTATTTGTCCAAGCTATTTGTGGCATTGTTTCCATCATATTACGGAAACGGTTTTCACTTTCCGCTAAGGCTTTTGTACGGTTTACTACTCTTTCTTCCAGTTCCTGGTTTAAGAGTAAGAGGTCATGATTGCTAACCCTGACTTTTTCTTCCTGCTTGATAACCAACTGGGTTTGTTCATTCAATTCCTTATTTGCCTGTCTTAATTCTTCGGTTAATTGGGCCAGATCTTCTGCTCTTCGTTCCTTCTCTTCGTTTTGAATGACCAGTTCTTTATTGGCAATGATCAATTCTGCGGCACGGTTTTCTTTCTCTTCGTTTTGAAAGGCTAATTCTATGTTAGCTATAAGTAATTCTGCCGCCCGGTTCTCCTTCTCACTATTTTGAAAAGCCAATTCAACATTAGCAATGAGCAATTCCGCTGCCCGATTTTCTTTTTCACCATTTTGAAAAGCGAGTTCGACGTTAGCGATGCGCAACTCAGCTGCCCGATTTTCTTTTTCGCCGTTTTGAAAGACCAACTCTTTATTAGCAATAATTAATTCTGCGGCACGGTTTTCTTTCTCACTATTTTGAAAAACCAGTTCATTGTTTGCAATAACCAATTCTGCCGCCCGATTTTCTTTTTCACCATTTTGAAAAGCGAGTTCTATGTTAGCGATGTGTAACTCAGCGGCCCGATTTTCTTTTTCGCCATTTTGAAAAGCGAGTTCTATGTTAGCTATGAGTAATTCTGCGGCACGGCTTTCTTTCTCACCGTTCTGAAAAACCAATTCTTTGTTAGCAATTACCAATTCTGCGGCACGATTTTCTTTCTCTTCATTTTGAAAGACCAGTTCTTTATTTGCAATTACCAATTCTGCGGCACGGTTTTCTTTCTCTTCATTTTGAAAGACCAGTTCCTTATTAGCAATAACTAATTCTGCGGCACGGTTTTCTTTCTCCTCGTTTTGGAAAACAAGTTCCTTATTAGCAAGGAATAATTCCGCTGCTCTATTTTCTTTCTCTACGTTTTGGAAGGCGAGTTCTTCGTTAGCAATAACTAACTCTGCAGCACGATTTTTTTTTCCTGCCTTTTGAAAAGCAAGTTCCACATTCGCAATTACTAATTCTGCGGCACGGTTTTCTTTCTCTTCGTTTTGAAAAGCAAGTTCCTTATTAGCAATTACCAATTCTGCGGCACGGTTTTCTTTCTCTTCGTTTTGAAAAGCAAGTTCCTTATTAGCAATAACTAATTCTGCGGCACGATTTTCCTTTTCTGAATTTTGAAAAGCAAGTTCCTTATTAGCGATGATTAATTCTGCTGCCCGTTTTCCCTTCTCTTCGTTTTGAAAAGCAAGTTCTTTGTTAGCAATAACTAACTCATCCGACTTTCTTTTATCCATTTCCTGTCTTTAAAAAGTCGGTTTGTTTTAAAATTGTACACTACGGCAGTCGTGTAACAGTAGGATTGAATAATTGTTTTTTTTAAATGAAAAATAATTCGGCGAATTTCAAAAGCGAACTCAGCTACACCGGCGATGATCCTTTGTTGCAGAAAAACTCCCGACATTGCTTAATAAACATACATTCTAAAATTGAATTTTTTAGTTAAAAAAACCTCAAATAAACTGAAATAAAACACATTTTTTGTATCTTTGACACATAGCATTTGCAGCTATACCAAGGTAAATTAAAAGTGGTGAGTAATTCGGTGAGTACAGAATAAAACCCATTGTAACATACTGAAATAGAGCGGTCTTTAATGGGGTTACAAATCCCTAGCTCTCCGCTGAAGGAAACAATATTTGTTGTTTCCTTTTTTTATGATTTGATTTTTTACATTAAGCCTCAAATCAAAAAGTTAAATTTGCCGGTATGTTTTGGTACGAAGATGAAGTAAAACGACTGGAAACAATCGGCCGGCAAACAGGATATAAAGCCGGGACAATTTTCTATGGCAGCTCAACCATCCGGCTATGGGATAGCATGCAGAGCGATCTTCCCGACCTGCAACCTGTTAACCTTGGCTTTGGCGGTTCAACGCTAGCCGCCTGCGTTTGGTTCTTTGCCCGGGTAATGCATGGCTATAAGCCCGAACGGTTAGTTGTGTATGCGGGCGATAATGATTTGGGGGATGGCCGGCATCCCGAGGAAATATTTATCTTTTTTCAGCAATTGGCTGCTGTTGCCAAACAGCATTTTGGCGACCTGCCATGTTATTTCATTTCGCTAAAACCAAGCGTAAGCCGGTGGAACATTGCAGACCAGTTTAGGTTTACCAACGGCCTGATTGCAATGGAAATAGCCGAGCGCCTACCGGGCTGGCAATATATAGATGTATTTACGGCTATGCTCAACGCTGACGGACGGCCCAACCAGGACTTATTTTTAGACGATGGCCTGCACCTCAGCAGCCAGGGGTACAACCTGTGGAAAACAATTATTGCCGATAAAATATGTGTCGATTGTTAATCCAGCATTTATCTTCAGTTAACACGTTTTAAGGACATTTGCCCGACTAAGCCATACCAATGAAGAGGGAGTATCACAAATGGTATAGCGATCGGATGCAACGGGAGATGGAGTTGCTGGTTTTTGGGCATAGTGGAAGAGCGATACTATTTTTCCCTACCCGCATGGCCCGTTTTTATGATTACGAAAACTGGGGCATTGTTGATGCCCTGCGGGAGCGTATAAATAACGGCGAATTCCAGCTGTTTTGCGTTGACAGTGTCGACAATGAAAGTTTTTACAATAATAACATCCACCCGGCAGATCGGATCAGGCGGCACCTCCAATACGAGCAATACATTCTAAAAGAAGTAGTCCCGTTGATGCAGTCACGGAGCAGCGGCAGTCAATTGCAAGTGGCTGGCTGCAGTATGGGCGCTTACCATGCCGCCAATTTTGCATTAAAGTATCCGCAGCTTTTTAAACGTTTAGTTTGCATGAGCGGGCGATACGATCTTACCCAAAAAATCGAGGACTTCAGGGATCTTTTTGACTCCTATCATAACGAAGATATTTACTTCAACATGCCGCAGCAGTTTTTGCCGAACATATCTGACTGCACACTTTTAAATTCGATACGCTCGATGGAGATCATTGTAGCTATTGGGGAAACAGACCCTTTTATAAACGACAACCGTTACTTTAATCAAATGCTTTGGGCAAAAGGCATCACCAATCAATTTTATGTATGGAGCGGTTTTGCACACCGGCCCAGGTACTGGCGGCAAATGGTTGCGCTATATTTATAATTCAGCAGATGTAATTGGCGTTGATTGGATATTCAGCGAGGTCGCGCAAAATCGAAAAAGTTCCAAATTTTTTATCGATCATTTTATGATTGGCAGATGAATAGATTTTCTTTTTCTATTTTCGGATCAATCTTCTTGTGGCTTATTTTATGAAGAAAACAAAAACTACGCTTCCTTATTACACAGAAATCAACGATTTCCTGGCTTCTATTCCATGGCCGGGCCGCACAACTAATCCAGATTTTTACTGTTTGCGGTTAAGGCGACTCGATCAGGATGTGCAGGTATACAGGCCGCCTTTTAAACGTTCATTTTATTTTTTTGCCCTGTTCTTTAATTCCGGTAAGATTGAGGTTAACTACGGTGATCAGACCATTCATGATCCTGATTCGTACCTCGTATTTCACTCGCCCAATCTTGTGTATAGTTTTGCTCATAACAACAACCTGGAGGGGTATGTGATTTATTTTAAGCCGGAATGCTTCTCATTCTTCAAACCTGACTTTCACCAGCAATTTCCCCTGTTTGATGTGTTACATACTAACTTGTTTAAGTTTGACCATGCAACCTTTAAACAATTAGTTTCGCATTTTGAAGCTGTATTTAACGCTTATGAAAGGTCGGCCAAAGCACAGCATATTGAAGCACGGATACAGCTACTTGGTTTGCTCTACCACCTGGAAGACTTTGCGTCGGAGAAGAAAAAGGAAATTCCCCGGGCTACAACGCAGCAGATCCTGTTGCGTAAATTTATCCAGTTAATTGATAACCATTATATTAATAAGCGCACCGTGCAGGAATACGCAGATATGCTTTCAGTTACAGCCAATTATCTCTCTCAATCAGTCAAAAGTGTTTCGGGGAAAAATGCGCTTACTTTTATTGCCGAACGCCTCGCGGCCGAGGCCAGATCCCTCATTCAATACACCGATTTTGAGGTAGCTGAGATTGCCTATCAGCTCAATTTTTCGGACCCCGCTAATTTTGGCAAATTCTTCAAAAAACAGGTAGGCTTGGCGCCCTCAGAGTTCCGGAAACAACGCAAGTAATTAAATTGACCTGTTTACCCAAGTTTTCGACCAAATTTCCTGCTTTGGTTTAAGTTTTTTTGCGTGATAAATTAAATATATCCAAAACAATCAGTTTAAAAACATGGCAACTAAAGTATTTATTAATCTACCTGTGACGAACCTGGCTAAGTCTATGGCGTTCTTCCAAAATTTAGGTTTTTCTTTTAATCCGCAATTTACCGATGAAAAAGCCGGATGCATGATTGTGAGCTACAGCATTTTTGTGATGCTGCTGACCAGCACTTGTTTCAAGTCGTTTATAGATACTGAAATTTGCGACGCGCATCAGTCCACCGAAGTACTTATTGCACTTGACGCCGCATCGGCAGACGAAGTGAAACAATTTGTCAGCAAGGCCGAATCGCTGGGCGGAAAGATATACGCCGTGGCAAAGGACCACGGTTGGATGTATCAACACAGTTTTGCCGATTTGGACGGTCACAAATGGGAAATGGCCTATCTCGATATGAGTCAGTTCCCGCAATCGTAAACTGTTAAAAAATTAAACGTTATGAACTACAATTCAGCATTAGATGCTTATATAGCCAACTCGGAAGATTTTGCAAAACCCATTCTTGAGCACTGGCGCCGGCTTATTCATGAAAATTGCCCGGGCGCCGAAGAGAAGATAAAATGGAGCCTGCCCCATTTTGATTATAATGGCGATAATATGCTTGTAATGGCATCCTATAAAAATCATTGCTCCTTTTCCTTTCTGAAGGATGGACTAATGACGGACCCGCGCCTGAAGGCAAACAAGGACTTGAAGCCAATCCAAAGATTTTTGGGGAAGATCAGCAAAATAAGCGATCTTCCACCAGATGATGAATTTATAGCCATGCTTAAAGAGGCAGTGCAGTTAAATGAAAGTACCATCAAGATAAAAAGGGAGAGGCCGGAATCTGATAAACCTAAGGTACTGGAAACACCCGATTATCTGTTGGCAGCATTAGCAGCTAATCCTAAAGCAAAGGAAGTTTTTGAAACCAAATCCAACTCTTTCCGCAAGGAATATATTATTTGGATTACTGACGCCAAAACAGATGAGACGCGACAAAAAAGGATAAGTGAAGCTTTGGAATGGATAGCCGAAGGAAAAGGCAGGTTTTGGAAACACCAAAAATAGGCATCAGTAAAATGGCACCTTATCACAAAATTATTAAAAATAGAAACAAGAAATAGGCCAATTATTTCTTGTTTTTATTTTTCTGCTATCTCCTTGATTACTGCCTGAATCGAATTAGGTGTTCTAATCGAAGGGAAATCGCGTTTAAAATAGGAGGCTCCTCTGGAGTTTTTTGTACTTGCTTTTTAATTATCTTCAAACCGCCCCGTTTTTTTTGTCAATCGTATTTTATAAATAATCAATTCTACTTTGCTTTCTATATCGCCGGGGTTTTTAGTGATGCCATGCCATGGGTGGTCAGAGGGGTTATTTGAAAGCGGCATAATCCGGTGAATCAGTCCCTGCATTGTGCGCTCGCGTTCATCAGCATCCGTTATTTCTTCAAACTTACCCCAGCTAATTACACTTTTCCAACGGAAGATGTTTTGAATTTCGTCAACCTCGAAGCAGACATTTGGATTCTTGCGCATCATTTTAATTTTTTTTCCGGCAGACGAATGCCCATAAATGTAAGTACCATCGTAAACGTAATTGACCGGTACGATGTACGACACCCCTCGCACGCAGCAGGCAATCCTCCCGGTTACCTGCTTTTTAAGCATATCTTCTATTTGTAGCTCGCTCAGTTTACCTAACATGATAGTGTTTTTTAATCAATGTAAAATTAGTTCGATACAACCTGGCAAAGATGACAGGTGTCATTATTTACGCTGATTATTATCATGTGTTAATGTGCACTTGGGACGGGGTTTTAAAATTTGTTGAGAGTTAACCATTTGTGATGTAAATCAGTAATTCTCATGAGTGTTGTCATTAAGGGTGGCAGGGCTTGCAGCCTATCTTTAGGCTATGAAATTCACTGCAAACGTCCGCGAGTTTTTTGGAGAGACCGGCAACCTGGCCGAGTTCACAGGCCGGTTTTTTTCAATCGGAATAAAGCCGCGGTTTGAGATAAAGGAATTATTTAACCAATGCTACCTGATTGGTTATAAATCGCTGCCGCTAATAGCGCTTACCGGGTTTATTATGGGTCTTGTGCTTACTATGCAGTTACGCCCCTCATTGGTAACCTATGGTGTAGAATCGCAATTGCCGGTAATGGTCGGTATTGCCATAGTGCGGGAGATAGGGCCTGTAATAACCGCTTTAATATTTGCCGGCAAAATAGCCAGTAGCATAGGAGCCGAACTGGGATCGATGAAAGTGACAGAACAGATAGATGCGATGGAAGTAGGGGGCACTAACCCCTTTAAATACCTGGTTGCAACCAGGGTATTGGCAACTACAATGATGTTGCCCGTGTTAACTGTTATGGGGGACGCAATTTGTTTGTTTGGCGCCTACATCGGTGTTAATATCCGTTCGGTAACCAGCTTTCATTTGTTTTTTACCCAGGTATTTCACAGCCTTAGTTTCGGCGATTTATTACCTGCTTTTACAAAAACATTCTTCTTTGGATTTGCCATCGGCATTGTGGGCTGCTATAAAGGTTACAATTCAACCAAAGGCACACAGGGAGTAGGCAATTCCGCTAACTCGGCAGTTGTACTATCGTCTGTTATGATTTTTCTAATCGATCTGCTGGCTGTTCAGTTCACTGATATTTTAGGGCTTAATTAATATGGAAGCTGTTATTGTGATAGAACATTTATATAAAAGCTTTGGGACCAATGTGGTGTTGAATGATTTTAGCCTGGAGGTTGGGAAAGAAGAAAATGTGGTAGTGCTGGGCAAATCAGGATCAGGCAAGTCGGTTCTTATTAAATGTATTATTGGCTTACTGAGACCCGACAGCGGAACAATTAAGGTGTTTGGTGAAAATATTCCGGATCTTAATCATGAAGAATTAGACAGAACGCGGACAAAAATAGGTTTCCTATTCCAGGGGAACGCACTGTACGATTCTATGACCGTGCGGGAAAACCTGGAGTTTTCACTGCGCAGGCATTGGATTGACTTTTCGCAGCAAAAGGTGGATGGCCTGGTTATAGAGGCCTTAGAAAATGTCGGCTTGCCCCATACCGTTGAAATGATGCCGGCGGAATTGTCAGGAGGGATGCTCAAACGGGTCGCCCTGGCCAGAACGATGATCCTTCAGCCGGAAATTATTTTGTACGATGAGCCTACTACGGGCCTCGACCCGGTAACAGCAAGAGAAATAGATAACCTGATTTTAAAGCTTCAAAAAAAATATCATACATCATCAATCATTATTACCCATGACATGAATTGTGTGAAAAACACGGCAGACCGTGTGGCGCTTCTACTTGATGGGAAATGTTATGCACAGGGCAAATATGACGAGTTTGAACGCTCAACAGATCAACACATAAAGCAATTTTTTGAATAAATATTATTATGGCAAACCAGGGAGAAAACAACCTAAAGCTCGGTGTATTTGTATTGGCAGGACTAATGGTACTGATCCTGGCTTTTTATATGATAGGCAAAAATCATAACCTGTTCGGTAGTAATTTTGCGGTCAAATCGCACTTCTCAAATTTAAACGGTTTAACCGAAGGCAGCAACGTGTTATTTTCGGGCATACAGGCCGGTACAGTCAAAACCATAAAGCTGCTTAACGATACTACCATAGAGGTTACTTTATTAATTGATGATAAAGTTAGGGCATACATTCATAAAAATGCGGTTACCGCCATCGGCACCGAGGGTTTGATGGGAAATAAAATCGTAAATATTTTGCCTTCACCCGGAGAAAGCCCACGCATTGAAGAAGGAGATCTGCTGGCCAGTCAGAAAAATATTAATATGGACGAAATGCTGCAAACCCTGGCTAAAACCAACACCAACATTGCCGGCATATCTGATGCCTTAAAGATTACTGTTTTACGAATTAACAAGAGCGCCCTCATGGATTTGCTTAATGACGACGGCATTGGAAAGAGTTTAAAATCATCGTTACGACACATTAATCAAACCACAGCAAATGCAGGTGAAATGACCAATAGCCTTAATACATTGGTAGCACAGATTAAAGCAGGCAAGGGTGGGGCTGGAATTCTACTGGCAGATTCAAGCTTCGCGAAAAACTTACGGGAGGCTATGCTGCGAATTCGCATGGCAGGCGAAAATGCAGACAAGTTAGTTACGCAGTTGAACAGAGACCTGACAGGGAGCAAAGGACCCTGGAATGTTTTGCTAAAAGATTCAGCTGCAGCCCAAAACATAAGCCGCAGCCTCGAAAATATTGAAAAAGGCACCGATGGCTTTAACCAGAATATGGAAGCTTTGAAGCATAATTTTTTATTCAGGGGCTATTTCAAAAACCTGGAAAAGGCAAAAAACAAGAAAAATACTTCTAAGTAATGGACATATTAAAAAGTAAGCCGTTGCTCTGTTTTTTATTTATTAACTATGCGTCTGCGACCTTTGCGGCAGACAATCTTAAGTATTTAAAACCTTCGCGATCATGAAACTCAGGATCGGATTTTTGATGCTTAAACTCATCTTTTTATGTTTTTTACCTGCATTGTCGACAGCTCAGGCCCGGTCAACAGATACTTTAAGTAAACCAAAGTTCGGCCGTGCGGCCCTGGAGCTAGGATTGGCTGAAATTTCACCATATGTCGTAGACAGGTATATCAGACATGCCAAAGTTTATTATATATCTTTTAAAACTTTAAGTAATAATATTAAACCATCCAGTTGGGCTTTTGATAACGATCCCCTTGGCACTAATCAGTTTGGGCACCCTTATCATGGTAGTTTGTTTTTTAATGCGTACAGGGCCAACGGGTATAGTTTCTGGCAAGCCGCACCTGCTGCACTTGTGGGTAGTTATATATGGGAAACTGCTGCTGAAAATCAGCCACCGGCAACAAACGATTTTATCAATACAGGTTTTGGTGGGATCGTATTGGGCGAGATGACGTATCGCCTGTCTAACAAAATCGTCAATAATCGCACACGCGGCGTTAAACGCCAGGTTAGCGAAGTTTTTGGGATGATAGTAAACCCAATGAATGGCTTAACCAGGATAATGAATGGGAAATGGGGTAAAGTGGCTCCCAATTCACCGGAGCGCGACTCTTCTGTTATAAACGCGGAGTTTGATCTCGGCATACGAAAGATTAATGGAGGAAAACAAGGGGGCGACTTTGGCTGGTTCGGACATATTAAACTTTTATATGGAACACCATATGAAGACTTTAAAACCCCGTTTAGCAATATTTCAATAAATACCGAATTTGGAAAGGACGATTCTACAAAAGTGAACATTATCAGCGTGTACGGTTCATTAATAGGCTGGCGCATCCGGTCGTCCGAGGATTTTCGCCATTTGGTAGTATTATCGGCCAACTACGATTATATTAACAATCAGTCGTTTTTTTATAGTGCGCAAAGTCTAAAGTTTAACCTGTTCTCGGAGTTAAAGCTGGGAAAAATTTGTAAAGTAAATACAAACTTTGGTACCGGGCTAATAATATTAGGGGCAGTACCAGACAGCTACATGTATTACGGCCGTAACTATGACTATGGTATGGGTATAGGAGTAAACGCCGGCGGAAGTGTGGTATTCGCCAACAAGTTTTATTACACATTAAACTACAGGGGAGGCTGGTTAAAAACCGTTAACGGGAATAAGTCTTACTATTTTTTACACACCCTTTCCAGTGAAGTGAGGTACCGGTTTGCGGAGAGGTTTTCTGCATGTGCCGAGGGCGGATATTTTACACTGCATGGCCATTACGTTCGCTTTGCAAATGTAAATCGCAACTATCCTTATTTGAGGATATCTGCCAGGTATGATATAAGTATCCAATAAATTAAAACGATGCAAACAGTAGGATTAGTACTTTCTGGTGGAGGAGCCAGGGCAATCGCTCACCTTGGGCTTTTACAACTAATGGATGAAATGAGTATAAAGCCCGGTGTAATTTCTGGCGTAAGCGCCGGTGCTATTATCGGCGCCTTATATGCATCAGGCATGGCTCCTAAACAAATATTGGACGTTGTTAAAGAAAATAACAGCCTGGCTAAAATCGTGTTGTCTTCCGGCGGGCTGTTTACTGCCACAGGTCTGCAACAGATATTAAATTCGGCATTACCTATGGATGATTTTGACAGGCTCTCCGTTCCTTTATATGTAACCGCTACCGATATGATTAGCGGGACTTCAGTAACTTTCTCTAAAGGCCAGTTAATTGATGTGCTGATCGGCTCATCTTCGGTCCCTGTGCTGTTTACTCCCAAAAAACATGGTCGACAGTACCTTGTTGACGGTGGTGTGCTTAATAACCTGCCCGCTGAATGCCTGGTGGGTAAATGCGATAAAATCATAGGTTCACACGTAAACCGCCGCTACAAACCAGCCAAAAATTTGGATAGGCTTCATGTATTCGATCAGTGCTTTCATATGGCCATCGCTAAAAATGTAGCGCAAAACTCCGCTTTATGTGACATTTTATTTGAGCCGGAATTGGATAAGTATAGCATGTTCGATATCAAATACGCTGACAGGTTATTTGAACTTGGTTATCAAACCGCTAAAGAGAATAAGGCGCTGACTATGCTGGCTGAAACTGTTCATCAGCAGACATTTGAGTTTATACCACAGGTAAATATGGTCAATGATGACAACAGTCAGTTAAAAACCTGATAGATATCATGGGGTAGAGGCAAGCTGTTCACTTAATTTGTGTATCGGTTTTCGAGTTGAAAACAATCATTGAGCAATCTGTGATTAGAGAGTATTTATCTGCGAACTATGAAAAAAATAAGTGCCGTTTTTGATGGCTTACAATTCTCGGGAGGCACGCTGACCTATGCAATTAAGCTTGCCGAAAGCAGTAGCGCGCTATTATCTGGCGTTTTCCTTGAGTCTTTCCTATATCATAGTTATGGATTGTATGACTTGGTTGGAAGCCAGGGAGTTTCTGAGGCAAAAATAAAATGCCTGCGCGAAAACGACTTAGAGACAAGACTAATCTCGTCTGTTGTTTTTGAGTCGGCTTGCAAAAAAGCCGGTATTTCTTACGCCATTCACCACGACAAGAACTTTGCTTTGCAGGAATTACTTAAGGAAAGTATTTACAGCGACCTTGTTTTGATAGGGGCGGATGAGAACATGAGCCATATTAACGAGAAAGCTCCAACCAATTTCATCCGGGACTTTTTAGCCGAAACGCAAAGTCCTGTACTAATCGTTCCCAGGCAGTACCACGAAATTGAAAAAGTTGTTTTGCTCTACGATGGAAAACCTTCGTCTGTGCATGCAATCAAAATGTTTAACTATATGTTGCCGTGGATGTGTGACAAGGAAACGGAAATAATCTCAGTTACCGACGCTAAAGAAGCCCGGGAGCTCCCTGACGAGAACCTCGTACGTGAATTTATCCAATGCCATTATCCGAAGGCAGTTTATACCTTATTACAGGGCGACCCGGAAGAGGAAATTTTAGACTATCTTAAAAATATCCCCAAAAATGTCCTGGTAGTTCTTGGCGCGTATCAGCGCGGTAATGTGTCGCGCTGGTTTAAAACCAGCATGGCCGACTTGCTAATGAAAAATACATGCAGGCCATTGTTTATTGCACATCAAAAATAGAGGCCCTTAATCATGGAAAAAATATTAGTCACCACAGACCTGTCTGCCAAATCGAAATCTGCGATCCAGTTTGCCATTACCCTGGCGAAATCAAGAAAGGCTGAGCTTATTATTTTGCACGTATACCATTTAGTAAGGCCATTTAAATGGACCGACGAGGCATACAGCGAGTACTGGCAGCGCTTTAAAAATAGAACCATGCGTAAATTAACGGCATTTACTGCTGAGCTATTTGGCACTGCGGGGCCGAGCGTGCCATGCCAAATGGTGCTGCACAGCAATATAGATGTAGTCGACGGGATTATGGAATATGCTGAAAAGCACGATTGTGCTTATATCTGCATCAGTACAAGGGGCGCCGGCAGGCTAAAGAAACTATTTGGAACGCATACCAGCAAACTAATCAGCCACTCCCCGGTACCGGTTCTGGCTGTTCCGAGTTTTTATCATGTATTGGAGTTAAAGCATATCCTTTACGCAACAGATATGACAGATTATGAAAGAGAACTGGAAAAAGTAGTCGCATTTGCGCGGCCCATCGGTGCGGATATCGATATGATCCACATTGCGTATCCGTATGAATTTCAACCAGCTGAGCAAATCATAAAGGAGTTTGTAAAGAGGAAACTACATTATCCTGTTAACATTCTTGAATGGGAAAGAAATATCACTCACACACTATTAGAGGATATTGATGCCGCAGTTAAATCTAATAAACCATCATTGCTGGCACTATTTACACACCAATCGAGGCCGTTGTTGGATAAGTTGCTATTACCATCTAATGCTAAAGCTTACTCATTTTATAGCAAGGTTCCGTTGCTTACATTTAGTAAAACAGAAAGCAATAAATAAAACCAGGTCAGCTGGCAAATAATAGTTTTATAGTTTAAAAACGTTTGTTATGAAGACGATCCTGGTGCTAAGCGACTTTTCAGAAAATGCTGGCCACGCTGCTAAAACTATTGCCCGGCATGCCAAAAGTTTAAGTGCCGATATTTTGCTTTATAACACTTATTACGACCATCCAATTCTTCCGGATTATTCCGGCGGCCCTTGGGTTGCCGAAGCTTTTGTTTTAAGTAAAAGCAAAAGTGAGACTCAATTAGGCGAACTCACTATTCAATTAACGCAAGTTATTGCCGAATTAGCCGGGGACGGCTTTAAACCGCAGATATCCTTCCTATGTGGCGAAGGAGCGCTCGGTAAAAACATAGCAGCTGTCATCGCGGAAAATGATGTAGAACTGGTTGTAATTGGCAATAGTACGGATAGCACAATTGACCACCTGATTTTTGGCAGCGATACTATGGACGTGCTTGATCATGCCCCTTGCCCGGTACTGATCATCCCACCAAAGGCAGAGATGCTTCATTTGAAAAAAGTAACACTGGCTACAGCATTTGAGTTGTCGGCCATTAATGCTATTAACTACCTGGGCAACCTTGGGCAAAAATTAAATTTTGAACTGGAGGTTGTCCACGTTTCAGTTTTTGAGGAAAAGGACGACCCGGTAAAGGAAAAAGCAATTCAGAACCATATTAATGCTATAAAACAAGCTGATGTAACATACAAGCAAATATGGGGGAAGGACGTTGTGAAAAGACTAAACAGGCTGTGTGCGGAAAACGGTTCGGATATGCTGGCCCTTATTCATCATCAACACGGTTTCTTTTCAACCATTTTTAGCAAATCCGCAACTGCAGCAGTAGTTGCGGGCAGTAATATACCTTTAATGGTTATACCTTCCGAAATGGAATAATGAAATTCGAATAAAAGACCATCGAACAAATAGCGCCCCCTCCATACAAAACCCCGGCCGAATAGCCGGGGTTTTTTATTTATTATATCGACCGTTAGCGGGTCGGTTAAAACTTATAAGCCAACGTTGTTAAAAGCTGGCGCGGGGCGATTGGTGTAATGCTGTAGTTATCGTGTATCAGGTAATTTAAAGTATTGGTAACGTTGGTTACGCTTGCCAGCAACGATATCTTTTTGTAGGTATACCCTGCTGAAAGGTCGAGCGTTGTAAAACCACCAACCGGAACCAACCTGCTGTAAGCCTGTGCCTGCCCAACGGTATTGTTGTAGCCAGCCATGCGGTTGCCGGTGTAAAATGCACTTGCACCAACTTTAAACCCTTTTAAGGTTGGGTTGGTAAATGTGTAAAATAGCGTGGCGTTGGCGGTACTTACCGGGCCGATAACCAGCCTTTCGCCTAATATCGGCGAACCTTTTAAACCCGTTGTTTTAGTATAACGTGCATTGTTGTACGAGTAACCTGTTATAAGGTAAAAATTCTTTGAAAGATGCCCTGTTACATCGATATCAAAACCGTCGCTGGTAGTTTCTCCGTTCAACTGTTTTACGGTATTGTCGCTGTTAACCGATCCGTCAGCTTTAAAAGGAGCAACTACAGCCAGGTTGCTGTTAATAATGCGGTATACGCTCACGTTGGCAATAATTTTGCCATTAAACAATTCATTTTTCACGCCGGCCTCGTATTGGTTAACCAGCGATGGCTTAAGACCTTGCCCGGTGTTAACATCTGTGCCGCTATTCACAATAAAGTTGTTGCTGTAGCTAACATAAATTGAGCTTGTACTAACCGGTTGGTATATGAACGCCACTTTCGGCGAGAAGGCGCGGTCGTAGCGGGTTATAGCTACGCCGTTTCCTGAAGTATGTTTTTGCAGGTACTGAATATCGGTTTGATATGTTTGTTGCCACGACCAGCGTATACCGGCCAGCATCTTAATTTTATCTGTAAAACTTACCAAATCCTGCACGTAGGTTCCTACACGGTACACAGGCGCTTTAATGCGTGCGGTATCCATTGCGTTTGGAATATCGGTGCGCTGCACATATTTGCCCAGGTCGATGGTGTTTATTTTATCGTAGGCATAGGTGCTTATGTTTTTGCCATCGATGCTGAAGCCATTGGTAATGTTTAAAACTTTGGTAACATCGGTTCCCACTAAAATTTGATGCGCGATTGAGCCGGTTTTAAATTTACCGGTTAAGTTTACCTGGCCGGTATAGTCATTTTCAGTGGTTTTTGCCCTGGCCAACCCGCGGTTCCATTCGCCGGTTGCGCTTACAGTGTTGGGCAAGCTCGCCTGGTACGAGTCGATATTGGTGCCTTGGGCCGATATGATAGCGTTTAAGTGCCAGTTATCATTAAACTGGTGATTAAGGGTTGCCATGCCCGAAAACTGGTTCATGTGGCTGTAGGCCCACGAGGTGTTGATATATTGCGAGCGGGGGACCATAGTTGGAATAGCCTGGCCGTTATTTAACGAACCTATGCCAAAATCAGGCGTCAGGCTTTCGCGCAGGTAGTCGCCTGAAATAAGCAAGGTGGTTTTTTTACCGAGGTTAAACAGTAGGGAAGGGTTTACATATTTCCGTTCGGTGTATACATGGTTACGGTAGCTGCCATCGTTTTCATAGACACCAATCAGCCTGAAAGCTATATTCTGACTTAACGGACCATAAACATCCACGCTGGGTTTGAACATGTTATAACTGCCATAACGCATAGATACTTCGCCGCCGGCATCAAATTGTGGCTTTTTGGTAACCATATTAATTATTAGCCCGCCAGATACGTTCCCATATTGCAATGCAGCGCTTCCTTTTAATATTTCTACCGATTGCAGCGTACTTGCTTCAGGAAAGCCTGCTGTGTTGGTTAATACACCATCCTTAAAGATACTGCCCGATGCACCTGTTATACCGATACTGTACCCTCGCGCCGAAAATGTTTCGCCTACGCCACCCCGGGTTTGCGTTGATGATACGCCGGCAACGTTTTTCACCGCATCGCCTAACCTGTTTATCTGCTGGTCTTCAATAACACGGCTGTTTACGGTTCCGGTACTTTGTGGTAAATCAAGCGCGCGGATATTTGCTTTGTCTAACGAAACAGGCTTAGGCGTTCTGTTTGCGCTGATAACAACCTCGTTTAGCTTTGAATAGGTTTCGGTCAATGCAAAATTTACCGTTACGGTTTTAGCGGCTATTACCGTAACCGGCTTTTCCTGGCTTTGGGTGCCGATAAATGAAACCACCAGGGTATAATTACCTGGCTTAATATTGCTAATCACGAAACTGCCATCGTCGGATGTGCTGGTTGAGCGGTTTAGTTCTTTAACAGATACCGTTACAAACGCAGCCGACTGCCCGTCAGAAGTTTTTACAGTGCCTGATATTTTCCCGGTAGCCAGGTCGTCATCGGCTTTAACAATACTGCAGCATATTAATAGCAGGAAAATGATACGAGTAGATAAGAGATATAGTGCTTTCATTCGTTATTTAGATTAAGTCTAATTAAGCGCAAAGATATAAGCACTATTTGGAATGGCAAATATTATTTAGAATTAGTTTAAATAATGATAAATTTAGTTGACGCAGACCTGTAAATCTTCATAAAGTGTTTATTTGATTTTGAAAGCAGAAGCCATATATTTATCCACGACATTAAAATATATCTGTTGCCAATAAATCACTTTAACCTTAATCGAAATTACAACTATGGGAGCCTGGAGCGCTGTAATCTTAGGTAATGATACTACTTGTGAAATTCATGAAAGGTTTCTGGAATTATATGACTTGGGGGAAAATCCTGATTGCATCGCCACAATTGTCCTCGAAGAACAAAAGGAAAATCTTGTATATGATAGAACAAACGTATGGTTAGGATTAGCGTTAGCCTGTTGGGAGTGTAAGGTGTTAACAACAGAGATATTTGAAGAAGTAGAAAAAATAGTAGATACAAAAGAAGATATAAAATACAATGAAGAACTAGATGCAGATGCGGCCTTTTTAAAAAAGCGGGAAAAAGTGTTAGAAGATTTTATTGTTAAGATTGGCAAACCTAAGGAAAAAGCACGGGCAAGAAAGAAGATTCCGGTTCAAATAGAATCACCTTATGTTTCGGGAATGTGTTTATCATATAAGAATTCAAGTGGAAAGTATATTGGAATTTATTTAACTGAGTCTGAACATTTCAAAAATAGGGGGCAAATAACATTTTGGTTTTTGGATTTTGAGTTAGATACTGTTCCAGAATTGTCCATGTATAGTAATGCCAGGCTTTTTGGATTGAAAAAATTAGGACCCGAATGGGGCAAAAGAGAATATATGGGAAACGTAACTGATATCAGTTATGAAAAAGCTACAAAAACCGATTTTTTTATCAACGTTCCTAAAGTACTGAATGTTGTTGGTAAACTTGGGGTTTGCAACCACGCTAAGTTAACTAACAACTTCAGTAGCGGATTCAAAAATTTAAATGATAGCAATGATATTATTCGAGCTCTAGAGCAAATTAGAACAGAAGGGAAATCGAAGCATGCCGTATCAGACCTTACACTTTGTCAATTATTAGAGAAAATTCAAGGAGAGGGTTTATAGGATAGTCTTTAACTATAAATAATACATTTTAGCAGGATTTACGTTATTCCACAGGCCTTTTCCTGAACGTATTAAACATCGGTTTCACTTCCTTAATGTTCCGTTTGGAGTATTCGATGCTGGCATTCAGTTCAAAGCCAATCAGCAGGATAAGGGAGTTTAAATACAGCCAGAGCATCAATATGATGAGCCCGCCTAAGGAGCCGTATACCTTATTGTAGGATGAAAAGTTGTTGATATAATATGCAAACCCCAGCGATGTCAATATAGCCAGTATGGTAGCCATAATGGAACCCGTGCTTAAAAACTTCCATTTCTGTTTATTTGCGGGCCCGTAGCGGTAAAGCAGGGATATCGTCACAAAAAATATCGACACCACGATTATCCATCGCGCCAGCTTAAGCAAGTATATCCAAAAGACACTATCAGCCCCAATGTGCTTCTTTAAGAGGGCTATCAATGCCTCACCACCGGTTAATAAGGTAATTGCGACGAGTAACGCCACACTTATTACCACTGTAAGGGATAAAGCAATCCTTCGCCTCTTAAACCAGGTCCGCTTTTCAATAATTAATGAGGACCTGTTAAAAGCCTGCATTAAATTTACGATGCCATTGGTGGCGAAGTAAAGCGCTGAAACAAAGCCGATGGACAACAAGCTGCCATTATGTATCCGCACAATATCCTCAATGGTGGCCTCAAACGCCATGTAGGCGTTATACGGTAAAACCGTCGCCAAAACCCGCAGTAATTCTGCCTGGAAGTTTTTTATGGGGATGTAGGGGATAAGCGTAAACAAAAATATGGTGGCCGGGAAAAAAGCCAGCATAAAGTTAAATGCCAGTGCCGACGCTTTGTTAAGCAGGGTACGCTGCTGTATTTCGTGGGAGAAAAATGCCGCTACGTCATACAAAGGCAAGGGATGGAAGCCGGGCAATACATACCCCTTCGACCATTTAATGAACCTTTTGTAAAACCCGAACCGCAGTAATATACGATGTGCCCACTTCATTTATTGATGCTTTCAAATTTACCCCACAATGTTTTTGGTAGCCTCACCTAAATCCTCTCCAAAGGAGAGGACTTGACCTGCAGCCTTTTCATGACCCTCTCCTTTGGAGCGGGCAGGGTGAGGCGAACTACAAATCATTTACGGGTAAACTTACTCAAAAAAAGCTTTCAATTTATTTCTGAAATCTTCCGGGGCAAGGCATGGCCTATTGGTGGTCATGTTGATGAATACCAGCAGGGTTTCGCCGGTATTTATCAGTTCCTGTTTTTCGTTATAAAGCTCATAGTTAAAATGGATGCGGATGCGCGGCATCTCTTTCATAATTACCTTTACGGTAATTTCCTCATCGTAAAGGGCTGGTTTCAGGTATTTGCAGCTGAGTTCAACAACCGGCATCATAATACCCGATGCTTCCATGCCGCTGTAGGTTAACCCCATGCTGCGCAGCATTTCCACTCGGCCAACCTCGTAAAACTGGGCATAGTTGCCATAATACATGTAACCCATCTGGTCGGTTTCGCCATACCGCACCCGTATTTTGGTAGAATGCTCAAACATTACTTCCTGATGTTTCTGTCGTTAAGCGCCTTTTGGAATGCATGAGCATTCACCATATGGTCGGTCATGTTTGTAGCAAATGCGTGGTAGCCCGAAAAGTCGGCCTTGGCACACATGTAGATGTAGTCGTTATGTTGGTAGTCAAGTACCGCATCAACAGCATTTACCGACGGCATCATTATAGGACCGGGGGGCAGGCCGGTATGCAAATAGGTGTTATATGGCGAATTTATCGACAGGTACCTCGTTAAAACCCTTTTAATGGTAAAATCGTGTTCGGCAAAAATAACTGTTGGATCGGCTTCCAGTTTCATGCCTTTTTTGAGGCGGTTTAAATACAAGCCTGCAATGGCTGGCATTTCATCGTCGTGCAAGGCTTCGGCATCCACAATTGATGCCAGTACAGATACTTCAACCGGGGTTAAATTCAAGGCAGCTGCCTTTTGCTTGCGTTCGGGTGTCCAATACTTTTCGTAATTGGCATACATCCGCTTAAAAAACTTATCGGGCGTGGTGTTCCAGTATAGTTGATAAGTATTCGGCATAAACACCACGTATACGTTATCGGGCGTTAATCCGTATTGTTGCAGGTAGCTTGCGGAATCGAGCAGGCGTACCATCGATACCGAATCAGGTTCAAGGTGCTTGCCTACAAAGCCTGCAAACTCTTCCTTCAGCCTTAAATTATGGAACGAGAAGTTAACCGGTTCCTGTGTGCCCGAGGCCAGCATATTTATCAGCCGGCGATTGCTCATACCGCTTTTAAGGTGATAGCGGCCCGCCTTAACCCGGCTCACATAGTTCATGTTTTCGGCAGCTTTATAAAACGATGCCGTGTCTTTCACTATACCCTTGTCCTGTATGGTTTTATACACGGCGTTAAAATCGGCGCCGGTGTGTATGTAAAGGTATTCCTGTTTATCGGTAACGTTAGGGGTATAGTATTTTAAGTAATAATTAAGACCGGTAAAGCCCACTGCTATTATTAAAATTATCACCATAACTACCACAAACTTTCTGAAAGTATGGCCCGATGATGCTTTTTTATTAGTCATTTTAAAGTGTTTGTTGTTTTAATTTTTGGAGGGCCATTAACCCTCCGGTTAAGTTGCGTACTTGCAGGTAACCATTCCGCGTTAACAGGTCAGTTGCTGTCTGGCTGCGCAGGCCTGCCTTGCAAATAACAATAATTTCGTCTGTTTTGTTATACCCCAGTTGGTTTATGTTTTCATTAACCTTTGAAAGGGGAATGTTTTTACCGCCAATGTTATAGGTATGGTATTCAATTTCCTCCCTAACATCAAGTAGGTTTAACGTTTCTCCGCTTTGCAAGCGGTCGTGCAATTCCAGGCTATTGATTGATGGCATCTTTTTTACCCTGCGATACTGTAAGATTTATCCTGGTACCATTGCTGGTTTTGCTCGCCGAATCTGTTTTCATAGGCGATTGCGACACAACCACTAAACTGGTAGAATCGGTAATAGCGCCCTGGTAGGTGATAGTACCCACGGTAAGGCCACCGTTTTTTATCACAAATTTAGCAGCGTCAAGATCCTGGTTCACCAAATCGGGGATATCAACCTCGCTGGCGCCTTCACCGTTGCCCAACACAAGGTCTATTCGCGAGCCTTTGGGTATTTGGGTGCCCGCCTTTATGGGCTGACCGCCGAAACGCATTTCGAGTATCCGGTCGCGTGCTATATCCGACCTGTAAGTTGTGTCACCAACCTTAAGCCCGTAGTTCGCCAGCGTAGCAATAGCTTCGCGGTAGGTATAGGGCTCTAAATCGGGCATTTTAATGGGCGGCGCAAGCTGCGTTACCACGGTTAAATAAATGGTGCGGTTTTCTTTTACGTTGGTACCCGGGTCGGGGTCCTGCTCGATAACGGAGCCTGGTGTTTTGTCGAGCACGTAAACCGAATCTATCTTAACATCAAATCCCTGGTCTTTTAATATGCTGATGGCCTTGTCGGCTTGCAGGCCCTTTAACTGCGGAACCGGTACGCCTGTACCATGGCGGGTGTAAATGCTTAAGCCGAAGATGATTGCCATAAACACCACCACAACCACGCCAACGGCCAACAGCACATTAACGCGGAATTGCCTGGATTTTAGATATGCCCAAAATTTACTCATTTGTTTTATTAGGGATGTGTAGAAAAAATACAGTCAAACATAAGGATTTTTTTATTTCGGATGTCGGATTTTCCATGTCGGATTTTGGAACGGTCGCCTTTTTGAATTTTTACCTTCATTTGCAGGATATTATATCCACTCAAATTATAAATCCCTAAAATTTATGCCTGGTATAAAACTTAATTTATCGTTGTTTATTGCGGTTGTTATTGCCTGCCGGAAAAATGCGTTGCGAGTGGTACTTAGTAAAATATGCCATTTTGATGGTATTTCGACAGTTGAAATTTATCCCGTGGTTTGCTATGCAGTTTAACAATTAAAAGCACTGCGCAAAACTAAATCATGAAAACAATCCCTGCTTCATTTTTAAAAATAATAGGCGTTTGCCTGTTTATTTCATTTGCAATTGCAGCCTGCAAAAAAGATAGTAAAACACCAACCCCGGCAAAAACAACCGGCAAATTTACGTTTAAGCTCGACGGCGGCGCAGCCATAACAGTCGACTCTGCAAATGCCACATTATACAGCGTTGCTGCTGTAGGCCGAATGATGGATGTATACGCTTATAAAGGCGGAGTAGAAATACTGGAGTTTCACTTTGCACCAACAACAGGCAACAAAACAGCAGGCACAGCCCTTGGCACCGGTGCATTTTTAACCTATATGGAATCGCCGGTTTTAAGTTTCGATTCGCAATCCGGGTCGATAAACGTTACCACTTGCGATACGGTAGGCAATAAGGTTGAAGGCGACTTTAGTTTTGTAGCCAAACAATACCCGTACACCGGCGGTACCTCAAAATCAATTACCGAGGGGCATATGGTGTTTACTAAAATCAGTAAGTAAAATTAAAACAAAATCGTCATTGCCAGGAACGATCCGCCAGCTGGCGGACTACGTACGCTAATCAACGAAGCAATAAAACTGTGGTGACCTATCCGCCGCATTTAGGTCACCACAACTATACCGTAAAATGATTGTCCTATGTAGTCCGCCAGCTGGCGGATTGTTCCTCGCAACGACGTGATGTTGAGGACCTTATTTAGCCACCCACTTCAATAACCACTTTCCCATTAACCCCGCCACCAGAAACCAAATCCTGTGCCTGGGCGGCGTCTTCCAATTTAAAGGTTTTGGCAACCTGTGTTTTAATTTTTCCTTCTTCCACCAGTTTGGCACCGAACTCCAGTTTTTTATGTGACGGTGCGGATGAAATAAATTGCGCGGTAATACCGTACTGCTGTGCCAGTTCCTGCGATGGCGGCATTACAGCGCTTAGTAATTTGCCTCCTTTTTTAACTACCGCGAATGATTTAACCTGGGTTTCGCCGCCTGCAAGGTCAATTACCAAATCAACATCTTTTACCAGTTTGGTAAAATCCTGGTTTTTATAATCTATCACCTCATCAGCACCTAAAGATTTTGCCAGTTCGAGGCCCTTGCCCGATGCTGTGCCGATAACATAAGCGCCCAATGCTTTGGCCAACTGTATCATCACTCCGCCAACTGCCCCGGCAGCGCCATGTATCAGTACCTGCTGGCCTTGTTTCAGTTCGCCGCCTTCTACCAAAAATGAGTAGGAGGTAACCAACGGTATGATAAGGGCTGCGGCTTCGTTAAGTGTTACGTTTTTGGGTATTAAAGCTGCGCTGTCCTCTTTAACGACCACATATTCCGCGTATGTGCCGCCAAATGAGGACGCGAATACCTTGTCGCCCACCTTTAACCGTGAGACACCGCTGCCAACGGTTTTAACTGTTCCTGCAGCGTCCGAACCGGGTATCCATGGCAAATTAACGGGTACCACCTTCTGCATCGAACCTGAGCGCACCTTCATATCAAAAGGGTTTACCGTGGTGGCGGCTATTTTTATCAAAATTTCGCCGTCGCCTGGTTGCGGCTCATCGGCCTGCTTTAACTGTAGTACGCTTGAATCGCCGTATGTTTCAATTTGGATTGTTTTCATGGGTAGTTTGTTTAATGTTTTGTGTGGCAAATTTAACCACAGAGATACGGAGAATGCACGAAGAGCGCAGAAAAAGAAAATTTATTACAAAGCAATGTATCAAACTTACACGTTTGTGCAGGATTAATTCTTAGCGTACTCCGCGCCGGCCGGTGTATCTCCCTGGTTAAAATCGATAATATTTCGAAATTAACAGTCAAATTATTGCGCAATGTTGAAT
The DNA here is from genome assembly GCF_025359345.1 of Mucilaginibacter sp. Lineage (GTDB taxonomy): Bacteria > Bacteroidota > Bacteroidia > Sphingobacteriales > Sphingobacteriaceae > Mucilaginibacter. The sequence continues at coordinate 52,693 of NZ_JANYGQ010000032.1, forward strand.
AATTAATAGTTAAATTAGCCACACTTAAATCTTATAGCAATGAAAACAATAATTGTAAACGGGGCTACCTATTGGTTGCCCGAAAACAACACCGACGTAATTACACTCGTAAACGATGCTGTAGCCAACAACGAGATTATTTGCCTTCGCGGCTCAGGCCATTCATTCCCTTTAATAGGCGACCTTGAGACCGAAAAAAAATCAGTAACCGGGAAAACCTACAAATACGTGATGCTTTCCGAAATGTATGCCATCGAAATGCTTGATGCCAACACGGTAAAAGTGCAGGCAGGATGCCATCTCGGTGTCGATCCGTTTGACCCTACGGGCATCTCTACGGTGGAAAACTCCTTATGTTATCAATTGGATAACATGACTCCCCCGCTCGCGCTTCCCGATTTGGGTGGCATCACCCATCAAACTATCGGCGGCTTTTTGTCGACCGGTTCATCAGGCGGCTCAACGCAGTATTCGTTTGAAGATGCTGTGATAAGTGTTGATGTGGTTGCCTGCCAGGCAGGCCAGGGTGCGGCCATTACTACTTTTACCCGGCCGGCAGATGGTAACCCCGATGACCCGTTCTTTGCTGTGGGTGTTGCCTCTATGGGTTTGCTTGGCGTTATCGTATCAGCGACTTTCAAGTGCATCCCGCAGTTTTATATCGCAGGGTCCGAAACTATTGAATATGCCGATAAATGCACCACGATTAATCTTTTCGGCAATTCGCCCGGCTTGCCCGACATGCAGGCATTTTTGGAGCAAACTGAATATACCCGCTTAATGTGGTGGCCGCAGCAAAATAATGTGCCGGACACCGACCTGGCGCGGATGGTAACCTGGCAGGCAAAACGTACCGACAAGGCCGGCGCGGAGGCCTGGGCAAAACATGCTTTTGACTTGATGAATACCCCGCCAACCGTACCACCGCCACCAACGCCTCCTGCTGATGGCTTAAAACCATATGAGGAAGTGCCTTATATTTTCGGCAGCCCAATTCCTGCCACTATAGCGGCCGATATTTTATACACCGCCATAGGCCAGTGGCCGGATTGGCTGCAAAAACTTTTAGCAGATAAACCGCTGGAGTATCAAGTTATTAAGGCCGTTGTGGAAGCTAACTACGCACCTAAAATATTCCCAGCCATAATGGATATTTTTGTTACTGTTGATACGCTCACTAATAGGAATAAAGGGCCGCAGCTGTTTTCTGACCGCTGGTATACCGGTTTGCCAATGGATAACCAGATGAGTGATAAGCTGATGCCGGTTTGGTTTACCGAACTGTGGATAGATATTAACCAGTCGGAGCAGGTGATGGATGCGCTGAAAGCCTGGTACGATGCACAGCCGATTACCATCGACCTTAGTTTCAGTACTGAAATTTATGCGGCCAGGCAAAATGATTTCTGGCTCAGCCCATCGTACCAACAGGATGTTATCCGTATTGACGTGTTTTGGTTTGGCCATAACAAAGGTAATCCGGCGGATTTTTACCAAAGTTTTTGGGATTTGCTGGCGCCATTCAACTACCGCCCACACTGGGGCAAATACATCCCCGATACGGTTAATGGCACATCCGGAGTAACCTACTTCTCTGATCAATACTCAAAATGGAACGATTGGATGGCCCTAAGGTACAAAATGGACCCCAACCAGGTTTTTGTAAACGATTACTGGAGAGGGAAATTGGGGATACCGGTAGCGTAACCTAACCCCTTTGTCATTCTGAACGATCGTGAAGAATCTTATACGAGCGATGGGTATGCGACTGATAAGTCGTAAACCTTGCACTCGTATAAGGTTCTTCTCTTTGTTTAAGACCTGAAAATTTCATTTTTTTGCGCAGTTATTTCTGTAACAATTCATCACCCCAACAATCTAACCAAAAACCTTCCTGCATGCTGCATTTTATAAAATTCAAAAAATTTTATGGGAATTTTCCTGCGTTAACAATTGATGACTTTGCCATTGAGCCGGGTATTTACTGGATAAAAGGTGTTAACGGCTCGGGGAAAAGCACGCTGCTAAAATCAATTGCGGGCATTCTGGCGTTTGATGGCGATATTGTTTTGGAAGGCAACATCAGCATAAAAAAACAACCGGTTGCCTACCGCCGCCTCGTAAATTTTGCCGAAGCCGAGCCGTTGTTCCCGGAGTTTTTAACCGGGATGGAAATGGTAAAGCTGTTTGCATCGGCCAAAGATGCGCCGGCGGGGCAGGAGCAACAGTTTATAAGCAGCATGAAAATGCAAAGCTATATCGACCGCCCAATCGGCACCTATAGCAGCGGCATGCTGAAAAAACTATCGCTGGTACTGGCATTTTTAGGCAAGCCCAAACTGATATTACTCGATGAGCCGCTGATCACCATCGACACTGAATCGTTAAAAATACTTTACAGCTGGATACGCGACGAGCATCGCGACAACGGCGTAAGTTTTATGCTATCATCGCACCAGGCACTGGACGTTGACGAGCATCTTGATGCCGGCGAGTTATTGGTTGATGCCCAAACCCTGCAATTTACCCGCTGATGCCAAAGCCATTGAGCAATATACTGGTTAAAGTTTTCGCCAGGGGTTTTTACAAAGTAAACTCCGGCTTGCTCATTTTTATGTTTGTAATATTGGTTAGCTATTGCTTTTTCATCAACACGCTTGGCGATGTTAAGCTGCTGCCACCGGGTAAAGAGCTGTATTACCAGTTTTTTATCCTGATCAACTTTGTAAACAGTCCGGCCATGATGCTGTTATTTTTTGCCTGCTGGCTTGTTTACACCATTAAAAGCTGGCAATATGTAGCCGGCCAGCTGCGCGTTGAGCACCACCAGTTTTTATATTACAGCATTTTATCGGCAGAACGCAAGGCGCAGTTTAAAAGCTGGTCTTATATGCAGTTTATTATTAGTCTGCCCTTTGTTTTTTATGCGGTGCTGGCGTCGGTAATCGGGCTGGTGTTTCACCATTATTTAACCGTTGTCATCATCATTTTATTTACGCTGCTGTTAATTGCCATTAGCGCATTTATCTATCTAAAACAAATCAATAACCTCGTCCGCGAAAAAGGGCAAAGCACGTTGCTCAACCTCGGCCAAAGCTGGGGTAAACCATTCTTTAGCCTGTTTATTTATCAAATATTTGATAAGCTGAAGCTGGCTTTTGTGCTGTCGAAACTTTTATCATACATGGTCATCATCAGCGTAATGTTTTCGTTTGCAGAGGTGAGGACGGACAGCAGGGTTGCGGCATTTGCTATACTTGGCGTTGTAATGGCGCATGCTGTACTGATATACCAGCAACACAGGTTTGGGCTGGTTTATTTATCAATCACCCGCAACTTTCCATATAGCCTGACCCGTTTGTATATACAATACACACTTACATGGCTGTTATTGCTGCTGCCTGAATGTATATGGCTTTTTGCCGGCTTTGGCTTGTTTACAGCTTTCGGCTTGCTCTTTTTATTAATGGCGATTGTAATGCTGTTCCATTGCGTATTATACCGCATTGGCTTGGCCATGAATACTTATTTACCCTGGTTGCTGGCCCTGTTTTTTGCAATTTCGCTGGCAATATTGTTTGGCTGCGTTTGGCTATTGGTGCCGGTTTGTTTTGGGATATCGTTAATGTTGTTTTATGGGAATTATTACAGGGAGGAGTTGGATGTGCGGTAATCTTCTCCACCATGTCATTGCGAGGAACGAAGCAACCGCGAACTATGCAGGGCCGCCCTGTAGAGTTCGCGGTTGCCGCGCTCGTTCCTCGCTCGCAATGACAATTTTTAATATTAACTTATGCAATCACCACTAACCACCATCCTCCTGAAAATATTTGCCCGGGGTTTTTACCGGGCGCATGCCGGTATTTTGGCCGTGGGCTTTTTTGTGCTGTTCGGCATGGTTGAGCCGGGACAGATTGTGAACTACCATAAAACTTTAATGCTAACGCTTGCGAGCAGTCCGCTAATGATGGGGGTGGTGTTTTTGTGCTGGCTTGTTTATAGTATTAAAACCTGGCATTATGTTGTGGGGCAAATAGGGGCAGTAAACCAAGCGTTTTTATTTTACAGCAGTAATGCGTTCGCACCCGGCAAACAATTAAAAAGCTGGTTTTATATGCAGCAGGTTTTGCTGTTGCCCATATCTGTTTACGGGCTGTTTGCCGCGGTATTGGGCGTGGCGCACCATTATTATCTAATTCCGGCGGCTATTATCGCTTACCTGTTTTTGCTGGCTACTCTTGGCGCAGTGTTGTACCGCCGCACAGTTAATAATTTGGTGGATGGTAATACCCAAACCTGGCTGTTAACCCTCAGCAGCAAATGGCGCAAGCCCTGGTTTAGCTTGTTTATTTATAATGTGTTCGATCAGCACAAGGTTACCTGGCTTATCACCAAAGGCCTGTCGTACCTATTGATAACCGGGTTCTTCCTGTTGTTTGCTGATGTTGCGCACGATACCCGTGTGGCCGGTATTGCCCTGCTGGCTGTGGTTGTGGCCCATGTAAAGCTGATATTCGAGGAACGCTGTTTCGAAGAAAAATGGCTGAGTTTTACCCGTGGCCTGCCTTATAGCCGGGCGCAGTTATTTGCCAGCTTCGCCGGGGTTTATTTGATATTGATGCTGCCTGAAGCTATCTGGCTGTTTAGCAGGTTTAACCCACTGATTGCCGTTGAGTTGTTACTGGCTGGTATCAGTATCGCTATGCTGTTTCATTGCCTGTTATACTATATCGGGCTGGATATGGAGAAGTATATGCTGTGGATATTCTTTTTGTTTGTAGCAATTTTTTGGATGATACTATTTAAGCTGATTTGGGTGGTTGCTGTGGTTAATTTGATGGTGGCGTTTGGAGTATTTTGGAAATGTTATTATCGTGAACAAAATACGTTGACAGAGCAATAAAGCTACCTCTTTCGCCCATGTTGGTGTTGTCACCGACAGGATTTGGCGTGCAAAATATTACTCTTTGCAAAAAGCTGCGGGCTAATTCTGCTTACAATGTTCATCGGTTTTGTTGGTGACAATAACGGCAAAGGAGAAGGTTTTTCGAACACCTGTTACGACAATATCGATAAATGTAGAAAATTAAATGCTTGATAATCAGCGTTTTTTATAGCGTTCGGGGTGTTCCGCGTGCAAAAATGGAACGCTGAAATGAAATCCGCCCGATATTGTTCTTTGAACTGACATTCAACTGACATCTGTTGTCGGCCAAATAATTATTTTAAGCGACAAAACAAGCATAAAATGAGGAACAAAAAGGGGCTTGAATTTCCGGCGGTGTTCGCGGTGCTATTGGCTATTACCAGTTTCCAGGGTGGGGCGGCTATTGCAAAAGGCCTGTTTCCTGTACTTGGCGCAGCCGCAACTTCTTCTTTAAGGATAGTTTTGTCTGCCATCATCCTGGTTATTTTTAACCGGCCCAACCTGCGAAATTTGACAACCACGCAATGGAGATTAGTTGCGTTGTATGGTTTAACGTTAGGGGCAATGAATACCATTTTTTACATGGCAATATCCCGCATACCGCTTGGTTTGGGTGTTGCCATCGAGTTTATAGGTCCCCTGGTGCTTGCCCTGGTCGGTTCAAAACGCCTGATCGACTTTCTATGGGTTCTGCTTGCTGCCGTGGGGATAGCATTGGTTGCACCATGGAGCAGTAAGGGTTTAGACATTCTTGGTGTACTGTTTGCGTTGCTTGCAGGCGCACTTTGGGCAGCCTATATTTTACTTGGCGGGCGTATATCTAAAATAATGGATGGAGGAAAGGCCGTTACCATCGGGATGATTTTTGCGTCTGTCTTGGTGTTGCCGGTTGCTATAGGTAACGGATTATTCATCCACCTAAAACCTGTAATGCTGCTGCCGGGGCTTGCGCTGGCCGTGCTGTCAAGCGCCCTCCCTTTTACGCTTGAGATGCATGCGCTGCGGAAAATACCAGCAAAAACGTTTAGTATCTTAATGAGCCTGGAGCCCGCCGTGGCGGCGTTTTCCGGTCTCCTGTTCCTGCATGAGTACTTGTCATTTCAGGAATGGCTTGCGGTTGCATTGGTTATTGTTGCAAGTGCCGGCGTTACACTAACCGGGAAAAGGAATGCGCATCCGGCGAGTGATACTCCACCTATAAAAGATATTTAAAGGTCGATGAAGTCAAAAAATAGTAACTTCCCCAATAATTCTAAACCCAAGCGATATGAAGAAAATAGCCGTCCTTTGTTTATTAGTAACAATCACTTTCAGTGCTTTTGGGCAGTCAACAATACACTGTCTCATCAAAACCGGGTTGGGCGATATAGCTATCGAACTTTACCCCGCCAAAGCGCCTGTTACGGTTGCAAACTTTATGCGGTATGTGGATAAGAAACTGTACACCGGCAGCAGCTTTTTCAGGGTGTGCACACCCGCTAACGAGGCCGACCGAAAAGTAAAGATCCAGGTGATCCAGGGCGGCAATGTGCCTGACAGCTTAAGCCTCGACAGTATAAAAATAGAAACTACCAAATTTACCGGCTTGTTGCACAAAAACGGCACGCTCTCCATGGCGCGCAGCGGACCAAACTCGGCCACAAGCCAGTTTTTTATCTGTATAAACGATCAGCCGGCTTTAGACTATGGCGGCGCCCGCAACCCCGACGGGCAGGGTTTTGCCGCCTTTGGCAAGGTAATCGAAGGGATGGATGTGGTGAAGAAAATACAGGCACAAAAAGATACCTCGCAATATTTGGTTAAGCCGGTGAAGATCTACAGTGTGAGTAGGGTGGAGTGATCAATTGCCGGTGTCCAATGCCGGCGATTATTCTATCTCCACCTTTTACGTTGCCTACACCAGCAAAGCGTTCCATTTTTGCACGCGGAACACCCCGAACGCTGTGAAATATGCTGATTATCAGCGTTTACAAAAACGCTTCAGTGGCTAAACTAGCGTATTTTTTGTTACTATCAAATAGCCGGCGTAATCCCCTTACCTTCCCAATAATCAATTATCGGTTTGTATGGGCCGTATTTATGTTGCGTTTCGGTGAAAGGGTCTTTAAACGGTCCTTTGTCATAATCTATGGCTTTTTCTTCGTAAAAAGGGTAATCAACCTCTTTGGTTGTTTTAGGAGCCGGACGTTTATGTTTGGTATCGTCGTTAATAAAGGCTGCAATATCCAGCGCTTCAGCATCTGTTAAAAATGCCTTGCCTGGTGTGGTTTTATCATAAGGCATATTGCCTTTTAACCATTGCGCCAGTTTAACAACCCTGTGCATGCTTGAGCCGGGGCGATAAGCCAGCATTCCCCACACTGGCGGGTATTCATAGGATACATTACTGGCCAGCATTTTCCCTTCACCATTTTGGGCGTGGCAGCGCTGACAATGCAGCGCATACAGTTTTTCGCCACGGTCTGAAGACGCTGCTATATCAGGTAGTTCCACTGTCATGTTTTTAAGGCCCTTTGTATGACTATCGGTATGTGACGAATCACTCAGGAATTTGAGGTAAGCCATTATCGATATCATCTCTTTGCCATCCAAAGGTAAAGGCCTGCCAAGGTTGGGGCGCATCACGCAATTATTGATCCGCTCGGCAAGCGACAGTATCCTGCCTTCCCTTGCCCGGTATTGGGGATAATCGCGGAAAGAGCGCACAAGGTTAAAAGCAAAAGGCCTTGTACCTGCATCGCGGTGGCAGTTGGTGCAATTCATTTTATTGCCGGTGTAATGACCGTTTACCCCATCCGGGCCAATGTAATAAGCAGTATGTAACATTAAATCCCTCCCGTATTTTACGGCAGCGCCATATTTACCCTTTGGGATTTTTGAGGTATCAACTGTCAGTAACGTATCGGCATGGGTAGCCAACGAATCCTGGTTATTGGCCCGCCCGGTACCAGTAGCATTGCATGATGACAGCAGCTGTCCCATAATTACCAGTACCAAAGCGGCAAACAGAATAGCTGTATATTGGTATATCTTTTTCATCTTTATCTATGGTTTTAAATAGTCGTCAAGTTGTTGGAATTTAATAAAGCCGGCGCGGTAGGTTGGTACCGATGTTTCCATCGTCCACTGTAACACACCTTTGGCGTTGGTTAATACAATAATGTGCCGTTTGGAACAGCATACTAAAATGCTGGTATCGTTTATCATATACGCGCTGCCCATGCGGCCGTTAAATATCTGCTTGGGCAACTGAAAGTGCATGGCAATTTTGGCGCTTTTGTTTTGTTCATCAATTTTCATGGCAAACACGCCCGACTGGTGTTTCTCAACGCCATTATCAAAAAACATCAAATTGCCCTGCTGATTGATATGGGCTGCGTGGGCTTGGGTAAAATTGCATTCGGCAGGCAAGGCTATGGTGCCGCCTTTGCCAAATTTGTAGATCACTTTACCGGTTTTAGCATCAATCTTCCAGATTTGCCCGTTGTTGTAAAACGACATCAGGTAGTTACCATCGGTATCATAATTTAGGCTGTTGGCATGCATCCAGTCCTTTTTTGTTTTTAGCAGTTTTTTATCCATTAACGGGTCCATCACGTCGAACACGCTCCACTTGTAAAGCTGTTTGCCTGTTTTATCCATTACCATAATGCCATCGCCGTTCACGGTGTCTTTTTTGCCGCCACCAATAGCAGTAAGATCTATTATTTTTTGATCGACAAACAAAGTCACCAGCTGGCCTTTATCGTTTTTTAGGATCTCGTGGTGTATAGTTTGCTGAAAATCGCCCTGACCTTTGGTCAGGTGTAATAATGTATCGCCAAGCAGGTTAATTTCCAGTATCTCGCTGCCGTAGCTGGTTGGCTCATCATTGCGTCCCAAAATGGACAGCAAGGTGTGCTCTTTTGTAAAATTGATCACTTTAAAGCCAAGGCGATCGATCATATGATACCATCTTACCTGTCCCTGGTGGTCAACCAAATAGGCTACCCCGGGTGCAAAACGTTTATTGATAAGCATTAAGCCATCTTTAAACTCTGCCGGTAAAGCTGTTTTATCCGCCGTTTTGGCCTTAAACTGATCCTGCAAAAACATTTGCAGCTCGTGCGATTTGAAAGTGTACACCTTGCTAACACTTTTTACCCCATTGCTAAGGCTTATCACATTGTAAGCGTAGTCGGTATTGGGAACGATATTGCAAAGTACGAGCGAATTCATGTCCTTGTTTTTCGACAACAAAGACCTGAATTTTCGGCCGCTTCTATCTTTATCTGCCCAATACTCCACATACACATCGGCAGGGCCGCTGGTGGTCACATCTACCTGTATCTTTAAATCGTTATTATTGTGTAACCCAACGTGAATTTCTTTAACAATAGCTTTACTGCCGCAGCCGGTAAAGGCTATGCCAATTGCTAATACTGCTAAATAACAAACCCAACGCTTTGTTATACCCCGTTTTTTTGTATTCATTATTTTAAAAGGTAAAGAATATACAGCTTTTTAAGGCCGTATATTCTTATTTATATAGATAATTGGGGAGCAATTATTGCCTTCCTGAATTATTCAGGTTAGGGTTGATGTTCACCTGGTTTATAGGGTAAGGGAAATACTGATCGCGGGGTAAAGTTACTGTCTGGTTTAGGCCCGCCCGTTTCAGGTAAGCATTTACCACTACATCATATTTACCAAACCTCATTAAATCGGCTCTTCTTTTTCCTTCATAATACAATTCCCAGCCGCGCTCCTGTAAAAGTGCGTCGCGGAATGAAGATTGGTTAAGCTCGCCCATTACTAATTGTTTAGCATGCGACCGTGCTTTAACCATATTTACTAACCCTATGCTTTCTGCAGTTGGTCCGCTCAACTCGTTTAAAGCTTCAGCTCTGCTTAGTAATACATCCGCATAGCGCAAAATATCAACGCTATGGCCATCATAGTAAGTGTTATCAGCTCTGCTTGGGTCGGCATATTTCATGGTTGCGACATCGGGCATATACAAAACACCTGCCGGCGGGGTTGCACCTAATGTTGGGGCTTCTTTGTGCGTTAATCCATCAACACCATCGTACTCGGTAAAGAACATTTTTTTACGGTCGTCTTCATCGCCATAGCTGTTATAAAAATCCCAGGTTACGGCATAATACTGCCACCTGTCTGTTAGTACCGGGTGGTTAAGCGGGCCAAAGTGATTCAGCAACTCAGTTCCATTTACGTTTGCATCGCTCAATACCGAAAATATATTTTCTGAACACCATTTGTTGTCCTCTTTAAATAAACCGGCATAAGTTGGATATAACTGGTAAATGCCCAGATCCATAACCTGCTTGGTTAAATCAGCAGCTTTTTGCCATTGGTGCTGACGCAGGTATAGTTTAGCCAGTAAAGTCATGGCAGCGCCTTTTGTAGCGCGGCCAACATCGTTTGTTGAGTAATATTTGTTGTTTTGATAATCAACAGGCAAAGTGCTTATAGCACCCTCCAGGTCTGATATTAGCAGCGCATCAATAGTTGCAACAGACGTAACAGGTGGCTGGCTTGTGTATTTAGGATTTGCAATGTCTTTTTCGGTTACCAAAACTACCGGCCCCCATGCATCTGTCAGGTCAAGGTAGGCAATGGCGCGCAAAAACTTCATTTCTGCAAGGAACTGGCTTTTAGCGTCATTACTGATTGTGGTCATAGCCGAAAGATTATAGATGGCGTTATTAGCATCTGCAATCAGTTTATAGATTTGTTTCCAGTCCTCGGCCAATAAACCGTTTGCTGAGTTCCATTGAACCAATGAAAGCTGACCCGGGTCGCCGCCATAATCGCAATGGCCAACGTCTGTCGTTAAATCGGTAAGGGCAAAGTGTCTTACTGTCCAATAGTCAAAGTTGTCGCCAACGGCGGGGCCCTTTAAACGGGCGTAAACTGCGTTTACCGCGGCCACCGCGTCTGATTGTGTGTGGAAGGCGTTAGTGCTGGTTAAGTTGCTGTATACCTTCGGGTCGAGGTTCTTGTTGCAGGAGAACTGCAAAAACACAGCAGCTATGATCAGGGTAATATTATATTTTTTCATTTTATTAATTTTATGTTGATCCGTTAATGGATGATTATGATTAATGAACAGATACTTTAACACCAAAAGCGAAGGTTCTGAACGCAGGGAAGGCGTTGAAATCCAAACCTCCTGCGGTATTGCCTGTATGTACGTTTACTTCCGGGTCGGTTCCTTTGTAGCCTGTTACGGTAAGCAGGTTTTGTGCTTCACCATAAATTCTTATGCCCTGCACAATTTTAATGCGCTGGAACAATGAAGACGGGAAGTTATAGCCTAATGAAACAGATTTTAAACGGGCATACGAAGCATTCTCCACAAAGCGTGAGTTTACGTAACCGCCATAAGTGCTCAGGAAGTAACCTTCACGCGGGATGTCAGTATTTTCGTTTTTGCCGGCCACAAACCTGTTCAAGGCGTCGGTACTGGTTGTCGATTCCAGAACCAACCTGTTCATATTAAACAATTTGTATCCAAATGCGCCCTGGATAAACACGTTAAGGTCAAAACCTTTGTAGTGAAAATCGTTACCAAAACCCATGGTGTAATGAGGGTTTGAGTTACCTAAGTATTTCTGATCATCAGGGGTGATTTTACCATCAGCATTTACGTCCACATATTTAGGATCGCCTGGTTTTGAATTTGGCTGCGGTGCATAAGTTTCGCCGGTTTTAAGTACGCCTGCATAAACGTAGCCGTAAAGCTCGCCCAATTCCTGTCCTACCTGCAACCGCGAAAACTCGCGGCCCGATACCGTTCCGCTTGGGTTAGCGGTATTGCTGCTGATGGTTTTGATACCACCGAGGTCCAAAGCTTTTTGTTTGTTGTATGCAATGTTAAAGCTGGTGTTCCATGAAAAGCCATTTGAGCGGATGTTGTTTGTATTTACAGAAAGCTCGATACCCCTGTTTTCAATGGCACCGGCATTTACCAGTTGGGTATTAAAGCCCCACCATTGGCCTATTGGAAGATTAAGCAACAGATCACTGGTTTTTTTACGGTAAACGTCAATAGTAACGTTAATCCGGTCATTTGCAAAACCCATATCCAAACCTGCATCAAATTGCGCGGTGCTTTCCCACTTAAGGTTGGGGTTTGCCAAAGTAGACGGCTCAATACCTACCTGCAACGCCCCGCCCGGGCTAAGCACTGTGCTATAGTTACCAAATGTGCTCAGGTATTGGTAGTTGTTGATCCTGTCGTTACCTGTAACACCGTAGCTTACCCTTGCTTTTAAATTCGAGAAAGTGTTTAAGTTTTTAATAAAATCCTCATCACCAAATTTATAAGCCACAGCCCCCGATGGGAAAATACCATGCCTGAAGTTGCTGCCGAATTTCGAGGAAGCATCATCCCTTAAAGTAAATGTAGCCAGTATCTTATCTTTATAAGCATAATTTAACCTGCCGTAATAATCGGTAAGTGACGACTCAGATTTACCGCTGCTATAACCGTTTACTGTAGAACCGGCACTTAAGTTATAATACAGAAAAACATCGGTAGGGAAACCCTTGGCACCTGCACCAAGTGACTCGGCAACGTCTTTTTGGTTCGAATTACCTACCAATAAGGTAAAGTCGTGATCTTTAATCTTGTATTTGTAGGTCAAATAGTTTTCAACCAGCCACCTGAAAGCCGTCGACATTTGCTCGCTGGCTATACCACCATTTGCTTTACCTGCAACCAATGTCCGGGGAGTGTATTGACCTGCTGTAACCTGGCTGTACTCGCTGCCTGCGCCCAGATGATAGGTAAGACCTTTAAATAAAATATAATCTAAAGAAACGTTACCGTTCATCAATTTGCTGCCGCTTTTGTTGGTGGGCTCCAAAAGGGTGGCCAACGCATTGTTTTTACCCTGGTACACATAATAAGTACCATCCGGGTTATAAACCGGGATATTGGGCTGTGCCGTTAACAGTCCAAACAATGGTGGGGTAATGTCGCCGGAGTATGATTGTAACGTTGAATTACCGCTTGCTCCATAAAAGTTGGCGCTTAGTTTTAAGTTTTCGTTCAATGTTTTTTCAGCACCAATCCTTGCGGTATAACGCTCCAAACTGGTGTTTTTTAATACGCCGAGTTGTTTGAGATAATTACCCGATACATAAATTTTTGAACCTTTGTCGGCGCTGCTGATGCTTAAATTGCGGTTTTGAACAGTTGCATTTTGAGTAGCAGCTTTTAACCAATTGGTGTTGGCCAATGGGTAATTTGAAGGGAATATCGGCGGTTTGCCATCTTCAACAGCCGTTGCATTTTGAATATCGGTATACTGTTGGCCGTTTAATAGCGATGGATGATAAGTTAAATATTGCTGACCGTTTGATAGATCGGCTTCAACTACTGTGGAGCCTATTTTACCCTTTTTAGTGGTAATTAAAACTACACCGTTACCACCTCGCGAACCGTAGATAGCAGTTGCCGATGCATCTTTCAAAATCTGGATATCTTCAACATCATTAGGGTTTATCTGGTTACCGTTATCAGAGATAAAACCATCAACTACATATAACGGCGCGTTACTTGTATTAATAGAGTTACCGCCGCGTATGGTAATTGATATGGTACCACCCGGCGCAAAGCTCGATTGCTGAACCATTACGCCAGCCGCTTTACCTTGTATGGCCTGGGCCAAATTTGAGGTGGTGCCGCGTAAGTTAAGTTCACTTGCCTTTACCGAACTTACGGAGCCGGTAAGGTCGCTCTTTTTAACTGAGCCGTAACCTACGACCACAACTTCGTTCAGTTTGTTAAGATCTTCCTGCAAAGTAATTGTCGAGCCATCAGCGCTGCCCGAAGAAATTTCCTGGGTTTTGTATCCTATATACGATACTACCAATATGCCGGAGCTACTCTTAACTGTAATTTTAAATTTTCCGTTTAAATCTGTAGTGGTAGAGTTTTTAGCTCCTTTTTCGGTTACTGTAGCGCCCATGATGGGGCCGTCCTTGTCTTTTACAGTGCCGTTTACCACGGTTTGGGCTTTTGCCAGTGCCGGTAGCATTAAAAACAGGCAACAGCAAGCCATTTTAAAAAGGGTACCAAAAAGTTTCTTTTTTGAAAAAGATCTTTTTGCATAACCCGGATCAGAGAGTGTGTAAATTTCAATCATACATTTTCGGTGTTAGAATTAATTGGGTCAGTGTATTAATTTATTGTTAGTTTTATAATAAAACTTCAGCAACGAAAATTAGAGATATAGCTATCTCAAAACGAAAAAACATCCCCTCAAACACAGCGCAAACGTTTGTTCTGGCCAAAAAACGGCGTCATAAACCTTTTATTAACAGTGTTTTATGTAGTATTGGCTAAGTAAAAAGCAAAGAAATGAGGGTTGTTGAGGCCTTGTTAATGTTGAATTCGGCGTAAAATTCCGATAAGCTGCTCGTTTTATGTCGGCACCAAAGTATTTGATCCTGAATGTGCGCTGAGATCGAACCAACACCGGGTCGACAGGTCACTTAACCGGATTTAGGTAGCCACAACGTTCAGTCAGCGCAAAAAAGCAATGTTTTTGGCGGTGGAAATCCGCAGATCATGTTAGGAAATAAAGCGTGTTTTTTCTAAGGCTGATTATTACAATCGTTAGTGTTGACGGAATTTCCGGGTACTCTGTTTTGGTGAACAATAAAGCGTCCTAACTCAACGCAAACGTTTGAAATGTGGCTGCATTTAGCCATCACCCGGCATCAATTACTAATTTAACGCGGGGGCGGGGTAACCTCGCGATCAGCTCACCCCGAACCGCTCTCCGAAGAAAGGGGAGATGCTAATCATAAGTATAAAGGGCAAACGCGCCGTTTTTTCCTGTGCGAATACGATTCGGCAAAAATCCAATAAAAAGCAGTGTTGGTATAACCCTTTTTATAAGAATATCTTTTACAGAGATTTAAGCTTTGCTGCTTGAACACTGAAAAGTCTCTACAATTCAATTACCGTTATTAATTCGTCATTGGTGATTGAGATTTCGTTTAATGCTTGCAAAACATATTCGAGGCCTGAACTTTTAGGATTGTGCTCGTACAAGGAATAAGAGCCATTTTTAGAATTTGCAATAGCTTCCCGCACGTCTGCTTTTTCTTTGTCTGTCCAGTATTTCTCTTTTATTTGGCCGATATTCCCAAAATGCGCTTCGATTTTAGACTTTAAAATCGAGTATTCGTCATACGTCAGGAACCCAATTTTTTCGTCATTAGTGAAACTTTCAAAGTTTACGTATCCTGTTAAACAACGGCCCTTTATGATGAAATTCCAAAGCTGGATAAAATCGCGGTCATTAGTTTTTAATACCATGTCGGTACTTTCATTATATCGCCATTTATTCATTGTCGGCCCAAAAAGTTCCAGTATTTTGTTTTCACTGTTTGTCGAGTCACAGTAATTTAGAAACTCAGAAGTTAGTTCATCAATTAGTTTTTTGTCAAGATTATGAAGGTTATATTCGAAATCATCATTTTGCGCCAAATAACTTTTTAATTCTTTATTGCCAAATGTTTCGTTGAACTGTAGTACTGAAGAGTCGGCGGCATCGAGGTACCATTGCCTGAATGTCGAAAAATTCTCGAAAATTGTTTCTTTAAGAGTTTTTCTAAGAATACTTCTATAATAACTAACCCGTTGGCCCATTTTAATTTTTCAAATATTTCACTTAATTATTGGCGGCGCAAAGTTCACGCGATCATTTCTTTTTCACCTCATCAACTCCGGATAATACCCCGCTATCAAATCTTTCGCCGTTTTATCCAATTCTTTGATCAGCCTCGGCTTATCCTGCGGCCGCAATCCCTTTTGATTAATTTCATTTATCAAGCTCCAGTTTTTATCAGGATGTTCCGGACTAGGGTCGGCAGGTTCTTTGGCGGTAAGATCATAGCGGGTGAAATCTATTACCATATCAGGCGTATTTTGGTGCCAGTCGCGAAGCAGTGCCAGCCTGAATTCCTTGTTCATGAACCATTTAATTTCAAGGTTATTGTACGAGTCGCCGAGGCCGGAGCCACGCTCTTCAAAGCGGTAATTCCATTTGTCGTTGGTTTTGTACTGGTTGCGCCAAATGTTGCCATACTCGCCAAAGGTTACAAAGTGAGTATCGGGCCAGCGTTTTTTGGTACCGGTTACCCACATTTCAAGGGCGCTGCAGATAAAGTCTTTTCCAAACTCATAAACCAGCTGTGCCTCCCAGATATTGGTAACCCAGCCAAAGCCGTTTAATTCAAAACCTTTATCAAAATGTATTGATTGCGTGTGCATAACCTCTCTGTGGCCCAAATCGAGCCCCCAGCCGTGGTACGTCTCCAGCGGGCCAACGCCCCGGCGACTGTTATAACCATCTAATTGCTGCCCGATGGCACCACTTCGGCGCGCACAAATAAAATCCATAGTCCAGCCATCCAGGTTTACGCAATCTATAAAATCCTTGCTGCCTTGCGCCGGTTTACAAAAATGTTCTTTGGAAGGATAAAAAGGGTAGGAGGGCGAACCATCTGCACCGCCGCCATCAATATTAAACTGGCTCCATATTACGGCATGTGCCGTATGGATATGTTCTTTTTCGGCGAGGTATTGTAAGTTGTTGGCCGATAAAAAGCCGCCCATTATAGCTTGCGGCCGGTAACCGTTGCCCACAAAATCGGTAATTGTCTGGATAGCCTCCGTCATTTCCCTGTTTATT
The DNA here is from genome assembly GCF_025359345.1 of Mucilaginibacter sp. Classification (GTDB taxonomy): domain Bacteria; phylum Bacteroidota; class Bacteroidia; order Sphingobacteriales; family Sphingobacteriaceae; genus Mucilaginibacter. Next base: position 69,337 of record NZ_JANYGQ010000032.1, read on the forward strand.
CTTTCGCGCGGCAGATACATTGCCGGGAAGTAACCCGGAAAGTAGGAAACCTCGTCGCCATATTTTTGCTGGCATTCGGCTACATAATTCCTTATTTCAACATAATTTTTTCGTTTATCTTCCAGCGCATTTAAGGTAAAGCCCCAGGTAAGCCGCCCATCTGGATTGTTTTTGGCGAAAGCTTCGCGCATCCATCTTACACCTTCAAGCGTATGCCACGCGGCTTCATCACGCGGGTGCAGCTTCACGTCTCTTGATACTTCCCAGGGCGTGGTGCGGACCATGATGCAGAAAGTCACAAACCTGTTGCCGTTTAGCTGCAGGGGCGCCGGATTATTTAACAGGAACGGATCAAAACCCTTAAATAAGTTTGATTGGCCAACCGCTAAGCCGGCTGTTGATATTGCGGAACTTTTTACAAAAGTGCGTCTGTCCATATCGAATTGAAAATCTTTGGTTGCCGTTAAAGATATTAATTCTTTTTACCGCAGGATAGGACAAAAACTGCGAAGTTTACGTTTATATAACATCGCACTAATAAACATTCAAACATGCAACCACCGGTACTGATTCCAATAAGCATTCAACAGGAAACCAATAATGTTAACGCTTATAAAAATATCCCCCTTTCAATAGTAAACGATCATACGGTCAGGCTGAGCATAATGACAGAGCCCTTTTACTGGCACTATCACCCCAATTCTGACGAAACTTTCCTGGCATTGGAAGGGGTATTATGTATCGATCTGGAGGACAAAACGGTTGAACTGTCGCCTAACCAGCTAATAACCATACCCGCCAATGTAGTCCACCGCACCAGGCCTAAATACGAGAGGTCGGTTAATGTTACTTTTGAGCGGGAGGGTATTGAAACGGTTAAACTAACGTGAGTTCAATATAAAAACACGATGCTTTGAGTTGCGGGCGACATCACAATAGATGGTCGTCGCCTCACCCTGCCCTCTCCGAAGGAGAGGGTTCTGAAAAGGAATTTCCCATGAGCAACGCTCAAGTCCTCTCCTTTGGAGAGGATTTAGGTGAGGCGAAACGCAAGCCGTTAAGTAAAACGATATGGATCTATTAGTACAATTCTTATATCGAACTCACGTCAACTGTTATTAATTACTACCTATAGGGATATTTTATTTAATTTAGAGCAAAAAATTATCACCAAATCACCCTAAATGAAAAAAGTATTAGTACTTATAATTGCATTTTTGGCAATCATCACCTTCCAGGCCTGCAAAAAAAATCATACCTATTATGTGCCATCAAAAATTGTGGATGTTAGGGGGCTTTTCTCTTTAACCGGCAACTGGTCGTCGTTAGGGGTTACCTCAAGTGCAGCAATACAACTGGCTATGGAAGACATCAATACATACCTGGCGAAGAAGAATGCTGGATTCCGCATAGCAGCATCGGTTTCAGACACCAAGCTGGATGTGAACCTCGCCAAAACATTATTTAACAAAGCCAATAGCGAAAAAATACACTTTATTATCGGCCCGCAGTCAAGCGCTGAGCTGGCCGGGCTGAAACCGCTCAGCGATGCCGCCAATATTATAGTGGTGAGCCAAAGTAGTACCGCCGGCAGTTTGGCTATAGCTAACGATAATATTTTCCGCTTTTGCCCTTCGGATAAAATAGAAGGTGCTGCAATTGCCAATACCATAGCAAAAAAAGGCTTTAAAGGATTGGTTACCGTGGCGCGCGACGATGCGGGCAACAAAGGCCTTCAAACATCGACAGGCGCAGCGTTTACTACTGACGGCGGGCAAGTAGCCGCAATAGATCCGTATGCAACTACCACTACAGATTACGCTGCAGTTGTCGCATCCATTAAAACCCAGCTTAATACAATGATCACTACTTACGGCGCAGATAAGGCAGCCATTTACCTGGCATCGTTCGACGAAGGCACTGAGATATTTAAGCTTGCAGCTGCTGACCCGGTCTTAAGCAGCGTAAAATGGTTCGGCGGGGATGGCGTAGTATTAAGCACAGCATTTTTAAACGATCCGGTAGTAGCTGATTTTGTAATAAAGACAGGATTTTTTGCGCCATCTTTTGGCCTGTCGGCAGCTACGCAGGACAAATGGGCGCCTGTTGCCGCACGTATAAAAGCAAAGACAGGCACCGACCCTGATGCTTTTGCACTGGTGGCCTATGATGCCATGTGGACTATAGCCTACACACTTGAAGGAACCAATGGCAGTACCGACGATTTTGCCGCTCTTAAAGCTGGATTTGTTGCAAATGCCAATAAAAATACCGGCATTGTTGGCGCCGAAGCGCTTGATGAGTTCGGCGACCGCTCAAATGGTACTTTTGATTACTTTGGCATCGCAAAAAACGGCACATCTTATTCATGGCAACTGGTCGGGAAATCTGACGAGTAAACTGTAATATTTTTAATTATACGCAGAGCCCGGTATGAAAATATCGGGCTTTGTTGCTTATATTGCTTCAATTTCAGGCAAACAAGTTTATCCATTCTAATTGACGATAACGTTAATATCAGCTAAGCCTAATAAAAAATGAACAACCTGCATAATCTCGACAATAATATAAAAGCCAAAATTAATGGCGGCGGCGTATCCATTGGAGTCTTTCTTGTTAGTGGCAGCCCGTTTATTGCCGAGGCTATGGCAAATTTCCCGGTTGATTGGATGCTTATCGATTTTGAGGCATCGCATATAACCAATGAAAATCTGCTGCATATTTTACAAGCCATTAACGGCTACGAAATTACCCCGGTTATAAGAGTTGCCGATCAAAACAGGCGTATGATTGAATTTTGCCTCGATCTTGGCGCCAAAGGCGTGATGATACCGAAAGTAGATACTGCGGCACAGGCTGCTGAAGTTAGTAATGCCTGCTATTATCAGCCGAAGGGTAACCGGGGAATAGGCGGCATTAGGGCGTCGGCCTTTTATACCAATACAAAAGAGTACCTTAATAGGGCTAATGATTGCATACTATCCATTGTTCAAATCGAAAGTAAAGAAAGCATAGCTAATTTAGATGGTATTGCGGGCACGGCAAACGTTGAAATACTTTTTATGGGCCTGGGCGACCTGGCAGCATCATATGGGCAAACCGGCAATGTGGAAGGTAAACTAATAGACGAGGCACGGCAAAAGGTGGTGGCTGCCTGCACGAAATATAACAAGATTCCCGGCATTTATGCACACAGCATTGATGTTGTGAACCAATATATCCAGGAGGGATTTACGTTTATCGCTATTGGCAACGAAATAAAATTCATGAGCCAGGGCCTGGGAGATAGCTTAAATAAGATTGCGTTAAGAAGCTAAATTGTTTAACCATAAAAAAATATAATGAAAGAGAAAATAGGCACAAAAGAAAACCCGCTGGCTTTGCAAACGCCGCCATTATCGTCGGCCTACACTATGCACACCGATGTAAAGGACGGGAAAGACGTTTTGGTATGCACAGTCGGCAAAACAGTGTTGCTTTACGATTACCGCTGTTTAACCGACCTGCACGAAATGCTTAAAAAACATGGCGACTGGATGGAACTCGGCAGCGCCGACGAACAAAAGCCGGCAAAAGATGGCACCGTTGAATCCTGGGGGCGTTCAGCAGATAACCCGGTTGGCGGCTGGTATGGCCTGAAGAAAGGCTTGCGCGGGCGTTTTGGTATGTATGTACCGCCATTGATGGAAGCTTTGGGCTTAGCTGAGGTAACACATGAAGCTAAAGGAAATAAAATGCGGGCAAAATAGGTGTCAGCGCTATTGTGGAGACATAATAGCGCGTCACTTTACGCACCAGGCGACGCGAGAATATCTACTTGTAATTTGATTTCTTAACCAGCCTTCGGATATCTTTTATCAATATCTTTCTGCCTTCAGTTTCTATTATGCCTTCTGCTTTAAATTCCTTTAACAATCGGATAACATTTTCCTGTGCAATTCCGGCCATACTGGCAAGGTCCATCCTCGATATATTTAGAATGATGTCTTTTTCGCCCGGTTTATCGTCTTTGTATTTTTCACGCAGTACAATTAGTGCAATAGCTAAGCGCTCGTGAGCTGTTCTTTGAGCGATTACCGAAATGGTATTCGCCAGTACGGTAAATTCGTGACTCAAAGTTTTCAATAACCGGTGTGTAAAAGCGGGCGACCGGTGTAAAATACTGATAAAATCTTCTTTTGGGATAAAGCTTATCAGGCTGTCCTCGATAGCAGCAGCTGAATCCGGGTATCGTTCTTCTGATAAAACAGCATGATACCCGATCAGTTCCCCGTGATTGGCCACATAAATTATCAGCTCTTTCGCCAAATTGTCGACCTTGTATTTTTTTACCTTGCCGCTCCTTATCAAAAAAATACCAGCCGGTACCGAACCTTCCCTGAAAATAACATCACCTTTCAAATATTTCTGATCGCTTTGGTTGGCTACCAAATCTGCATATTCTTCTTCAGAAAGAATATTTAGCATTGATTGCGTGGTAAAATTCCACCGGTCGATAGGGAAAATTCCGGACAAGCTCATAGTTCAAAGGTACGTTTTTTTAAAACTGATAAATATCAGTTTCCGGGCTGATCTGTTACAACAAATAGCCCTGCCATAAAGTCTAGATTTACCGGGCATGAAAGTTTATACACTTCCTGGTTTTTCGCCGGTTGCTGCACATCAGCCGGGAGCGCAGATAGCAAGTTCAAAGACAGAGAATTTATATCCGCCCTTATTTACAAACGATGCGGCATTTGACAGTCAATTCCCGCAGCATTTTCAAATGATATCGCCTAAACACTGGACGCCATTGGCAGTCGCTCATATAGCGGCTGGTTTTTTGGCAGGGCCCGGTGCCCGGGTACTTGATATTGGCAGTGGTATCGGTAAGTTTTGTTTGGCAGCAGGTTTCTATTTTCCCGAAACTTACTTTTATGGAGTCGAGCAGCGACAAGAATTAATTTACCTGGCTGAACAAGCTAAACAATGCACGCAATTGCACAACGTGAATTTTATTTACGCCAACATTACCCAGGTTAATTTTAAGGGATTCGATCATTTCTATTTCTACAATTCCTTTTATGAAAATATCGATACGACAAATCAAATTGATGACACGATTGAAATATCGGAAGGGTTGTATACCTATTATACCCAATATCTCCATTCGGCGCTGGATGAAAAGCCTCCCGGAACCCGCGTTGTTACCTTTCACAGCTTAGAACAGGAGATACCGTCAAGTTACAAACTGGCAGCCGTTGCGTGTAACGCCCTGCTCAAAATGTGGATTAAAGCATAACCAAATGGAAACGCTCCGGTTTTTATACGCCAAATTTAAAAAGTACCAAACTGTTAGAAAAAATAAAAGAATGCTTAATGAGATTTTAAACCCTTCGCTCTTCCGCCACGACAACACATTTGATGATTTATACCCTCAACATATACAGGACATGTCGCAACTGCACTGGACACCTGTTGACATAGCGAAAAAGGCGGCCAATTTCCTGGCTATTCCTAACGCCAGGGTTTTGGATATAGGAAGCGGCGTAGGGAAATTTTGTATTACTGCCGGCTTTTTTCATCCCGAAACCGCTTTCTATGGAATTGAACAGCGAAGTGAACTATATGCATTTGCCGAAATAGCCAAAGAGGAAGTGGATTTGCCCAATGTGAATTTTATTCATGGCAATTTGACAGAACTGGATTTTCGGGACTATGACCATTTTTATTTCTATAACGCTTTCTATGAGAATATTGAACCTGACAGGCGCATTGATTATGCAGTAAAAACTTCTTTCGAGCTTTACAATTTGTATAGCCGGTTTGTTTATCAGATGCTTGAAGAAAAACCCCCGGAGACAAGGCTGGTAACTTTTCATTGCCCGCACATGCAGGTTCCTCCCGGCTATCAATTAGTCAGCAATTTTTACAGCACGGCATTGAAAATGTGGATAAAAGAATAGGGAGTAACGCACTATACAAATAATGATATGTTAAAAAACAAAGCATGTTTAGACCGAAGTTAATAGATACTTTAAAAAATTATAGCCGGGAGCAGTTTAATAAAGACGTAATAGCCGGGCTTATTGTGGGCATTGTTGCCCTGCCGCTGGCTATTGCATTTGCCATTGCTTCGGGAGTATCCCCCGAAAAAGGGATTTTTACAGCTATTATTGCCGGACTGATCATATCGGTTTTGGGCGGTAGCCGTGTTCAAATTGGTGGGCCAACCGGGGCGTTTATTGTAGTTGTGTATGGTATTGTTCAGCAATTCGGAGTCAGTGGTCTGGTTATCGCAACTTTTATTGCCGGCATACTCTTAATTATAATGGGCTTAACTAAGTTAGGTAATGCCATCAAGTTTATTCCCTATCCATTAATTATTGGCTTTACGACCGGTATTGCGGTTATCATCTTTTCATCCGAAGTAAAAGATTTTCTAGGGTTAAAAATGGGAAACGTTCCGGCTGATTTTATAAACAAGTGGCTGGCCTATGGGCAGCACCTGTCTTCAATCAATGGTTATGCAATAGGCATCGGGCTGTTCACTTTACTGTTGGTTTTTCTGTGGCCCAGGATTACCCGCAAGGTACCAGGTTCAATAATTGCCATTATCATCACAACACTGGCAGTTCATTTTTTTCATCTCCCGGTCGAAACTATCGGTAGCCGCTTCGGGGCAATTCCATCTTCTTTGCCTATGCCTGTTATCCCGGCTGTAAGCCTTGCAACGCTTCAGCAATTAATACGGCCGGCGTTTACCATCGCATTGCTCGGCAGTATAGAATCTTTATTATCTGCGGTAGTGGCAGATGGTATGATAGGAGGGAACCATCGCTCAAATACCGCATTAATTGCCCAGGGTTTTGCCAATATCTGCTCCTCTATTTTTGGCGGAATTCCCGCAACCGGGGCTATTGCACGTACAGCTACCAATATCAAAAATGGTGGAAGGACCCCGGTTGCGGGCATCATACACGCAGTTACCTTGTTGATCATCCTCCTTTTTGTCGGCAAATGGGCGGCCCTTATCCCAATGGCAACCCTCGCAGGTATTTTGATTGTTGTAGCCTGGAATATGAGCGAGCTGGAGAATTTTATCAGCGTTTTTAAAGGATCGAAAAGCGATGCTGCTGTTTTGATAACCACCTTCACCCTTACGGTATTGGTTGACCTGACGGTAGCTATTGAAATAGGAATGATACTCGCCGCTTTCCTGTTTATGCGAAAGATGATGCAGGTTAGTTCCGTGCAACAAACTGTCCTGTCGACTGACAGGGGAGAAGATGTGCTTACAACGGCATTGATTCCCAAAGGGGTTGATGTTTTTGAGATTACCGGCCCCTTGTTTTTCGGCGCAGCCTATAAATTTAAGGATGCGATGAATGTGATAGAAAACCCTGCCAGGGTATTGATCATCAGGATGAGGAACGTTCCCGTTATTGATGCCACAGGCATCCGGGTATTGCGTGAGGTGCACACAGCCGTAAAAAGAAACGGAACAAAACTAATCCTGGCAGAAGTGAATAGCATACAGGTAATGGAAGAATTAAAAAAGGCGCGTTTAATATTTCAAATCGGCAAAGGAAATATCAGGGATACCCTTGAAAATGCGTTGAAGCGGGCAAATGACATTTTGCGGGGATAGAAAGGCAAATGGGCAATTTTTGACAGGTTTCACTGTACTCCCTGTACGGTAAACTTAAAGCATGTCCCTTTGTTCAATTCGCTTTCCACCGTTATGGTATCGCCATGTGTTACTAAAAAGTCTTTACAAACAGCAAACCCTGGTCGGTGCCCTCTTCCATGCTGGTGCCTAACAGGGAGGTTGAACTAGAGTCGCAGGACAACATGTCTTTGGTTTCCCGCGACATACCTCGCCAAGCCATGCGTTCCGGCTTGGCTTGCAAAACAATTTCGCTAGCCTGGAGGTTAACAAAATACTGCCTTCGAGCGTGTATACTTAGCGCGCCACCGATTGTTAATTCAAATAATTTATAATGGCTTGTTCATCAGATAAATCAACGAATGTCGCCGCTTCCCAGTCAACCAGTAAAAGACCCCACCTTAACCCCACATCATTGAGAAATGAGATAAGTTTTTGTCTCTCAATATTCCAGGCATGGGTTAACCATATATTTTTTACGATGTAATCTTGATAGTCGAAATAAATAGCTGCATAATCAGAACCAAAACCAACGGTATCAATACTTTGAATACGATAATCCTGCCCGTAACCTGTTAGAACCTCTGATGCACGTGGAAGATGTAGTTCTGATAAAAAATTTTCAAGCTCGCTTTTTTGTATGCTTATTGTACTTAGTCCGATTGGGTTTTCGTCCCGTATGAAAATTTCCTTGTAACCCGTGCCATCGAAATTCTTCTCGGAAGAGCCTTCTATTTGATTACATTGTAATTTAATGAAATTCAGGTTTTCTTTCGGTAAAAGTTCTACCTGACAAAAATCATCTTCATGGAAAAATAATGGGGAACTCAAGCTTTGTTTTTGAGTTTTATCACCTTTAAAAATATTCCAAAATCCCACGATGTGCGTTATTTAATGTCTGTCATTCTATAATTATCTCATCCGCAAAAATATACGATGGGCTACCTTTACTCTCATGCCAGTCCGGCAACGGACCGTACTGTTTGGCAATCACCTTAATATAACGTGCACTGGCATTTAGCGGAGCCGTATAGTCCTGGGTTTGTATGTTTAAATCTGCAACGTCAATTTTAGTGTTAACGGTAGCAGCAAGCTTGTAGTTTACGCCATCGTCCGATAACCAGTACTCCACTTGTTTTGGGAACACAATCCACGCGCGGCTATCCTGCAGGGCACCGAAGGTTACCTGTTTTACGGGTTTAACCTGCTGCATATCAATTATGGCAACAACATCGTTGCCCTGGTAGCCCTGCCAGTTGCCCAGGCGCCAGTTGGCTTTGCCGCGGATTCCGTTGATTAAAGTATTATCGCCCTGGTCGGCGTAGTTGGGCAGGTATTTGTTTACAAGGGTGAGCTTGATATCGTCGCGGATTTTGGTAAAGGTACCGCTTACCACAAAGCTTGATTTACCATTTTGAATGGCGATTGCTTTTACGTTTGTATTCACTGTAATATCTAACGGCCCGCCATATCGCGTAGAGGAAGCTGTAGGAGCGGAGCCATCCGTCGTGTAGTAAATCTTCGCATCTTTTTCGGCAACCTTTATTTCAACTTTTATGGGTTGCTTAAATGTTTTCGATGGTGCTATAATGTAAGGATTTGACAAGATAAGACTATCCGTAATCTTCGATGTCGGTTTTTCAAGGCTCGAAACGAATATATTGTTCGGCAGTTTACCGGTCAACACTTCAAAATCACCGCCCTTTACAATATCATCATAACTAAGGTAAAGCTTGTTATAGGCTGATTTATTCAGGTTCATGCCCTGCAAATAAATATTGCCCCGGCTTATGCTGCTGCCGGGATTGGTGATGGTGAATTTTTTACCGTTCTCTAGGTTTATAACCGCCTTATCAAACTGCGGCATGCCAATCTGAAATTGCTGCTGACCCGGTGCAATGTTATAAATTCCCAATGAGCTCATCACATACCAGGCCGACATCTGCCCGCAATCTTCGTTACCCGAAAGGCCATCCGGTTTATCGCTATACTCTTCGCGCAAAATGCGGCTTATGTATAATTGAGTTTTCTCAGGCGCATCGGTAAAATTATACAGGTAAGCCATGTGGTGGCTTGGCTCATTGCCGTGGGCATATTGACCAATCAAACCGCTTACATCATCCTGCTGGCGACCGCTTAGTTTCGAGTCGGTTGTGAACAGTTCGTCCAGTTTGGTTTCGAAAGCCTGTTTGCCGCCCATCCGCGCCGCGAGGCCTTCAATATCGTGTGGCGCTAAAAAAGAATACTGCCACGAGTTACCCTCGGTATAATTGTTGTTTATTTCTGTAGGCTCAAACGGCGTATACCAGCCGCCGTTGGCACGGGCCTGCATAAAGCCATTTTGGTTATTATAGTTGTTTTTCCAGTACTGCGCACGTTTGATGAACTCGGTGTAGTCCTGTGGTTTGTTCAGCATTTTGGCCATTTGGGCAATACACCAGTCGTCAAAAGCATATTCCAGTGTTTTTGAAACAGACTCCGGCTCATCGTCAGATAGCACCACGCCATTATTTCGGTAAGAATCCATCCCAAACTGGTTGCGGTTTACGGCAGCTTTCATCGCTGTAAATGCCTCCTCGGCATTAAAATCGCGGATACCCTTGGCGTAAGCATCCACAATAACGGGAATGGAGTGGTTACCCACCATACAAAACGTTTCACTTGACGCAAGCGGCCAGATAGGCAGCAGCCCGCCCTGCTCGTACATCGCCAGGAAAGATTTTATAAAATCAAGCGTTCGTTTGCGGTCGATTAAATTCATTAAAGGGTCTTCTGCGCGATAGGTATCCCATAACGAGAATACGGTATAATAGTTAAAGCCGTCGGCTTTGTGCACTTTCTGGTCCATTCCCCGGTATTGCCCATCAACATCACTATAAACATTCGGGGCAAGCATGGCGTGGTAAAGCGCAGTGTAGAATATAACATGCTTTTGTTTAGCGTAATCAACTGGTTGCACTTTTTTCGGAGCACGGCCGCGATAGTTGCCATTGCGGCTGTTATAGCCAGCGTTCGGGTCCTGTGTGTTTTGCGGCATTTGTTGTGCCTTTGCATCCGGCCCGCCACCCTCAACCTCTATTTTTGCCAGTTGATCTACCCATAATGCCTTCGCATCGCGTTGCACTTTTTTAAAGTCGAAATCGGGAACTTCGGTATCCAGGTTTTTTAAAGCGCCATCAGCGCTTACTGATGATATCCCCACTTTTGAAATTACTTCGCCGGGATTATCAAAACGGATATACATTTTTATGTTTTTGCCCTGCAGCTTGTTTTTACCTTGCTGCAGCTGGTCGTCGCTGGCTATACCATAAGTTTTAAAGGGCTTGGAGAACTTGGCATAAAAGTAAAGCGATTGGTCGGTAGCCCATGAGCTCGAACGGCGGAACCCACGAATTTCATGGTCATTAACCACCTCGATCCACGAATCAAGCACTACATCACGGTGCTGCAGATCGATAATAATATTGGCTTCTTTAGTGCTGGGGAAATTATAACGGTGAACGCCGACACGGGTGCTCGCGGTAAGCTCTACATCTATATCGTATTTATCTAAATGCGTTTTGTAGTAGCCGGGACTTGCCACCTCATTTTTCTTTTGAAATGCCGACATATAATCGGTGTTTTTAAACTGCGGGTCGCCGGTAGTTGGCATAAATAGCACGTCGCAGTAATCGGCAATGCCGGTACCGCTTAAGTGGGTATGCGAAAAGCCGTAAACTGTTGTATCGCTGTAATAATAGCCCGAGCATCCGTCCCAGCCTGTTAAGCGGGTATCAGGGCTGAGCTGCACCATGCCAAACGGTACTACCGCTCCCGGGTAAGTATGCCCATGCCCGCCTGTGCCGATAAAAGGGTTAACATATTTAGTGAAATCTTTCTTTTTTTGGGCGGATGCCGAAAGAGCCAGAATTGAAACAAGACAAAACGAAAGTATAACGCGGGATAAGATCTTCATTGAATTAGTGGATGATTTACAGAGGGTAAAAATAGATTAAATTATCTGTACAGGAATTTAAGGCATAAAAAAGAATTGTATGTAACAGGAATTTAACGCTTTTTAACGGTTTTTAACGTCTTTTAGCTTTTGCGTTCGGTATTTTGTTTATACCATTGAAAAAATAAAATCCGAGCCTAAATGCCTGTCAACATATGTAAATTCAAAGCGCTTTTTTTAGTTTCATTATTTTTTCCAGGCGCGTTGTTTGCGCAAAAAACCTTCAATGTCACGATTGAATTAGATAGCAGTGTTAATCCGAAAAATGTTCATTATCAATACGATAATGGGAAAAGTACAATATTTGTACCTGATACCTTTGGTAACAACCGAACCATCGTATTACGTGGTTCGTATTATTCGCCATACGCAGCGCTTAATGTAAATTACAGCGATTCCACCAAGAACTACTTTGGTAATGACTTCTTTCTAACAGAAAAGCCAGCCAGAATTAACTTTTACTTTAAGCCAAATATGGACAGTTCGTTGGACTATTCACATGTTGAAAACGCTGTGAGGGTTTATGATACAGTTGATAATAAAATATTGCTCAACCTTTGGGCTTTCACAAAAAAGGAAGGTATGGTCCTGGGTGCTTTTTTTAACCAGAACAAGGCGGCACTCGGCCGCAACGACTCGATTAAACTGGAGTTTGTCAAATTGTACAAAGCCCGGGTTAAACGCGCAATGTTATTTTTTCAGAACTATCCAGGCGATTACTTTTCATTTTGGTATTTCCGTAACCAGTTGGTGCAGCTGCCTAACGGATATCTGAACCGGGACACTGCTTTTCTAAAAGAGCAACTGGTTTATTTTAACACGATTTTCCCGGCAAAATTTACTAAAAGTATTGAGGGACAAAATTTGAAGGAAATATTTGACGCTGTTTTAAGCCCCGTGAAAACGGGCGAGATGGCCCCTGCATTCTCTTTAATTGATCTCGACGGAAGAAAAATTGATTTGCCAGCACTGAAGGGTAAATACGTGCTGCTTGATTTTTGGGCCACCTGGTGCGGACCTTGTATGGCCGAAATTCCCTTCATAAAGGAGATAAGGAAAAAATATCCTGCAGGTAAACTGGTAATTATTGGGATGAGCCAAGACAGAAACAAGAAAGCCTTTGCCGATGCGATAAAAAAAGAGGGAATGAACTGGCTACACTTTTTTGACAGTGAAGGCGATATCAGCAGGCTTTATGGCGTGAATTATTTCCCAACGCTGATATTAATTAACCCTATTGGAAAGATAATTTACCTGAGTGATGGAAAACTGGAGGATAAAGATGCTTTGCGGCCGGTATTGACGCGATTCCTAGATTAAAAGGATTTGCAGGATTCAGCTCCATCGAGGGTAATCCTGTAAATCCTGTTAATCGCTAAATCGTGTCTAATCGCTAAATCTCAGTCTTTATTTCAAACTCATCCATATCCTTCAAAAAAGGCAGTGCCCGGCGCGTTTTCTTCACTTCCTCGGCAATAATGGTAAATGTGTACATATCCTCTTCATCGCGTTTGTAGTAAACCACATTGCCGTTAGGGTCAATACAGGTAGAATCGCCGGAGTGGTAAACTTCATTACCATCATGGCCAACACGGTTAACAGCAATCACATAAGCCTGGTTCTCGATGGCACGGGCGGGTATCAGTGCACGCCAGTGGGCAATTCGGCGCTCGGGCCAATTGGCAACAATCAACAGTAAATCATATTCGGCATCAACATTGCGCAGCCATACCGGGAAACGCAGATCGTAGCATATCATGGGGCAAACGTTCCAGCCGTTAAGTTCGACTATCAACTTTTTGGTACCGGGGGTATAGGTTTGGTGTTCTTTGCCAAGGGCAAACAGGTGGCGCTTATCGTAGCATTCGTAGGTGCCATTGGCGCGCATCCATATTAAGCGGTTATAAAACTTGTTTTCATCTTTAATAATGATGCTGCCGGTTATTACGCATTCATATTTTGCGGCAATTTTTTGCATCCACTTCATGGTTTTACCGCCCATTGGCTCGGCCAGCTTTTCGGCTTCCATGCTGAACCCGGTGTTAAACATTTCGGGTAAAATTATCAGGTTTGTTTTTTCGCGGATATTGGAAAGTTTCAGTTCAATATTCTGCAGGTTCCTGTCAATATTTTCCCAATATAAGTATCCCTGGAAGACCGTAATTTTTAAATTATCCATTTCGTGCGCAGTTCATAGTTGATGGTTCATAGTTCATAGTAGAAATGGCCTAAAACATTGGCATCAACCCGGTAAACAATTAAACAATAACAAGTAAATCTATCCTTATAAGCAAAAGTTTTATCAGAACCGGCCAATTAGCTATTTAACAATAAACGACCATGAACTATGAACCGTCAACTATGAACTCCTCACAACTTTAACAATCTATCAACGGCTTTATCCAGCGTTTCTTGCCTTTTGGCGAAACAAAAACGTAAAACATGGTGGTCGGTACCCTGGGTGTAAAACACCGATGTGGGTATGGCTGCCACCCCAATTTCCTTTGTTAAGCGCAGGGCAAAGTCACTGTCTTTTTCGTCTGTTATTTTATTAAATGTTACCGATTGAAAATATGTTCCTGAACATGGCAGCAATTCAAACTTTGTCTGCTCCAGTCCTTTACGGAAATAATCGCGCTTTTGTTGGAAAAAATCAGGCAGCGACAAATAGGTGTTCTCATCCTTTAAATGTTCGGCAATTGCATACTGTAAAGGCGCGTTTACGCTGAACACCAAAAACTGGTGCACTTTCCTGAATTCCTGCATTAAAAAAGCTGGTGCCATACAATAGCCAACCTTCCAGCCGGTAGCGTGGAATGGCTTACCAAATGACGCCACAATAAAGCTGCGCTGCTGTAATTCCGGGTAACGGGCCATTCCATGGTGCATCTCCCCGTCGAATATCAAATGCTCGTAAACCTCGTCGCTCAAAATCAGTATGTCCTGATTTTTTACTAAGGCACTTAGCTCGTCGATGTCTTCCTTGTGCAATATGGTAGCAGTAGGATTATGCGGCGTGTTAAGGATAATCATCCTTGTTTTGCTGTTTATCAGTCGTTTTACCATATCCCAGGGGATGCGGTAATCAGGGGGCGATAACTCCAGCGATTTCACAATACCGCCGGCCAGTTTTATGGCTGGGGCGTAGCAATCAAAAGCCGGTTCAAATATTATTACTTCGTCGTTGGGGTTAATAACGGCGGTTATAGCAGTAAAAATTGCCTGCGTGCCACCTGCAGTAATGGTAATCTCGGTGTCGGGGTTATAAACTGCGCCGTAAAGTTTTTCTGTTTTTTTTGCGATTTCCTCGCGCAGGGCCATAACGCCTGGCATCGGCGCGTATTGGTTATGCCCATTCTTCATTGCATTATTTACCAGCTTTATCAGTTCGGGCGAAGTTTCGAAGTCGGGAAAACCCTGCGACAGGTTTATGGCTCCAACCTCGGCCGCCAGGGCCGACATTACGGTAAAAATTGTGGTACCCACCTGGGGTAATTTAGAAATAATAGGTGTCATGCAGGGGCTAAATTACGTTTTTGAGGTGAAAGCAGGAAATTGACAAGTGGCTAACCCTTTTCCTTTTGCCTTTCACCCTGTATTTTCTACCTTAGCATCATGAAGCACCTAAAATACCTTCCGATAATTTTATTAGCTGTTGTGATCGCCTCATGCCAGCAAGGCCAGAAGAAAACAGAACTGCCAGTTGTTGGCTTTGTTGACGCCTTCCAGGATGCATCGATTGCGCCGGCACGCACAGGTTTTATCGATGCCCTGAAAAAGAATGGCTTCGAGGACAAAAAGAATATAACCATCGACTATAGCAACGCCCTTGGCAGCATCCCTACGCTTACACAGATAGTAAACCGCTTTGTATCTCATAAAGTTGATTTAATGGCGACATGCACTACCTTATCGTCTATAACCGCGGCTCAGAAAACCAAAACCATCCCCATTTTTATGATGGTATCGCCAACAGTAAAGCTGATGAACATGGAAGACGCCAGTGGCAAAGGACAAGCTAACCTGTTTGGTGCGGTTGAGGACTTGAATTATATCGATACTTCATTTTCAAACATTCCAAAATTTATGAAGCCAAAGGCTGGCAAGCTGGTTGTAGGCATGATCTATAACCAAAGCGAGCCGCAGTCTGTTGATGCGAAAAAAAGGATACAGGCTGATGCTGATAAATTAAATATCACGTTGGTTGCATTGCCGTTAAACTCGTCGGCCGAGGCGCAGCTGGTTACCAAATCGTTATTGTCGAAAAATATTGATGCGTTTTTTGCTAATCCTGATAACAGTGTGTTCGCATCCTTCGAGACCATTTTGAAAAGTTGCGACCAGGCCAACGTGCCCATTTTTACCAGCGAAGCCGGTTTGGTACAGCGTGGTGCGGTTGCTGCTTTTGGCGCCGATATTTACCAATGGGGCTACCAGGCCGGCGAACAGGCAGCGCAGTATTTAAAAACAAAAAGCACTGCCGGCCTACAACCCGAAATGGTGAAAGTACGACGCAGGGTGTATAATGCGGCCGCAGCAAAAAAATACAACATTACCGTATCTTCAAACTTCGAGGCTGTTAAATAATGGATTTTTACCTTACCGCGCTGCTACAGGGGCTTTGCTTTTCGGCATTGGCATTGGGGATTTTTATATCGATGAAGATATTTAATATTCCCGACATCACTACCGATGGAAGCTACACGTTAGGTGGTGTGGTTACGGCGGTAATGATAACCCATCATCAGCCAGCATATATTATTTTACCTGCAGTGATAGTGGCCGGTGGTTTGGCCGGGGCGTTAACGGGCATAATCCATACCAAGTTAAAAATCAATGCACTGCTTGCGGGGATTTTGGTAATGACCGCCTTGTACTCCGTTAATCTTTCTATAATGGGCACTTCAAACCTGCCGTTAAACAGCTTGCCATCACTGTTTTCGTTATTGCATATAAGCTCAGATGCCAACCATAATGCATTTTTTATAGTAGCAACATTTGTGCTGGTAATAGTAGTTCTTATCGGTTACCTGCTTAAAACCGACTTTGGTATAGCCATGCGGGCAACGGGTAACAGCGAATCGATGATAAGGGCGCTGGGCGTAAATACCGACCGGATGAAAATTACCGGCCTGGCGCTTGCCAATGCTTTGACAGCTGTCAGCGGTTACCTCATCAGCCAGTACCAGGGGTTTACTGATATTAGCATGGGTATCGGCATAGTGATTATCGGCCTTGGCTCGGTAATTATTGCCGAAACTTTGATTAACTGGTTTAAAATAACTTCGGTTTGGTTAAGCTTAGGTTTAGTATTGGCCGGCGCAATAATATTTCAATTAGTGCTTGCATTGACGCTGGATATTGGAGTAGATGCCAATTTGCTGAAATTGGTAACAGCTGCGTTTGTGTTGATAATAGTAAGTTTGCCGAGGTTGAAATTTGGACGGACCAGGTAAGCATGGGGTAGGGAATCAGTTAAAAAATTAATGCAAAGCGTTCCATTTTTGCACGTGGAACACCCGGAACGCTATGAAACACGCTAATTATCAGGGTGTTGAATTTTGTGCTAATTATTAAAAACGTAATAACACAGCCTTTATATCCAATTTACGTTAATCATAGCGCTCGAATAGGAGTTAGAAAAGAAACTAAATGATTGATCTTAACGCCATCCACAAAACCTTCAACCCCGGCCAGCCAAACCAGGTAAACGCCGTTAACGGCATCGATCTAAAAATAAACACGGGCGAGTTTTTAGTGATTGTTGGCTCCAACGGCTCGGGCAAAACAACCTTGCTTGATATGGTTGCCGGCAGCGTGTTCCCCACCTCAGGCACAATAGCCATCGACGACGAAAACGTAACCAAACTGCACGATTACCAGCGCAGCAAATGGATAGCCCGAGTTTTTCAAAACCCTATGAGCGGCACCGCATCCAATCTAAGTATCCTGGATAATTTCCGGCTGGCTGCTATCCGTACCAGGGCGAAGGGTCTGGGCATTGGTGTGAACGAAGTTTTTAAAAACCAGGTAAAGGAGAAGATAAGCACGCTCGGTTTAGGACTTGAAAATAAGGTTGACCAGCAAATGGGCACACTATCCGGCGGGCAGCGCCAGGCGTTAACCTTACTGATGAGCGTGATGGACAGCTGTAAAGTTTTATTGCTCGATGAACCCACCGCTGCACTCGACCCGCGTTCAGCAGACGTGGTAATGCGCACTGCCGATGAACTGATAAAAGATTACCGGCTAACAGCCATATTAATAACCCACAACCTCAAGGATGCTTTTACTTACGGTAACCGGATCATACTGATGGGCGAGGGGTACATCAGGAAAGACCTCGATACAAAAAACAAACAAAACCTGAAGCAAAGCGACTTGTTTGATTGGTTCTCGTGAAGAGACGCAAGAGTCAAGAATCAAGAAGTCAAGAATTAAGAAGAGGAGCTTCATCATAAGCGGCGCAAACTGTGACTGCCACTTGTTTTTTTATCTTGACTCTTGACTTCTTGCATCTATTTTTACCTTGATTCCTGGCTCTTGTATTTTGCTTCTGTTTTTTATCTTGACTCCTGATTCTTGACTTCTTGCATCTATTTTCTATCTTGCCTTAAAATTAACTGACTTCTATAAATGAAATACGCTAAACTACCCCTCTGCCTGTTGTTATTTGCAGGTATGTTCAATGCCCGTGCACAAAACGCAGATGAACCTAAATCAAATTACGATCAGCATAAAGTTTTTAATCCGCTGTTTTATCCCGAAAAAGGGAATGAATATCGTACGGCAAGTGGCGCTCCGGGTGCAAAATACTGGCAAAACCACGCTGATTACAAGCTAAATGTTACCCTCGATACTGCCAAACACAGCGTAACGGGTACCACGCTGATAACTTATACAAATAACAGCCCCGATGCACTGGGCTTTTTATGGCTGCAGGTTGATCAGAATATTTATAAAGAAGATTCGCGCGGCGTGGCTACAAGCCCGGTTGAAGGCGGTCGCTTCAGTAATAAAACCTTTACACAGGGCGATGAGATAAAAGGCGTTTACGTTATAACAAACGGCAAAGCCGAAAAGGTGGACTACATAGTTACCGATACCCGTATGCAAATTAAATTGAAAGATAATTTAGCTGCAGGCGGAGCAAAAATTCAGCTTAAAATTGATTACAAGTTTGATGTGCCCGAATATGGAACCGACCGTATGGGCCGCAAGCTCTACAAAAATGGCTGGGTGTATGAAATTGCCCAGTGGTACCCCCGTATGGAAGTTTATGATGATGTTACGGGCTGGAACGTAATACCATACATGGGCGCATCCGAGTTTTATTTGGAGTATGGCGATTTTGATTATACCGTTACGGCCCCGGCCAACCTGTTGGTTGTAGGTTCGGGCGAGTTGCTGAACCCGCTGGAAGTTTATTCGCCAAAGATTTTAGCGCGTTTTAATGCTGCTAAAGTTAGCGAGAAAACTATCATGATAAAGGACTCGGTGGATTTAAACAGCGCTGATTCTTATCCTAAAAAAGCAAGCGTGACCTGGCATTTCTTCTGTAAAAACGCCCGCGATGTTTCATGGGCCGCCTCAAAAGCATTTATATGGGATGCTGCACGTATTAACCTGCCGAGCGGCAAAAAAGCGGTTGCTCAGTCGGTTTATCCGCTTGAGAGTAAAGGCCAGGGCGCCTGGAGCCGTTCGACAGAATATGTAAAAGCGTGTATTGAATTATACTCGTCTGAGTGGTTTGAATATACTTACCCGGTGGCCACCAATGTTGGCGGCATAGTAGGCGGGATGGAATATCCTGGTATAGTATTTTGCAGCTCACAGAGCCAGGGTGGCGGTTTATGGGAAGTTACCAACCACGAATTTGGCCATAACTGGTTCCCGATGATAGTAGGCTCCAACGAGCGTAAATATGCCTGGATGGATGAAGGTTTCAACACATTTATAAATGGAGTTGATACCAAAGTGTTTAATAAAGGCGAATATTGGGAGCCGGCCGACCAGCAAAAGGCCGCAACAGCAATGTTTGCGCCGGGGGCAGATCCGATTATGAGTACGCCCGATGTGATACAACCTGATTATTTAGGCTATGCAGCTTACGAAAAACCAGCTTTGGGACTTAAAATTTTGCGTGAACAAATATTAGGTGAACAGCGTTTTGACTACGCGTTTAAAACCTATATTAAACGCTGGGCCTTTAAGCATCCAACGCCGTGGGACTTTTTCCATACCATGGATAACGCCGCCGGCGAAGACTTAAGCTGGTTTTGGAATGAGTGGTTTACTACTACCTTAACCCTGGATCAATCGGTAAAAGCGATTGACTATGTTGAAAATGATCCGACAAAAGGCTCGCTGATAACCATTGAGAACAACGAGGGTATGGCATTGCCGGCGATCATAAACATAAAAGAAGAAAACGGTAACTCAAGTACAGTTAAATTACCTGCCGAAATATGGCAGCGCGGCGGTGTCTGGACATTTGCGTACAAATCAACATCAAAAATAACTTTTGCCACACTCGATCCCGACCATTTTTTGCCGGACATTAAGCCGGACAATAACTCACTAAGCGGCCTGTCGATGGCGAAAGATGTAACAGTAAACTCGGTCGTTAAAAAATACCTGGACGCTATTGGTGGCGAACAGCGGTTAAAGGACATAACCGACCTGACTATAACTGCTGAAGGCAATGTACAGGGCTATACATTTGTAAAAGTGAGCAAATACAAAACTCCGAATAAGGAGCTTATTGATGTTACCGTGCCGAAGTACAATAACTTCAGCCTTAGCCATGTAATTGTTAATGGCGATAGCGTTACCGTTACGCAAAATGGCCGCCCTGCACCACTTGCAGGCAAAAGTGAAAAAGGCGCCGTGCTGGCCCGCTATAAACTGTTCCCTGAACTGGATTTTAGCAGGCAGGGATACACCACTGTGCTCGATACAAACTACCAGGTGGTTAACGGACAACTGGCTTACCTCATTACCGTAACCGGCCCCGATAATATAACCGTGAAGTATTTTTACGACCAAAAAACCGGGTTAAAGGTTAAACAATATACCGATGTTGTAAACGCTACGATAATGGAATTTAGTAACTATCAAAACGTAAACACCGGCATCAAACTACCATTTAGCGAGATGAACAGCGTTAACGGTCAGCCTATTGAATTTAAGGTTCAAAGTGCAACGGCTAATACAGGAATTGGTGCCGATGTGTTTAAGTAGGGAGAGTTGATTAAGTGGTGGGGTGCACGATATTTTAAATATTTTCACTTCATTTAATCGTTTGTTTTTATATTTATAAAAAATAGCGGGCAGGTATAGTTTGTACGTACCCGCTATTAAATAATACCTGGCAAATACCTTATTACCTAATCAATTGTTATGAAACCTGTCACATTTTTTTTAAGCTGCGCGTTTGCATTGTCAATTTTTTGTGGCTGTCATGGACCAAAGCATGAAGAAGCAGCAGTTGCTGACGCACCGAACGGGCATTGTCTTTTTGTTTCAGACATGCACTTCAATCCATTTTTCACAAACGACGGAAAACACAATATCGATACTAAGTTGCGGGACGTGCTTGCGACGGCCGACGTCACCAAATGGGATTCTATTCTAACCGCTTATAATGGCGCCAAACTAGATACCGTTCGCGGCTTCGACTCGGATTATAACTTGATCAAGTCGGCTATGGATAATATTAGCGCAACCTATCCTAACCCGGATTTTATTGCGATAACAGGCGATTTTCTCTTTCATAGCAATTATAATAGTACTGACACCATCCCTTTCAAAAACCCTCAACAGGAGCGGTTGCTAAGGTTCAAAACCATGGCTTTTTTAGCCGGTTTGTTTAATAAAAAATTTCCGGGAGTTTCGGTGATACCCGCATTTGGTAATAACGACACCGACAATGGCGATTACGTATTTCCGACAGATGCTTTTTTATCAGCTTATCTTAAAGATTGGAACCTGGTACCTTCGCCCACCAGTAAGTTCAAAGTAGATACATCAACTATTCATACCGGGGGTTATTACAAAGCACAACTTGGCAACCAGGTATTTTTATCGATCAATACCACCATACTTAGCAGTAGCAAATCCAATGTCACATACAGTCCCAAGGTTAATGCGGCGTTATTTGCGTGGCTTAATAAGGAACTTTCTGCACCTAACCAAAATGTATGGATAGTTTCGCACATACCGCCGGGCGCCGATTTTTTAAAGAGTGCTGACTCTGACACACTTGAATCTATAATTAAGGCACACAGCTCAAATGTGAAGCTTTACCTTGCAGCGCATACGCACTTTAATGACTTGAGGGTTATTTATAAGGACTCAACAACGCAATATGCCTTTATACGTATGGTATCATCTATTACAGCAGACCACAGTAATACGCCCGGTTATATTTACGCCGACTTTGATCAAAACGGAAATGTTACCAATGAGACGCAGCATTATTTAGACTATAAGAGCCTTACCTGGAAAACCGGATTTGGTATCGGCACACTGAAAATGGGAGAAGTTAACACAGCAAATGTTTTCAAATTTTTGCAGACAACCCAGGATCCGTTTAAATCGACGCCTTATATACAATTCCACAGTTTAGATAGCATAAACCGTGATAGCTACCTGAAGCATACCTTTGCACCTAATTTATTGCAAGTTAAATAGTTTAACTATTGACTTCGGACTCAAGACTTGCCTACTCATACCGCAGGGCTTCGATAGGGTCAAGCCTTGATGCTTTTTGGGCAGGGTAATAGCCGAAGAAAATGCCGGTAACGGCGCAGACGGCGAAGGATAATATTACCGATGATTCGGAAACTATCGTTGGCCAGCCAAGCGTTAAGGTTACTACTTGTGTTGAAATAATACCAAGCAGTACACCTATTATGCCGCCGGTTATGCTGATGATTACAGCTTCCATTAAAAACTGCATTAAAATATCTTTACCACGCGCACCTATCGACATACGTAAGCCTATTTCTTTTGTTCGCTCGGTAACGGATACGTACATGATATTCATGATACCGATGCCACCAATAACCAGCGAAATGCCGGCAACCACTGTTAACAGCACAGTAAGCAGTCCGCTTGTGGAGCTAAGCGTCGCAATCAATTCCTGCTGGGTACGTACGTTAAAATCGTTATCCTCGAATGAACGTAAACGGTGCGAATCGCGCAAGGTTTGAGTTATTTCGGCAACAGCCACTTGTGTAGAGTTTTCATCAACCGCCGAAGCATAAATATTTGAATAATATATGGTTGCCAATATCCTTTTTTGTACAGTGGTATAAGGCGCTATCAGGATATCGTCCTGGTCCTGCCCGAAGGAGTTGAAACCCTTGGCAGCCAGCACTCCGATAATTTGAAAGGGAATATGGCCAAAGCGGATAACTTTGCCTACCGGGTTTTCGCCATTCGGGAATATGTTATCAATAACAGTTTGCCCAATAAGGCAAACCTTGGCCGATGTACGCACATCGTTTTCAGTAAAAGCGATGCCATCTCTCAGGCTAAGCTTCCTGATATCGAGGTACTCCGGGCTAACTCCCGACATGGTAGTGGGCCAGTTTAACGCGCCATTTATTGCCTGTCCTCTCGAAGTTACTGCCGGTGATAACTCGCTGATGTTTTTTACCGAAGCCTTTAACGCAACAATGTCTTTCAAGGTAAGTGTTTGAAAGCTTGTACCGGCAATGCGCACACCGCCATTAAGATTACTTGCAGGCTGCACGGTAATCATATTGGTGCCCATATTGCTAAGTTGGTCGTGGATGCTTTGTTTGGAACCCTGGCCAATAGCCACCATAGCAATAACCGAGCCCACGCCGATAATAATACCGAGCATAGTTAAAAATGCACGCAGTTTATTGCGTTGCAATGCTTTAAGCGCTATTCGTATCAGGTTGGCTAAACTCATTTTTTTGTGTCATTAGTCATTTCGCTGTGCTGTCGTTAGTCATTTGTGCCTTGCCGATTTTACAAATCCGTAATTCACTAATTATTAAATCCGAAATCGAAAATCCGACATCCGAAATAAAATTCAATTAATAATCATCCGTTACCGGCAAACCCGCCAGCACTTCTTTGGCTTTACGTATGTTTTCATTACGACTGTCTTTTTGTACCATTCCGTCGCGCAGTTGTATCGTTCGGCTGCTGAACATTGCTATATCCGGTTCGTGCGTTACAAATACGATGGTTTTGCCCTGTGTTGTATTAAGTTCCTGCATTAGCGCCATAATCTCATATGATGTACGGCTATCGAGGTTGCCGGTTGCCTCATCCGCCAAAATCATTACAGGCTCGTTTACCAGGGCCCGTGCAATGGCAACCCGTTGTTGCTGTCCGCCGGATAACTGGCTTGGCGTATGGTCAAACCTGTCTGCAAGCTTTACGGCTTCCAGCGCATGTACTGCCCTCTCGCGCCGCTCAGCCGAACCTATTTCTTTGTTGTACAATAACGGCAACTCTACGTTTTCAAGGGCCGTAGTTCGAGGTAACAGGTTGTACGACTGGAAAACAAATCCTATCTTATGGTTACGCAACATGGCAAGTTCATCGCGCGACAATTGTTTTACATCAACCCCATCCAAAAAATAGTTACCGATGGATGGTTTATCCAAACAGCCCAAAATATTTAACAGGGTAGTTTTACCCGAACCGCTGCTACCCATAATGGTAACAAACTCACCGGCATCAACGTCAAATGATATGCCCCTAAGTGCATGCACCGTTTCGCTGCCCATGATGAAGTCGCGTTTTAGGTCTTTTATTTCCAATATTTTTTTACCCTTGCTCATCGGCCACGGCCTCCTCCGCCACCGCCTGTTCCTCCGCCTCCACGACGGGCAGGCAAGAACGGACTCGCGCCCGGTGTTGTGGCGCCTAATTTGCCCGCCGGTCCGCCGGTAAAGCCCGAAACGACCAAATCATTAGTGGTTAAACCCGACAGTACTTCTACATGTGTATTGTCATTTAAGCCAATGGTTATCCGCTTTTGAACCAGCTTTTTACCCTGCAGCAGCCATACAGTTGCATGCTGTTTAGGAACCGCCGACGTGTCTGAACGGCTCTTTGCCGTATGCGATACCTGGTTGGCATCAGGGCTGCCCGCACCGGTGCCTTTGCGCATTTTTTTACGGCTTACCTTGCCTACTATTTCATAATCCTTTAATAAAGATGAATCGGGTGTAAACGCTAATGCTTTTGCCGGTATCAGCATTGCGCCCTGTACTTCCTTGGTGTATATGATGATATTGGCCGTCATCCCCGGTTTTAGTTTTTCATCGTTATTTGGCGCGTTAATTATTGTTGTATAAGTAACAACATTTGAAGATACGGACGGGTGAAGCCGGATATCCTGTACCGTGCCGCCAAAGGCATCGTTTATAAAAGCATCAACCGTAAAACTTGCCCGGTTGCCTTTTTTAACGTCGCCAATATCGGCTTCGTCTACGTTGGCCTGTACCTCCATTTTTGTGATGTCTTTTGCTATTACAAAAAGAGTAGGGGTGCTGAAACTGGCAGCAACCGTTTGACCTACGCTGATGCTCCTGTTTAATATTACACCGTCAATTGGTGAGTAAATTTCCGAATACGATAAGTTTTTCAGTGCCGACCTTACCTGCGCCTGGGCACTCTTAACGCTGGCCTTCGACGCATTGTAAGTATTCAGGGCAACGTCGTAATCAGCCTTGCTTATGGCGTCAGTTTTAAAGAGCAGGTTTTGCCTGTCGAAATTATTTTTTGCGTAAACTTCCTGGCTTTCGGCATTTTGCAGGTTACCGCGGAACTGATCTAATGTAGCTTGCAATAACGATTTATCAAGCTCGGCAAGTAACTGGCCTTTTTTTACCTTCGAGTTAAAATCGACATAAAGTTTTGAGATAATGCCCGATACCTGCGTACCCACAGTTACTGTATCCACAGGCTCAATTTTGCCGGTGGCGGTAACGCTTTGGGCGATGTAGCCGGTATCGGGCTTTTCGGCCTGAATAACAATGAGCGCATCTTTTTTATGGAAAAACAGCAGCCATATCAGCACTATCGCTATCAGTATTGCGGCTATAATTAATATTCGTTTCAAAACTGGTTTCATGATAGCTCCTGTTTATAATTTAATGGGGATGCCCCGGTAAAAATCATAGATTTTTAAAGTAAGCAGTTCGTTGTATTTTGCCTGGATAAATGCCTGTTGGGCCTGTACAAACAAAGTTTTCTGCAACAAAAAATCAACAGTGTTGGCCACCCCGACTTTCAATTGTTCACTGGCAATGCGGTAACTTTCCTTGCTGTATTTATATTGCTCCTGCGCGGCATCGTACTGGCTTTTTGAATTTAGCACATTTATAAATGCCCGCTCCACCGTTTGCGAGAGCGTTATTTTGGTATTGTTTAAATTGAGTTGCGATTGCTGGACATTTATTTTGGCTTCCTCCACCTGCGTTTTTACCGTTCGTTTGGTGAAAATCGGGACAGATAATGTAAGCCCCACTTGTTGGGTAAAATTATTATTGAGCTGGCTTCCGAAACTGCCTTGCCCGCTTCCGGAAGTATAGCCCGTATTTAATGATCCGCCCGCTGTCAGCGTTGGTTTATACCCGGCCCTTGCTTTGGCGACATCGTATTGGGCAATCTGCACACCCAACTCACCATTCTTTACTTCAGGGCGGTTTTGCAGGGCAATTTGCTCAACTGTATGAAATGCGGTTACAGTATCAATAGGCGCAATGGTATCAGGTTTTACAATGTCGAAATTAACATCGCTTGGCAGCAAGAGTAATTGCTTTAAAGTAAGCAAATCGCCGCGCTGGGTGTTCTGTGCGTTTACAAGGGTATATTTATCGTTGGCAAGCTGAGCCTGCAATTGTATCAGCGCTGCCCGGGCTACGCTGCCGGCATCGTAGCGCTGTTGTTCAACCTTTACCTGCGCGGTAGTGGTGTTAACCAAATCTGTATCGTAAACTATGTTTTCCTTGTCGAGTAAAATGGCGAGATAGCTCTGGGTTATCTGCAGGGTAATGTCGTTTTCCTGTTGGATGATATTCAAATTTGCGGACTGCACCGACAGGTTTTTTTGCTGGATATCGTTAGTAATATACCCGCCATTATACAGGGTTATTGACGAGTTTAACCCGTAAGCGCCGGACGCCACGAAAGACGAACCACGATTATTGATCGCCACACCATTACTATCCACCTGGGTAACGCCGTTACGGCCGCCATTATTAAAATGCTCGAAATTTTGCGATGCCGAACCGGAAAGATTTGGCAGCCGGCCGGCTTTTGAAAGCAGTAGTTCCTGCTGGCTTATTTGTTGCGAAAGGCGCAGGCTGTTTATCTGGATATTGTTCTGTTTGGCGTAATCGATGCACTTTACAAGGTCCCATTTAATGGTTTTGCCGATTAAGGTGCTGTCCTGTGCAGAAAGGCTTTGATACCCTAAAAGCAACATTAATATCAATATACATTTCTGTTTTAACAGCATAACTCTATTTTTTCAACTAAGAACACAACCGTCGGTTTCCGACCCTCAAAAGTTCGTTGTTGAATTTGATTAGGAAATGACCTATATCAGCTTAAACAATGATAACTATCATCATATTCCGCTGTATAAGTTTTTGGATGTGGATCAGTACCAGTTAAATGATATAAGCCTGAAAATGTTTGATTTGGTGAGAGTTATGTTTGTAATAATTTGATTACTATAAGTGTTATAAAGCGGCAACAATTTGATTTACGATAATTGCAAAACTTGTTTTATCTTCATCTGATAATTAATAAACAATGATTAAACCTTTACTTGCCTTTTTTATAATTTTATTGCTTTTTACCGATGCCGAAGCTCAAAAAGGCGGCATAGTTTATTACCTAACCAATTCCGGCAAACTTGTATCGACAAAAGACAGCGCTGATTATTCGATGGTGGTATCGCCGCCTGACTCCAGTATTGACAAAACCATGTATGTTGTACGCGAGTACGACAAAAACGGGAAAGTGAGATTGGTAACCGGCTCAAAAACCAACGACGTTAACTTGCAATATTGGGGGCGTTATGTGGCCTATTATACAGCCGGGAAAAAGAAAAGCACAGGAACTTTCAAAGACGGAAAACTTTCCGGTAGCCGTGTTGAGTATTACCCGACCGGCAAGTTTTATAATTCAATTAATTGTTTGCCCGGTGACCGGGTATTATATAATACTTGCATGGATTCACTGGGCAAAACTCTTGCCGAAAACGGTACAGGTGAATGGATTGACTTCGACGAAAGTTTTACCAAAATTATAGCACAAGGTAAAATAGTAAATGGGGTTAGGGACGGTGAATGGCGTGAGAAAAAGAATGACACTGTAACGAAAATCAACAATTATAACAATGGAATGCTGATGTCGTCGGATGAGGTTGATGCGTCTGGCAAGACAATATTTAGGCCTGTTGAAGTTGTTCCATCATTCCCCGGTGGGCTGGAGGCGTTTTACCAGTTTATAAACAAAAATACGAAATACCCCCGGACGGCATATGAAAACAACACGTCAGGCAAAGTCATAATTTCTTTTGTTGTTGAAAGGGATGGTAGCTTAACCGATGTAAAAGTAAAACGCGGAATTGGCGATGGCTGCGATGAAGAAGCAATGCGGGTAATAAAATTATCTTCCCCGTGGATACCAGGTACGCAGGGGGGCAAACCGGTGCGAGTTGCTTACAGCGTTCCTATATCTTTCGGATTATCAAACTAAACTATAATGACAAAACCTATTATATCGTTAATTTTAACCTTGGTTTTGTACTTGCCTTCCTATGCCCAGCAAAGCGGCTTAATCTATTACCTTAAAAATAACGGTAAACTTGTAGCTAACAAAGACAGTGCCGACTATTCCATGGTTGTTTTGCCGCCGGACACAACCGTCGACAAAAATCTCTATATCGTTTATGAATACGATAAAAACGGTAAACGGACATTAATAACAGGCTCAAAAACCAACGACATAAATCTAAAATACGAGGGCCATTACATTACTTTTTACGCCAACGGGCACAGGAAGAAAATGGGAAACTTTGTTGGCGGAAATCCCGTTGGGCACGAAACTGAATACTACCCGAACGGAAAATTGTACTATGTCAAAGATTATATTTATGAAAAAAATGATGTTACCGAAAACGAGATTAATCGGGCTAAGACAAGGGAATTTAGAGCCGAATGCAGGGATTCGACAGGGAATATATTAACTGCAAACGGTAACGGAAAGTGGATTGAATTTGACGAAGACTTCAAGAACGTGATTGCAGAAGGACCAATAGCACATGGCGACAAAGATTCCACCTGGTATGTACGCAATAACGGATTTGTTGTAAAACAAGAACATTATAAAGCTGCCAGGTTAGCATCATCTACAGATAACACTGGTACTACCGTATACAGCGACGTTGATGGCATGCCGGAGTTTCCGGGAGGTATGGAGGCTTTGGGTTCTTTCCTTTCAAAAAACATAAGATACCCAGCTGTGGCACGTGAAAATGGTACCCAGGGCAAGGTGATAGTAAGTTTTGTGGTGGAACCCGACGGCACACTAACGGATGTTCATGTTTCCCGTGGGATAGGTGATGGATGCGATGAGGAATCCAGGCGTGTTATCGCATTATCTTCTCCCTGGAAACCCGGTATGAAAAATGGACAGCCCGTACGCGTGGCTTACAGTATCCCGATTTCTTTTGCTTTATCAGAAGAACCCAAAACAAAAAAGGCTTCCACCAAACAGTGAAAACCTTTTCTCAATAAATAAAGTTCCTTGTTAAATAACGCCGGTATCAACCAAAACCTGGTTCATATTACGTACAGCGTCAGCGCTCTTGTTAAACTCAGCCTGCTCGGCATCGCTTAATTTAAAGTCGAGGATTTTCTCCCAACCACCTTTGCCTAAAATTACCGGAACAACCAGCGAGATGTCTTTCTGTCCGTATTCGCCATCAAGGGCAACACCGCATGAGATTAGTTTTTTCTCGTCGCGTACGATGCTTTCAACCATTGCTGCTGTACCTGCGCCTGGTGCGTACCATGCAGAAGTACCGATCAAAGCTGTTAAAGTTGCACCGCCAACCATGGTTGCTTTTACAACTTTATCCTGTTGCTCTTTGCTTAATAGCTGCGTAACCGGGATACTGTTCCAGGTAGCGTGGTTAATTAAAGGGATCATTGTTGTATCACCGTGACCACCAATAACAACCGCGTTTAAATCGGCAGGCGAGCAGCCAAGTTCCTGGCTCAGGTAATATTTAAAACGTGATGAATCCAATGCACCACCCATACCTAAAATTTTATTTTTCGGTAAGCCCGAAGTTTTAAGGGTAAGGTAGTTCATGGTATCCATCGGGTTTGATACCACGATGATGATGGTATCAGGCGAATACTTTAATATATTTTCGGTAACGCTTTTTACTATACCGGCGTTAACACCGATCAATTCTTCGCGAGTCATGCCCGGTTTGCGCGGCAGGCCCGAAGTAATTACCACAACTTCCGAACCGGCAGTAGCCGCATAGTCGTTAGTAACACCTTTAATTTTAGTGTCGAACCCTAACAGGGCTGATGTTTGCATCATATCGATGGCTTTACCTTCGGCAACGCCTTCTTTGATGTCTAATAAAATAAGTTCTTCGGCCAATTCTTTCCTGGCGATATTATCTGCGCAGGTTGCTCCAACAGCACCGGCGCCAACAACAGTTATTTTCATAATATATTTGATTTTGCGGATAGAAAATTAAATTGGCCGAAGATAGATATTTAAATTTTTTCTGCGTGTAAAAATTATACAATAAGTGTTTTGAATTCGGAATTCGGAATTTCGATTTCGGAATTAGAATAGCATGACCTATACCTGCGTAAAATTGCAGCTTTTTATGTTTTGTCAGATAAGGGCTCGAAAATGACTGGAAAATTTCGACGATGGTTGCATTTAGGTGCTTTAATTATAAAAATGGAATAAATATGTATTAAAAATTGCGCTGAACGTCGGTTTTTTGGATGTATTTGTGTAGAATGCTTTGTTTTATGATCTGTAATTTTACGATAAGCTATGTTAACATAGCAAATGATTTTTTTTAGTCCTTAAAAATTGCCACGGTGTTTCTACCTTATGTGACTTTTGCCTTTTAAGGATAATTTTTAATCGGTTGTTAATAAGTTTTAGATTTTATGCCTTGTTTTAGTGAATTTCGCAGTATAGATGCATGTTTTTAAAAAATATTAGAATTTTTTTAACATTTTATGATGAAATTTATAAAAATAGTTTAAATTCGCCTCATTATTCGTAGATAACTCTACAAAATTTAAGATTTCAACCCATATTATAAATTAATTAAACAATGGCAACTAAACTCGAGTACATCTGGCTTGATGGATACAAACCCACTCAAAGCCTGCGCAGCAAAACAAAAATTGTAAGTGATTTCGGCGGCACATTAGAAGAATGCCCAAACTGGAGCTTTGACGGTTCATCAACCGAGCAGGCACCGGGCGGTTCGTCTGATTGCGTGTTGAAACCTGTATTTATTTGTAAAGATCCGGGAAGACTGGATGCTTACCTTGTAATGTGCGAAGTACTTGATTCAACTGGTGCAGCTCATGAGTCGAATGGCCGTGCGCTTATCCAGGATGATGACAATGATTTCTGGTTCGGTTTTGAGCAGGAATACTTCCTGTGGGATCCTGAAACCAACAAACCGCTTGGTTTCCCTGCTGGTGGCTATCCTGGTCCGCAAGGTCCTTACTATTGCTCGGTTGGCGCAAACAACGCTTACGGCCGCGACATAGTTGAAGAGCATCTTGACCTTTGCCTTGAAGCTGGTTTAAATGTTGAAGGTATCAACGCTGAGGTTGCTGCAGGTCAGTGGGAATTCCAGATATTTGCTAAAGGCGCTAAAGAAGCCGGTGACCAGATTTGGGTTGCACGTTACCTGCTTGAAAGAGTTGGCGAGGCACATGGCGTTTCTATCAACTGGCATTGCAAACCGCTTGGTCAATTAGACTGGAACGGTTCAGGCATGCACGCTAACTTCTCGAACACTACTTTGAGAACTTGCGGAAGCCAGGAGATCTATACCAAAATTTGCGAAGCTTTCCGTCCGGTTATTGCTGAGTGTATTGCAGTATACGGCGCCGATAACGATCAGCGTTTAACCGGTAAACACGAAACTGCTTCTATACATGACTACAGCTATGGTGTTTCTGACCGTGGCGCTTCAATCCGCATCCCGCTTTACACTGTACAAAAAGGCTGGAACGGTTACCTGGAAGATCGTCGCCCTAACTCAGCTGCTGATCCATACAAAGTTGCCGCAGTTATTATCAAAACCGTTAAATCGGCAAAACTGTAATTCCTGACTAAAGTAAATATGTTCTTATCCCCTGGTGGTAACTCACCGGGGGATTTTTGCGTTAGGCCGGACTATAGGTTTTTGTAATCAGGATCTAATACTTCGTAGAAGCTCTCAATCCACGCCCCAACATTGTTCGACTGTTTAAAAACGCCATCTACCATTTCCTTGATCCGGTCATTGGGTATTCCTAAGACACTTTTAAATACCTTTAACCCTTTTAGTTCTGGCTGATATCTATGAAAAGAAAGGTCATTAAAATCATTTTTGGCCTTGTTCCCATAAGAATTTCTGCCTTGACAGTCAGTAATCATCAATAAATATTGGTCGTGAGGGTCAGCCTCATGGAAAAAAAACACAGAAGTAGGATGTTCGGACTTTAAGACACTATATTCACTTAGTGTACTTACAGGCTTTAAACCCAAAAATAGGCCTTTGCATTGTTTATAGTCGAAATTCGATGACTTGTCAAAAAGTTCCCCACACAGGCCCCTTTTCAAATCAAGATGAGACTTGATGATTTGTATCAGTTGTTTACGTGAATCTAACTGTATCGCGATAGGTAAATCGTATATATTGTTTTGTTTATCGTTGCATAAAGCCAAATATTTATTTATTTCTGTTTTGAGTAAATTAGCCAAATCTTTAGCATTTTGATTGTGTTTGGTTTCGTGTAAGCCGTTTAATCTGTCCGCCAAATCCATCGCCCAAGTATACCCAACTTCCTGAATACTAAAAATAAAAACACGTTGTATAGATGCTCCGCGAATAGCAGCCAATTCTGTGGCGCTAAAATATCTCCCATCCATACCTAAAGCAGAACTACGCCACATTGCAGGGCTCGTGATACTTATAAAACTGTCCCCTTGACCTAGTCTGCCGAACAAACTTATCATTACTAATATTAGTCGTTCTCTTGTATCATTTAGTACTACTACATCTTTAGATAAACCTTTAATGGTTTTTTCAACATCATAAATTCTTTGCGCAATTAATTCCTCTAAAAAAGGATTGACTTTTTCGCCTTTGATTCCGATTTCGAAATTTATTGAATCCCAGGTTTCATTTAACGACTTAAGTCTATCTAGTACCTTCGGGATTTTTGAGGTGACATAAGAATTCTGGTCTACGTAAGAATTCAATGCAGCCAATATTTCACGCATTGCCGGACGATCTATCGGATCCAATGAAACGCATTTGCAAATAATATCAATCACAAACGGATTTTCGTCAAAAGTCCCAGGATTGCGTTTGGCGAATTTTTCTTTGATCAATTGACGCCGCTTATAATCTCTGAATTCACTTGATAAGATAGGTTCTTCTCCTATAGCCAAATGTAAAAGAAGCTTTCCATAGGAATAGACATCTGCTTGTTCCGTAATAAATATTTTACCATCGTTTCTCTCAGGTGCCCTATATGCGTGATCTTTTATTTGTATTTTCGAATCTCTGTTCGGTTCAGTCGAAAAGGCATCTCCAAAATCAATAAAGACCGGATAGGGTTTACCAGCAAAGTCGGTTTTTATGAAAATATTGGGCGGCCATATATCTCCATGTGCCACTCGTCGCTCATGGATATCGGCTAAACCGACAGCTAAACATTGTGCCAATTCTATCCAAGTTTTTGGATCACTCATACCAGTCCAATTGTCAATAGTTTTCCCCCGTTGACTTAAATAAGGCCTTGTCCTTTGCCCTATATTGGTTAAATAAGTTTCGAGGGGTACTGCGTCATCTAAAAAAAATTGAACCGTGACTGGCAATTCTACTAATTCGCCATTAAAATCATCTGGAAATTTTGAAAAATCAAATATTGGATTTGCGTATATACAGTTGTTAAGACGAGCACGCGTTAACTTCCATTCTTTTCGACATTCTTCGCACTGTTTGCGTAGGTAGTCGTTAATCTTACCTGCTGTAAACTCATCTGGATTCAAGTTTGGCACCTTCAATACGATTTTTTTTGGGGCCGGTAGCTTTTTTCCATTTAAGTCAAGTGCATATCCGTCTGTTAATGGATTGTCGTGTTCGTCGGAAACAAATCCGACTAACGCAATTGCCCTACCACCTTTTTTTATACCCCCCTCTTCAACTCCATAATATCTTTTTTCGTTCGCCAACCAAGGCATGTCCTTCATATCTTCCTCGCTGAAAGGTAGGTCATACGTGAAGCGAAAGGGCAATGGAATATTTTTGTTTAGTAACTTAATGGTTTTTAATGACATATGTCTGTAAGATTTAGATTTTTATAAAAATATAAATCTTTTATTTATGTATCAATTTATTTTAGCGTACACTATCCCATGAATTGTGAATTGTGCTGACATAAATTTAATTTACACGGTATACACCCGATGCAATCAGCCTAAATCCATCCACCGATAAATTGTATAAATAAACCCAGCACTCAACTGTTGTGTCAGCCGCCTCAACCGACATCAATTCTCTTACATATAAATTTGGCTGCGCTTCATCCGGTCCAAACCCTTCGTAGTGGTCCAGTTGTTTGAATACCTGTTTTGTATTATTTAACTTGTAAATTTTTCCGTAGACATAATTTTTGCCTTCGCTATCGACAACGGCTCCGGGATATTCACCCATATCATAAAGTCTGCCTTTAAATTTACCATCAGCATAAAAAGTACAATTGGCGTTGAGATAGGCGCCAAATTCGTTCTGCTTATCCAGCAGCGTACCGTAGACAAATAAATAGGGGCTTCCGTTTTTCATTTCAATCGTAAAGATATCTCGTGTTGGGTACGGACGCAATATTTTCCGCCTTTGGTGAATGATTTCTTTATTGTTTAACACATTAAATTTATCTTGCTTAAATTGCCACGCCAATTAGTTGATGCGCCATGAACGAAGAACAGGTAAAAGCCTATATACAGGATAACGATATAAAAAAAATAAAATTTGCCTTTGCAGATATCGACGGGGTATTGCGGGGTAAGGTAATTCACCCCAAAAAGTTCCTGGATGGGCTTGAAGGCGGCTACGGCTTTTGCGATGTAGTATGGGGTTGGGATAGCAGCGACGCCTGTTATGATAACGTAAAGCTTACCGGCTGGCACACCGGCTACCCCGACCAAATGTGCCGTATCGACCTTTCAACTTTCCGCACTGTGCCATGGGATGAAAATATTCCTTTCTTTTTAGGGGACTTCAGCAAAGCAGATGGCAATGATTTGCCGGCCTGTGGGCGCAGCCTGTTAAAACGAATTGCTAAACAATGCGCTGATATGGGCTATCATGCAGAGTTTGCCCAGGAGTTTGAGTGGTTCAACTTTAGCGAAACACCGCAAAGCCTTAAGGAAAAGAGCTTTACCAATTTAGAAAGCCTTACACCGGGCATGTTTGGCTACTCGATACTGCGTACATCATTAAACGATGAGTTTTATAATGACTTGTTTGATTTGCTGCTACAATTTAACGTCCCGCTTGAAGGTTTGCACACTGAAACCGGCCCCGGGGTTTACGAAGCTGCCATACTGCATGATGGCGTTTTAGAAGCGGCTGATAAAGCCGTGCTGTTTAAAACAGCAGTAAAGGAGATTGCCAACAAACACGGCATTATGGCAACCTTTATGGCCAAGTGGAACGAAAACCTGCCCGGTTGCAGCGGTCACCTTCACCAAAGCCTTTGGACAAAAGACAAAGCAAAAAACCTGTTTTACAGCGCGGACGATGAGTTTAACATGAGCGACTTGCATAAACATTATCTTGCCGGTCAGCTGCATTGCCTTCCGCAAATATTGCCCATGTATGCGCCTACAATAAACAGCTACAAGCGCCTGGTTGAAGGCGCCTGGGCGCCAACTACTGTAACATGGGGTATCGATAACCGAACAACTGCGTTACGTGTTATCCACACATCCGAAAATTATACCCGCTTGGAAACCCGCATCCCCGGTTCTGATACTAATCCATACCTTGCTATGGCTGCGGCCCTGGCATCGGGCTTATATGGTATTAAAAATAAACTGCCCTTAAATATTCCGGCAACAGTTGGCAATGGTTACCAGGATAAACGCAATGGCAGCCTGTCATCAAACCTCTTTGATGCGACCAATATGATGAAAAATTCGGCACTGGCGAAACAATTGTTCGGTGACCCTTTTGTAGACCATTTTACAAATACCCGCCTCTGGGAATGCCGGCAGTTTGGGAAATCTGTGACTGATTGGGAACTAAAGAGGTATTTCGAAATAATCTGACCTGGATTAAGAGATTTTATGGATTAAAACGGATGCCTTTCCGCAGATTATTGATTTGATTTTTAAGTATGCCGGAGCAATTAAAGTATGATGATATTACGCATAGAATAATTGGTTGCGCGATGCGTGTCCATTCGGCACTGGGTAATGGGTTTGTGGAATCCGTTTATCAAAACTCCTTGGAAATTGAAATGAAATCGGAGGGACTTGCATTCGAAAGAGAAAAAGTCATGTCGATTTTTTATCGAAATATCGAGGTGGGCAGGCGGAGAGTTGACTTTTTCGTTGAAAATTTAATAATGGTTGAATTGAAAGCGATAATAGAAACCGAAGACGTTCATCTTGCGCAAGCATTAAATTATTTAGAAGCGTACAATATCGAAATTGGCTTGTTAATAAACTTTGGTAGTAAATCTTTAACATTCAAGAGGCTTATAAATAAAAAATTCAAATAAATTTTAACATGAAAAACTTTAAAATTCATAAATACCGGTTAGTGTTGTTTAATAAAAAATTAACCGCTTAATTTGGCAATCTTATAAACTGTGATGTTGTACCGGCAAAGCGACATCCATAAAAATCTCTGAAATCCATAAATCCCGGTTCAGAAAATGAATAAAAAAACAACACAAAATACCATTCTTCCATCCTTCCCGGTTCGTGCATCCAAGGTTCAAATTAAAATTGATTATGAAGCCGTATTGAAAAAAGCATGGGAGGGATACGATTCGTCAAAAACGATAAGGGAAATAGAGGATATCAGTGCGATGGTTTCAACTAACCATGTGTTCCGCATTACGTTCGAGGATGATGATATTATAATTGCCAAGCTGTCGTATTTTGGTAAATACGAACACTTTAAAGAAGATCACCGTATTATCCACGCGCTATCAAATAACCTGCTCTATCCTTTCGAAAACCTGCTTTCGAAATCACTTTTAAAGAATAACAGGGTATATGTTTATCGGTACAAACAAGGTAAAACAGATGCCTGGGTTATTTTTTACAACCCAACGCGCATACTTGAACGTTTACCGCGGCGGCTGGAAGAGCATCACATTATTAAATTAGGGCAGCAGGTTGGCAAGTTTCACAAAGCTTGCTCAAGGGTGAAAAACGTACTGCCAAAATCGTCGAAAACATTACGCACGGATATTTTTGCATTGCAAAAGGAACTGGAAACCAACGAAAAGCAGTTTGGCACCCCAATGCAGGTCGATCTACTAAAATATCACTGCGATCTTTTCCTTAAAAACCGCTCGAAGTACAATATGCACTCCTTCGAGATTATACCTGTTTTTATCGACTGGAACATCGGTAATTTTTCAGTAACATCCGATTTGGAACTGTATTCGCGCTGGGACTACGATTGGTTCCGAATGAGCTACCGGATACTGGATTTTTACTTTTTTAGCCGAGTCTGTTCAGACAGGGGCGACCGCACGGTATTCAGCTACGTGATAACCACCATGATGGAAGACAGGTTTATCCTGTTTTTAAAGGAATACCACAAGGTAAACCCTATAACTGCCGACGAAATCAGGTTTTTAAAAGAGGCTTACCGCTTTTTTATTTTAAATTACGTGATAAAGGATGGCAAATACTTTTTTAATGAACAATATGCCAAAAAACTGCAATCCGAAGCTTTTTCAATCTACCTGCCATCAGTCGATCGTGATTTTGATGCGGAGAAGATAATTAGTGCTTTAGGGTTGTAATAAATAGTTGATTAAGTTGAACAAGAGAGCGGTTGATTAGGTTGTGGGGAATTCGGCGAGATCCAAAAGAAAGCAACAAGGAACAAATATTTTTAACTCAATCAACTTAATCAACCCAATCTAACTCAATCAACTCATCTCCATGAAACGCATAGAAAACTTTAAATCGATAATTGATAAATACGATATCATATTTTTTGATGCGTTCGGCGTAATAAAAACCTACCAGGGGTTAATGCCCGGGATAGAAAAGACGTTTGAGTATTTACTGGCGCAAGGCAAAGAGTATTACATAGTAACCAATGATGCCTCACGAAGCCCGGCGCAACTGGCAGAGAGTTACCATAAAAATGGCTTGTCGGTTATTACTTCGGATAGAATTATATCATCCGGCATGCTTACCAAAGAATATTTGGATTTAAAGGTGGATGACGGCATAGTAGCATTTTTAGGCACGCCGGAGTCGTCGCATTACATCGAGAGTTCGGGGCTGCATACTTTGCCGGTTCGCGAAATTGACAGCAGCAATATCGACAAAGTTAACGCCCTTGCTTTCTTGGATGATGAGGGTTTCGATTGGTGTGCCGATTTAAATAAAACCGTAAATATCCTGCGCAAACGTACCATCCCGGTAATAGTTGCCAATACCGACAGGGCGTACCCGGTTTCTATTCATGACGTAGGCATAGCAATAGGAGGTATAGCCGCGATGATTGAGAGTATTATCGGCAAACAGTTTATCCGCTTTGGCAAGCCTGATTCGCAGATGTTTATGTTTGCTTATGATATGATACGGGAGTACAGGCCAATTACCAAAAAACAAATAGTGATGGTGGGCGACACCCTGCAAACCGACATTTTAGGCGGCAATAAATTCGGCTTGGATACAGTACTCGTATTGTCGGGCAATACATTGGCGAAGGACGCTGATAACCGGATAACATCTACCGGCATTGTGCCTACCTATATCTGTGATTCGGCAGTGGTTGATTTGACAGGGTTTAGGTTTTAGAAAATAATTTAGGATTTGTTTGATAAAGACGCGATGCATCGCTTCACTTCACTACGATAAACACGTAAAGTGATACCTATGAAAAAGTTCATAAATATTTTGTTAGCAGTATTGGCCTTCAATTCTGCATCCGCGCAGCAAAAAACATTCGCCAATCCACTACTTCTGTCCGGAGCCGACCCTTGGGTAATTTATCATGCAGGCTATTATTACTATACCAACTCCATGGGCAGTAAGCTTATCCTGTATAAAACAAAAAACATGGCTGATTTAAAATCGGCACCGAACAAAACCATTTGGACACCGCCGGCCGGCACCATGTATTCGAAAGAACTTTGGGCGCCCGAACTGCACTTTATCAACCATAAATGGTACATGTATTTTGCAGCAGACGACGGCGACAACGACCATCACCGCATTTATGTGCTGGAAAATCCATCGGCCGATCCAATGCAGGGCGATTGGACTTTTAAGGGAAAGGTAGGCGACGAAACCAATAAATGGGCCATTGATGTTTCGGTGTTTGAAAATAAAGGTAAACTATACATGATTTGGGCCGGCTGGGAAGGCGATAAAAACGGTGAACAGGATATCTATATCGCGGAGCTAAAAAATCCGTGGACAATCGGTAGCAAGCGGGTTAAAATATCGAGCCCGAAATATGACTGGGAAAAATACGGCGACCTGGGCGAGAAGAGCAACCCGCCGCATGTAAATGTAAACGAAGGCCCGGAGGTATTAAAGCATGGAAACAAACTGTTTTTAATATACTCCGCTAGCGGCTGCTGGACAGATTATTATGCATTAGGAATGCTAAGCACATCGGCAGATAAAAACTTGCTCGATTCAACTTCCTGGGCAAAATCAGAAACGCCGGTTTTTAAACAATCAATTACCAACAAAGTGTACGCACCCGGACATAACTCATTTTTTAAATCGGCCGATGGCAAGCAGGATTGGATAATTTACCACGCCAATTCGCAGCCGGGGCAGGGATGCGGTAAAGACCGGTCGCCCCGCATGCAGCAATTTACCTGGAATAAGGATGGTTCGCCAAATTTTGGTGTGCCGGTTAAGGAAGGGATGTA
Organism: Mucilaginibacter sp.; assembly: GCF_025359345.1. Classification (GTDB taxonomy): domain Bacteria; phylum Bacteroidota; class Bacteroidia; order Sphingobacteriales; family Sphingobacteriaceae; genus Mucilaginibacter. The sequence continues at coordinate 109,415 of NZ_JANYGQ010000032.1, forward strand.
CCTGAACGCGCCGTCGGAATAAAGAGAATTTATTCCTACATTCACGTTTGGTAAATTATAAATACCCCTGAATTTTTACGGCATTTTCTTAACAAACTGACCCATTATGAAGAGGTACTATTATATGATGGTCCTGTTATTTTGCTGTGTTTGCGCCTCAGCCCAATCGAAAGCCGACCGTATAGACACCCTGATGCAGGCTTACCACCGCTTTAACATGTTTGACGGCAGCATACTTGTTGCCGAAAATAACCAGGTGATTTACAAAAAAGGTTTCGGGCTTGCCAACCGGGAGTGGAACATCCCGAATACTACCGACACGAAATTTATGCTCGGGTCTATCTCTAAGTCGCTTACGGCATATCTGGTGCTGATACAGGTGCAGAAAGGGCTTATTGATCTAAATAAAACCATCAGCGATTATATACCGTCCTATTCCGAAAAAAATGGACGGCGTATAACCATCAGGCAATTACTTAGCCACACTTCGGGCATTGCGGGATATGAGGCAATTCCTGATTTTTTTCCGCGCGTTACGCGGCAATATTACAACAGGGAAGATTACATCAAACTATACATGGATTCGACCCTGCTTTTTACGCCGGGAACCAATTACAATTATAGCAGTTGGGGTTATTATACGTTGGGATATATATTAGAGCGCGTATCCGGTAAATCGTACGCGCAGCTGATGAAAGAGGATATTTTCGATAAGCTGGGCATGAACAGTTCGGGTTCTTATTATCATACGCAGGTGGTTTCCAAACGGGCAACCGGGTATGATTACAGCCTTGGCGGATACACAAGTTCCGATTTCAGGGACCAGTCGAACACGCTGGGTACCGGGGATATTTATTCGACGGTGGAAGATATGTTTAAATGGCATGTGGCAATATCTGATAACCGGTTGCTAAACAAACAACTAACTAAACAGGCCTTTACGCCAGGCATCCGCCCGTGGCGGTATGGCTTCGGCTGGTTTAATCAAAACTTTAAATACACCGACAAGGATAGCGTTTTCACCAACTATCACCTGGGGATGACCGAAGGGTTCCTCTCCTTTATTGTGCGCGTACCTGAAACCAACAGCTTTATTATTTTCCTGTGCAATAGCGCACCTACCGATTTTTTTGGCATCACCAAATCGCTGCTCAAAATATTGTACAATAAACCGGTAGCCATAAAACAGCCGGTGCACAAAGTTGTTGAACAGGTAATCAGTAAGTATGGCGTTGTTGCCGCGATTAAGCAATATGACATACTCAAAAAAGACACCGCGCATTTTTTTGTGGAATGGTGGAACATGGACAGGGTAGGCCATCAACTTCTTGACCTAAAAAGATATGACGAGGCACTGTTGATTTTTAAGAAGAATGCCGAAGAGTTTCCCGGCCACGATATCATATTCGACAGCTTAGGTAGAGCGTATGAAGAAATGGGACGAAGAGATGAGGCCATAGCAACCTACAAAAAAGCTATCAGCATCAATGCAAAAGATGAAGAGGCAAGGGGGCGGCTAAAAAAGCTTGAAAGTAAATAGCAGCACGGTCACTTCACGCGAGGCGGCAGCCGTGCGCAAACACATTAATCCCTACCGGGAAATTTACATTAAGCAGGGCCCAATACACCCGGAGGGTTGAAAGGGGGCGATCCATTAGCACAGGTCGCTGGTCTGTGGCAAAAAAAAACGTGTGATATAGTTAACACAATTTTAATCCTGCTACTGTCTTTATGTTTTTTATTGTATGTTTGACATATATAAACCATCAAAACCACGCATGAGAGTTAAAGTTATCCTTGCCGGGCTGCTGCTGATGTTCAGCTCCGCTGCTATAGCGCAAAAGGCGTCCGTCCCGGGCTTATGGTCTGTTGAAAAAGCCAATGCCTGGTATGCGCAGCACAAATGGATAAACGGCGCCAATTTTACGCCCAGCACAGCCATTAACCAGCTGGAAATGTGGCAGGCTGATACGTTCGACCCCGCAACGATCGACCGTGAACTAGGCTATGCTGAAGGTATTGGTATGAACACGATGCGGGTGTTTCTGCACAGCGTGGTATGGAAAGAAGACCCCTCCGGCTTTAAAACTCGGATAAATAAGTACCTCGCCATAGCGGATAAGCACCACATACAAACCATTTTTGTGTTTTTTGATGACTGCTGGAACCCCAATGCGCATCCCGGTAAACAGCCGGACCCAAAGCCGGGTATCCACAATTCGGGCTGGATGCAGGACCCCGGTGTGCCACTTACAAACCCCGCGCAATACGCTGGTCTGCAAATTTATGTGAACGATATATTAACCACCTTTAAACACGACAAACGCATATTATTGTGGGATTTATACAATGAGCCTGGTAATGGCGATAAAAATAAAATAGCCGCCACTCTTTTGGCTAAGGTGTTCACATGGGCACATGCTATACGGCCCGACCAGCCGGTAAGTGCAGGTGTTTGGAACCAGGAACTGAAAGAACTTAACCAGGTTCAGGTTGAAAACTCGGATGTGATAACCTACCACAATTACGAGACGCCGGACATGCACCAGCACGAAATTGACTTTTTGAAGCTTTACCAGCGCCCTTTGATATGTACCGAATACATGGCAAGGCCACGCAGCAGCACCTTTGAAAATACGATGCCAATGCTGAAAAAGGACAATGTAGGGGCTATAAACTGGGGTTTTGTAAGCGGTAAAACCAATACCATTTATGCCTGGGATACCCCAATGCCTGATGGCAGCGAACCGAAAGTTTGGTTTCATGATATTTTCCGCAAGGATGGAACGCCATACAAACAGGAAGAAGTTGCCCTGATAAAGCAATTAAACGATAAATAAATACTAACCTTAACAAAACCAAATAACTAAATTAGCAACCCTATGAATCTTATTAAAAACATTTCTGCAATAATGTTACCTGCCTGCATTTTCGCGATGTCGGCCTGTAACCAACCATCAACTGATAAAAAAACAACCACCATGACCGACAGTACAACACATGCTGCCCTGCCCGACACTTCCGCTTACGCAAAAACTATTAACGGCAAACAAACCCACTTATATATTTTAAAAAATAAACATGGTATGGAAGCCGCTATTACCAATTACGGCGGTCGTGTAGTAAGCATTTTAGTGCCTGATAAAGCTGGTAAGATGACTGACGTTGTATTGGGATTTGACAGTGTAGGTGGTTTTGTTCATTCAACCGAGCGTTATTATGGGGCAACCATAGGCCGTTACGGTAACCGGATTGCAAAGGGCAAATTTAAGATTGACGGTAAGGAATATCAATCAAGTACCAACAACGCGCCAAATATGCTGCATGGCGGTAAAAACGGTTTCCAGGAAATGGTTTGGGATGGCAAACAAATTGATTCAACAACTTTGGAGCTAACTTATCTTTCGAAAGATATGGAAGAAGGATTCCCAGGCAATCTGAAAGTGAAAGTAACCTATTCGCTTACCGATGATAATTCTTTTAAATGTGAATACGAAGCCACTACCGATAAAACGACCGTAGTGAATTTAACCAACCACGCATTTTTTAACCTGAACGGCGAAAGCAGCGGCACTATTTTAAACCATACTTTACAGGTTGATGCTGATAATTATATCCCGGTTGATTCGACACTTATCCCGTTTGGCAAAATAGAAACAGTTGCCAACACACCGTTTGATTTCCGTAAATCAACAGCAATAGGCGCACGCATAAACGATGATAACGTGCAGCTAAAAAACGGTAAAGGCTACGACCATAATTTTGTACTGAACAAACATGATATGAAAACCCCGATTGCCGCCATCACCGGCGACAAAAGCGGCGTAAAAATGGAAATCTTTACCGAAGAGCCGGGTCTGCAGTTTTACAGCGGTAACTTTATGAAAGGCGCCAATGCTATGAAGAATGGTAAAAAGGATGAATTCCGCACCTCGTTCGCGGCAGAGACACAACATTATCCTGATTCACCAAACCAGCCTTCGTTCCCCTCAACATTGTTGAAACCGGGGCAAGTTTATAAAACGCAATCGATTTATAAGTTTTCGGTGGTTAAGTAAACCAATTAAAAAAAAGCAGCATTGTCATTGGGCAATGCTGCTTTTTTGTTTTATCGCATCACCGGCACATTAATAAAACTATCGTTCCCCCACCATATCTTCAGGGGTCCGCCGGCGTCTTTAATAGTTTCTTCACTTACATCTTTACCGGTTCCATAATTAACCTGGGCAAACGGGTTTTTATCTATGTTTAAAACAACCAGTAACCTGCTGCCTTTGCTTAGCCGCCTGCTCACCATGCGCGTACGGGTAAATGGTATGGTTTCTTTAACACCCGGGTGCAACAAGTGGCGCACGCTTGCATCTTTAGCATAGCTCGCACGCCCCAGGTAGTAAGAAAGTTCAAAGTAGTCACCGTTTGGCATTACTTCGTAAAGCACAACCCCGATATCCATATCTTTTTTATTGATGATGGCCTTTAGTTCGCCTGTAAATATGCCATTAACCTGTATGGGCTTATCAAATGGTTTGCTGATAAAGAACAGACCATTACTGCGGTTAAGCTGTTTTTTAATGATAGGGTCGGGGTAATAATCGTTATTGGAAGTCGTGCGATCGGCAAGGTTGACTTCCTGGTACAATGATGCTGGTTTGACCGGCTTTTTATCAACCATCAGGTAGTTGCTGTCGGCTTTAATGTTGGTGAGGTACAGCTTTAGGGTATTGTTGTACATTTTATCTAACGACGGCGCGTGTTGCCAAACATTGGCGCCCATCACCTCGTAATTTATTTTATCTTTTAAAATGGCAGGCTTTCTGCCGCCTTTCAGTATGTAATCAAACCACTCGAAAGTAATATCCCGGGTGTGCATTGGCGCCACAGGATCGAGATGGTAATCCCTTAAAACCGCCGTGCCGCCTTGCTGAGTTCCAAAATGATCGTATGGGCCTATAATGAGGTAATGGTTGGCTTTCGGGTTATATTTATAATGATCGAGGACGTATTGCATACCTGAGATCTGCCCGTCATCATAGTATCCTTCAAAAGTTAGCACCGGTATATTTATTTTGGCGAAATCAGTTTTATAAGGCACCATAGCCTGCCAGTATTTATCGAATGCAGGATGTTTCAGCCATTTTTGCTGCCATGGGTTGGGCGTGCCATCAATGCTGTCGACTTTATTAAATGCCGCGCCGCTATTGTACCAATTGTTGCGAAGATTGCTCCAGCGTTGATTGTCGTTGTTTACTGCATCGTCCGTGTATTTGTTGTTGGTTACATAAAAAGCCCACTGGTAATTTACATTCAGGAAGATGTTATTTTCCATAGGTACGCCTTGCCCCGGTATGGCTGCCACATAAGGCACTATGGTTTTAAGGGCTTTGTTCATGTGTTTTGTTGCCGCCCATTGTGAAAAGCCCGAATAGCTGCCGCCGTACATGCCCACTTTGCCATTACTCCAGGGTTGAGCGGCTATCCAGTCAATTACCGTGTTTACGTCTTCATTCTCATGCTCGTAAGGTTCGATGGGGCCGGGGCTTAGCCTTTTGCCGCGCGTGTCGGCTACAATCCCAACGTAACCACGAGCGGCTGCGTTCTTTGCTTCGTACAAACTTCGCTCAAGGTTTGAGTAAATAAAAAACAGCATTACGGCCGGCTGCGGTATATCGATGCCTCTTTTTCGAACTACTACAGCCGAGAGTACCACTCCGTTTTTCGCTTTTATAAAAACACTATCCTGTATAATGTAACGGCGGTTATCATCAGCCTTTTGTATCGTTTTGCTAAGCGGTTCTATGTCCTCAAGAACATGCATGAGATTGTAGGCTTTGCAAAGTTCAATAGCATCTTTAATATCCAGGCTATCCTTTTGTTGTTGTTTAACTAACCCGCTTTTAAAGTCTGATTTTAAGTCGCTTATCCCACTTCTGCTGGTGAACGAAAACGATAACGAAACCGCGCTTTTATCATCCAGCGTTCTGAAAAAGTCTCCGGCCAAATTGTAAAATGCCTGCTTAAACGGAATTCCTTTTGTCTGCTTTGCGAGTTCGGCCCGGCAAAACAATTCGTATTGTGCATACAATAAAGCGGGGTACTGCGTGCCATCGGTTTTTGCAATTTGGCGTAATGCTGCTATGCTGTTTAGCGCATCAGTGTATTTACCGGCAATAATTTGGAGCTTAAACAAATTATCGAGGTAGGCTTTTTTATCGTCGTTTGTTTGATATTGGTTAATCACCTCATTTGCCAAAACCTGTATTTGTTTGGCGACAGCAACGCTGTCGGTACTGTTTATTTGGGGGAAATAGACGTTTTGCGCGCGACTGAAAGCGCTTATAATAAGGCATAGCAATGCCATACAGAGTTTTCTGTTCATGATTTTTTAAATTAAATATTGATTTGATTTATGTTTTCACCAGCTTTTTCAGCTTTACCGATTGCCGGTCGGATGCCTCGGGCGCATCGCCGGTTTTTAGTAATACTTTAAGTTTACCGCCTGGTAACGGAATTATTTTATCGATATAATTAAGGTTGATGATTTGTGCCCTGTTCACCCGGAAAAATAAAGATTCATCGAGTTTTTGTTCCAATAAATTCAATGAGGTTTTTAAAAACACACTCTTATCGTCAAAAAATAGGCGTGCATAATTATCCAAAGACTCAATCAGATGCACCTTGTTCCAACTGATAAAATGATATTGCTGCCTGTCCTTAACAAATATCCTGTCATCATTTTTTGAGGCTGATTTCACTTTCAGCTGCTCCATCGCTTTTGCAAAACGTTCCTCGCGTATGGGTTTCATCAGGTAGTCAATAGCACTTACCTCGAAAGCTTTTACAGCGTATTGGTCGTATGCGGTGGTAAATATAACTTGAGGCACATTATCCAGTGATTCCAATAAATCGAACCCTGTTTTTTCCGGCATTTGGATGTCCAGGAATAACAGATCAGGCTTTTTTATGTCGATTTGTTCTTTTGCATCATCTGCATTTTTTGCTTCGCCAATTATTTCAACGTCCGGGTAGCTTTTCAATAAAAGCTTTATCTCCTCGCGGGCATTGCGCTCATCATCAATAATTAAAATTTTTAATTTTTTCATGCTGATGGGATGCTTATGGTGGCTAAAACAATATCATCCAGTTCGCCTGTTATAGCAAAAGTGGCGCGGCCTTTATATTCGAGCGCTAGTCGCTCTCTCAAGTTTTTAAGGCCAACGCCATCGTCGCCGGCTTCTAAAAAGCCTGGATTTTGCACTGTAATTTTAACAAAGCCCCCGGTTTTTTCCGTGCGTATGGTAATTAACCCGCCGTCCTTTCTTTTGGCAATTCCGTGCTTTATTGCATTTTCGACGAGGGTTTGTATACAAAGCCGGGGGATTTGGATAGCAACCAGATCATCATCAACGTTAATTGCGAATTGCAGCCTCTCTTCAAATCTTAATTTTTCCAGTTCAAGATAGTCTTTAACCAAATTAATTTCGTCACGCAGGCTGATCTGCATTATCTCACCATTGTAAAGGCTGGTACGCAACAGGTCCGACAGCAAATCAATCGCCCGCCTTGCCGATTTGGGGTTGTCAATAACCAGCGCCTTGATGTTATTTAATGAGTTGAACAAAAAATGCGGGTTAAGTTGTGCCGATAAATTGCTCAATTGTGCCTCACGCGATATAATGGCCAACCGTGCATTTTCCTTGCTTGTGCGTATTTCCCGTTGTGCATAGTGATACATGTGATAAGCCAGCAACCAGATAGACATGAGCCTGGTGCCGCCTATAAAAATGGCCTCCGCATTCTGTTTGAAAAAATCGGCATAAGTCTGCACCGGCGACTGGAAAAACCAAAACTGAAACAGGTATAATTTAACTGTAGTAGCAAGCGTGTATGCAACGCCCATAACAACGGCGCCGGGGATAATGCGTTTAAGCAATTGCCCCAAGTTTAGGTTTTGGAAGTTATGCCTTAATGCATAATTGCGGTATAAATGTGTAAGCAAAATATAAATAACCACATCGCTTATAAATTGTAGGGCGGCCAATAACCAGCTAAAGTGCGTACTGCGTGTGAACCCACGGTACTCCCAATACAGGGCTGCAACACTCCAGCCAATAAACTGGCATTTCCAGTAAAGCGATATGTTTATTTTAGGGCTCAATTGTTGTTTCAACTAATATTTTAATCAAAGCAACGAAATTATTGGCAACTAAAAAGATAAAGTACAGGAGCGCGGTGTTTGGGGGATAGGCGGGGAGATATAGCTAAAATGACTACAATGAACGTTTTGCTGCGAAATTTGATTCAATAGCCACTGGATGTCGCCAAAATTTCACAAAAATGGCACTAAAAACAACCCGTTTAACGCACCGTAAAACAACATTGATTTTAGAGTATATATATTATTGATTAACAGCTTTTTATAGCTATGCGATGTTCAGGTATTGATCCAGGTGGTGATCCAGGTCTTGTTCCAGGTAGCGTTACACTAAATAAAAACAAAAACCAAAACCAAAACAAGTAGTAGAAGTAATAGCGTAATTGTGTTTTTTAGGATGATATTTTATCAAACAAATAATCGCCTGAACACCCCTTGATGCTGTACAAATAAAGAAAAAAGTTGCGCCAAAAAAGAAAGTAATTATACACATTCACGGTATTTATGGTTTACTTTTTTTTATTTTTTGTACTTTTGTCTAGTGCCAATCCCGCACAATAGTATGCATTTTTTATATCCTGCCTTCCTATTTGCATTGGTAACGCTGGCCATACCCATTCTTATACACCTGTTTAATTTCCGCAGGTATCAGAAAGTATATTTTAGCAATGTGCAGTTTTTAAAGGACGTGCAGGAGCAGCAATCGCACCGGCGAAACTTAAAAGAACGGCTCATACTGGCGGCAAGGTTATTGGCTTTATTGTTCCTGGTGCTGGCATTTGCCCGACCATTTATCCCCGGAAAAAACGCAGCCAATGCAGGCAAACTGCAGGCCGTAAGCATTTTTGTTGACAATTCATACTCCATGCAAACCCTTAACCGCGAGGGCACCTTGCTCGATGAGGCCAAACGCCGCGCCAAGGAAATTGCATCGGCCTACAGTATAAACGATAATTTCCAATTACTTACACAGGATTTTGAGGGCAAGCACCAGCGCCTGCTAAGTCGCGATGAGTTTGATGATGCCGTTGATGCGGTAAAGATCAGTCCGCAAAGCCGTAGTTTGCAGCAGATAATCAGCAGGCAGCAAAGTCTGCTTGACATGCACCGCGGAGGTATTCGTTCAATTTATATCGTTTCTGATTTCCAGGACAACATGGCTGCCGGCCGGCCGGTTAAGGCTGATACAGGAACGCGAATAACGATGGTACAGCTAAAAGCTAGTACCCTGCCAAATGTTGCGGTGGATTCAGTTGCTTTACTTAGCGCGATACACCGTCCCGGCGAAAGCGAAAAGCTGGTAGTGCGCTTGCATAACTATGCCGATAAATCTGCAGAAAAAATTCCGCTTAAGCTGGTGATAAACGGCGAACAAAAGGCCTTGGGCAGTTATACCGTTAAGGCGCGCTCGGTTCAATATGATACTTTAACGTTTTCGGGCCTGAAACCGGGCTGGCAGCGGGCCGAAATAACCTTGCAGGATAACCCGGTAACTTTTGATAACCAGTTTTATTTCGCTTTTAATGCCGCGCAGCAGATGCATGTGTTGCTGATTGACGGCGGTACTGCCAACCTGTATTTAAAAGCCGTATTTGCTGCCGACCCATTTTTTGCTGCCAAACGTGTGCCTGATGGCAATGTTGACTATGCGGCTTTAAACACCTACCCATTGATTATTTTAAGCGATGTAGATGCCATTTCAACCGGGCTTTCGCAGCAATTGAAGAGCTATGTGAGCAAGGGTGGCACATTGGTTGTTTTCCCGTCGGTTAATGCAGATGTTGCCAGCTACCAGTCGTTGCTGCAACCGTTAAACGCCGCTTATCCGCAGAAAATAACTACCGAAGAAACAAAAGTGACCGCTATTAACCAGCAAAGCCAAGTTTTTAAAAGCATCTTCGAAAGTTTTCCGCAAAACCCTGATCTGCCGCTGGTAAAAAAATATTACGAGTTAAGCTCATCAACCGGCAACCGTGCAGAAACTTTGATGGGCATGCCCGGCAACAAAGTTTTTTGGGCCGGCTACAAAAGCGGCAACGGCAAAGTATTCCTTTCTGCAGTGCCGCTTAACGAAGATTTCAGCAACCTGCCGCGCCATGCACTGTTTGTGCCTGTGATGTTCAGGATAGCCTTATTAAGCGGGCACGACCAACCTTTGTTTTATACCCTCGGCAAAGATGAAAATATTGAAACCCTGCCCATACAAACCAACGAAAAGCAGTTGCATAAACTGGTAAAAGGCACACAAAGCATTATCCCCGATACCAAACAGCAGGAGGGAAGCACCCTGGTTTACGTTGCCGACCAATTGCATGAAACTGGAATTTACGATTTGAAAAAGGTTGACAGCACCGTTGCCGTGCTGGCCTTTAACGATAACAGGAGCGAGTCGGACTTGAGTTATTTGACCAATGCCCAAATGGCCATAGCCGTACCACAGGTTGCCGAAATAATGGAGAGTGGTAAAGGCTCGTTAAAAGGGAACGTAACTGAAACAAATTTCGGGTTACAATTATGGAAACTTTGTATAATTTTGGCATTAATTTTCCTGGCTGCCGAAATACTGCTGATTAGGTTTTATAAAACCACCTATCGCAACGTAGAGCAACAGGTTTAAATGGATAAAAAACCCACCATTAAAGCATAATAAATGAATTTGCTTATTAAGTCCGCTACCGTTATTGACCCAAACTCACCGTTTAACCAAAAGGTTGTTGATATTTTAATTGAGAAAGGGATTATCACCAGGATAGCCCCCGAACTGGAAGCCGATGCGGAATTAGTTGAAGCAGAAGGATTGTTTGTATCGCCGGGCTTTTTTGATTTGAACTGCAATATTGGCGAACTGGGCCTTGAAACAAAGGAAGACTTAAAGACCGGTACCGCTGCCGCCACTGCAGGTGGTTTTACCGGGGTAGCTTTAATGCCAAACACCATACCGCCTGTACATTCAAAAGCAGAGATAGAGTATTTAATGAACCGGGCAAAAAGAAACCTGGTTGATGTATACCCACTTGGTGCAATATCGCATAAACGCGAAGGCAAAGACCTTGCCGAGATGTACGACATGTTTTTGAGCGGCGCCAAAGCATTTACCGATGGTAACCGCCCGGTGCAGGATGCAGGGCTTATGGAGCGTGCTTTACTGTATGCACAGGGTTTTGATGCGCTGATAATTTCGTATCCCGAAGATACTGCCATTGCAGGCAAGGCCAAGGTTAACGAGGGTGAAATAAGCACCATATTAGGCATGAAGGGCATCCCGCCGCTGGCCGAAGAACTGATGATAGCGCGCGACCTTTACCTGGCTGAGTATACAGGCTCAAGAATACACTTTACAACTATCTCTACCACCCGCTCGGTTGAACTGATAAGGGAAGCTAAACGCAAAGGCCTCGAAGTTACCTGCGACGTGGCTGCACACCATTTGGTACTTACCGACGAGGCGCTATTAGGCTTCGACAGCCTTTACAAGGTTAAACCACCGCTGCGCACCCGCGACGATGTTAACGCCTTGTTAAAAGGGCTGAAAGACGGCACCATTGACGCCATAGTATCGCAACATACACCGCACGAGGTGGAGTTTAAAGATGTTGAGTTTGAGGTAGCCGAATTCGGTATTATCGGTTTGCAAACAGCATTTGCGCTGGCATTAAAAGCAGGGTTGGATATTGAGCTTATTATCGAAAAACTCGCCATTGCCCCGCGTGAGATACTAAACGTTGAAATACCTTCCATCGCCGAAGGAAATGATGCCAACCTGGTGCTGTTTGACCTGGGCGAAGAATGGGAATACACTAAAGCTAATAACAAATCAAAATCATATAACTCGCCATACATAGGGCAGAACTTAAAAGGTAAAGTATTGTTAACCACCAATAACAATCACTTTTATAAACAATAAAAACATGATAGACTCAAAAGTAGAATCAGCCATTGAGGCCGCCTTAACGGCTTTTTCGAAATATAGTAGCTTTGATGCTACACCTTTTTCCAGCGTGATCGACGAGGTTTTCGACTCGGAAGAAGACTTTATGAGCAAGGTTGCCATGCTCGACGAGGTTTTCGATGATTTTCCACAGCTGGAGGTATTGCGCGAGGTATTTTTTGATTTGCTGCTGGTTAATTTTTTCAGCGCTGATGTTAAAAAACTGGAAGAAGATTACCTTGATACCCCAGAGTGGGAAGCCATTGAAGAGGAAACCATTGACCGTGGTACCGAGCTATTAAACCTGCTGCTTTACTTGAATGAATGTGAGGACGAAGATATTGAGCCGGGACTGGAAGACTACTTAAAAGAATTTTTACTGGTTGATGAAGACGAGTTCCAGGACGAATACCGCATTTATGAACCGGTTATAGCCCACCAGGTTTTGATGGAAAGCCCGGTTGCCGAGATAACAAAAGTAGCTAATAAACTACCGGATGATTCGGAATTGAAAGAACTGTTTTACCCTATAATGTGCTTTTTTCACAATACAGAGCCAACCGAAGAAGCAAAGAACAGTATAGCCGACAATGCTATTGAAGTGGAGTTTGATATGGCTGTTTTAGAAATACTTATCAGCTTTAAATAGCTGTAAATCAATTGTTATAATGGATTCTATTGAACGACAGATAAAAATAAACGGGGTTAAAAGCGGGGTGATTTTGGGTATAATTGTTACCGCGCTTAGCATCGCTTCTTTTTATTTTATCACGGCCACGCCATCACCAGCAATGTTTGTGGCGGGACCGATAATTTTCGCGATTTTTTTGCCAATATTTTGTGTTACGTTTCTGTGCTTTAAAGCGCGCAAAGATGTTGGCGGGTATTGGACTTTTAAGCAAGCTACAACCGGCATATTTACAATGTTTTTAGTTGCGTTCGTTTTGCAATTTATCGGGAAGGATATAATTTTTGATAAGTTTGTTGAACCCGGCAACGCCCTAAAGGTTCAGACCGCTGCTGTCAATGCCAAGGCCGCCATACTTAAGCAAAGGGGTAACACCCCCCAGGTGATAGATAAAGACATAGCCGAATTAAAAAAAGATTTTACACAACCAGCTCCAACAGTTGGCAGTACCATACAGGGTATAATTATCTCTATCATCTTTATATTTATTTTAGCCCTTGTATTTGGTGCGCTGTTTAAGCGGGACCCGCCCGGCACGGTTTCCAACTTATAAGATATTGCAGAAAAGCAAGACCTACAAGTCTTGCTTTTTTTATTCCCTAAACTTTTAAATCAAAATTATTTATTACATTTAAGAAAACTTAAAACCAAATAACAATGGAAAATGTCGCTCCCTCACCGAGTAGTGTCGCCATCAAATGGGCACTCATCGGTTTCTTCGTTTCAATAGTGATTACTTACGCATTCCAGCTTTTGAATGTAGATGTTAATTCACCGGTAAAATATATAAGCTACGTTTTTTTCATAGCTTTCTTACTACTAGGCCAAAAGGAGTTTAAGGACAAGCTTGGCGGCTTCGTAACCTTTGGTCAGGCTTTTCTCGAGGGCTTTTTATTCTCGGTTTTCTATGGCATAATGGTAGCTATCTTCACGTACATTTACTTCACTATGTTAAGCCCTGCGGTTTGGGACCAGGCAATGAATGCCGCTCAAAAGAACCTGGAGGCGAAAGGTACTTTGTCGTCCGATCAAATTGAGTCTGCTATGAACATCAGCAGAAAATACGGAATATTGATAGCGGTAGTTGGTGTGGCCATAGGAACTCCAATTATGGGTGCGATAATTGCATTAATAGGGGCAGCCATCTTTAAAAAGGAGCGCTCTCCGCTGGATATGGTGCAGGATAGTAATTATTCAGACCCGGCAGTTTAAGCCGGAACTATCAATAACAAAACAGGCCGTTTCTATTTGAAGCGGCCTGTTTTGTTTACTATCAGTTTGAAAATTTATTTCTTCATTACCTGCCTCACAATATCGTTGCCAAACACAAATACCATTAGTGTTATCAACAGTACGAAACCTACTATCTGGGCACGCTCCAAAAACTTATCGCTTAGTGGTTTTCCCTTTATCATTTCAATTACCAGGAACACCGCGTGGCCACCGTCAAGGGCGGGTATTGGCAATAGGTTGGTTAACGCCAGTACCATCGATAAAAAGCCTACCAGGCTCCAGAAACGGATCCAGTCCAAATGACCGCCAAACATGGTTGCAATTGCTACAGGGCCGCTAACAGCTTTGTTTAACTTAACTTCGCCCTTAATCATTTTGCCAATACCTTTTGCGTTATCGGTAAATGTTCCCCAGGCCTTGGTAGCGCCAACCGGGAATGAGCCGAAAAAGCCATAAGTCAACCTGTCTTTTTTTGGAAGATCGGGATTTGGCGAAAAGCCCAATATCCCGTCTTTATCTATGTGTGCAATTTTATGCTGTACACTATCGCCATGTTTTATGGTAACCTGTACCTGTTTGTTTTTGAATTGCTGCAACTGCGCGTGCAATTCATCAAAATAGGTGATTTTAACAGCGTTGATAGCCAATATGCTATCGCCCTTAACTATGCCCGCTTTTGCGGCGCCTGTTTTTGGGGAAACTGAATCGACGGAAAATTTAAATCGCGGGTCCCTGCTTATAAAATCTTCTATAGTGGAGTTAACGTCGCCAAGGTCATTGATTAAATTGCCGGGCACTTTAACATGAAGTGTTTGCCCGTTTCGTAGCACTGTTAAATCGGTATTGCCTAATATTACTTTTGTGCTGGTAAGCTCTTCAAAACGTATAACCTTTTGACCGTTTATTGCGGTAATGTTATCACCAGGCTGCAAACCTATTTTCATGCCTAGTTTGCCAGGAAGAATACCGTATTTAAGTGCAGCGTTTGGTGTATAGGTTTCGCCGTATTTAATGGTTAAAATCCAAAATATAAATATGCCTAATACAATATTTACAAATATACCGCCAAGCATTACAATAAGGCGCTGCCAGGCTGGTTTCGAGCGGAACTCCCATGGCTGCGGCGGGCCGGCCAGTTGCTCGGTATCCATCGATTCGTCAATCATCCCGGCAATTTTTACATAGCCGCCCAGTGGCAGCCAGCCTATGCCATACTCAACACCTTTGTAGTTAAATTTAAAAAGACTAAAGCCCCAGGCATCAAAAAACAGGTAGAACTTATCTACCTTAATGCCGAAGGCCCTGGCGGCCAGGAAATGGCCAAGTTCGTGCAGAATTACTAAAATAGAAAGGCCCAGTATAAGCTGGCCCACCATAATCACTATACTCATTTATATATTATATTAAAATTGTAATGCTTTTAACGGCATTTGATGTATTAAATTTTGCGCAAAGATGCGTGTTTCTTTATCAGTATTCAAATAGTCGTCCAAAACAGGACTCTTAATAAATGCAATATGTTGCATGCATTGTTCAATAACGCCGCTCATAGCTAAAAAGCCTATACTTTTGCTTAAAAAACCGGCCACTGCAATTTCATTTGCAGCGTTAATTATACAAGGCATATTGCCGCCTTGTTTTAATGCCTGGAACGCCAAAGCTAAATTACGGAAGGTAACCATGTCTGGTTTTTCGAACGTAAGGTTAGGGTAGTTGGTAAAATCGAACCGTTTGAAATCGTTTTTTACCCGGCCGGGGTAGGTAAGGGCATATTGTATGGGCAACTTCATATCCGGCAAACCCATTTGCGCTTTTATGGAGCCATCCTGGAACTGCACCATTGAGTGAATGACTGATTGCGGGTGTACGACGACATCAATCTGTTCGGCCTCCAAGTCAAAAAGCCATTTAGCCTCTATAACTTCCAGCCCTTTGTTCATTAATGAGGCCGAGTCGATAGTGATTTTGGCACCCATAACCCAGTTTGGGTGCTTAAGCGCATCCTCGCGGGTAACATTCTCTAAAAAAGCTAACGATTTATTCCTGAACGGACCGCCTGAAGCTGTTAGTATTATCTTTTCTATCCTGTTGTTTTCTTCACCGGCAAGGCATTGAAAAATTGCTGAGTGCTCCGAATCGACGGGTAAGATTTTAACTTTATGCTTCTTTGCGAGGGAGGTTATTAATTCGCCGGCAACCACCAATGTTTCTTTATTTGCTAACGCGATGTCTTTGCCAGCTTTAATGGCTGCTATCGTCGGCTCGAGCCCGGCAAAGCCAACCATGGCTGTTAGCACAATGTCTATTTTTTTGTGGGTAACAGTCTCAACAATAGCTTCAGCGCCGGCTAGTACCTTAACATCAGTTTTGGCAAGTGCATCCTTTATGTATTGATATTTACTTTTATCGCAAATAACTACGTACTGCGGGTCGAATTGCAAGGCCTGGGCGATAAGTAAATCAGCGTTGCTTTGGGCCGTCAAGAGATAGGCCTGGAAAAGTTCAGGGTTATTGCCGATAACCTCGAGAGACTGTGTCCCAATACTGCCCGTGGAGCCTAATATCGCTATGTTTTTTTTGTTACTCAATCCTATAAATTTATGTAATCGCGCAGCTCATCCGCAATCTTCCTGTCATTCGAAAGTCGCGGCACTTTATTCTGTCCTCCCAGTTTCCCCTGGCTGCGCATATAGTTTATAAAGGTATCTTTTTTTACGCTTTGGATTACCAGGGGGCGCAAAATGTTACCGGTAATCAGGTCGAAATAGTAAATATTTTTTTTCTGTAAGGCTTTATCAACTTCAATAGCAAATGCTGCCATATCGGCCGGGGCCTTGCCAAACTCTATAAACCATTCGTGGTAAGGTAGTTGGCCTTCAGGTGGGTTCACCTGGGGCGCCACGGTAAACTCTATTACGTCAACACCTTGTTGGTTTGCAACGCTCAGCAATGCCTGCTCCACTTCTTCGCCTATAACATGCTCGCCAAAGGCAGAAATGTAGTGTTTAATGCGGCCGGTAACCACAATTTTGTAAGGGTTTTTGGAAACGAACTTAATCGTATCGCCCAAACTATAGCCCCATAAACCGGCACTGGTGTTGAGTATTAGGGCATAGTTTCTGTCAAGTTCAACGTCTGCAAGGCTTATGCGGGTTGGGTTTTCGTTAAAGTATTCGTCAGTCGGGATAAACTCATAAAATATACCGGAATCGACCATCAGCAACAACCCTTTTTCTTTTTGCGAATCCTGGAAAGCTATAAATCCCTCGGAGGCAGGGTAGGTCTCGATCGAGTCTATTTTAAACCCAATGCTTTCCTCCATGCGTGCGCGGTAAGGTTCGTAATTAACGCCGCCGTGCACAAACAATTTAAAATTTGGGAAAATATCCTTTATTTTTTTACCGCCTGATACAGCCGACAGCCTGTCGAAATACATCTGGCACCATGGTGGTATACCGGATATCAGGCGCATATCCTGATTTTTTGTTTCTTCAACAATGGCATCAACCTTTTGCTCCCAGTCGTCTATGCAGTTGGTATCATAGCTGGGCATCCTGTTTTTTTGCAGGTAGCCGGGTACGTGGTGCGCCACTATGCCCGAAAGCCTGCCGGTTGGTATGCCGGCCTTCACGTCGAGCACCGGGCTGCCTTGCAGAAATATTAGTTTCCCGTCTACAAAATCGGCATTGCCGGTTTCATGAATATAGCATAACAGCGCATTACGGGCGGCTTTTATATGCTCGGGCATGCTTTCTTTCGAGATAGGGATATATTTTACGCCCGATGTAGTGCCCGATGTTTTCGAAAGATAAGCCGGTTTGCCGGGCCACAATACATTTTCCTCGCCTTTGGTTACCCTATCAATGTATGGGCGAAGCTGTTCATAATCCCTGATCGGTACGTTTTTTTTAAAATCGGCGTAGCTGCTGATTTGGCTAAAATCATGATCTGCACCAAAAGCGGTGCTTTGGGCTGTGGCAATAAGATGTTGAAAAGTTTTTTGCTGCAGGGCTACCGCATTTTTGCGAAGTTTATTTAACCGGCTGTTTACTATAGCGGCAAAAGGTTTGCTTAGTGCTGCCTTTATTCCCATAAATTAAACGGTTTCGGTAATGTCGTCATCTACATCCAGGTGGCTGTAAACTAGTTTGCGGTAAGCAACCATAATGATCACCTGTACAAAAGGAAAAGTGAGCAGGAACCAGCAATAAAAAGCTAGTTTAAAAATATAGCCCTCGCCATCCTGGTCCAAATGGAAAATATTAATCAGTACAATTACCGGAATTAATACCAGGATCATTACAGCGATTATAATTGCAAAAATACCAAGGGTTTTGAAGAAGTTATCTTTTGTTATTTCAAAGCTTTGTCTTAAGGATTCAAAAGGCTTTGAATCATCATCAATAATAAAACATACACAAAATATTGAACGCAATAACAGGTATAAGATGATGATTAACTCTAAAAGTTTAAAAAGCACCGATGCCCCAAAACTTCTTTCGACTAATAAATTCACGAACACAAACAATGCTATTAAAACACCATACAACAGGGCAATAAGCACGAAATTGAGTGTCATTTTTAAAGAAGGCAAAATATCCCGGAATGAGAACTCATAAAATTCTCTATCCATCAACGTTAAGATCAATTTGTAGAAGCTTAAAGCCAAATAAGCTTGTACTATCATCTGTAGCAGCACCACAATTAATTGGCTAATTCTGTTGTCGTCGACAAAAATAAAGTTGTTAAAAAAGTCGACCACCTCATAAACAAACAGGGAAATTATAGAATAGACAATCAGCGTGGTAAAATTCCTTTTGAGAATACGCCAGGCTGTAGCTATTGTTTCCGTTATAGAAAATGGATGGTACATATATTATATTAGGACAACTTAAATATTACCCGCTTTATAAAATCCTGCATAAAACCTAAGCCATATGCAGTTAATTGTATAAAAGATGCTATCAGGCTCAAAAATGCAATTTTTACCGACTTATTTTTCACCAACGAATGAAAAAATATCAACAAAATAATAAGCGCAAGTATAAAGTTACACAACAGCGCTATTGGCCAGCCAAACACATTGGCTACGGCTGTAAACATTAGGGATAACGTAAATATAGCAGGAAAAAAGTGAACAGCCTTTAGCTCTGTAGGGAAAAACTTATAAACATTTATACGGGCCCGACCGAAAAAATGTATCTGTTTATAAAACTGTAAAAAATTAGTGCGTCGCTTGTGGTAGACCTTAGCCTCGGGTATTAATCCTATTTTAAAGCCCATGGAATGTATACGGATACTATACTCGATATCCTCGCCCGAACGGGTGATAATAAAACCGTCGGCCTTTTCCCAAACCCCGCGTGAAATGCCCATATTAAAGCTGCGCGGATGAAATTGGCCGATACCTTTTTTATTGCCCCGGATGCCTCCTGTAGTAAATGGCGACGTCATGGAGTAACTGATAGCCTTTTGCACCGGTGTAAATGACGGGTGCGCAGCATCCGGACCGCCGTAGGCGTCAAGCCAGTTTTCGTTAAGCGAATTGTTAACAATTTCCAGGTAATCTTCGGGTATCAGGCAGTCTGAATCGAAAATAACAAAGTAGTCGCCTTTGGCGCGTTCAAAGCCGTAGTTGCGGGTAAAGCCCTGGCCTTCGTTTTGTTTTACAAAATATTTAACGTCGAGTTTGCCTGCAAAGCTTTTTACTATATCAGCAGCATCATCTTTTGAACCATCCTCAATCACCAAAACCTCAAACTGCTTGTAAGTTTGCAGCACAAGGGTTTCCAGCAGTTCTTTTATCTCCTGCGGGCGATTGTATAAAGGTATGATGATGGAGAAAAACATTTTACGATTTGACGATTTTGTGATTTGAAGATTTGAAAATTATTTGGTTGGCTAAATTTCGAACTTGCATCGGCGTCATCAATCATTTTCAAACTGACACATTTTCAAATTATCAAATCAAATAACTTCCTCCACCTGGTATTTGTTGCGCTCGTGGGCGCTGCGTGCTACCAGTTCGGCTACAAAGCCGGTTAAAAACAATTGTGAGCCTAATATTACAGCTACAAGGGCTATGTAGAACAGGGGCTGGGTGGTAACATCCCTGTAGTGTACCCCTTTGGCAATAGCGCGCAATTTATCAACAATCATCCAAATGGTAATTATAGTTCCAGCCAAAAAGCTTATCGTGCCCAGGGCGCCAAAAAAGTGCATCGGGCGCTTGCCAAATTTGCCCACAAAAAATATCGACATCAAATCGAGCAGGCCGTTTATAAAGCGGTTAAGGCCAAATTTTGTTTTACCGTATTTGCGGGGGCGATGTTCAACCACCTGCTCACCAATTTTTGTGAAGCCGGCCCATTTTGCAATTACAGGTATGTAACGGTGCATTTCGCCGTATACCTCTATATTTTTAACCACTGCGCTGCGGTAAGCTTTCAACCCGCAGTTAAAGTCGTGCAGGTTATCGATGCCCGACATGCGGCGCGTTGCTGCATTAAATAATTTCGTTGGGATGGTTTTGCTAAGCGGATCGTGTCGTTTGGCTTTCCAGCCAGATACCAGGTCGTATTTTTCTTCGGTAATGCGGCGGTAAAGCTCAGGTATTTCGTCGGGGCTGTCCTGCAGATCGGCATCCATGGTAATTACCACATTACCTTTGGTTGCTTCAAAGCCGGTATTTAATGCCGCCGATTTGCCGTAATTGCGCCTGAATTTTATACCCTTGATAAAAGGGTTCCCGGCATTTAGCTTGCGTATCATTTCCCACGAGCCGTCTTTGCTGCCATCGTCAACAAGTATAACTTCGTAAGTAAACCGGTTCTCATCCATTACACGGCTTATCCATGAGGTAAGCTCGGGCAATGATTCTATTTCGTCGTAAAGTGGTACTACTACTGATATATCCATTTATTAGGAATGCAGCAGGCGGGGGGTATTACGCCGTTGCTGTCGTTCCGCAAAAATATAAAAAATTGGGTATATCTTTTTGGGATTGCACCGATTGTTAAAATGATTACACCGATAAATGGACTGTATTGCAATTTTTACAGAATGTAACTATCTTTGTAAAAAAATAATACAATGCAACGCTTTAATCTCTTCTGTGGTAAAAACCTTGTGCAGCCCATGGGCTCGCAACAGAAAGCGTGTGCCTTAAATACACCTTTCTAACGGCCGGGCTTACATCAACCTTCCGAAATACTACAATTATTAATTTTTATTTTACTATGACGGCTTACTTTATTGATGGCCGCACTATACTGTTTAAGATTTTATGAACACCTATTATACTATAGACGAGAAATATTTACAAGCCGTAGATAAATTAAGCTATGGACGAACGCCGAAAGCCTTGCAATTATTTAACGAAATTGTAAGTAACGACCCTTTGTACGCAAAAGCCCATTACCAGCTTGGGAAAATATATTATTACGATCTGGAAGACTACCAGGCTGCGGGTTACCATTTTAAAACCTGCATGGAGCTGGAACCCGGTTTCCCCGGTAATTATTATCATTACCTTAACCTGGCTGTTTTTTTAAATATGCAGAAACTGGTGAAAGCTATTGCTGAAAAGGCGTTGGTTGTGCCAGGCGTGGATGTCGCAGATATTTACGAGCTGGTTGGTTTATCGGCTGAGAAGAACAAAGAACTGGAAAAAGCCTTAGCGGCTTACAATAACGCTTTTGATACGGTTACAAATAAAACCGACAAAAGAAAAATTGAGGAAAGCATTGAACGCATAAACGCCAAAATGCAGCGTATTAAAGCCTACCAATACACTTTGGTTGAGTAATTTTTATGATTTCACCCATTATTGAATGATTACACCGATTGTTATTAAATCGGTGTAATCTCTATTTGGCCAGCCAAGCTTTTTTAACATCGACCACGGTTATCTAACTCATGATAATAGGATACCGGTTTCGAAGAATTAATGTACCAACACTGAAATTTGCAGAGGGTTATTTCATATTTAAATATGGTAAGATCGTATATGTTTCTATTTTTTAAGAATTAAATTCTTTGTTTATATTATTTACTAAAATTTAATTCTGTTTATGTGTTTTGGCGTAATACATTAGCCAAGTTGCTTTAAACCTTTCGTTTTTTTTACCGTCCTAACTGTATAAAATTTGAAACGATAACAACACCATTTGCAGCAGCTGAATCGAGAAAGCAAATGAGGTTTAATCAATATAAAAACAAACAACATGAAAAAGTTAGCAATATTATCAGCCATAGCATTAAGCGGTTTAATTTATAATACTGCCTCTGCACAAATAAGAATAAATTTTGGTTTACACATAAGGCCTGTTTATGCCCGTTACCACGCTCCGGTAGTTGTTGAGCAGCCTGTTTACCAGGAACCCGTTCAGGTTTATGACGATAGCAACGACGACGACTACTACTACCTACCCGAGGTAGATGCGTACTACAATGTAAATGCCGGTTGTTATTATTATAACGATGGCAACAACTGGGTTTCTGCAGCGTATTTACCAGGCGCTTATCGTAACTACGATTGGAGAAGTTCCCGCAGGTACGAAGTGCGTGAGCACCGTCCATTTGCCCGCGCCGATTTTTACAGGTCGAGGTTTAATGGCCGCCAGGTAGCCGAGTTTAGGAATTATCGTCACGATAATGATTCACGTGGAAGCTATGATCGTAACAACGGCTACTACAATCGCGGTAATGACAACCGTGGGGGTGGCTACAACAGACCGGAACGAAACCGCGACAATGATAACCATTATGGAAACAGGGGCCAGGGAGGTTACAGCCAACCATCATACCCAGGTCGTAATCAAAATAATGAGAACCGTGGACAGGGTGGTTATGGCCAGCCTAACCAAAACAATGGTGGACACGACAACGGACAGGGGCATTCAGCCCGACCAAGTCAGAACAATGGCGACGGCCGCGGCAGAGGTGGAAACGAGCACTTTGCACAAAACATGGGCATGGCGCACAGAATGGGTCGCAACTAAACACGATTGCAAGATTTGAAGGATTTACAGGATTTGATAAGCGAGCGTTAAAACTTGCGGAGTTTTAAAACTTCGCAAGTTTTTTTTGCGCCGTCCATCATGTAAATCGTGTTAATCCTTAAATCGTGTTAAATCTTGTTAAATTGAGTATGTGCTGGCGCTGTTTAATAAATCTATAGCATCGCTATTTAATTTTAGCGATACTGCCTTTGTCAATTCATCCAACTGATTTGTGGTTGTAGCACTGGCAATCGGTGCCGTAATTCCCGGCCGGGCCATAACCCAGGCAAGGGCTATTGTTGCCGGTGTAACTTCATATTCTACAGCTACCTTATCAAGCGCAGCTAATATTTTAAAGCCGCGCGGGTTCATAAACTTTTTAACACCCTGCCCGCGGCTGCTTTTCGACAGGTCGTTTTCCGACCGGTACTTGCCGCTTAAAAATCCGCTGGCTAAAGAGTAATAGCTTATAACGCCGATATTTCGTTCGCGGCAAACGGGCTCAAGTTCAGTTTCGTAATATTCGCGGTTGTATAAATTATATTCGGGCTGCAGGCATTGATAAGCGGCGAGGCTGTGGTCTTTACTTACCTGCAGTGCTTCTTTAAACCGTATGCCATCATAGTTGGATGCGCCTATTGCACGAACCTTGCCCTGTTTTATCAGATCAGTAAAGGTTTCAAGTGTTTCTAACAGTGGGGTGTTTTTATCGTCTGCGTGTGATTGATAAAGGTCGATATAATCGGTTTGTAAGCGTTTTAAGGATTCCTCAATTGCCTGGGTGATGTATTTGCGTGATAGCCCGGTTTTGCCTTCGCCCATCGGTTTGCCTACTTTCGTGGCTATCACTACTTTATCGCGCTTGCCCGATCTTTTCAGCCAGCTGCCTATTATAGTTTCCGATTGGCCGCCTTTGCCGCCGTGTGCCCAAGTAGCATAAACGTCTGCGGTGTCAATTAAGTCGAGTCCGGCATCAACAAAACCATCTAATATTTTAAACGATTCTTTTTCATCAATCGTCCACCCGAATACGTTGCCGCCAAAAGCAAAAGGATGTACTTTTATTCCTGATTTTCCTATTTCCCTTTTATCCATACGTTAATACAATAATTTAAACAACCTGCTGTGCCAGCTCGTCAATCCAACTACCCAAAAAAGGTTCTGTTCCCGCCAGGCGCACCCAATTTCCCTCTTCATCCCGGGCGATTATTAGGTGTAAGCTATTATCAATCGATTCAAATTCGTATGCATCCGGGTATCCTTCGAAATTAATTTTTTGTACTGTTCCTTCAACCGGAAAGTCGGAGCCGGTAAGTGTTGCTGCAAATTGCTGTTTCATAAAATTTAGTATATAAATGTAATTGATATAACTTTTTTCTGTACAAATTGTGTGTCAGATAATGGTAATAGTACACTTTTTCTGCGAACATATACCACGGGTATAGAAAGATGCCATAAATTGCAATAAGCTATTGTATATATTTACCGTGTGGAAAATATAAAGCCGGACTCGAACGTATTAGTGGAGATTGTACAAACTAAGATGCCCTTTGGTAAATATAAAGGCACGTTGGTAAGCGATATACCTGTTTCGTACCTGGAATGGATGCACAGCAAAGGCTTTCCGCCGGGTAAATTGGGCATGATGCTTGCGACTGTATACGAAATAAAAACTAATGGATTAACCGATATACTTTTTAAGGTTAAGCGGGTGGTAGCGAAAAAAATAGAGCGGTTGTAAATGTTGAAAATGTTGTAAGGGTTTGGTTGTTGTTACGACTAACCTGACAAAATGCGAATCGCCGATCCGCCATCGTTTAACATTTACAACTAGTTACAAACAAATGACCATCCACCACAACATTGCAAACGTATATTCAAGTATAAAATTTGAGAACAATATGAAACGAATTATTTTTTATGCAGCTGCCATATTATTATTTGCCGGCTGCGTTAACGGGCAACCGGGCAGCAGGAACGAATATGCTAATTTGCCAAAGCCTGCTGCAGGCGAGGCTGTAGCCACTTTTGGCGGCGGCTGTTTCTGGAGCATGAGCGAGGCAATGTCTGAATTAAAAGGGGTTAATAAAGTAGTTTCCGGTTACGCCGGTGGCGTAACGGTTCGCCCAAGCTACGAGGATGTTAGCTCGCGTACTACAGGCCATGCCGAATGTGTGCAGGTATATTACGATCCTAAAGTTATCAGCTTTGCTACTTTAGCTAACGCTTTCTTTTTTGCGCACGACCCAACCGAGCTCAACCGCCAGGGCCCTGATGAAGGCACTGATTATCGCTCGATAGCGTTTTACCGCACGCCTGAAGAGAAAAATATTTTGCAGGAAACTATAAAGAAAATAAATGCTTCGAAGCATTATCCTGAAGCAATTGTAACCCAGCTGGCACCTTATAAAGTGTTTTACGCTGCCGAGAAATACCACCAGGGTTATTACAGGTTGAATATGGATAACCCGTATATTACTGGTGTATCAGTGCCAAAAGTGATGAAATTCAGAAAAGCTGAGAAGGCTGAGTTGAAGCCAGAGTTTGCTAAATAAAGATCAGAAGATAGAGATTGGAGATTAGTTAAAATGTTTTTCAACTAATCTCCGGTCTCTTATCTCTATTCACTAATCCCACGTAACATCAAAGCCCCCACAGTAACATTGGTGCGGCTGTCGATAATTATAGCGCCGCCGTTGGCTTTATTAATCTGATACGGGTCAAAAGCTAAAGGTTCGGCAGTTTTGATGATGATGCGGCCGATATCATTCAGCTTGAAATCTTCATTAAACTCTTTCTCCAATGTGTTGATATTAACCTTATACAGCACTTCCTGTATTTTACAGCGGGTAACTTTGCTGTTGTGCTGTACAAAGTAAGTAAGAGAGGTATCTAAAACACGTGTATCCATCCAGCATAAATCAGCTTCAATTTGTTGTGATAATTCCGGCTGATAATCAGTGTTCACCAACACGTCTCCGCGGCTGATATCTATCTCATCTTTTAAATGAATAGTAACCGACATGCCTGCAAAGGCTTCAGTTGGTTCTGTATCCAGCAGTTCTATTTTTTCGATGGTTGAGTGGAAACCAGACGGCAACACAGTAACCCTGTCGTTTACTTTGAATGAACCGCTTGATACACGGCCTGCATAGCCACGGTAATCGTGCAGTTCCTCTGTCTGCGGGCGCACTACCCATTGCACCGGGAAGCGGGCGTGTGCGGTGCTGTCATCAATTTTTAGTTCGATAGTCTCTAAAAAATGCAGCAGGCTTTTGCCTTCATACCAATGCATTTTGTCAGACTCGTTTACGATGTTATCGCCCTTTAGCGCGCTAACAGGTATGTATTTTATGTTTTCCAGCCCAACTTTATAAGCCAGTGCTTTGTAATCGTTCACAATGGTTTCGTAAATGGCCTCGCTGTAATCAACCATATCCATTTTGTTTATACAAACTACCACCTGCTGAATGCCCAGTAACGAAACCAGGTAGGAGTGGCGTATGGTTTGCTCGATAACACCCTTGCGGGCATCGATCAAAATAATAGCCAGGTTGGCGTTTGATGCACCGGTAACCATGTTACGGGTGTATTGAATATGCCCCGGGGTATCGGCAATTATAAATTTGCGCTTATCTGTCTGGAAATATTTGTAGGCTACGTCGATAGTAATGCCCTGCTCGCGCTCAGCTTTAAGGCCGTCGGTTAATATGGCAAGGTCAATGCTGCCATCGTCGTTTTTACGGTTGGAACTATGTAACGCTTCCAACTGGTCAGCCAGGATCGATTCGCTGTCATACAGTAAACGCCCGATCAAGGTGCTTTTACCATCGTCTACACTGCCTGCTGTTATAAATTTTAGTATATCCATTTTTTATATTTCGGATTTCGGATGTTCTATTTCGGATTTATTTTTTATTTCAGATTTATTTGGAATTAGAAATTTGGACTCTTTAAATCCGAAATCGTAATTCCGAAATCCGAAATCAAAAATATCCCCCCTTTTTTCTATCTTCCATAGCCGCTTCGCTCACCTTGTCGTCCATTCTCGCGCCGCGTTCGCTGATTTTCGATTCGCTTATTTCATCAATGATGTCATCAATTTCAAAAGCGTATGATTCTACAGCTGCGGTACAGGTCATATCCCCAACGGTGCGGAAGCGCACGTTGCGGCGTTCGATGATATCTTCGTCATCCATATTTAAAAATGGTGACGCAGCCATCAACTGCCCATTGCGGGTAATTACATCGCGCTCGTGTGCAAAATAGATAGACGGCAACTCGATTTTTTCGCGGCGGATATAGTTCCACACGTCAAGTTCGGTCCAGTTACTTATCGGGAAAACCCTGACGTTTTCGCCTTTGTGTATCTTACCGTTAAATATATTCCAAAGCTCGGGGCGCTGACGCTTGGGGTCCCATTGACCAAATTCGTCCCGAACGGAAAATATACGCTCCTTTGCCCTGGCTTTTTCCTCGTCCCTGCGGGCGCCACCAATACAGGCATCAAAACCATGCTTCGCAATGGTATCTAAAAGAGTAACCGTTTGCAGGGCATTCCTGCTGGCGTTTTTGCCTTTTTGTTCAACCACTTTACCTTCGTCAATTGAATCCTGTACGTGACCAATAATCAGCTTTTCGCCAATGCGGTTAATCATCCGGTCGCGGTAATCAATTGTTTCCACAAAATTGTGGCCGGTATCGATGTGTACCAGTGGGAAAGGAAATTTTCCGGGCCTAAAAGCTTTTTCGGCAAGCCGTACCAATGTAATCGAGTCTTTGCCGCCCGAAAACAGCAGTGCAGGTTTTTCAAACTGGCCGGCTACCTCACGCAGTATGTAAATAGCCTCTGCCTCCAACTCATCTAGATAGTCTAACATTTTTTAATTATTGATTTAGTGAATTAGTGAGTTGATGATTTGAAGAAAGTTCAAATCGAAACTCATCTAACTCAATACCTTGTCTTAGTTTCTTATACTTTTTGATTTAGTTAAGCGGCACAATCACTAATTCACTAAATCACTAATTCACTAATTATTTCACTTCATGCAACCCGCATTCTTTTTTACTTTGATCTTCCCACCACCAACGGCCTGCCCTAAAATCTTCGCCCGGCTGTACTGCCCGTGTGCAGGGTGCGCAGCCAATGCTGGGGAAGCCCCTGTCGTGCAATGTGTTATATGGGATATTGTATTGTTTGATGTATTCTTTTACTTTTTCTAATGTCCAGCTGTAAATAGGGTGAAATTTAACTAAATTATTTTGTTCGTCCCATTCCACGTTTTCCATAAACTGCCGGTTTGCCGATTGTTCGGCGCGGATGCCTGTTATCCAGCATTTGTTACCTGCAAGAGCACGTTTTAGCGGCTCT
The DNA here is from genome assembly GCF_025359345.1 of Mucilaginibacter sp. Lineage (GTDB taxonomy): Bacteria > Bacteroidota > Bacteroidia > Sphingobacteriales > Sphingobacteriaceae > Mucilaginibacter. Next base: position 137,789 of record NZ_JANYGQ010000032.1, read on the forward strand.
ATTTTGCGTATCCCGCAGCACTCCTTACGGTTCTCAACCGATTCATAAAAACTGCTCGGCCCCTTTGTGCTCACCATTTGTTCAACCAGTTCGGTTTTTGGATAGTAAGCGTGTATAGGCTTACCGTAAATTTCCATGGTGCGGTTCCACACATAATAAGTTTCGGGGAACAGCCTGCCCGTTTCGAGTGTAAAAACTTTAATAGGCAGGTTATTGGCAAATATCATGTGCGTTATTACCTGGTCTTCCCAGCCAAAACTGGTGGAGAAAACTATTTCATCATGAAAAATATCCGATAACTGCGTTAAAGCCTCTACCGGGTTTAAGCCGGTCGTTTCTTGTTTTATGTGTTCTGCCAGTGCACTCATCTTATATCACCTTAGTTATAAAGGCCACTATACTTTTTATACTTATTAAAATTACTATCACGCCTACAGCAACCATAATGGCTTTGGCCGATATGCGGTTTGATATTTTTGCTGCAATGGGCGATGCAACTGCGCTGCCTATCACCAATCCTGCTACCGCTTCCCAGTGGTTACTGTTCAGCATGGTGATAAATGTTATCGAGCTCATCAGGGCAATAAAAAACCGGGACAGCTTTACAGTACCAAGCGAAAACCGCGGATGACGACCACCCGCTATTAAAGTTGACAACACAATTGAACCCCAGCCGCCGCCGCCAACAGCATCAATAAAACCACCACCAAGGCCCAGTAACGGAATCTTTTTGATTTTTTCGTGCGATTTTTTCACAACCGGTTTAAACGCTTTTGAAAGAATAACCGTTCCCAATATCAATGTATATACTGATACAAACGGTTTGGTGTATTGACTATAGTGTTCCAGTGATGACAGCAGGTAAGCTCCCGTAACCGCCCCGATGATACCGGGAATAACCAGCATTTTGAACAGCTTCCAATTGATGTTGCCCATCCGGTAGTGCATCCAGCCGGCAATGCCGTTGCTCATGATCTCCGAAAGGTGCACGCCCATGCTTGCCGACGCCGGCGGTATTCCCATAGATAGGGAAAATGTTTGAGAAGTTACCCCGTACGACATGCCGATTGCGCCATCAATCATGGCGAACACAAAACCTGCAGCCAGGAAATAGTAAAATTCAGGCGTGATGGTTTGCGCATAGGCCCTGAAACCCGGTTCGTTATACCAAAGGGCAGTAAATGCAATCAATAACGAAAGAATAATAGCGCCCCAGATATACCAGATCAAATTCTTCTTTTCAACCACTTTAGGTTCAACCAACACGGAGGTAACTTCGTTTAGTTTTCGCACTTTATAGGCAAAATCGCCACCTAATGAATTGCGTAATTCGCTCATTTGTTGCAGGGTGATATCCAGTTCATCAGGTAAGCCTTCATTTAACACCTCTTTAAGCCGTTTGGCAATAGTGGGCGATTTGCCATTGGTTGATATTGCTATTTTTAAATCACCTTTTTGAACAATAGAGCCGAGGTAGAAATCGCACAACTCGGGTTTATCGGCAACGTTTATCAACAGTTTCCTGTCGTGCGCCGATTGCCTGATGAAATTATTTAACTCACTGTCATTTGTAGCGGCGATAACCAGGTCGGCATTGTCCAAATCGCTATCGATAAACGATTTTTGAACGATGTTTAGTTTTTGGTACTCAGCAGCAAGCAAATGCACTTCGGGCAAAATGGCCAGGGCAATAACGGTCACCTTCGCCTCCGGGCTGTTATTCAGTATGGCAGTCAGTTTTTCCAAACCAACATTGCCACCGCCGATAACTACCGTATGCAAATCATTCAGCTTTAAAAAAACGGGAAACAATGGATTGCCTTCCGTTTTTTCGTCTTGAACAGGCAGCTTACTATTCCTGGGCAATAATGTCATAAAATTCTTTTATAGGAGCAAACTGCGGGTGCAGCGATACTACCTCACCAAATATAATTAATGCAGGCGATGTAATCTTCTTCTCTTCCACAATTTCAACAATCGTGTCTACAATGCCTATCGCCACCTTCTCCTCTTTTGTTGAGCCGCTTTGTATTACTGCAACGGGCAATTTACTCTTGCCTTCGCTTTTAAATATTTCGGCTATCTCCGCCAGCTTGTGAATACCCATCAAAACCACAACGGTAGCATTGGTTTTAGCCGCCTGGTATAAGTCGGGCGATATTTGGTGATTTGCAGTTGTGCCTGTTACTACCCAAAAGCTTTCGCTTAAACCGCGATGGGTAACAGGTATGTGCTGCATACCCGGAACGCCAATAGAGCTTGAAATGCCCGGGATAACCTGCGCCGGTATGCTATATGAAGCTGCATAATCCAATTCCTCAAAACCGCGACCGAATACAAACGGATCGCCGCCTTTCAGGCGTACTACGTGACCATAATTGATCGCGTAATCAATCATCAGTTTATTAACTGCATCCTGCGAATAGGAATGGTCGCCGCTGCGTTTTCCCACATAAATTTTTGTAGCATGTGCGGGAGCAAGTTCCAATAATTCGGCATTAACCAATGCATCGTACAATACAACGTCGGCTGTTTGTAATGCTTTTACGCCTTTAAGCGTTATCAGGTCGGCATCGCCGGGGCCTGCGCCTACAAGCGTAATACGCGGTTCTTTAATATTTTTGTTTGTTGATGTAGCTATCATTGTTGCACCAATTCCTCTCTTTTTATTTTAACGGTATTTAAAAACTCGCCGGCAGCCTGCAGGTAGGCGGTCGCAAATTCTTCTGATGGTTCGTTTTTGTTGATTTGTAAAACCAAATCGTTAAAACTGTCATCTAAATTGATCTCGCCGGTATTTACGTAATTGTTATCAAATTCTTTTATTACTCCCGATTGGGTGCTAGTGTTGATGTTTTTATCAAGCAACAATGCCTTGGCCGAGCTTACAAATGTGTTATAGGCGTGGTAGATAGCATCGGCCCAGCGGCTTTCGGCAAAAGCTTCGTTTGCCCAGCCAAACTTCTCTTCCGATTCGTAAAGCAATGTGGCTACCAAATCAATAATCACCCCGGCGCATTCGCCAACACCTATTGCGGTAGCAAAAGTTTCCTGGTGGCCCCAGTCAACAAATTCGTCATCTGTCAGCGTTGTAAGGTCGGCAAGGGGTTTTAACAATTGGTAAAAATAATCTTTACCGTTCCTGTCGTAATAGGCGTGAAAAGTTTCGTTTTCAGCTGCCCTTGCCTGGTAATCGTCAAGCACCTTACGTAGCACATGTGTGGCCCGTTTTGCGGGTACCTTAATAACTTTTTCGGCAGCGCGACCAACACCATCACCAACCGTGCCGCCACCAAGCAGCACCTGTACCGATGGCAGTACTTTAAGTCCAGCTTTTAATGAACTGCCGTGAAAACCGATATGCGCCAAACCATGTTGTCCGCACGAGTTCATACAGCCGCTTATCTTAATTTTTATTTCTTTGTTATAAATAAGGTCCTCGTATTCGTTGTAAATCACATCTTCCAGCACGCGCGAAAGTGTCATACTGTTTGATATGCCGAGGTTGCAGGTATCAGTACCAGGGCAGGTGGTTACATCTGCAAGGCTATCAAAACCTGGTGCAGATAAATCCAGTTCGGTTAGTCCGTTATATAAAGCAGGCAACGCTTCCTTGCGTACAAACTTTAAGAGTAGTCCCTGGTTTTGGGTTACCCTTATTTCATCGGCAACCAAAGGCTGCAACACGGCTACCAGTTTGCGGGCTTTATCCGATGGGATATCGCCAACTGGGACCTTTATATATACGCCGTAAAAATCTTTTTGCTTTTGCTCAAATACGTTGGTTGCAAGCCATTGCTCGTAACGGAAGGGATTGGTTACCGCCACGTCAGCAAATGTTTGTTCTGCAGGTAGTGCAGGGTCTTTTAACGCATCACGGTTTACTTTATTTTTTTTAACTTTTAAAGCAGTGCGCTCTGCATCAGCAAGCAGCAACACTTCGGTTAACCCGATTTTTTGAATAAGATATTTAAGACGGGCTTTGTTGCGGTTGTTGCGTTCGCCATGGCGATCAAAAACGCGGATGATAGCTTCTATATAAGGTATAAGTTCATCCTCGGGTAAAAACTCTTCAACAATATTAGCAAGTAATGGCTGCGCGCCAAGGCCACCGCCCAACAGTACTTTAAAACCGCGTTCTCCGGCAGCATTTACTTTCGGAATAACACCGATATCGTGGATGTACGAAAACGCGGTATCGGCATCGCTCGATGAAAATGATATTTTAAACTTACGGCCCATTTCCTGGCAAACCGGGTTGCGCAAAAAATACTCGAACGTTGCATGCGCATAGGGCGATACATCGAAAGGCTCCAGCGGATCGATGCCGGCAGCAGGAGAGGCGGTTACGTTTCTTACGGTATTGCCGCAGGCTTCGCGGAGGGTAATATCGTCCTGCTCCAGTTCGGCCCATAGCTGCGGCGTACGGTCGAGGCTTACATAATGTATCTGAATATCCTGGCGGGTGGTTAAGTGCAGGTTGCTGCTGGCATATTTGTCGGATATGTCGGCAATCCTTAACAACTGTTTAAAGGTCACCTTGCCAAATGGTAGCTTAATGCGTATCATTTGCACGCCGGGCTGTCTTTGCCCGTATATACCCCTGGCCAAACGCAGGCTGCGGAACTTTTCGTCGTGAATTTTACCTTCACGAAAAGCCCTTATCTTTTTTTCAAGATCAATAATGTCTTTTTCAACTACCGGATTCTCCAACTCGGTCCTAAAACTTTGCATAATTGTGCTGTTAGTTTGTGCTATAAAAAGGCCCCTTCGGCTTAATGCTAAAGAGGCTTATGTTTTAATTTACGAATACCCGTTAAGCCTCTATCAGTTGCCATGCATCTGGCAATTTATCATAACCCAACAGTAACTGTAAATTCTCGTTTTCATTTTTATAGTGACAAATATATATATACTATACGGAACTTGTCGGGTTTATTTGAAAAAAGACAGATTTTACCTTTTGATTACATTGTTTTGCCGATTGTGAGGAATCCATTGCCGCTCCGCCGGGCATGTAAATATTACGACGTTTGTCGATATTTTATTAATTATATGTAAAAAATATTTATTTATAATTTTTATTTTCGTAGATAACGAACTATTTTCTTGTAAAATATTCAATAAATCATCTTGAATAATGATAAATATATAATTACTTCTTATCTTAGAAAAAAAGAAAAACTTATTTTATTATTAAATTACCCCTTATGAAAAAACGTTTACTCACTATTATTGCATTATTCCTCCTCGTTTCGGAAATTGCAATTGCACAAAAATTAAGTGTTAAGGGCACCGTGACCGATGCCCTCAGCAAAGATGCTATCGCTGGCGTATCTGTCAGGATAAAAGGCACTTCGCAAGGTACTACAACTGACGCCGCCGGGCAATTTACTATAGCTGCGGCGGCAACCGACCAACTGGTATTTTCATATACCGGGTACAAGCTTTTAACAATTACGGTTGGCAACAATAGTTCCCTTGACGTGAAATTGGAAAAAGATGTTAATTCGCTTAACGAAGTTGTTTTGATAGGTACGCGGTCTGCGGGGCGTGTTAAACTTGAAACAGCAGTACCGGTTGATGTGGTGAATATTGCTAAAGCATCGCTTAGCACAGGCAGGCTTGATATAACCGACATCCTTAACTACTCCGCCCCCTCATTCAACTACAACAAACAATCAGGCTCTGATGGGGCCGATCACGTTGAACTGGGAACCTTGAGAGGATTAGGCCCCGATCAAACGCTTGTGCTGATAAATGGTAAGCGCAGGCATCAAACGGCATTTGTTTCGGTATTCGGAACCCGCGGCCGCGGTAATTCAGGAACCGACCTGAGTTCAATTCCTGCGGCAGCAATTGAAAGGGTTGAAATTTTGAGGGATGGCGCATCTGCCCAATATGGTTCGGATGCAATTGCGGGGGTAATTAACCTGGTATTAAAGAAAAATGTAGGCGAGTTTACCATAAACGGTGGATATTCGGGCTATTACGATCCTGAATTTAACAGCCGTAATGCACTGGCAAAGGGCCAATATCTGCACGGCGGCGCAATTGACGGCAACGCAGTTGTGTTTGATGCAAACTATGGCATAGCAATAGGCAAAAACAATGGCTTTATAAACCTGTCGGCCGATTATGCAAATAATGGTAAAACCTACAGGCAAACACATGACACCGCTTTTTCAAACCCAAAGGCCCTGCCGCTTAATAATGTAAGGCGTGCAAATGGCGACGGTTCGGCTAATAGTTTTGACTTGTTTTACAATAGTGAATTGCCAATAGCCGGAAGCCGCACAACCTTTTACAGCTTTGGTGGTTATAGCCGCAAAAACTCGGATGATTATGCCTTCACCAGGAATTTTTCAGGCTCGCCGGGGCGTTTTCCAACTGATGCAGGCGGAAATATGATTGCAGTACCCGGCATTATTATCAACACACCCGATGGCGATAGCTACTATAATCCCATCATACAAACACATAACACGGATTTATCAGTAGCTTTAGGGTTAAAAGGAACCATTGGAAAAGATGTGGATTGGGACCTTAGCAACAATATTGGTAATAACTCCTTTCATTTTTTTGGCGATAAAACCTTTAACGCATCCAAAGGCGCCGATAAAACCCATTTCGACGATGGCGGCTCGCAGTTTTTACAAAATACAACCAACTTAAACTTTAGCAAACATTTAAAGGATGTGTTTGCCGGTTTAAATATTGGCGCTGGCGCTGAATACAGGTACGAGCGTTACAAAATAAGTGCAGGTGAGCCAGATTCTTATTCAAACTATAATGAAGACAAGGCTACCGGTTCGCAGGGATTTCCCGGATATCAACCTTCTGATGCTGTAAACGCTCACCGCACGGTTGAGGGGATTTATTTAGACCTGGAAGCTGATATCACTAAAAAATGGTTAGTTGACTATGCAAACAGGTTGGAGCACTATAGCGATTTTGGTTTTAATTACAGCACCAAGTTTGCCACCCGCTATAAAATAACCGACAATTTTAATATTCGCGGTTCGGTTGGTACCGGCTTCAGGGCGCCGTCGTTACAGCAGATAAATTATAGCTCATCTTATACTAACGTACAGGGGGGAGTTATTTCTGAAGTTAAGATTGCACCAAATTACAGCCCTATTACCAAAGCAGCTGGTATTCCAAATCTTAAACAGGAAACATCCACAAATGCAGGTATAGGCTTTACGTTTAAACCAGTACCCGAACTGAGCATTACCACCGATGGTTACTTAATCAAGGTAAAAGACAGGGTTGTTCTATCAGGCCAGTTTAGTGCGAGTGATCAAACACTCGATCCATCGTTTTTAGCTGCTCTCGATGCACTGCATGTTTCGGCTGCGCAATTTTTTGCCAATGCGGTAAATACAACAAACACAGGTTTGGATGTTGTTATTGAATACAACAAGAAAATAGGAGATAGCCGTATCAGGGTACTATTTGCGGGTAATTTTCAGCACATGAAAATCAACAATATCAATTATCCCGAAAAATTGAGCGGTACCGATTTGTTGAAACAAACTTTTTTAAGTGACCGCGAACAGAAGTTTATTTTAGCGTCGGCACCACCGCAAAAGCTTTCGCTAAACCCTGAGTATAGCTACAAGAAGTTTACCGCAGGTACACGTTTTACTTATTTTGGTAAGATCGTGTTGCTTGGTTATGGCGAGAACTTCGACGGCATTCACCCGGTAGTTCCGTTAGATGCTGATGCCAATACTACAGTGCCTGATCAATATACTTACAGCGGCAAAGTAGTAAGCGACCTTTATTTTACCTATAAACTAAGTAAATCGGCCCACGTTTCAATTGGTAGTGATAATTTATTCAACATACACCCTGTATTGGGAGCTGTAATAGCTGCTAAAGGCTACGCTTACAATAACGAAACCGGCGGACCTTTTGATGCCGTACAAATGGGGCAAAATGGCCGCAGGGTATTTGCAAGAATTGGATTTAATTTTTAGGAATTTCCTGGTCAACAAAGAAACCGCTCCATGTTTGAAGCGGTTTCTTTGTTTTTAGACATTCAGCAGGAGCGAGCTCTCGCGGCTGATAACATCAGCTATACTGGTTTCTGATAATATTTTTACTGTAGCATCTCTTACCTCAATAAACACATCGCGTATGCCGCAGGTGGTTTCCTGGTGGCACTCGTCGCATTTATGGTAAAAGTTAAGGCTGGCACAGGGTACCATAGCAATGGGGCCATCGGTGATGCGCATTATTTGCACCAGGTAAATATCTTTCGGGTCTTTATTTAAGCTGTAGCCGCCGCCTGCACCTTTTTTGCTGTAGAGGAACCCCGCGTTACGCAGGTCGAGCAATATTTGTTCAAGAAACTTTTTGGGAATCCGTTCTTCCTCAGCAATTTTTGAAATTTGCATTGGCGGTTTATCTGCATTTTTCCCCAGCACTACCAGGGCCTTAATTGCATACTTTGTTTTTTTCGATAGCATATTTAAAAATAGCGCATACAAAGATAAGTAAAAGAATTTGTGTTAAGTCAAAACAGGCTTTTACAATAGATTTACTTAAAGTAAAGGTAATGTTTATTTCGATGTATGCATAATAGCAGCTTGCAGATTACCTACACCACAAAGCGCTCTTCATTGTGTTTAGTTAAAACAATTAGTTCGTGACCAATGGAAATTTGACCGAAACCATTGTGTATCAAATTTTGTCCAAATAATATCTTGTTGTTTTTAAAGCGATAGGATGCAAGCTTCTTCAGTGGCTCTTTTCCTTTCTTCGCCGTCTCCTGGTCAATAGTTGTTAAAACACAGCGGGCGCATAGTTTTACGCCGTAAAAATTAATGTCGCCAATTGTAAAATGGCCGTAAAGGTCTTCGTCATACGGCTCGCCGCCGGTGAAAACTATATTAGGACGGAAGCGGTTCATTGGCAAAGTCTCCGCAAGCCGGTTATTCAAATCGTCCAGGGAAGCCTGCCCGATAATTAAAAACGGGTAGGCATCAGAAAACGATGTAACTGAATTTTCAGGGGCGTAACGTTGATCAACAATTCTCTGAGTGTCGTCGGGCATATAAACAAGCCGGCAATTCAACCCAAGCATTGCCGAGAACCAACGGTCGGCTTCATCACTTACAAATTCGGCTTCGCAGATATCGTCCCAAATGGTAACAGATACTTTGCTACCTGTTGACGGGTTGTTGATAGAAATAGAAAACGATTGCTTGTTTACTTTGTGGATTACCTTTAGCACATTGTTTTCTATAGCTTGCTGCAACAACGCCATTTGCGGATGTTCGCGTTGTGTTAAAAAGCGATTTTCGGAATCAACCAGCAGCCAACGTCGGTCGTTTTCAAAACCCCTGTCGGTTATTTTTGCGCTTTTTATCGCTATGCCCGATAGTGATTTTATAGGGTAGATATACAATTCGCTTATTTGCAGCATTGTCAAATTTATAAAAATGCGATTTTAAAATCCATCATAATAGGTTATTTAGTATGTTTATGGCCTATTTAAATATCATATGACAACTAATTTTATAAAACACATCAAATTTACCGCAGCAGCCTTCGTTTGTTTCCTGGCTGTGCAAAGCGGCTTTGCACAAACGTCAACACCAGAAAAGCCCGGTGTTGTTTCTTACACGTATCGCAAGGTTTTCGAAAAAGATCCTGCAGCAGCACTTGACATGATCAAGGCAAACGGATTTACAGATATCGAATTTTCGAGCCTGTTTGGAAAAACTGCCGCGGAGCTTAAAGCGCTGATCGACGCGCGAGGCATCAAATGCTCTTCATTCGGAGTAAGTTATGAAGACCTTGTTAACAAAACAGATGAAGTAGCTCAAAACGCTAAAACACTGGGTGCAAGTTTTGTTCGGGTGGCTGGTATACCGCATAAAGCAGCATTCACCGAGGAAGAGGCTCAAAAAGGTATTGATAATTTTAACAAGGTTGGAAAAATATTAAAAGATAAATACAGCCTTGCCCTGGTTTACCATAATCATGGCTTTGAGTTCGAGCCTTTCAGAAACGGTACTTTGTTCGATTTCCTGGTTGAGCAAACCGACCCGGAGTATGTAAACTTCGAGATGGATATCTTATGGACATTTTTTCCAGGACAAGACCCTGTCGAAATACTTGATAAGTACGCCAGTCGCTTTAAGTTGATGCATTTAAAAGACCTTAAAAAAGGTGTGGAAGGCAATTTATCCGGAACTACAGCGCCGGAAAATAGCGTTACTTTGGGAACCGGTCAAATTAACATCCCGGCCGTAATAAAAATGGCAAAAACAACGGGGATAGTGCATTACTATCTTGAAGACGAAAGCGATAACGTGGCAACTCAGGTTCCGGCAAGTCTTGTTTATTTAAGCGGATTGAAGTAATAAGGGAATTATTTATAATAATTTAAAATAGGGGCAATGTAAATTGCCCCTATTTTTTTTGCCCAGAGTTTTTGTCGCATTATTAAAAACAACAGTGAAGGTACTTTTAGCAGCAATTTGAGTTTACGCTCGTTTTGAATGAGAAACTCCCAAAACTATTTTGTTATTTTAGCTAACCAATTAGTTCCCTGAGATTATGTCATCACCCGATTTTAACTACACCGCCAATAAAGATCATACATACGATGCCATAGTTATCGGATCGGGCATTAGTGGGGGATGGGCGGCTAAAGAACTTTGTGAAGGCGGTTTAAAAACGCTGGTTTTGGAACGGGGGAAAAATGTGGTGCATTTAAAGGATTATCCCACAGCTACGAAAAATCCATGGGACTTTAAACATCATGGCGAATTGCCAATAAAGTTAAAAGAAGAAAATCCGGTAGTTAACCGCTGCTATGCGTTTGACGAAAGCACCGAACACTTTTTTGTGAAAGATAAAGACCATCCATACATTCAGCAGAAACCTTTTGATTGGATACGGGGTTACCAGGTTGGCGGTAAATCGCTTTTATGGGCCCGGCAAACCCAGCGCTGGAGCAAATTTGACTTTGAAGGGCCGGCCCGTGATGGTTTTGCGGTCGACTGGCCGATAAGGTATGATGATATGGCGCCTTGGTACAGCTATGTAGAAAGCTTTGCAGGTATCAGTGGTAATCATGACGGATTGGAAACCCTGCCCGACGGTGAATTTTTACCACCCTGGGAGATGAACACCGTGGAGAAAGTTATGCAGCAACGCATAATGGCCAACTATAAAGACCGGAATGTTATTATAGGCCGTTGTGCTCATCTAACGAAACCTAAAGAAGTACATTTGGCGCAGGGCCGCGGGCAGTGCCAGTCCCGTAATCTTTGCCAACGGGGATGCCCGTTTGGCGGGTATTTCAGCTCAAATTCGTCAACTTTGCCAACAGCGGCCAAAACCGGCAATCTCACCATTTTACCCGACTCGGTTGTGCATTCCATCATTTATGATGATAAAAAGCAAAAAGCTACAGGTGTGCGGGTGATTGATGCCCATACTAAACAGGCGACAGAATATTATGCTAAAATTATTTTTGTAAATGCTGCTGCGCTAAACACCAACCTGATATTGCTTAACTCAACCTCGTCACGTTTTCCTAACGGGTTGGGTAATGATAATGGCTTGCTGGGCAAATACATCGCGTTCCAAAATTACCGGGGCTCGTTATCGGCCCGGATGGAGGGTTATGAGGATACCTATTATTACGGCCGCAGACCAACTGCTGTTATGATGCCGAACTTCAGGAATGTGCACAAACAGGAAACTGATTTTCTACGCGGCTATATGGTGTTTTATTCGGCAACCCGGGGCGGATGGGGACATTATACGCCTGGCAACCAAATAGGGGCAGAATATAAAGATGGGATATCGGAGGCCGGTGACTGGGGTGTTTATATGATGATGCAGGGCGAAACCATCCCGAAGGAAACAAATCGTGTTTATTTGAGCAAAGAGCAAAAAGACGAATGGGGGATACCCTTGCTCACCGTATCGGTTGATTATGACGATAACGACGAAAAATCGATGCGTGATTTTTTACAACAGGGCGCGGAAATGCTTGAAAAAGCAGGCTGCAAAAACATCAGCCCCAACGACATTAAGCAAGCGCCGGGCCTCGATATACACGAGGTCGGCGGTGTACGCATGGGCCACGACCCGAAAACTTCGTTATTAAATAAATGGAACCAACTGCACAGCTGCCCAAATGTATTTGTTACCGATGGCGCCTGTATGACATCGACCGGGACGCAAAACCCATCGCTTACTTTTATGGCTATAACTGCACGTGCGGCTAACTACGCTGTTAATGAAATAAAAAAGGGCAATCTTTAGAAACAAATTCACTTTATTTCAATCAAATAAACAAAACTTAAAAATCATGTTAGTTACAACAAGCACAAGTTTAGAAGGTTACAAAATAACCCAGCATTTGGGAGTTATAAGAGGTATCACGGTTCGCTCACGAGGCCTTGGCGGTAATATTTTAGGAGGGTTACAAACGCTGGCAGGCGGCAAAAACTCCATCTATACAGAATTATGTGAAACTGCCCGCGAGGAAGCCTACCAGTTAATGATGCAACATGCCCAGCAACATGGAGCAAATGCCGTTATCAATATGCGTTACGATGCCAACGAGGTAATGCAGGGTGTTACCGAGGTTTTGGCCTACGGAACAGCTGTGGTGGTAGAGAAAATATAGATAATTTATTAACCGGTTACGGCCAGTCATTTCTTAACATCAGGCGATGCGTTTGGATTTTTGGCTGTATCCGGTATTTTATCAGGATTGGTGGATGGAGTTTTGCCATCACCGGGATTGTTTTGGCGGGTATTTTCAATTACGTCCGCCGGTTGCCTGTTATTTTTGGCGGGTTTAAAGATAAAGTAGCCGGATACGACGAGGATTACTATCAAAATGGCAGTAATTAAGTATACCTGTTGAATTTTGGCCTTGGGAATGACCGTTTGCTTTCGTTCGTGATGCACGGTAGTTTGAATTACCGCATTTAGGACATAACCCTTTTTAGGAACGGTTTCAATCAACGTTTTATCGTTATCATTAAAAATCTTGCGCAGGTACGAAATTGCCTGGGTAAGCCCTTCATCGGCATTGCCATAATTATCCCATACCTCTTTTGTAAGTAATTCACGGGTTACCAATTGGCCGTTATGCTCGGCCAGTACACAAAGCAAATGCATCAGCCTCGGCTCAAGCCTCGACTCTTTTGGCTGGTTACCTTGCTTTACAAAGCCAAGCAGCGGGTTTACCAGGTACTGGTCGTTTATTAGAAATGGCTGTTCAATCATCTCCCAAAAATAGTAAAAACAAGGTCGACTTTTATCCCACAGAAAACCTGAACATTTTATGAAGCTTTTCTATAGGCATGTTTGACCGGCGGCACAATAGTTTTGAGCCATCATATAAAAATATCATGAACAAAATAAAATTAAACCTAGCAATAATCGCTGTTGGTGTAGTTATGGCACATAGCTCATTTGGCCAGGCCAAATCGGCCGACGGACGAGAAACAGGATTTACAGCGGTCGCCGCGGTAAATGAGGAAAATTTGTTAAACACGGTTACCTCTACAGGCCCGGATGGCACCCGTTATAAACTGACACAGATTGGCGACCTGTTGCCGAGGCTTTACGTAAACGGCAAGTTAACCCCAACCAACCGGCTTAATGATTATGCGCCCTTGCTTGACAAGCTAAATCATTTGTTATGGGCACAACAAAAGAAAGCGGCCAGCCAAAACCAAGCAATGAAGAGCGCCCAACAGCAGGCAATAGTAAATGACCTGGTAAAAGACGGGTTGGTAAAAAGCGACGTAGATGTGGTTTCGTTCCGACTGACGTCAGGTGAATTTACCGTCAACGACAAAAAACAATCCTTCGCTGTGTTTAATCGCTACACAAAAAAATACATAAACAACGGCGATAAAATTTACCAGTTTAATTACTCATCAAACTAACCAATGAAAGCATATTTTATTTTGTTCGTAATGTTAATTACTGCAATTGCTGCGGACGCACAAAAGTTGAACCCATTCAGGCCGGAAGTAAACGGGCGGATTAACAACGTAGAGAACAACCTGGGCGGCTGGGTAAAAATACAAGGCAGCACCGGCTGGAATATTCGCGCCAGGATGGCCTACTACCATATAAATGGCTTGAGCATAGCCATAATAAATAATTATAAAATTGAATGGGTGAAAGGTTACGGCTGGGCCGACACAGCGTTAAAAATTCCGGTAACTACAGCAACGCTTTTTCAACCCGCATCCGTAGGTAAGTCTATACACGCTGTGGGAACCATGAAGCTGGTGCAGGACGGGAAACTAGACTTGAACCGCGATATAAATGATTATTTGAAGCGATGGAAGTTTCCATACGATTCGGTAAGTCGCGGCAAAAAAATAACGACCCTGCAATTGCTTACCCACACGGCCGGCTTATCGGTACATGGCTTTGATGGGTATAAATGGGGGCAACCGCTGCCAAATATCATACAGATACTTGATGGCCGGCCACCGGCAAACTCCCCGGCAGTGCGGTCGATATTTGAACCCGGGATAAAATTTGAATATTCCGGCGGCGGATATACCATTTCTGGTTTAATGGATGAAGATGTTACCGGGCAGCCTTACGCAAGCTATATTTCCAAAACCGTTTTTAAACCTTTGGCGATGACCAATACTTTTTATTATTCGCAGCTAACTGGCAAACAAAAAAATAATTTGGCAACAGCATATCGGTCTGATGGAAAAGATATTGGATGCAAGTATCATATTTATCCTGAAGATGCATGCGGTGCATCGCTTTGGACTACACCAACCGACCTCGCAAAGTTTATTATAGAATTGCAGTTATCACTCGAAAATAAGAGCAACAAAATACTTTCGGCTGCAACTATCAGGCAAATGTTTAGCCCGCAGGTTGGGAAGGATAACGCCGCCGGGTTTTTTATCGAACAAAAAGGAAATGATAAATATTTTCATCACGACGGGTTGAACGAAGGGTTTGTGGCTGATTATTACGCATCGGTAAAGGATGGCAATGGTGTTGTAATTATGGCAAATACCGATTTGGCTGCCTATATCGACATCACCGAAGAAATCACTAATAGCGTGGCGACGGTTTATGGATGGAAAGGTTTTTACACACCTGTTTTAAAAAAGGAAATAAACGTGCCCGATAGCATTACAAACAAGTATTGCGGCAAATATAAATTTCGCGACGACTCGGAACAATCGGTGACCATTTTTAAAAAGAATGGCAAATTATGGTTCCACGACAGCAGTTCACCATCGCCATGGCTGATGCATTTCAGCAGCAATACTGATTTCTTTTTTTATGAAGTAGTGTTCAATATCCATTCTTTTACTTCCAATCCAAAAGGAATCATCGATGGATTTATGATAAAAGCGCCGGACGGTTCATTTAAAGTGAAGAAAATATAAGCCCGAAAGTCCGGAAGTCAGAAAAGTCCGAAAGAAATAGTTTGATAAGATATATTTCGGCTCACCAACTGATTGCAGCTTCTTCCGGACTTCCGGACTTTCCGACTTTCGGACTAAAAATTTACTACTTTTGCTGGCTAAATTAGCTGTATGCAAAAAAGCAGACTTACGCTGTATATTTTTATCGCGCTTATATTAGGTGTGCTGGCGGGATACCTTTATAACATTTATGTTATAGATTCTGTCAACAAGAATTTAAATGTCGCTGAGGCCAGCATTAAAAAACTGGATGCCCGGCTGGCATTAACCGATAGTACTACTGCGGCATTTAAACCGCTTAAGGCCCAGCGTGCCGCCCAAGCCGATTTGCGTAAAGCTGCCGACACGCTTCGCGAAGACAAGCTGGAAGGCTTCACCATTTTAACCACCATCTTCCTTAACCTGATAAAAATGATCGTGGGGCTGCTGGTGTTTTCTACACTGGTGGTAGGTGTTGCCAAGGTTGGCGATATAAAAGCAGTTGGACGTATTGGAGGTAAAACTTTGCTGTGGTTTTTAAGCGCAACGCTGGTGTCGCTTTTATTGGGTATGCTGCTGGTTAACCTATTTCAACCCGGTACCGAAATGCACTTACCATTGCCGGACAGCCATTTAGCCACTGGCATTAAAAAGTCCGGTATCTCGTTTAAAGATTTTATCGACCACGTATTTCCGAAGAGCTTTTTCGATGCAATGGCCAAAAACGAGATACTGCAGATTGTAGTTTTCTCGATATTCTTTGGCATAGCGACTGCCGCGATAGGCGAAAAAGGAGAGATACTAATAAAAGCGATGGATGCACTGGCCCATGTTGTTATGAAAATAACTGGCTACGTGATGATGCTGGCACCTTTGGCGGTGTTTGGCGGTATTACTGCAGTGGTTGCTAAACAGGGGCTTGGCGTTTTATCAACCTATGCCGTTTTTATAGGCGAGTTTTATTTTTCGCTTACCGTGCTTTGGGCAGTTATTATTTTTGCCGGTTTTGTGGTGCTCCGCAAGCGAGTATTCAACCTGGTTGGCAAGATAAAGGACGCCATGCTTATAGCTTTCAGCACTTCGACCAGCGAGGCTGCTTATCCGAGAGTATTGGTGGAACTTGAACGTTTTGGTTGCAGCAACAAAATTGTGAGTTTTGTTTTGCCGCTGGGTTATTCCTTCAACCTCGATGGTTCTATGATGTATATGACTTTCGCCTCCCTGTTCCTGGCACAGGCATACAATATGCATTTATCCATTGGGCAACAAGTTACCATGCTGCTGATATTAATGCTTACCAGCAAGGGCATAGCAGGTGTACCGCGAGCGTCGCTGGTAGTGATTGCCGGTACCTTACCTTTATTTAATATACCTGAAGCGGGGTTAGCGTTAATTCTTGGTATTGATCCTTTGCTTGATATGGGGCGTTCTGCAACGAATGTTTTAGGAAATGCAATGGCGACGGCAGTTGTGAGCAAATGGGAAAATGAATTGACAGAAGAAAGAATTAGTGAATTAGTGAGTTAGTGAATTAGTGATTGTTTAAGCATCTGTTTTATATTAACAAATTAATACATTATGAATGAGAATAGTTCTAAAGTCGATTTTGCGGAAATAATGCGCAATCGCACTAAGAAATTTGTGGTTGATAATATTAAGTTCTTTCGCACTTTACCAAAGACCGAGGAAGCAAAAATCATTGGCAGACAATTATTGCGGTCTTCATCATCAGTAGGAGCGAACTACAGTGCAGCCTGTCGTGCAAGGTCACAAGCCGAATTTCATTCCAAGCTATCCATTGTAGTTGAGGAAGCCGATGAATCAGTATTTTGGATGGAAATTTTGGTCGAAGCGCAAGTAGTGAAATCATCGGAACTTAACTATTTATCAGACGAAGCAAACCAAATTCTAAAAATTGCATCAGCATCAAGAAAAACTGTATCATCAAAAAATAGATAACTTTTCAATTCATGAATTATTTCATTAAATCACTAATTCACCAAATCACTAATTCACTAACTGCTTAAATATGTCTGACAAGGCGAAAAAAATATTCTTTACATTAACCATCGTTGTTCCTTTCTTGTTGTATTGCGTTTATTATTATAGCCATATGATAAAAAATGCGCCGTATAAGTTTAGCGAGTTTAAATCATTTGTGATTAAATACGGTACCAGCGATAGTATGGTTAATACCTATAACTCAGCAACCGGCGATTATCAATATTTAAATCGTAAAGATTCACTGGTGAAAACCAACCTGCCGCTACACAGCAGCGATTTGCTTTACCTGCACCGTAAAGCGGCTGAACTTGGCTTTTGGGATTTCCCGGTACAGGAACTGGGCGACAGCAGCAAAATTAAAGGGAAGCCGTTACGCTATTATATAGAATTTAACTATCAGCGTAAAAGCAAAAAGGTGTGGTTTGATGAATCATTTGACCGCGACCTGAAGCTGAAAGATGCCAATGAGACTTTTATCAAGGAAATACAGCGCGTTTTAGGCGAAGCAGAAGAAAAGAATAAAAAGTAATTGAGGTGTTGTTTATTGCGATATGAATTCCTATATTTGCACCTCGAATTTTAAAACAATAATTAACAAACAATGTACGCAATAGTAAGTATAGCCGGACAGCAATTTAAAGTTGCAAAAGACCAGCAGATCTTTGTACACAGATTACAGGGTGATGAGGGCGCTAGTATTGAATTTGACAACGTATTGTTAGCTGAAAACGAAGGTGAATTTAAATTAGGTTCTGATTTAAAAAGCGCTAAAGTATCTGCTAAGATAGTGTCTCATTTAAAAGGTGATAAAGTAATTATCTTCAAAAAGAAAAGAAGGAAAGGTTACAAAAAGAAAAACGGTCACCGTCAGCAATTTACCAAGATAGAGATCACTGGTATAACATTATAATTAAAGTTTAATCGAATCCGCCAGCTGGTGGATCATAAAAAATATTAAGAAATGGCACACAAAAAAGGGGCCGGTAGTTCCAGAAACGGCCGCGAGTCACATAGCAAACGTTTAGGTATCAAGATATTTGGTGGTCAACCGGCAATTGCAGGTAACATCATCGTTCGTCAGCGTGGTACAAAACACAACCCAGGCCTGAATGTAGGTATTGGCAGAGACCACACCTTATTCGCTTTGGCTGAAGGTATTGTAACATTCAAAAAGAAAGCAGACAACCGTTCATACGTATCTGTATTGCCTTTTGAAGTTGCACCGGTTGCTGAAGATGCAGCACCTGCACCAAAAGTAAAAGCAGAGAAAAAAGTTGTTGAAGCAAAAGCACCAGTAGCAGAAGCTGCACCGGTTGCTGTTGAAGAAACTCCTGCTGCTGAAGAAGCAGCTCCAAAAAAGAAAGCAGCCCCTAAAAAGAAAGCTGCTGACGCTGAAGAAGCTCCTGCTGCTGAGTAATCAGTATAAAGCTAATCATATTGAAAAGCCCGGATTTAGAAATAAGTCCGGGCTTTTTGTATGGGTGTATTTGGACGCAATATATTGTGTGTCTTGATTTTGTTACCTGTCAGCGGGAGACGCGAAGCATCGCGTCTCTACAAAGGGAATGTCAATATGTGGGGGTGTTATAATTTCGTTGATGTGCTATCTTTCTTCAGCCCGAACGACATCAGCGTAAACGAACTGTTTTTAAATATCACTTTGTTATCAGCAAAAGCCGGCGCTTTAAACCTGGCATAGTCTTTATTGGTTAACAAAACTATGCTCACATTATAATGCTGGAATAGCTTTGCTGCATTTGCCGGGGCAGATGTGCTCAAATAACTTAACATAGCGTTTCTGTCGTTTTCTCGCTGGTCATAACTGATATACGGATTTGAGAAATAGGTTTCAACAGAAACCATTTTAATAGCCGTAGGCATCACCGGAAATAATGACAAATCGTGCTCACAAAGCAGCACGTTATTAAGCGGCACGTTTTTGCCGATAAAGTTGTAGATCTCTATTTTGTCTTTTTCATTACCCTTATCGATGGCTGCCTGCCTTAGTTCTGAAAAATCATACCGGTTGCTGTACACCGGGAAATAGATTACTGCGAATAGCAGCGATATACCGATAAAAACGTTAGTTGAAATAGTGCCGCTAATTTTTGTTTTACCTTTGACTATCACCCTGTTATATACCAGTTGCAATAAAAAGATAAACCCAAACGCGAAGAAAACGGATTGCAGCGCCTTTAAGTAAAAAAAGTAATGAAATGCCGGAATAGTATCAGGGAGGTGAATAATATTTAAGCGGTTTAATGTGGGGATCACCGATTCATACAGGTACATTATCATCGTAATAGCCAGCCAGTTAAACAGTATTTTTCTAATAATTCCGTTTTCGAATTTTAAATAGAACCAAATAACACCAACAATCGCGACCAACAGACTGACGTTGAGGTTTGCTTTTAGCAGTGCTACCGATTGTTTTCTTTCAAAAATGCCGGGTGCACATTCCAGGATTGCACGGTTAACAAAATGGAAATCATATTTACCCCATACGAAATAAAGAAACGGAAATGCGCACAATAAAAATGGTATGGCTGTAATAACACCTTGTAAGATGTATCTTGTTACCTGGTTGTATTCTTTAGCTTTAAGAGCCGCAATTATATTTTGTAATTGTAGTATTACCAGCAACAGGATAACGATAATGGTTGGCGCCGAATGGCCAAGAAAAGTTATACCAATAGATGCCCCAAGTGCAATAAACCAGCCCATTTGCTGGGTAGAGTATGCCTTATAGCAAAGGATTATGTTTATGTAAAATAAAAACTGTACAAATGAATCGGATATGAGCCATGGGGAATAAGTTGCCGAACCCCAACAAGGTAAATTGCCATTTGTAAAAAACAGGAAGGCAAGTAAACCTGCCAACGCCACTCTGTAATCAAATAGCTTAATCATCATTACAAGGAAGGCAATGGGGCTTAATATGTTTATAAACGCGCCAGCCCTTGCCACTACAATATTAATTGGCAAGCCGGTAAGTTTTACAATAAACGTCTCAGATAAAAACAGCAGGGGGTTATACCACATGTACTGGCCGGCATAATTAGCGTCCTGCCCGTAGTTGCCATTTAGGGTTGTGCGAATATAAGCAATGTCTCGGTCAAAATCGGGCTCGCTGGCCCAGTGTAAGTCGTGTATTGTTCTGTAACATTGTACAAGTGCGGCGGCAATCATAACAATGCATGCTAACCAGTACTTGGTATTATCTTTGGGTTGCATGCTACTGGAATCGGCTCTAATCATTAGGGGGAATGATATTTAAATGTATTTAGTGTATGTTCTTTATACTACTAAAATTGCCTTTAAGTTACACTTAATTGTTGAAAAACGAAAAAGAAGAATGCCCATATTTGCGCTGCTCACTAAACGCCGGGTGATTGCTTAAATTTTGCATTGATTGATGTTCAACAATCAATAAACCGCCGGGCAACAGCAGGTTTTTCTCGAAAACTATCTTTGGAATCTCCGGAATTTGGTTCATATCATAAGGAGGGTCGGCAAATATCAAGTCATACTTGTCGGTTTCCAACTGCAGGTATTTAAAAACATCGTCCCTAAAGGTTTTAATATTAGTTAAACCGTGCTGGCGGGCGGTATCCTTAAGATAATGTACACATTGGATGCTTCTGTCAACAGATATCACCTGGGCTGCACCGCGCGATGCAAACTCCATTGAGATGTTCCCGGTGCCGCTAAACAGGTCAAGCACGCGGATGTCTTCAAACTCAATTTTATTTTGGAGGATATTGAAAAGCGCTTCTTTGGCCAAATCAGTAGTTGGACGCACGGGCAGGTTTTTCGGCGGATTCAGCCTTAACCCCTTTAAACGGCCACCGATGATCCGCATAGCGATAAAGCAGCCAGTGACAGCAATTTATGTGATTGAATTTGACCGGGAAGTTCGAGCACTTTTAAACCGTTGAGTTCAATTTTTGGGAAAAAGTATGCAAGGCGTATAAGGTTCTTATCGCCCGCGGCAACATCACCGCTGATGACAAGCGTAATGTTTTGGGGTTTTAAGTTGAGTTCTTCTGCAACAAATGAAGCGAAATAGGCCAGTTCATCCTCGCTTCTAAAATCGAAAGTGTTATAAAAACGAAGTGTTTTCAACGAAAAATAAAGCAATTGCACTTTATCTTTACTTACATCGAGGTATAAGTTGTTGTTTGGCGGATTGCTGTTTGCAATAGATTTTATCCATCCTTTACCAGTATAAACCGCGTTTTGAAGCCCAAATCTTTCAACCGCAGATATAAGGCCGGCGTCAGTTTTATAAATTATAGCATTAATATCGTCGAGCGGCTGGGCGAAAACTTTTTCGTTTTCTTTAACATCAAGGAAACGTGCAAAGCCCGAAACCCTTTCCTCGCGGAACAGGCTGTTCGGAATGAGCGTCAGACCTGAAGCAGGCATGCCGATGATGACCTTTTTGTAAGTGGCCGACAATAAATCGTTCAGAGCCATTGGCTGAAAAAGCTCTTGAAGGTCACAGTTTTGTGCCGAAACCAGCAAGTACGTATCATTTACAACCGCATAGCTAAATGAGGTTGGCTCTACCTGTAGCAATAGGGTGTAGCTATAAGCCTGGTACAGGTTAAAAGTGTTATCGGTATAATTGTTAGTGTCGCTCATGCAGATAAGCAAAAGTAATTATTTTTTATCATTTGCTATCTGCAATATTAACGTGGGTTTGCTTTATTAAATATCGGTTTGATTTTAATGTTGCAGTAACTTGTGTGTAGAAAACTTAAAACCCAATTGCGGCGAATGCAGGGTAGAGTAGTCCTCCTGGATTTCTGTCGGCGTCACCTGTTTTTTGATTCTGATAAAGTACTTTGTAATAGCTGGCTGATACAAATTTTCGAGCACATAAGTTATTAAAAGAATAACAGGTAAACTAACCAGCACATACACCGTTACGTTGTGAATGAGTATTGAAAAAACAAAAAGGACAGTATAATGGGTAATATACAACGGATAAGAATATTTCCCCATAAAGCTGCCTGATCTGTTGATGAAGTCCACAACTTTATCCTTTATTTTTAACACATCAATAAGATAGCCTACACCCATATAAACATAGGCAAGCGTACTGTACACAATTGCGTTTTTTAATGGCATATACCTGATTGTAAGCGCTATGATAACAAAAATGGTATGTGCTATCATTACGTAGGCCAACTTGATTTTTTTTCCGGACGGCGGCAATTGCAAACAGTACCTGAAGAACGGTATACAGAATATTGAGAAGATAAAGTATTTGAGCGGGTCGTAAAAATTTGGTGAGAATTGCATGCGTGAGATTAACGGCAGTATGCCCAGGCTAAAAAGCACTGTGTATTTTTCTGCGTAAAAATAGTCGCGGTATTGGTAAATATAATATCCAACAAGCCACACCGATGAAAATGCGAATACGGCAACAATATGGGTAAATACATCGCGGTCAGTTCTTAAAAAATAAACGGGTATAGCAATCAGCGACATGGCAAACCAACACAGTAAAGCTTTTTTTTGATTGCGGCCAATAGTAAAGGCAAACAATACATAGAAGCCAACTTCGAATGATAATGACCATACAGGGAGATTACTCTGGATACTTGGAACCACGTAGCCCATATAATCTTTCATGGTGCTCACGAAAAAGAAATTACCGATAGTGGTTTTTACAGAAGGAAAGGCGGTACCTGTAACATACAGCGCCAAAAACGCGAGCAGCATACCCACAATAAACTGGGGATAAATGCGGATGAACCTGTTTTTGCAAATGCCAGGGCAGACTTTGGCTTCCTGCTTTCAGTAAGATTAATTACTAGCCCTGATAACATGAAGAACATAATTAATGCATCGGTACCCCAGTAGGCCGTAAGCCTGGTTGGGTGGCCGGTTGGTGCAAGAAAAGCGATATGCCAGCCTAAGATAAATACTGTTGAGATGCCCCTAAGAAATTCGAGGTAAATTTTTTTCATATTTTTTGACAGGCAGGCTGTAATGGTAAACCGTAAATAGTCCACTCTCAACCAGCTACCCCCACTTTTACGAAATGATGAACTATTTGTTACGCTTTTTATTTTTTTTGATTACACCGATTGTGAAATGATTACACCGATTTAAATTTGTTGATTCACTTTGATTTTTGTGGTGAAATTGCAGACGGTTTTTCGCGCATTACATTATGGCGCTAATCCATATTAATAATTCATAAATTTACCAGTCGAACAAATAACACAAATCAATAACAATTGGTGTAATCATCCTCAAATCGGTGAAATCATAAAATCAAATCGGTGAAATCACAAAAACAATAATGTCTGCCCATATCCAAAACGCATTTCCGCACGATCCTACGCCACAGCAATTGGAGCTTTTTGATAAATTGCATACATTTTTGCTGAGCGAAGATGGCGACGAGTGTTTTATTTTGAAGGGCTACGCCGGCACCGGGAAAACCACCATTTTAGGTGCGCTAACAAAGGCATTGCGGGCCTATAATTTTAAGTATGTGCTACTGGCGCCAACGGGTAGGGCTGCCAAGGTAATTACCGCCTACTCGGGGCGCAAAGCCTTCACTATTCATAAAAAAATCTACCGGAAAAAAGCTGCATTTAATGTTGATGAGGGTTTTTCAATTGGGGAAAATATAGCTGAAAATACCTTATTTATTGTTGACGAGGCATCCATGATCTCGGACGATATTGGGGCAGGGCAAAAGGCATCGTTGTTGTTCGACCTCGTCAACTATACCTACAATACCAAAAATTGCAAGTTAATGCTGGTTGGAGATACGGCCCAGTTGCCGCCGGTAGGCTCGGATGATAGCCCCGCCCTTAACCCCAAACTGATGAAGGATAGGTTTGGGCTTGATATTTACAGCTATGAACTAACTGATGTATTGCGCCAGCAAAAAGATTCAGGTATTTTGTTCAATGTAACCAAGGTGAGGGACATCATCAGGCGGGGAAAGGAAAAGATGCCGCAGATAATTACAAAGGGTTATAAAGATGTTTACCGGATGGGGGGCGAGATGCTGGAGGAAGGGCTTAACTACGCCTACAACAAATACGGTAACGATAATACGCTGGTTATTTGCCGGTCGAATAAAAACGCCAATGCCTACAACCGGCAGATTCGCAACCGTATTTTATATCGCGAAGAAGAGCTGACCGGCGGCGACCAGGTGATGGTTGTGAAAAACAATTATTTCTGGATGGCGGAAAAGGAGGACAGCAGTACCGGCTTTATTGCCAATGGTGACATTGCCCGCATAAAAAAGGTTCGCCGTTTTGAAGATATGTACGGGTTTAGATTTGCCGATGTGCAAATGGAGTTTATAGATTATGCCGAAGACCCTGTTATTGATTGCAAAATAATGCTCGACACGCTGTACACGGAAGCCCCAGCCTTATTACAGGATGAGCAAAAACGCTTTTATCTTGAAGTGATGAAAGATTACGACCATATACCTGCCAAACGCGATAAATGGAAGGAACTAAAAACTAATCCCTACTACAACGCGTTGCAAATAAAGTTTGCCTATGCGATAACCTGCCACAAAGCCCAGGGCGGCCAATGGGACGCCGTTTTTGTTGACCAGGGTTTTTTAACCGACGAAATGGTAAATACCGATTTTTTGCGCTGGTTTTATACCGCTTGTACCAGGGCAGTGAATGAATTGTACCTGGTTAATTTTAACAAGCAGTTTTTTGTAAAGGGAGAGGAGGATTAAGGATTAGTCCTGAGTCTTTTGTTCTTAACCTTGAAGCTCCAAGGACATTCATCCGGGTCCAAACCTTTAAAGCGTTCCATTTTTGCACGCGGAACACCCGGAACGCTATGGAACATGCTGAATATCAGAATGTTTAAATTTTTTAAAAAATCCGAATGTTAGTTTATCTATAAATGACGACGAATACGCGGTTAAAAACTATTTGTTTTTTAAAAAACAAAACCCGGGATAAACCGGGTTCTGCCAACATATATCTCATAACTGGTTTAATATCACGGATCAATCATAGCCCATGTTTTCGGGCCTACAATGCCATCGCCAACTGCGCCATGTTTAATTTGAAATGCCCGTATTGCCGCTTCGGTTTTTGGGCCGAAATCACCATCGGCAGTTAAGCCAAGTTTGGTTTGTACAATTTTTACAAGGGCGGGGTCATTAGCCAGGCCACGCCGCAGAGTTGCGCGTGCAGGCTTATCACCGGCTGCCGGTGTTTCTACCGGTATAAGCACAGGATTGGCAGCGGTACCATCTAATATTTTCCCGACTGCCGCACGAAATTCGTCCATATCAAAGTTAGGGTCGGTTTTGCGGCCTTTGGGCAGTGCATATTCTTTGTGCCCGGCGCAAAACTCGGGGCCTTTTCCAATATGTTTTAATATAGCTGCTACACCGCGATGATAGGCTTCGATCTGCACGGCTGGCCACGGTGAATCGTCGCGGCCGCCGGTATTTTCAGCTTCAATGCCTATAAAACTGCTGTTGCCGCTGGTTATGCCCTGCCAGGAGCCTTCGCCTGCGTGGTAGCACCTGCCGGCAGCAACAACGTAATAGGTGCCATCGCGCCCCAATCCCAGTTGCGACAATGGGCCCTGCAGATCTGGCCTGCCCTTTATTAGCGTGTTAAGGGTCGGCATATTACCGCTGTTTTTACCAGGTGTTGCCGTGTGGTGGCAAAGTACACCTTTAACAGAACCCATATCGCCGTGGCCCCGTGTTTCCCAGCCCGGTGATTCTGCTACTTTTAATCCTGCGTTTATCAAAACGTAGGGTAACCATGTTAATGAAAATGCCATATTTTTTACATTCCTCCTTTTGATGCGGGTAAATCTTCGTCGTTAGTTAATTGTATAGGGTCGGCTTCGCAGCCATCGGGTTCTGTTGTATTGGTCTCCGCGGGTATTACGCCGGTTGTCGGTTGCGGTGCTGGGTTTATGTATACTACCTGTGGCTGCGGTTTCTGCGGGTCGCGCGAAGCCTCTTCGCCGCTTTTTTCATGTGGCTTAACGGTTGAGCGGATAATCATCACCTTGTTTAACATATCAAACCAAAACGGCGCGCCCAAAGTAGCAGCAAAAGCGGTAAGCAACCACCCTAACAGCGGGCCTAAAAGGCCGTTCCAAAACCCAAAAGGTGCCTTGGAATTTAATTCAGCAGCGGCAAGGGAACCGTCCCATCCTATAGGCAGCTTTAAATCGTTAAGTTCGGTTTTTGCGCTGTTGTAATCTTTGTTTTTGAAGGTGCTGTCTTTCGAAATCACTGAGGCCCTTTCAACCACAATCTTCCGGGCTGTGTCATTCTGCGACAGATATTTGACAATGCTTATGGTATTTACATTAAGTAACACGGTTACTGCCAGCGCTATCCAAAAAATAATCCACTGGGTTGAGCGTTTGTACCAGCCCGACACCCTGTCCATGCCGCTATTAAACCAGTCCTCAATATTCTTTTGCGCTTTATTCAGGTCGCCTTGTGCATTGTCAATAGCGTTTAACAATATGCGCTGAACAGGCAGGTTATCCATAGCGGCTACATTGTTGCGCATTGTTTCGAGGTTTATTACCGCTGCGCCTGCCGAGGAGTTATTGGCATTGGTTGGGGCGCCGTTTGCGGCAATATCCATTAATGCCATTGCGAAGTTTTTTGCCGGGATATACGATGGCAGATCACCACCTTTCGACAGTAAATCAGGGTCGGTTGTCTGTTTGCCTGCTACATAACTTCCGTTGAAAAGCCCGTTAATTAATGGGTGCTGGTAAAGGGCGGCGGCAAGGCCGTTACCATCCAAATCGTGCAGTAATTGGCGTATGCCTTGTTCGAGGTAAGCGGCGCGGGTTTTAAAACGCGACTCAATTCCTTCACGCACAGCTGTACAAATAGTGCTCACCAGGATGTATACAAATATTATCCCAATGGCAACCTCTAAAATGTTTGATCCGAACATATAGGTTTTATTAAGTGATTAGGAAGCGAGTTAGGTTGTTTAATTATGGGACTATAAATATCAGATAAAATATAAATATTAACAAATATTAAAGTATTTTTTTGGGGGTTGCCCGCTTATCGTTTTTTACTGTTATATCGTATATTAATCACCCTATTAGGGTGATTTGTTATTATATTAGTTTAGCGTAATTTGAACCTGGTTAAGGTAGCCCGTAACCGTTACTAAATAATTGACTTGAATAAGCTAATACACAATATATCCCGCTCAATAATTTACATTTTGGCGCCCTGGCTGATGCTTGCATGCGATAATGCTTCGGCGCAAAAATATGCCTTTGCACACTACGATACAGGTGATGGGCTGATACAATCGCAGGTAAATAACTTTTACCAGGACAACAGCCACCGGCTATGGATAGCAACCCTGGGTGGCATTTGCCGGTTTGATGGCAGCGATTACTACAACATATCGAAAGCCAACGGCCTTGCAAATAATTTTGCCTTTGTTGTTTATGCCGATTCGAAGGGAACTGCCTGGGTTGGTACTAACAAAAGTCTGTCGTCAATTAAAAAACAAACCGTTTACAATTACCCGGTTCCTGCTCAGGCCAACAAAGCTTTTGTGAGCAACATTGCCGAAGAAAGAAGTGGAACTATCTGGGTGATAATGAGCAACCATTTGTACAGGGTAAATGGCAGGAAATTAGAAACTGTTAATTTGCCTGATAGCCTGGATGTGCCCGTTAGTTGTATCACCACCGACAAAGCAGGCAGCCTGTACGCAGCCTTTGTGCATAAAGGAATATACAAACTGGAAAGCGACAAATGGAACCTGATCGCGCCTGTTAACGACGATATTGGCAGGTCTCTTATATTTAAAATACAATTCGATAAGTTTAATGGTAAAAGGCTCTTCTTGCTCACGGTTAAGGGTTTATTTATAGCTATGGACCGCGCTATAACGCCATGCCCCGATTTTAATATCGATAAAAGTGAGGGGCCCTTTATTAGCTTTGAGCAGGACGATGAAAACAACTTGTGGGTGGGTACCCAAAGGGGGGCCTGGTTTATCAGCAAACAAAAAACAATCCACTTTACAGCGGCTAATGGGTTGACTAATATCGCTGTATCGGATATTTATTGCGACGGAGACCACAACCTTTGGCTTGGTACGCAGGGGAGCGGCATGTACCGGTATGAAGGTGCTGGTCATGTTATTTATGACCAGCTGCAAAATGCAAACGCAACCCAGGTAGTAATGAGTATTGCGCGCGATAAACAGCATAATATTTTATTAGGCACTGCGGGCAATGGCCTGATTAAGTATAACAACGGCGTACTGAGCAATTTTTGGATGCCGGAAACAAACGCCGGGACCGCAATTATACAAAGCCTTTATACCGATAATGACAAAAACGTATGGATTGGCACCGACCATCTTGGAATATGGAAATACGATGGCGCGGCTTTTAGCCTGATAAAAGGTACGGAAACAAGATCGATCAACTATATAACTACTGATGATGATAAAACCTTGTGGATAGCAACCCCGCAAGGGGTCTATTACTATCAAAACAACAGCATGACCTATTTGCATGATGTTTCGTCATTCACGTCGGCGATATTGCCGTTAGGAAAAGATTCGGTTTTGGTAGGCACACAGGATGGGTTAAAGCTCGTGGTAAATAAAAAACTGGCTAGCCGTTTTAAGCCGGGTGTTTTACGCGAACTGTCGGTTATGTGTATGCTGCGTTACCAGGATAAAATATTGCTTGGTACCGACGATGGCGGGCTATATGTTTGGGACAGACAAAACGGTTTAGTTAAAAATTATACGGTAAAAGATGGTTTTAATGCAAATACTATTTACAGCCTTACCGCCGATGACAAGGGCGGTGTTTGGGTGGGGACAGGCCGTGGCATAAACAGGTTAACATTTAAACCCGGCAGTATGGCTTGTGTTATAAGCCAGGCAGGGATATCAAAAGATTTAATGGTTGAAACTAACCAGAATGCCAGCTTTTATGATGCTGACAAGATTTTTTTTGGTACTGTAAATGGGCTGGCAGTGTTAAATACTAACGACGGTGTTGTACGCGAAAATGCGCCGCATATATTAATACAGGCTGTAAAACTATTGGTTGAAGGCGAGAAAGAAACACAATTAGTGAACAATAACCCCAATAACTATTTAAAACTATCGGCCGGCCAGAACCACCTGTTAATAACATTTAAGGGGGTATATTTAAAAAAGCCAGAGGGGGTAACTTATCAATACCGGCTCACTGGCCTGGAACAACAGTTTAGTACGCCGGTGAACAGTGATGTAGTGGATTACCCATCATTACCGCCCGGAAAATACACGTTTGAGGTTAAAGCACTTAGCCCCGAAGAGAAAATCTCTTCGGGCGTTGCAATGTTTAAGTTTGAAATTACCCCGCCATTTTACCAGCAGCCCATATTCAGGGTGTTAGGCGTGCTGGTGTTGGTTTTAATTGGCTTTGCGCTTCAATATTTTGTGCACAGGCATCAAGCAAATAAAAAATTGGCTCATGAGGCATTAAAGCGGGAAGAAAAGCAAAAGCTACGGCAACAAACTGCCGAAGATTTTCATGATGACCTGGGCAATAAACTCACACGTATCACTGTACTTTCTGATGTGCTTCACACCAAACTGGATGATGACGATACCGAGCAGAAAAACCTGGTGGAACAGATACAGCAAAATGCAGTAGCTTTATATAACGGCACCAAAGATATACTTTGGGCGCTTGACCCTAAAAGCGACAATTTGTACGAAACACTTGTGCACATAAGAGAGACAGGGGTCGAGATGTTCCAGGATGTAAACATTAACTTCAGTTTTGGGGGAATTGCCGACAACTTCAGCCAAATGAGGCTTCCGATGGAATATAGTCGTAATATTACTATGATTTTCAAGGAACTGTTAACCAACATACTTAAACATGCCGGTGCCCACAACGTTGTTATTAATGTTGAGCAACCGGTTAAAAACCGCCTGACAATAAGGATTACTGATGACGGGAAAGGATTTGACGAACATAAATTAAAGCGCGGGCACGGTCTTGTAAACATAAAGGCAAGGGCAACACGTATTGATGCGATGTTTTCTATAAAAGGCGATTCAGGCAATGGTGCTATCGCCGAATTACAAGTTAAACTGGTATAGTTATGACCAACAGGAATATATTGGTAAGCATAATTGAAGATGATGATACCATACGCAGCGGGTATTCATTTTTGATAGGAAATACCGAAGGGTATGAAGTAGTATCGTCATACAGCTCCTATGACGCTGCTGCGCATAAAATTGCAAGTGATAAGCCCGATGTTATCTTGCTTGATATTGAAATGCCCGGTACTAACGGCGTCGACGCCATCCCGCGGTTAAAGAAACTGCTACCGCATGCCCACGTGTTGATATTAACGGTTTACGAGTCGGAGAAGCTGATATTTGAGGCGCTCGCAAACGGGGCATCGGGCTATTTGACCAAAAATACGCCGTCGGCCAAAATTATCGCCTCGATAAAAGAGGTTAAAGAAGGAGGGGGGCCAATGAGCATTAATATTGCTAAAATGGTAATCAGGTCGTTTCAGAAAAACAAGGAATCGCCGCTCTCAAAACGTGAAACCCAAATTCTTGAAGAAATAAGCGTCGGGAAAAGTCGCAGCCAGATAGCCAATGAATTGTTTATTGACCTGGAAACTGTGCGGAGCCATATCAAAAATATCTACCTTAAACTCAATGTAAACTCGCGTGCCGACGCCATAAAAACCGCCCGGGAAAACCGGCTCATTTAATCCACGTTGGGCTGTTGAAATCTTATTCACACAGCGCGCAACGGCACTTTTTATAAAAATTCACCCCATTGGGGTGATACCATAGCATTTTTTATAAAGCTAAATTTGATATGTGCTGATAGCTGATATTACCGCTCTCCACATTATGCAAAACTGTTATGGAATATTTAAAAATTTTAAAAAATAACAATATCATATACAGCGGTACCCGCAACCACAAATGCCCGCAACAGCAAACGGCCGACTTTACTATGCGGTTTGTGTTTTCGGGCAATGAAAATTATAGCATAGGGCGCCGGAACCTTACAATTTATCCCGATTCGTTCCTGGTATTAAACAAGGGGACACAATATTCCAGCATAATTGATTGCCCGTTCCCGGTTCACGCATTTTCAATAAGTTTCGACAAGGAGTTTATCGATGGCTTTATAAACAACGACGAGCCGCTGGAGCCTTTTTACGGGAACAGCCAGGATTTTGAATTTAATGAAACCATATATCCATTAAAAGGAGATATGTTTTTCAACGTAAAACAGCTAAAATATCAACTGGATAATGGAATGGACGATGAAAGCGTAATAAATGAATACCTCGGTCAATGCCTCATTAGCTATTTCAAAATCTATAACGAAGAAATATCCCAAAAAACCGGGCAGTTGAACTTTTTTCACGAAAGCACCCGCGTTGAAATATTGCGCCGCTTGAACCGGGCCAAAGAATACCTGTATACCAATTATAACCGCAATATTGGCCTTGATGAACTGGCCGAGTATTCGTGTTTGTCGGTAAATCACCTTTTACGCACTTTTAAACAGGCCTTTAATTTAACGCCACACCAGTTTTTGATTCAACTACGATTGCAACGCGCACAGGTACTGCTGCGAAATACAAATTATCCTGTAGGCGAAGTGGTTAACCTCATAGGGTTTGAGTGCCCCAGCTCCTTCATCAGGCTATTTCGTGAGCACTTTCAAACCACCCCGCTCAAGTATAGGCAAACTGCCTGATTTATTTAGGAACGAAGCAAAATATAGGTAAAAAATGATCCCAGTATTAGGTCGTTAATCGTCGATTTTAACTCAGGAGAAATCCTTCAACCGTTCAAAATCCTCTTTTGTATCTATATCGATACTGCCCAACACAAATGGCACGGTGGTTATGTTCACCTCGTGCTTTAGCATCAGTTGTTTGGCACCTTCGTTACCTTTTAGTAAAAGCAATTCCGGAAAGTAATGACTGTCGAAAAGTACCGGGGGGCCAACCGCTTTGTCATATGCGCAGGCGGTGATACTTTTAGGGCTGCTTACGGCCATAAGCTGTGACAAAAGTTCGGCAGTTACAAACGGCTGGTCGCATAACATTAATATTATCGACGAAATTTTTGCATGATTTGTTTGCAGATGAGCGATACCTGCCCGGATGGATGACGACATGCCTTCACTCCAGGCTGCATTATAGGCTATTTCTACTGGCAAGCTTTCAATAGTTGGGAGGATTATATCATTATTTGCCCCTAAAACAACAATAACCGGGTGACAGCCGGAAGCCAAAGCGATTTCAATGTTTCGCTGTAGCAGGGTCTGCTTTTTGTAAACTAAATTCTGTTTTGGCGTGCCAAACCTGCTTGACGAACCCGCCGCCAGGATTACGATCCCTGTCATTTTTTATTTAGTTTTTCCCTTCTTCGGCCGTAGCGGTTTGCTGCATTACCGGCTTAATGTGCCGGGTGTGCACCGCTTGTTTGTCCCTTAATGAATTAACCGCTTTTTTATTTAATACCGCCTGTATCTCTGCAATAATCGAAAGCGCTATTTCATCCGAATTTTCAGAGCCGATATCAATGCCTGCCGGGCCGAATATACTTTCTAATTGATCATTTGCAACATTAATTCCTTCTTCCTTCAATTCATCAAGCATTCTTTGCAATCTTTTTTTAGGGCCCAATGATGCTACGTAAGGCAATTTCAAAGTTAACAGCTGTCTTAGCATCGCCATGTCATAGTTGTAGTTGTGGGTCATCAATATCATCGCGGTCCGGTCATCTAAAACAATATTTGCAAGTGCTTTATCTGGCTTGGCAATAACGATTTTTTTTACCTGCGGAAAGCGCTCCGGCACCGCATAATTTGCCCTGCCATCAACCATGGTTACATGCCAGCCTAAAACCGAAGCAAACTGAACTACCGGGATAGCATCGTTGCCCGCGCCAAAAATCACCAGTGAAACAGCGGGCTGCAAAAGCTCAATAAAACAAGTATACCCATTGCCGTAAACATAGGTTTTAGTTACGGAGTTTCCATTTTTAAGCACGTCCATTGCATCTGCCAGCACGGCGTCTTTAATTTCTTCGTCAACAATGCTCCCTTGTGTGGATTCATCGGCTTTCATCAATAAACAGGTGCCAGGCTGCGGGGCCTGTCTGTCGGCAAGCGAAAACATGGTAATCAGCACAACGGGCTCCCTTTTGCTCAAAAACTGTTTGAACAAAGCAATAGGGGAGTTTTCTTTAGCAGGGAATATAGGTTCAATAAGGATATGGATTATACCGTTACACCCCAGGCCCACACCAAACTTTGCATCGTCGTCATCCGTAGTGTCATATGTAACCAGCATGGGTTTGCTTTGCGCCATTGCCAGTCGCGCCTTTCGCAGGGCATCCCCTTCCAGGCACCCGCCGCTTATAGCACCCGTAAGCTGTCCGTCTTCGGTAACCAGCATGCGCGCACCTGCACGCCTGTACGACGAACCCTCAACCAGCACAACTGTTGCCAGCGCTGTTTGCTTGCCGGCTGCGTTTGCTTTATCGAATGCGTTAATAATATCGTTTAGTTCTTTCAATGCCGATGCTTAGATAAACAAATATAATGCAATGGGTTAAAATTAACGTTATCGGCAATTTTAAATGTGCTTTTGTAAATAATATGTTATTTAACACATAAAAAGTACAATTAACAAACAATAGGCTAACTTGTATTATTTACCTTTACAAAAGCATCGTACAATAAAATATTGGCGAAGTTGTATTAACATTTTAAAACTTTATTGCTTGTTAACAGATAATCACGGACGGAAAATTAATTACCTGCGCCTTGCGGTGACAGACCGCTGTAACCTGCGCTGTTTTTATTGCATGCCCGAGGAAGGTTTGAATTGGCTGTCGCGTGCGCAGTTAATGACATACGAAGAAATGCTGCAAACCTGTGCCCTGTTGGTTGGAATGGGTATCGAAAAAATACGCATTACCGGGGGTGAACCATTTGTACGCAAGGATATAATGAAGCTTTTAACGGCTATATCAAAACTCGATGGATTAAAGGAGTTAACGCTTACAACCAACGGCGTTTTGACAGCCCCTCATGTAAGTGAGTTAAAACAAATTGGCGTAAAATCGGTGAATTTAAGTTTGGATACACTTGATGCCGGCCGTTTCTTCAGCATTACCAAACGCGACGAATTTGCCAATGTGATGGCAACTATGGACGAGCTATTAAAGCATGATATAGAAGTGAAAATAAACGCAGTAGTAATGGATGGCAAAAACACACAGGATATAGTTCCCTTAGTTGAGCTGACAAAAGAACTGCCGGTAAGCGTTCGTTTTATTGAGGAGATGCCTTTTAATGGCGATGGCCATGTATATTCGGGTATTAAATGGGACTATGTGCGCATTTTGGACGAGATAAAAACCGCTTATCCTGGTATTGCCAAATTGGAAGACCCGCAATATTCAACTTCATATAATTATCAGGTTCCTGGTTATTTAGGGAGCGTTGGCATAATTGCTGCTTATTCGCGTACCTTTTGTGGTACCTGCAACCGCATACGTATTACGCCGGAAGGTGAGCTAAAAACCTGCCTCTATGATAATGGTGTGTTGAACATAAAAGACCAATTGCGCGCCGGAGTTAGCGACAGTGACTTAAAAACTATGCTGCTCACCACCTTTAACACTCGCGCTAAAGACGGCTGGGAAGCGGAGCAATTACGGACCGAAAACGTAAGAATACATGAATCAATGGCCACCATTGGTGGTTAATAGTTTAACATTACAAAGCCGGTGCTATGATAACTGTTGAGGAAGCCGAAAAAATAATACTTGCACAGGCAACGGATTATGGTGCTGAAATTATCCCGTTTGAGCTGGCCCTGGGCAGGGTACTGGCCGAAAATATAAAAGCCGACCGCGACCTGCCGCCATTTGACCGGGTAACTATGGATGGCATTGCCATTAATTACGACGCTGTTGCAGATGGTATAAGCACTTTTAAGATAAAAGCCACCCAGGCTGCCGGAGATGAACCGGTTGAAATAGAAGAGAATGACGAGTGCGTAGAGATAATGACAGGGGCAATGCTGCCTGCATCGGCCGATACGATAATCCGCTATGAGGATCTGTCGCTTCGTGCCGGTTTGGCAACGCTTGTAACGCAGGAGATAAAACGCGGGCAGAATATTCACTACAAGGGTAAAGACAAAAAGCATAACGACCAGGTAGCCGAAATAGGCCAGGTAATAACGCCGGCGCTGATCAGCATGATAGCCTCGGTTGGCGAAACGGAGTTAAGGGTGAAAAAGCTGCCCCGGGTAGTTATTATTTCTTCGGGCGATGAACTGGTTGAGGTCGACCAAATCCCGTCGCCATACCAGATACGCCGGTCGAACAATTACACGGTAAAAGCAGTTTTACAGCAGCATAATATTGAAGCCAATATGCTGCATTTGCCGGATGATCCTGAGGTTATAAAAAAACAATTAAAAACCTGCCTTGAAAATTATGACGTATTGTTGCTTAGCGGCGGCATATCGATGGGCAAGTTTGATTATATGCCAAAAGCGTTGGAAGAACTGCATGTGGAGCAATTGTTTTATAAGGTGCAGCAGCGCCCGGGAAAGCCGTTTTGGTTTGGCAAGCACAATAAAGGGCCGTTGGTTTTTGCTTTCCCTGGCAACCCTGTAGCCACGTTTATGTGCCTCCACCGCTATTTTTTACCCTGGTTAAATGCATCGGTAGGGAAGGAGCCGCAAATAACAATGCGGGCTGTATTAAATAACCGGGTAAGCTTTCATCATCCACTAAAATATTTTTTGCAGGTAAAACTAGACCAAAACGAATACTGCCAATTGGTAGCTACCCCGGTTGAAGGCAATGGCTCAGGCGATTTTGCTAACCTGACGGATACTGATGCGTTTATGGAGCTGCCTGCGCAGCGCAATGAGTTTAAAAAGGGAGAGGTTTTTAAGATATATACTTTTTAGTTTTGAACAGTGGTTCGTACAAAATTGACGGAATAAAAAATGCTAACGCACATAGATAATAAAGGCAACCCTACAATGGTAGATGTATCTGTTAAACAGGTTACACATCGTACAGCAACGGCGCGTAGTATTGTATTTCTTCCCGCCGAAGTTCTGGAACATTTAACTAACGATGATATACAGACCAAAAAAGGCTCTGTATTTCAAACGGCAATAATTGCCGGTATTATGGCAGCTAAAAAAACAGGTGATCTGATTCCGCTTTGCCATCCACTGGGTTTGGACAACTGTAAAATAGAGATCGGCTTTAATGAGAAACAAGAAGTGGTTATTGATTGCACTGCAAGCATCACTGCTAAAACCGGAGTAGAGATGGAAGCCCTGGTTGGTGCCTCGATAGCTGCTTTAACTGTTTACGATATGTGCAAGGCTATGAGCCACGATATAATAATAAAGGAAACGAAGCTAATTGAAAAATCAGGGGGGAAACGTGATTTCAAAAGAGCATAGCAAACATACGGCCCTTGTTAGGCCCGCATTCGGAACGTTTAACCGCAACGAGTGGGCAATTGTTGGCGCACCCTGCACTAATATTAAATTATTGGCCGGCCAGGTTATCAGCGCTTTACAGTCAAATTACAAATGCGCTTATGTTGATACCACACACAACGATCACGTTGTTCAATTACCGGGTAAACTAGCTTCGGGTGCTGTATTCGAATATACCGACGAAATTAATTACCGCCAACTGAATTACAGCACTGATTTTAACAGTTTTAAACTGCGGGAAACATTTGCAGCGGCCGATTTGGTAATGGCAAACGGCAACCATCACCAATGCAAAGCGCAGGTGGTTATTATCAGCGAAAATAAAACGGCGTCCTTACAAAAAAGAATCGACCAGCTAACCAATGTACAGCTATTGCTGCTGGCCGATGGTACAGAAGATGTTTTCGACTTTATTAAGGATGCAATACCGAACTGGCAGCAACTGCCGCTTTACCAGGTTAGTGACATTGAAAACATCGTTACATTTTTTAAAACACAAATGCAAAAAGCCAAGCCTGTGTTAAACGGACTGGTACTAGCGGGCGGCAAAAGCCAGCGCATGGGTTTTGATAAAGGCGAGGTTAACTGGCACGGCAAGGCACAACGCTATCATATGGCCGATATGCTGAAAGCGTTTTGTAGCGACGTTTATATTTCGTGCCGTACCGATCAGCAACAGGAAATTGACGCTTCTTACACGAGCCTGCCGGATACTTTTACCGGTCTTGGGCCTTATGGCGCCATATTATCTGCATTTAGAGAAAAACCAGACAGCGCCTGGTTGGTTATAGCATCAGATTTACCGCTGATGGACAAACCCGCATTACAATATTTGACAGATAACCGTGACCCCTCATCTGTCGCCACGGCTTATAACAGTCCGCAAAATGAATTCCCGGAACCGCTGATAACCATTTGGGAGCCAAAGAGCTATCCCGTGCTGTTGTCTTTTTTGGCGCAGGGTTATTCGTGTCCCCGCAAGGTTTTGATAAATAGCGATGTTACACTTTTAAACGCACAGAACCCAGACGTGCTTACCAATGTTAATACACCCGATGAACTGGAACGTATAAAAAGAGTTCTTCATCAAAAAATAGCTGCAGAATGAATCCCGAATTTTTACGATACAGCTGCCAGATAGCTTTGCCCGGTTTTAGCGAACAAAGCCAACATCAATTACAAAACGCCAGGGTACTGGTGGTTGGAGCAGGAGGACTTGGCTGCCCGGCTGCCCAATATTTAACAAGCGCCGGCATAGGCACCATCGGAATCGCCGATTTTGATATCGTATCAGAAAGTAACCTGCACCGCCAGGTATTATATGGCCCGGCGGATTTTGGCTTAAAAAAAGTTGCAGTGGCCTGCGAACGCTTACAAAAACAAAACCCGGATGTAAAATTAGTGCCGCACGATGTAAGGATAACATCGCAAAATGTAAT
The DNA here is from genome assembly GCF_025359345.1 of Mucilaginibacter sp. Lineage (GTDB taxonomy): Bacteria > Bacteroidota > Bacteroidia > Sphingobacteriales > Sphingobacteriaceae > Mucilaginibacter. Next base: position 176,266 of record NZ_JANYGQ010000032.1, read on the forward strand.
GGAGTTGATCGCCGGTTACGACATAATAGTTGATGGAACTGATAATTTTGAAACCCGTTACCTTTTAAACGACGCTGCGGTGTTGAGAGGCATACCACTGGTTTATGGCGCTATTTACCAGTTTGAAGGCCAGGCAGCGGTGTGGAACTATAAATGCCCTAATGGCAAACTATCGCCCAATTACCGCGACCTTTTCCCGAGCGTAAACGCTGCCCAAATTCCTAATTGTGCTGAAGGTGGTGTAATACCCACCCTTGCCGGGATAATAGGCTGTATACAGGCAAACGAAGTGATCAAATATACTACCCAAACCGGCGAGCTGCTGGCCGGGAAGATTTTGGTTTTCGATGCACAAACCATGCAAAGCCGGGTAATAAAAATTGGTGAGGCAACCCAAACCCATATAACAAAGCTGGTAGAAACGATGGTGATCCCAACCCTAACGGCTGATGAATTAAAAAATGATTTAGCGCAAAGTGCGGTCAAGCTAATTGATGTGAGAACAGAGGAGGAACGCGAAGAATTTAACATAGGCGGAGAACACATCCCCATAGCTAACGTTCTTGCTAATGTAGATGCTATTGCTCAAAACAATAAAACAGTTTTCTATTGCACAACAGGTAAACGCAGCGCCGAAGCGGTGAAAATCGTCAAAAATAAATACCCGGATGCAAATGTGTTTTCGTTAGAGGGCGGAACACGATTGATAGATTGGAACGATTAGCAGGATAAAACATTCGAAAGATTAAAAATCTTGTAAATCCTCAGCATCCTTAAATCGTGTTAAGGATGCGCTGCCACCCAAACTTCGCCATCTTCAAAAATTTCTTTTTTCCAGATAGGCACGGTTTGTTTCAATGTATCAATGATGTAACGGCATGCATCAAACGCGGCAGCACGATGTGCAGCTGATACAGCAATAACCACAGGCACCTCGCCAACGTCCAATACTCCGGTACGGTGATGTATCAACACCTTTTGCACCGGCCATTTTTCAAAAGCCTGGTTGGCGATTTTCTCCATCTCGGCAATGGCCATTGGCTCATAGGCCTCGAACTCCAGCCGGATTACTTTTTTGCCTTTGGTTGCATTACGCACAGTACCGATAAATACATCGATGCCGCCTGATTCGGGCGACATGATCCAATCGATGGAAGACTGGGTGTTGAGCGAAGTAGTGGATATTTGGATTTGCTTAAACAATTTATTACGTTTATAAAGATTATCAAATTGCACCTAAATCATGTCGCGATTTTACTCATTCCGGTTTTAAAAACCCTTTCCCAATATGAATAATAGTTCAATCGTGGTAACATCATTAATGTTGGAGGAATATGATAGACTACAATAGTATTAAAAAAATTGAAGAATTACTGAAACAAAGGTTTTTCTTAGAAAAAAGTACAGAAGATGAAGGTAATAGTTATTACGTTGACGAGTCCGACACTATTACTAGATTATCGGTAACTGGTTGTGATTTAAGTGAATTTGATGAATTTGTCAATTGTTTGAAAGATTTTAACGGTTTGGAAGACTTACGATTAAATAATGACACCATCACTAATATTTCATCGCTAAGAGAGTTGGAAAATTTAACAAGCTTGTATTTGAGTGGAATTACCTCGCTTGACATTTCTTCTATTATCGAGCTGAAAAAACTGAGACTTTTGTCTTTGTATTCTAATAAAGTTATAAATATTTCGTCTTTAAAAAAGATGGAAAAGATAGAAAGTTTGACGATTAAGAAACAAGAGCTTATAGATATCTCGTTCTTAAGCAATTTAAATAATCTTAGGCATTTAAATTTAAGTCAAAATAAGATCAAAGATATTTCGCCTCTACGAAAGCTTAGCCAATTAGAAATATTGACACTTGAAAGTAATCATATATCCGACGTCTACCCTTTAAAAGAGTTGACTAAATTAAATGATCTACGATTGAATTTTAATAAAATTTCGGATATAACAAGTTTGAAAGAATTAATAAATCTACACCATTTATCAATTCATGATAATCAAATTGAGAACCTATCACCATTGGAAAATTTATGTAATTTAGAGTCACTATATTTAAAACAGAACAAAATATCGAATATAGAGCCATTAAGAAAGCTATTTAAATTAGAACTTCTGTTGCTCTACCAAAATCGAATAAAAGATATTTCCGCCTTAAAAGATCTAAAGAAATTAAGCAATTTAGGTTTGAATGATAATCAGATCGAATATCTACCTCCTTGGATTACTAAATTCACTATGAGAATAGGCATGAATGCGGTATGGAAGCACGGTTTTATTACACTGAATGGAAATCCGCTCAAAAGTCCTCCACAAGGAATAGTTCAGCAAGGGAAAAAAGCCATTAAAAATTATTTTAACCAAATCGAAAAAGAAAAAGGGAAGATAGAATATTTATTCGAGGCTAAATTGTTAGTCATAGGTGAAGGTGGAGCAGGTAAAACAACATTTACTCGAAAGATAATCGATTTAAATGCTAAAATGCCTAACGAAAAGGATACGACGCTCGGAATTGAAATAGGTAAATGGACCTTCGATAGCAGTCATGTTTTAATGAGCGGAAAAGAGGACGTGAAATTTCACGTTAATCTCTGGGACTTTGGAGGTCAAAAGATCTACCAAGGCACCCATCAGATATTTTTTAGTGACAAATCGTTTTATGTACTGCTCTCCGATACCAGAGAACAAAAAACGGATTTTTCTTATTGGCTAAACACTGTTGAGCAACTAGGTGGAGCTGAGAGTTCGCTAATTATAGTTTTGAATAAAAAGTTTGGACATGAATCGAAAATTGATGAAAGTGGTTATCGAAGTCATTTTGGAATGATAATAAAAGATGTCATAGAACTAGATTTAAAAAATGATGTCGGTAATTTAGTTTTATTACAAGAAAGGGTAAAGTTATATTTAAAAGATCTTCCAGGGATAGGAGATCCTTTACCTTCATCTTGGGTCGACATAAGGGATGACCTGTCTCACGAAAAGTTAAATTTTATTTCTTTTGACAGATTTAAAGAAATTTGTCAACAGCGAAGCATCGATGATCCGAGTATTTTGCACACTCTAAGTGGATATTTTAATAGAATTGGGGCTTTTACACACTATATCGATGATCCCCTACTACAGGAGAGGATTTATCTAAATTCTAATTGGCTAGTTAAAACAGTTTATGAAGTGTTGGACAATGAACTCGCAAAGTCTAAAAAAGGTAGAGTTAACGGTCTAGATATAAAAAGGATTTGGATAAACAATGAACTTCATTATGAAGTCAATAAACTTACTCAATTAATGCACAAGTTTGGCTTGATGTATCATATCCCAGATACTGATGATTATGTGATTCCAGCACATTTACCAACCGTTACTCCTTACAAAAAGTGGGGGTATTCTTCAAATAGCGGAATTCTTCAATTTACATATGAATTTGATAAGTTCATGCCACAAGGCATAATGTCTCGTTTAATTGTTTCATTAAATCATCATATTAAAAACCATGATTTAGTTTGGCATAGGGGAGTCAACGTCGAATATAACGGAACTTATGCTGAAATAATTGAAAGTTATGGTGGAAATAATCGTTTTGAGATCCGAATTGTGGGGGGTAACAAGATAGAACTACTTGCAATAATACGGGAGCGTTTTGCTGAAGTATTAAAGCCCTTTAATAATTTAAAATATAAACAATTAGTTCCGTGCATATGTGAAGAGTGTAAAGATTCTACTGAGCCTGCATTTCATGATTATCATTTATTACTCAAGTTTAAAGAAAAAGGAACTGGCTCACAGTGTAGTAAAACAGGTGAAATTATAATCGCGGACGAATTATTGAAAATAATTGAATCTTCAAAAAAAACGTTGAATCTTGACACTAGCAATGAGACAGCTATCCGGACAGTTAAAATTTTCTTGGCTTCTTCATCTGAGTTAACAACTGACCGAAAGGAATTCCGTGAATTCATTAGTGTTGAAAATGATCGCCTTCATAAAAAGGGCATTTATCTGGAAGTCGTTCAATGGGAATACTTTATTGATTCGATGTCAAAACAAAGCTTGCAGACAGAATATAACAATGCGCTTAAGGATTGTGATATTTTTGTCAGTTTGTTTTTTTCCAAGGTAGGTAAGTACACAACTATAGAATTTGAAAACGCGTTCGGCGAATTTAAACGCAATGGCCGACCTCTAATTTACACATTTTTCAAAAATGCAACTGTTGATTATAATCTTATAAAAAAGGCCGATATTAATTCAAAGTTCAAGTTGGAGGAAAAATTAAAGAGACTAGGGCATTTTAAAACAATTTACAAAGATCTTAACGACCTGAAAAATCAATTCAAACGGCAATTGGAATATTTTTTAGATGGTGAGTGAATGCGTTTTTCATCCCCCGCTAACTGGCGGAATTATGGCTATCTCATCCCGCTCATGCAAGTTATCGCCGGGTAAAGCATACTCATTATTTACAGCCACCATATACGATGCCAGCTGTTTTAAACGCGGGTATTGCTGCTCCAAAATGTATTTTAAATTATAAACTGTAGCGTCATTTGCCAGTTCCAAATTAACCGACGTGCCCCCGAATATATCCTTTGCAATGCCAAACGCCAGAATTTTAATGTTCATGCCTCAAAATTAGATGAAAATACTTAGAAATAACACGTGTAGGATCGAAATATTTGAACTTACATTTAAAGAAAAACAATCTTAAATTGCGTTGGTTTTTATAATATGCAAAGCGCTGAGTTTATCTCACGTCTCAAATGCAACATCTCAAATCTATGTCTTCAATAAAAAAGGTAACAGTTACAAAAGTAAACGATGCCGAAGGTGCTGCCGCAACCTTCGATGTCCTGGCCGTTGAGGAACCGCTTGAAATACGGCTTGCCTACACTTTAAACGGAGAGCCCAAAACCCAAAACGTATCGGTTACCATGCGCACGCCTGGCAACGATGCTGAACTGGCTGCGGGGTTTTTATTTACTGAGGGTATTGTGAAAAATGCTGGTGAGATTGCTGATGTTGATTATTGCTTTATCGCTTGTGCAGAAAACAAGGAGAACGTAATTCAGGTTAAACTGCGTGAGGGTGTTGTTCCGGATTTGAAAAACACTGAACGGAATTTTTACACTACCTCCAGCTGCGGGGTTTGTGGTAAAGGCTCCATCGATGCTATTCGTACCGTTGGCAATTTTATTAGCCAGGCTGATGATATTACAATTTACAGTGATTTACTTTATAAGCTACCACAAATATTAAGAGAACAGCAAGCGGTTTTTGAAGAGACAGGCGGGTTACATGCCTCTGCACTATTTAATTTAGATGGCGAACTGCTTCTGTTACACGAAGACGTCGGCAGGCATAATGCCCTGGATAAGTTGGTTGGTGCAGCACTGCAACAAGGGCTGCTGCCGTTAAATAAACATATTTTACTGTTAAGCGGCCGAGCCAGTTTCGAGCTGGTACAAAAAGCTGTAATGGCAGGCATTAGGATTATCGCAGCAGTTGGTGCCCCATCAAGCCTGGCGGTAGAACTGGCTGCAGAATTCGATATAACCTTAGCCGGTTTTTTACGCAACCGGCGTTTTAATATTTACACAGCGGTACGCCGCATACTAACCCCTATACATGAAACTTCGAATTAAGAATAATTCCGTTAGATACCGGCTTACACAATCGGACGTTGCCACTTTGGTTAAAAATAGGCTGCTGGAAGATAGCGTTGATTTTGGCGTTAACAAGCTGGTTTATTCCCTGCAAATTGTTGACGATTACCAGCTTTCGGCAACATTTAATAATAACACAATAACACTATTTATGCCCACAAGTATGCTAACCGAGCTGGCCGAAACAGATAAAGTAGGATTTGAAAATATAAGGCACCTGCCGCATTTGTTGGTCGAAAAGGATTTTACGTGCCTGGATAATCTTGCTGAAGACCAAAGCGATAATTATCCCAATCCATTAGTTGCCAAAAAGTTATGAGTAAGAAGATAAATGCCCCTGCCGAAGAAAATCCGGAAGAACTGCTGGATTTAAAACTTACTAAGCCAAAAACCTGGGCGGCTGGTATACCCGCGGTTACTGAAGCGTTAGTCGACGTACTTAAAGAAGCGGGTCCTGTTCGTGGAATGGAGGCACTGTTTCACATGAACCAAAAGGGCGGTTTTGATTGCTCCAGTTGTGCCTGGCCCGACCCAGACGACGATCGGTCGCCTATTGCCGAATATTGTGAAAACGGCGCTAAAGCCCTGGCTGAAGAAGCCACTACCAAAAAGCTAACCGGCGAATTTTTTGCTCAAAACTCCGTAGCCGACCTTGCCAAACTGAACGATTACGAGATCGGTAAAAAGGGACGGATTGCCCAGCCGGTTTACCTGCCAAAAGGGGGCACGCATTATACGCCTATTGGCTGGGATCTGGCTTTCAAAATTATTGCAGATCATTTAAACGAACTTGCATCGCCAAATGAAGCAACTTTTTACACATCGGGGCGCACAAGTAACGAGGCGTCATTTACCTATCAGCTGTTTGTAAGGGAGTTTGGTACCAATAACATGCCCGATTGCTCAAACATGTGCCACGAGTCTACCGGGGTAGCCCTGGCCGAGTCAATTGGGATCGGCAAAGGAACCGTAACGTTGAATGATTTTTATGATACGGATGTAATTATCATTATGGGCCAAAACCCAGGTACTAACCACCCCCGTATGCTTACCGCACTGCAAAAAGCAAAAGACAACGGCTCTAAAATAATTGCCATTAACCCCTTATTCGAAGCTGGACTGATGGGTTTTAAAAACCCTCAAACTGTTAAAGGCCTGATGGGGATTACCACTCAATTAGCCGATTTATACCTGCAGGTAAAGATAAACGGAGATATGGCCTTGCTAAAAGCGATCGAAAAACTCCTGTATACAGCTGAATTGGAAAATCCCGGAACGGTTTTCGATCATCAGCATATTAAAAACAATACGGTTGGCTACACTGAATTTTTGCGCCACCTGGATAAGTATAAAATTGACGATTTGGCAGTTGCAGCCGGTGTTCCCGTAAGGCAGATACAGGAAGCCGCAGATATGCTTAAAAACAAAAGCCGGATAATTGTATGCTGGGCCATGGGCGTTACACAACATGTTAACGGGGTGGCTACCATTAAAGAAATTGTGAACCTTGCTATGCTAAATGGCAGTATTGGCAAGCCCGGCGCAGGTCTTTGCCCTGTGCGCGGCCACAGCAATGTGCAGGGAAACCGCACCATGCTGATCTACGATAAGCCTTTTGAAAAGCAACTGGATAAACTGAAAGAAGTTTACGGGTTTGAGCCGCCGCGGGAGCACGGCTATGATGTGGTGGAAACTATTAATGCTATGAACGAAGGCAAACTTAAGGTGTTTTTTGCCATGGGCGGCAATTTTCTTTCGGCAACGCCGGATACTGCCTATACGGCCGAAGGTTTGCGAAAAATGAAACTGACCGTTAACGTATCAACCAAGTTAAATCGCGGTCATTTGGTACATGGCGAAGAATCAATCATACTGCCCACACTCGCGCGCAGTGATAAAGATGTGGTTGGCGGTGAAGTACAGTTTATTACCTGCGAAAACTCGATGGGGGTAATCCAAAGTTCAAAAGGGGTATTGAGCCCTATATCTGATAACCTGATGAGCGAGAATCAGATTGTTTGTGAACTGGCTAAGGTAACATTAGGGAGTAAGTCTGTTGTTAATTGGGATAGGTTTGCCAAAAGCTACGATGCTGTTAGGGATGATATTGAAAAGGTTATACCCGGTTTCGATGACTATAACAAGCGTGTGCGCAAGCCCGGTGGGTTTTATTTACCTAACGCGGCCCGCGAGGGTAAGTTCGAAACCAAGGAGTTCGGCAATAAGGTGCCCTTCACAATTTCTGAGTTGCCTGATCATAAGCTTGCCGACGATCAGTACATGATGTGCACCATCCGCAGCCACGATCAATTTAATACTACCATTTACGGGCTCAACGACCGTTACCGGGGCATTCACAATGAACGCCGGATAATATTCATGAACCGCAACGATATTCAAAAGGCGGGCTTTAAGGAAGGGGAGAAAGTAGATTTGTTTAACTATCACGGTGACAAGGAAAGGGTAGCACGCTTATTTGTAATCATACCTTACAATATCCCCGAAGGCAATACGGCCACATATTACCCCGAAACAAATGTTTTGGTGCCCATTGATAGCGTTGCCGAAAAAAGCAATACACCAACATCAAAACTGGTTATTATAAAAATAAAAAAGTACGTGCCGCAAAACTTAAACTAACAGCCGGCGTTGTCAACACACATCTATATTATATGAAAAACTTTTTTTTAGCGTTGGCAGTAATTATTACTATCAGCAGTTGTTCCGGGGCCAATGCCCAACAAGCAGGAAATGTAAAAATTATTTTTGTTCGCCACGGCGAAAAAGAAGCTACCGGCGATAATTTAAATTGCCAGGGCTTAAACCGTGCCATGGAACTGCCAAAGGTGTTAGTCGGCAAATTCGGTACGCCTGCAAAGGTTTTTGTACCAGCTGTCAATTCAAAAAAATCAACGGGACATGCCAGGATGTTTCAAACAGCAAGTCCACTGGCTATAAAGTATGGCCTGAAAATAAACAGTCAGTTTGACGTAGACGATTATTCTGGCCTAGCAGCTGGTCTTGAAGCGCAATCAGGCACTCTATTGGTTATATGGGAGCACAAAGCCATGGACAATATTTTAAAGGCGCTGGGGGTAAAAATGCACGGCACCAAATGGGGTGATGATGATTTCGACAGCATTTGGATTGTAACCATAAAAAACGGGAAAGCTGAGTTGACGATGGATAAAGAAGGGTTGCATCCGGCGGGTAGTTGTGCGTTTTGATGTTCTCCTGGATATGCGCAGGGCAATACCCCCGCGCATATCCAGGAAAATAATGTAACAAACCAATTACCTGCCAACTGCCCACTCACAACTGCCAACTTTCCTCACCCCACCATACACATTTAAAGAAAATTTTCTTTAAACTTGGTCATGAAATTGTACAACACAATTAAAGGCATCCTGCTTGAACATGACGAAGGTGCATTTATAATCGATGAACCTTGGGACACCCTGGTAAACAGGGATAAGCTCGAAAAATATCTATCAACCAAAGCAAAAACCGCAAAGCAACTAGCCGCTGCTGAAAAAGCGCAATGGCTAGCCAATGAAGCTATTTTGCCGCCGATAAGCCGGCAGGAGGTTTGGGCAGCGGGAGTAACCTATTTAAAAAGCCGTGATGCACGTATGGAAGAGTCGCAGGGTTCTGGTGCGGCGAGTTTATACGATATGGTTTACGACGCGCAGCGACCGGAGCTGTTTTTCAAAGCAGCTGCCTCACGCGTAGCCGGCCATGGGCAGCAGGTTTACATCCGAAAAGATTCTGCCTGGAACGTACCTGAGCCAGAGCTTACTTTATTTATCAATTCAAAGGGTAATATACAAGGCTATGCCGTTGGTAATGATATGAGCAGCCGGAGCATCGAGGGAGAGAATGCGCTTTATCTGCCCCAGGCAAAAATCTACGAAAAAAGTGCGGCAATTGGCCCATGTCTATTTGTGAGCTCGGAACATATCGGAGGAGAAACCGCTATTAAGCTCAATATCAAGCGCAATGGCAAGGTTATTTATAGCGATGAAACAACCGTATCTCGCATAAAGCGGACGTTTGACGAACTGGTTGGCTATTTGTATGCCGAGTGCGATTTTGCCTACGGATGCTACCTGATGACCGGTACCTGCCTGGTGCCGCCTGGTGAATTCACTTTGGCCGTTGGCGATGAGGTGGAGATTTCCATTGATAAAATTGGTACACTTGTAAATACTATCGCCCTTAATCCCAAACATAAATCCTGAATTTAATATGAGCGTTTTAAAGTATTCATCCATTATGCTGGCTGCGTTGTGCTTAACTGCCTGTCAGCAAAATAAAGCCCCGGAGCAAAAACAGGCTGAAAGCCCTTATGCGAAAGGGACATTTGGCTATGATCTTGATTTTTTAAAGAAAAAGGACAGCGTCATCGTTTTAAACAGTAAAGATGGGAGCGGGCAAATCATCGTTTCGCCAAAATACCAGGGCAAGGTGTTTACCTCGACTGCCGACGGCGCTAACGGCAAAAGCTTTGGATGGATAAACTATAAAACGTTCGACCAGCCAAAACTTGATGAGCATATGAACGCCTATGGTGGCGAAGACCGGTTATGGCTCGGCCCTGAGGGTGGTAAGTTCTCGCTGTTCTTTAAACCTGGCACCAAAATGGAGTTTGCTAACTGGCACACCCCCGCAGCTGTTGATAACGAGAGCTGGAAGCTGGTATCGCATACCGATAAAAAAGCTTCGCTCAGCAAATCGGCATCGCTGCTTAATTACGCGGGCACCACGCTTAGCCTTTTAATAAACCGCGATATTGAGATGCTGGAGGCAGCAGATGTAAAGATAACGCTGGGTATCGATGTAGATAGTAAGGTAAAATCGGTGGCCTTTCATACCACTACGACGCTGACAAATACGGGTGATAAAGCCTGGGACAAACAAACCGGTGCGCCTTGCATCTGGAATTTGGACATGTTTTCGCCGTCATCAAAAACAATTACGGTGGTGCCTTATAATGATGGCCCGGGAAAAATTGCCACAACCGACTATTTTGGCGAGATACCCAAAGAAAGGATTAAAATAAACAACGGCATCTTGTTATTTAAAGCTGATGGAAAGTTGCGCGGCAAATTGGGTATGCAGGCTGCCAGGGCTAAAACCATGGCGGGCAATTACGATGGCGAAAATAATGTATTAACCATCGTAGTATTTGATACCGACCCGAAAGCCACCTACCTTAACCAGGAATGGCGCACAGATCGTGACCCATTTGTAGGCGATGCCGTTAATGCCTACAACGATGGCCCGCTGACCGATAAAACGCAGATGGGGCCGTTCTTTGAGTTGGAAAGCGTATCGTCGGCAGCATTTTTAAAGCCAAATGAAAAGTTATCACACAATCACAGCGTGTTTCATTTTACAGGGGATAAGGAAGAATTAAATACAATCGCCTTAAAAACTTTAGGAATTTCGCTGCAGGATATACAAGCTGCGTTTAAATAATTATATTCAGCCTTTTGAAGCTGAACGCTCTTTACAGAACCAATTATTAACCGATTTTAAACCTATTTCATGTCAAAAGACCAAAAGTTTATTGCACTGGCTTTAGTTACGTCCCTGTTTTTTATTTGGGGATTTGCACTGAACCTTAATCCAATATTGATTGCCCACCTGAAAAAGGCGTGCCAGTTAACCGATTTTGAGTCATCACTGGTTGATTCGGCTTCTTATTTCGCGTATTTCCTTTTGCCTATTCCGGCCGCAAGGTTTATGCACACGTATGGTTATAAGGGTGGGATACTACTTGGTTTGGTGCTTTTCGCCATAGGCTCGTTCCTGTTTTTTCCGGCAGCTGCAGTAAGGAGCTATTATTTCTTTTTAGGGTCTTTATTCGTGATTTTTAGCGGGGCAGCATTTTTGGAAACTGCTGCAAACCCATACATCACAGTATTGGGCGACCCGGCGACAGCAACCAGGCGTATAAACTTCTCGCAATCGTTTAATGGTTTGGCGGCCACACTTGGCCCGTTAGCCGGTGGTGTGTTTATTTTGAAAGGGGGGAATTTATCGGCGGATGAGGAAAAGGCTATGTCAGCAGCGCAGCTTGATGCCTACCTGAACAAAGAAGCCGCTGCTGTACAAATTCCTTACCTTATTATAGGTTTAGTTGTACTGGTTGTAGCCATTTTGATATATCGGACGGCGTTGCCGGAGATTGTAGAAGAAGGCAGTGAATCTATTGATGGCGAAACAGGCACATTGCTCAATAAAATTTGGTCATTGCTGAAAGTAAATCAATTGAGAAAAGGTGTGATCGCTCAATTTTTTTACGTAGGTGCACAGGCTGGAATATTAGGGTTTTTCATAAGATATTCTGAGCGGACCGCAGGGCTAACGGAAACGTCGGCCAAGTACCACCTTGCTGCTGCCACTTTTTGTTTCATGTTAGGAAGGTTTAGCGGTACTTATTTAATGAAATTCATAAACCCGGTAAAGTTGCTTGCATTTTACTGCCTGATGAATGTGTCACTGCTGATAGCTATCTTCTTCTTGCACGGGATATTTACTGTTTATGGGCTGATGGGGGTTACATTTTTTATGTCAATAATGTTTCCAACAGTATTTTCGCTAAGTACTATAGGGCTGGGTTCAAGAACAAAGCTTGGGTCGTCGCTGGTAATAATGGGAATAGTTGGGGGAGCGATAATTCCTCCCATAATGGGAAAGATTTCAGACCGAAGCAGCATTCAATACGCCTATTTGGTACCCATCGTATCTTTCCTTTACATATTTTATTTTGCCTGGCGGAACTTGAATGTGAAAAATGTGGAGATGGTTGCGGGGCATTAGGCAGGGGGAAATAAACAACTTTGTTGCCGCGCTCGTTCCTCGCTCGCAATGACAAAATGGTCACTATAGCGAGCGGGATAAATTGCATTAATAATTTAACATCATGGATTTAGGATTAAAAAATAAAGTAATAGTAGTAACCGGCGGGGCAAAAGGTATTGGCGCCGGCATTGTAAAAGTATTAGCTGCTGAAGGCGCAATACCTGTTATAGTGGGCAGGAGCGAGGAGGATAACCTTATAACTGTAAAAGAGGTTGAAGCTGCGGGCGGACAGGCACACCATGTAGTAGCCGAACTTACTGACCCTGCCGCCTGCGAAAACGCAATAAATAAAATCCTGCAACAATTTGGCCGTATCGAAGGTCTTGTTAACAATGCAGGGGTAAATGACGGTGTTGGGCTTGAGCATGGAAATTACGAAAAGTTTATGGCATCGCTGCATAAAAACGTGGTTCATTACTATTTGATGGCTCATTTTGCTTTACCTGCCTTGAAAAAATCGAAAGGGGCCATATTGAATATAACTTCAAAGACTGCTGCCACAGGGCAGGGAAATACATCTGGGTATGCTGCCGCAAATGGCGGACGCAACGCCCTGACACGTGAGTGGGCGGTTGAATTGCTTAAATATGGCATCAGGGTAAATGCTATTGTAGTTGCCGAATGCTGGACACCGTTATATGAAAACTGGATAAACACTTTGCCCGACCCAATTGCAAAACGCAAGGATATTGAATCCAAAATCCCGTTGGAAAATAGGATGACCACTGCCGAAGAAATAGCTAACATGACGGTATTCTTATTGTCTGAACGGTCAAGCCATACAACCGGGCAACTGATTTATGTAGACGGCGGATACGTGCATTTGGACAGGGCGCTGGCGAATGCATAGATTGAGTTGATTAAGAGAATGGTTGATTAGGTTAATAACACGTACGGTTTAATCTTGTAAATTCATAAAATCCATAAATCGTGTTAAGAAACAAATGAAAATAGACTCCCACCAGCATTTTTGGAAATTTGACCCGGTAAGAGATGCATGGATTAATGAACCCATGGCTGCAATTAAGCGCGATTTTTACCCGGAAGACCTTAAACCAATATTAAAAAAGCATCAAATAGACGGTTGCGTAGCTGTACAGGCTGACCAATCAGAAACCGAAACTGAATTTTTACTCGAGCTGGCCGAAGAAAATGAGTTTGTAAAAGGCGTTGTGGGCTGGGTTGACTTTATGGACCCACACGTGAGGGAGCGGATTGCACATTACAGCGAACATAAAAAACTGAAAGGGATGCGCCATGTGCTACAAGGTGAATCTGACAGGGCCTATATGCTAAACCCGCAGTTTATGAAAGGCATTGCCGCCCTAAAGAACTACGATTTGGCTTACGATATCCTCATTTTTCCCGACCAGTTAGGCTACACCAACCAGTTTGTAAAAAACATTTCCGGGGTACGCTTCGTAATTGACCATATTGCTAAGCCTGATATTAAAAATCAGAATATTGAAAAATGGGCCAATAACATCAGGCTTATTGCGAAATATGATAATGCTTGGTGCAAAATATCAGGCATGGTGACCGAGGCCGATTGGCAAAACTGGCAGCAAAGCGATTTTGAACCGTATCTTGATGTGATATTTGAGGCGTTCGGTGCTAACCGGGTAATGTTTGGGTCTGACTGGCCGGTTTGTAATGTGGCAGGCGGGTATGATAAAATGATTTCGATAGTTGAAAATTACGTGTCGAAACTATCAACGGAAGAACAGGCCCGGTTTTGGGGACTTAACGCAATTGAATTTTATAAACTTAATTAATGATAATGATGAAAAAGTCAGCTTTAATTGTTTTGATGGGTGCTTTTGTATGTTTCTCGGCAGCAGCACAGGAAAAGTTTAATGGCCTGGGCGTAAACATGGGAAACCTTTACCGCATGTCGGATGCGAAAACCCGCTCTATCGGTCCTGAGAATTTTAATGGCGAAAAAGGCAAAGGTGGGATGGCTACTACAGGTACAGGCGCGGGGCCTTCACGGGAGTTGGGTCAGGGCTGGAAAGTTAGCCCCAGCGTCGTGATAAAAAAACACACTACGTACACGGTTGCAGAAATAAATGAATCGGGAGCCATACAGCATATATGGATGACGCCTACCGGCAACTGGCGGTACTCCATCATCCGTTTTTATTGGGACGATGAAACCACACCATCAGTAGAAACGCCGGTTGGCGACTTTTTCTGCATGGGATGGGGCAGGTATGCCGCGGTAACTTCACTGGCCGTGGTGGTGAATCCGGGCAGCGGGCTAAATTGTTACTGGCCAATGCCTTTTCGCAAAAAATGCCGCATAACAATGGAGAACATTGCCGACGAAGACATGGTGCTGTACTACCAGGTTGATTATACTCTTACCGATGTACCTAAAGATGCGGGCTATTTCCACGCGCAGTTCCGCCGGGTAAATCCCTTGCCGTTTAAGCAGGACTATACAATAGTTGACGGAATTACCGGTAAAGGCCAGTATGTGGGTACATACCTTGCTTATGGCTCAAACAAAAATGGCTGGTGGGGCGAAGGCGAAATAAAATTCTTTATGGATGGCGATACCAAATTCCCAACAATTGCGGGCACTGGTACCGAAGATTATTTTAACGGTGCCTATGATTTCGACAGCCAGCATAAAAAGGCTGATGGCTCTGAAACCAGCCAATACACTGAGTTTAGCGGCCCTTACACGGGTCTGCCGCAGGTATTACGCGGCGATGGCCATTACGACATAGCACAACGGTTTGGACTTTACCGCTGGCACATAGCCGACCCGGTACGTTTTGAAAAAGATTTAAAAGTTACCCTGCAGGATCTAGGCTGGCACCACGATGGCCGTTATATGCCCTTACAGGATGATTTGGCAACCGTAGCCTTCTGGTACCAAAGTGAGCCGCACGGGGTATTCCCGGTGTTCCCGTCGAAGGATGTGCTTGAGGTAAACTAAGATTTTTAAGATTTATTGGATTAAAGGATTTACATGTTGTATAGAGCTGTCATTCATCGTGTAAATCTTTTACATCCTTAAATCGTGTTTATATGCGCCGTTTCAGTGTAATTATCACATTGTCATACTTCTTATCGTGGTAAACCTCTAACAAAAGGCTGCGGTCATCCTGCGATTTAAAAAGATTGTCAACCTCTTCTAAGCTCATATTTGCAATCAGTTTGAAGTTTATCGACACAATTTCATCGTCTTTTTCAAGGCCGACTTTATCTGCTGCAGAGCCAGGCTCTACACGGCTGATGATGATCCGCCTGAAGCCATCGCCATCTGCGTAATATTCAAGGCCGCTCATGTCCTGCTCAAAAGGCGCTTTAAAACCGGGGCCGGGTTTAAGGTACATGGCGCCACCAGCGTAATCAAAAACTACCGTAAACCGCTTAAGCAATCCAATGCCCAGGTTGCCATCGCGTTTTATGTTAATGTATTTTCTTAACGAATCGTCTTGTGGGAAAGAAGAAATGATATCCTTTATTTTGTATTTGCCCATCGCAATTTCATTCACCCTGCTGATGTACCCGTTTATGGGGCCGCTAAAGCCAACCCCCAGGTTTGCATGGATACATTTTTTGGTTAGCTCTGTTTTGTCGGAAACATTTTCGAGTGAAAGGGGGTGACCAGCACCAAGGTCGACAATAAGCTTACTCCTTTTAATTTCGCCGCTGGGCATCACAATATTTGTTTCAAAATATGGCTTGTGATCTTCTATGGTTATTGGCACCCGTTCACCTTTTGCAAATCGTTTGGTCTCGCTGGGGCGGTATACAGTGAGGGTTGAATCGCTGAAACTTACTTTTACCGCCAGGTTGTTGAAAAATTCATAACCCAACAACCCATGTATGGGCATTCCTGCGTAATTCGACAAGCCAAACTGGTCTTTTTTTAATATCGCGGCATTAACCCCATAGCTGGTAAGGCCGGGTATACCAATATTTAAAACAGACGATGCATACGCCTCGTACGATTCGTTTTCGCCAAAACCACGGAGCTTAAGAATGCGCCTTGATGACATATCAAGCGAGTCGATCAACAACGGATCGGTAATAATCATCAGGCCGACGCCCGTATCCATCACAAAATTATAGGGGCCCTTGTTATTGATCCGCAATTTGATAATAATCATATTACGTACCAGCCTGAACGGTATAGTTACTTTATTGCGGTTGCTATTTAAATCGAATGACTGGGAGTAGGCTGTTGTGAAAATAAAGCAATTTAAATACAACAGCCACATCATAAACCGGTGTGTATTTTTACTAAACATAACAAAAAAATTAATGTACGTTAAACACTGCCGGGTTTTGCGCCGGCTAATATAAAAGCACAGCCACCCAGGCTGGCTTCTTTAAATGTATCTGTAATATAGGCGCTTATGGGCGCTTGTTTTATAATTGGTGGAATTTCTATTAAATTTACGAATAAAAATATTAGTATTCCAAAGTAAATATGCAAGCCAATTTTGCCTGCTAATCAGTACCGGGAGCCAAGAACAAGAAGTAAAGCAATTAGCCAGCTGCTTGGTGTCAGTACAGTTATAATCTCCCGGCGCTTATCTTCACCGGGTGATTATCGCTCATTTCTTTTTGATTCATGATTCTTAGCTCCCGAATCTGATTTATTGTATAAATTTATGCAGATATTGATTCGAAAGCTATTCAGGGCTTATACAAGTTTGTACAAGTTTGTACAAGCCCCACTATTCGGCAGGATGTGGTATTTTTGTCTTACTATACAGGATATTGACTATGCATAACGACGAGTTTTACATCGAAAAAGCCAAAAAGTTATTTGAAATAAATACCGGTTGGGGCGATAGCGGCGAATGGACAAACCAGGATTTCGTAATATTGAGTGAGAAAATACAGGAAAAAACCAATGTAGCATTAAGCCATGTAACACTTAAACGTGTTTGGGGGAAAGTGAAATATGAAAGTCTTCCTAATACCCATACTCTTGACACGCTTGTACAGTTTTTAGGTTATGAAAACTGGCGCAGCTTTAAATCGCAAAACGGAAATGGCGTGGTACCTGCGCAGCCGATAATCCAGCCTGCCGCAATTATTCCGGCGATTGAGGCGAAAATTCCAGCTACACAAAAAAGGCCAATTGTTGTTAAATTTGCATTATTCGGTGTTTGCGTTATAGCCGTAATTGTGTCGGTGTTTTCTGTTAAGAAAAAGCAGCCTGTAATTAACAACGGCGATTATAAATTCAGCAGCAGAACGGTGGTAACTGCCGGGCTGCCTAACTCTGTAATTTTTAACTTCGATGCAACCAAATCACCCTATGATTCGGTTGTGATCCAACAATCGTGGGATAAGCACCGGCAGGATAAGGTATCAAAAAACGACCACCAGCACACCTCAATTTACTATTATCCCGATTACTATAAAGCAAGGCTCATTGTAGGCGGAAAATCGGTAAGCGTGCACAAACTATTAATAAGGTCAAACGGCTGGTTGCCGATGGTAACGCAATCGCCGGTGCCGGTTTATTTTACAAAGGAAGAGGCTATTGTAAACGGTAAAATGACTATGCCGATTGAAAAAATCCAGGCAAAAAATGTAAAGCTGCAGCCTGTTCCGCTTGATATGCTATATGGTAACGTGCGCGATTTTGGTGAGATATATAGCGATAATTTCACTTTTGAAACTTCCGTTAAAAACGATTACAGGGAAGGGGCGGCAATATGTCAATTAAGCAAAATCTACATCCTGTGCGAGGGCACGGCTATTTATATTCCTCTATGCAGTAAAGGCTGCATATCCTCGCTCGATTTATTGTTTACCAATTACTATACGTCAGGAAAGCAAAATGACCTGTCGGTATTCGGGGTTGACTTTAATTCGTTTGTAAAAGTGAAGATTGAAACGGTTGACCGTAAGGCCAAAATATTTTTGAACGACAAATTGGTTTACAGCATAAACCAGGATATCGTTAAATCAAAAATAATCGGGTTTGATTTTGCCTTCCAGGGCACAGGCTCGGTTGACTACGTCAAACTAAGCAACGGTAAAGTAAATTACCGGGATGACTTTAACGATACATCAGGAGGAACGCTGACTCAAGATTTAAACGCCAAGAGTCAAGAATCAAGATAGGAAAGCGCAACTTAACAATAAGCTAATTCTTGACTCTTGGTTCTTGTTTCTCTTTTTTACTTACAAAGTTTTCGTTGTTCTTCAACCGCTTCTTTCGAGCCAAGTTCAATGGCCTTGGTTAAGTCCTGGCAGCCGCTTTTGTCATTTTCCTGTAGTTTGGCAACTCCGCGGCTAAGCCATACATCGTAGTTGCGCGGGTTTAGTTCAATCGCAGTTGCAAAATCTTTTAGGCCGCCGTCATAGTCGCGCAAAAACATTTTGGCTTTTGCCCGTTGTACAAAGTTTATTTCGTCTTTAGGGCTAAGCTTTATTGCCTGTTTAAAATCGGCATTCATTGCTACGGTATCCTTCATATGCGCTTCGGCCAGGCCGCGGTAGGCATAAGTTTTAATATTGTCGGGGTTTATCAGTAATACACTGATGTAATCATAAGCTGCACCTTCGTAGTTCTTCTGGATCATTTTTAAATTACCACGATAAAAGTACGCATCGTCATTATTCTGATCTTTTTCAAGCGCCTTGCTTATGTCGGTAGCAGCGCCATCGTAATCTTTTAACATCATTTTCAGGTTAGCCCTGCCGCTGTAAGCTTGTGATATAGCGTTCGAGTCAACGGCTATTGCGCGGTCAAAATCAATTAAAGCGCCCCTGGTATCACCTGTGCCGGCCATTGCGGTGCCCCGTAAAACCAATATTTTGCCGTTTTTGGTATATGGTGTAACTGTTTTGTTAAATAGCAGCAGGGCTTCGTTATACTGCCTGTCGTCAATTAATATTTTACCAAGCCGCATATAAGCCTGCTGGTTTTTAGGATCAAGCTCAACTTCTTTTTTAAAGTCGGCAATTGCGCCGGGTTTATCGCCCATGCGGCTTTTGGCAATACCACGGTTTAAGTAGGCATCGGCATTCGCCGGCGACATATTTATTGCTGTAGTAAAATCGGCAATAGCGCCGGGGTAATCAATCAGCATCATTTTCATCTCGCCACGACCAAAATAGCCTTCTGTACTTTTTGGATTCAGGCGAATCGCTGAGTCATAATCAGCCAGTGCACCAGTTGTGTCCTGTAAGCCACGTTTTGCCTTGGCACGGGTTATATAAGCATAACCATCAGGGTTTTTAGCATAATTAACAGCATTGTTTGCGTCGTCAAGCGCGCCGTGGTAATCTTTTTGGTCTATTTTTAAATCGGCACGGTTTTGAAATGCTTCTGCCAGGTGGGCATCAAGTTCAATGGCCTTGTTATAATCGGCCATAGCAGCATCTTTGTTGTCACTTTTACTTTCTGATATGCCGCGGTATAAATACAATTCTGGATTTTGTGGGTCAAGCGTTATTGCTTTATTAAAATAGTCGATGGCTGCTTTATTATCCGAGCTATTGCTGATGGCTTTAGCCAGGTAATAATACAGGTTATGCAGGCCGGGGTTCATCTGGCTTGCTTTTTTGTAATCCTCAATAGCGCCTTTATAATCGCGCAGGTTTGTTTTTACATTGCCGCGATAAAATACTGCTTCGGCGTTGTTAGGGTTCATCCGCAACGTAGTATTGTAATCGGCAACGGCGCCGTTATAATCCCCGATTGTACCTTTTGAATTTGCACGATAGTAGTAAACGTCGGCATTGTTGGGATTGAGCCTTATGGCAACATCGTAATCCTGTATGGCCCCTTTGCTGTCATTTATATTTGATTTGGCTACGCCACGGTACTCGTATAACTCAGCATTGTTGGGTGTAAGGTCAATTGCTTTTGTAAAGTCTTCAATGGCACCTACATAGTCGGCGGAGTTCAAGCGCGCGTTTGCGCGATAGTGGAACATATCGGAATTACGTAAGCCTAAGTCGATAGCTTTGGTATAATCATCAATAGCGCTTTTGTAGGCTTTAATATTACCGTTAGCATTTGCGCGGTAGTAATAGGCGTTTGCATTGCCTGGATCGATAGTTACAACCTTTGTATAGTCGTTAACTGCGTCGTCATATTGCTGGCTGTTACTATATGCATTTCCGCGATACAGGTAAGCTTTTACATTACTGCCGTTCAACTCGATAGCTTTAGTGAACTCAGGAATTGCAGCTTTATAGTTTTTTTGTGCCGACAGGTCGTTTGCCATTTTCAGATGCTGATCTGAGGTTTGGGCAAGGGCCAGGTAAGGTATAAATGAAATGATAACTAAAAGTCTTTTCATAATTGTGTTACATCAAATTGGCAATAAACAAGCCAAACATGGTTTTTGATTTAGACTGAATGATAAAACGTTTCCTGTATAAGGTATTTTAATGCCCGTTGGATACTTAAATATCTCCGAAAATTAAACCTACAAGCAAAAATACAACCAAATGTGTAATTTTTGCCCCTGAAATCGTCCGGTGCTGTAATACGCAAATTGGCTGCAAATGGTTATAGTTTTATGAATAGGGGATTAGTTGCTCACTTTGGGGATTTAAAATCCCTGCTTAATTTTAAATGGTTTAGGTAGATTGAGGTTGATTTCCTAATTTACCCGCCGAAACCAAACGACTATGACCAAATATTTCGTCGACCCGGATATTGCAAAAGCAAAAACATTGCATGCTGATTTCTACACAGATGGCGACGTTTTTGAGCAATGCAAAGAAAAAATATTTACCCCGTCGTGGCAGTTTATTGGCGATGAAGACCTGGTTAAGGAAAAGGGGGACGTGCATCCGTTCGTACTTTTGGAAAACTACCTTAATGAGCCCTTATTAATAACCCGTGATAAAAACGGCGACATAAATGTATTATCGAACGTTTGCACGCATCGCGGCAACCTGGTGGCCGATAAGGCTTGCAAGTTAAACAACCTACGCTGTCGCTACCATGGGCGGATGTTTAACCTTGATGGCAGTTTTATTTCGATGCCTGAATTTAAGGAGGTGGAAAATTTTCCGACCGGGGATGACAACCTGCCGAAGCTGAATGTTTTTAAATGGAGCAATTGGTTGTTTACATCGCTTAACGTTAAATTTCCGCATGATCTATTTTTCCGGGATATGACAGAACGCATTAATTGGATGCCGCTGGAGGATTTTAAATTTGAAACTTCATTATCGCGCGTGTTTAATGTAAAGGCCAACTGGGCATTATATTGCGAAAATTATCTTGAAGGCTTCCATATACCTTTTGTGCATGCAGGCTTAAATGCTGTTATCGATTTCGGTGAATATGCTACCGAATTGTTTTTTCCTTATTCCAGTCTTCAATTGGGCCTAGCTAAAACCGATAAGGATTGTTTTCATTTACCCGAATCATCGCCTGATTATGGGAAAAATGTGGCGGCCTATTATTTCTGGGTGTTTCCAAATATGATGTTTAATTTTTATCCATGGGGATTATCAGTCAACGTAGTTGAGCCCGTTTCGGTTGGCGAATGCCGGGTGAAGTTTTTCTCATATGTGTGGGATGCTTCGAAGCTCGACAAAGGAGCGGGGGCAGGGCTGGATAAGGTTGAGCAGGAAGATGAAGAAATTGTAGAGAACGTTCAACGGGGCATACGTTCAAGATTTTACCAGCACGGGCGGTACTCGGTAACCCGTGAACAAGGCACCCATCATTTTCACCGTATACTAGCCGAGTTTATGAATAAGTAATACACGTTTCTGTACTATTTGGTAATATAAATTAATCAATTACTTTATAACAAAAGCCCAATTTACGTGTTGTAAAACAGCATTGTAAACGCAATGTAATAATGGGTATTAAAATTATGTGTTTAAACATCTATTATTTATCTTTGACCTATTAAAACAATCATAAAAAAATTAAAGTCATGGCAACAATAACAAAATGGTCTATCGACCCAATGCACTCAGAAGTACAGTTTAAAGTAAAACACCTTGTAATATCAACAGTTAGCGGTTTCTTCAAAAGCTTTGAAGGCTCACTGGAAACAGAAGGGGATGATTTCGAAAATGCAGACATCACTTTCGCATTGAATATCGACAGCATTGATACTAATCAAACACAAAGAGACGAGCACTTAAAATCAGCAGAATTTTTTGATGCTGCCCAATATCCACAAATAACTTTCAAATCAACATCGTTTACAAAAACTGATGATGAAGAATACGAATTGAAAGGCGATCTGACCATTAAAGGCATTACCAAGCCGGTTACGTTGTCTGCAGAATTTGGCGGCTCGACCGATGACTTTTATGGCAACACAAAAGCAGGTTTTGAAGTAACCGGCAAAATCAACCGTAAAGAATTTGGTTTAACCTGGGATGGCATTACCGAAGCGGGATCAATTGTGGTAGGCGAGGATATTAAGCTGTTGATTAACGTACAGTTTGCAAAACAGAAATAAGTTGTATTGAGTTGAGCGGGCTTGATTAATTTGATTAGTTCAGGCCTTTATAAAAAAGCCATTTGTTAACGCGAATGGCTTTTGCTTTTCTATTGGAAATTTAACCACAGAGATGCAGAGGTGGCACAGAGAGCACAAAAAAAATCATTATAAAGGCTCGGAGATCTCGGTGTTTTTTTCTAAGCGTCTTTGTGGTTAAAAATCGCCGATGCTGAATTTATCGCTCGCTATCATTTATTAATGATTACTTTAGTGAAGCAATAATTAACCGGATGAAATACAGCTTTTTAGTCTTATTATCGTTAATAGTTCTTGGGTGCAAACAGCAAGCTCAAAAAAATGAATCGCCACAGATCGCCGCTGGCGCGGTCGACACTAACTTTATTAAATATGAGCATAAGCTCGACAGCATCGGCAAGGACAGTATTAATATCAGTGCCGACCCTGAAATGCCGATATTTTATAAAACTTCGGAATTAAAAGATTTTATCAGACACCGGCCAGAGCTTATCAGTGAATATACTGAAGAGCCCTCAATTGAATATGCTAGGAAAAGGTTAAGCCCCGACGAGCTTGACGAGCGTGCGGGCAAGACAGAACCCGATTATTCATTCAGCAGCGAGGTAGGGCAGGATGATTATTACAGTTTATATGCCTATTTCCTGAGATTTAGAAACGGTGACAAACCTTTTGCAACGCAACGGATTAAGCTGATAAAACTCTACGGAAATATCAATTCGATATTCGAAAAACTTAACGGCGGTACTTATTTTGGCCACCAGGAAACCAGGATATTGGGCGATGCTGAATACGCGGTATCATTGTACCCGAAAAATAAAGACGATTATTATGTAAAAACGTATAATATTGCAGCGCAAAAACGACTTTATATTGGTGCGCTAAAGCAACGAATTGATGATGAGTTAAGCGCTAATACCGATATCCCTGGAAAAGATAAGCCTGCCACAAAAGTCCGTTTGTATAAAACAGTAAATGATATTGACGGTTTAATAACGGAATACTTTTATTTAACAATGGCACAGCAGTTTCAGCATACAAATTATTAGAAGTATCCGAACCTGGATTAAACAGATTAATGGATTTATCGGATACAGGCCATAAAAATCCTGTGAGTCAAATAATCTGTTTAATCCAGGTTCAGAAAATTAAATCCGAAATCAAAACATGCTCATAAAAATATACCCTGAAAACCCCAACCCGAAAGCCATTGAACAAGTGGTGGAAGTGCTGCGCAAAGGCGGGCTGATAATTTACCCTACTGACACGGTTTACGGCCTGGGCTGCGATATAACCAACCACCGGGCTATCGAGGCTATCTGTAAAATAAGGAACATCAAGCCCGAGAAGGCCAACTTCTCGTTTATTTGCTACGATTTAAGCCACATATCCGATTATATTAAGCCAATTGATAACCATACCTTCCGCGTGCTTAAAAAAGCCCTGCCGGGGCCGTTTACGTTTATCTTTAATGCTAACCATAATGTGCCTAAGCTGCTAAGCTCTAACAAAAAAACAGTGGGTATCAGGGTGCCGGCTAATGACATTGCCCGCGAAATTGTAAAACAACTAGGCAACCCAATCCTGTCAACATCAATAAAAGACGACGACGAGATAATTGAATACTCCACCGACCCGGAATTAATCCACGAAAAGTATGATGATTTGGTTGACCTGGTAATTGATGGCGGCTATGGTGAAAATATTCCCTCAACTGTAGTTGATTGCACCAGTGGCGACTTTGAGGTTATTCGTGAAGGTAAGGGGGACTTGGAATTATATTTGTAAAGACGGAATATTTTTCGTCTCGAAACGATATCGTGGACGAACGGCATTGTTTGTTACCTATGTGCGGGAGGCGTAAAATATTGCGTCTCTACGGGAAATTACGGCCTAATCCCTTTTACAAACTCGTCAATCTTTTCCAAATACCCTTTCGTCCCCAAAAGCTTCACAAACGCACTGCCCACAATCGCTCCGGCAGCATATTCGCATGCTTTACTGAACGATTTGTTATCTGATATACCAAACCCAATTATCTCAGGGTTTTTCAACTGCATGGCTTTAATTCGTTTGTAATAATCCTCGATATTAACCGATACCTGTAAATTACCGCCTGTAATAGATGAAGAGGAAAGCAGGTAGATAAAACTGTTACTCAACTCATCAATCTTGCGGATGCGATCTTCGGAAGTTTGCGGGGTTACCAGGAAGATGTTGCTTAGGCCATTGGCTTTAAAATAACCGGCGTACAAGGTTTCATATTCATACATGGGCAAATCAGGCACAATAACACCATCAACGCCAACCTCGGCTGCTTTTTTGCAGAAACGTTCCACGCCGTATTGTATCATCGGATTGGCGTAGCCCATCAGCAGGATTGGGATAGTAACCCGTTTACGCAAATCAGCCAGCTGGTCAAACAACAGGTTTAGCGTCATGCCATTTTCCAGCGCTTTTTCAGAACTGTGCTGGATGGTTGGGCCGTCGGCCACAGGGTCGGAGTAGGGGAAGCCAACTTCCAGGAAATCAACCCCGGCTTTTTCCAAAGCTTCGGCAATATCAAGCGTGGTATTAATTTCCGGGTAGCCGGCGGTATAGTATATGGACAACAGGTTATCCTTTTTGGTTGAGAATAGTTTATTAAGACGGTTCATGTTTATTTTGTCGATAGTCCATAGACCGTAGTCGATGGAAGAATTATATTTAGTCGATAGTCCATAGACCATCGTCCATGGGGAAAAGTTATTTATTCGATAATTTACTATGGTCTATGTTCTATGGTCTATCGACCATGGACTTTCTCAGTAGCCAAAATATTTAATATACGTATCCAAATCCTTATCCCCCCGGCCTGATATGCAGATAACCACATTGTCGGCTTTGTCAAACTTCATTTTTTCAAGCTGCGCGAGGGCGTGGGCTGTTTCAATTGCGGGTATAATGCCCTCTAACTGGCAACATAACAAGCCGGCCTGTAAAGCTTCATCGTCGGTAACGCTTACGTATTGCGCGCGGTTTATTTTATAAAGATGTGCATGCTGCGGGCCAATGCCGGGATAATCTAATCCTGCTGATATTGAATAAGGTTCAACAACCTGTCCGTCATCTGTTTGCATCAATATAGTGCGGCTGCCATGCAGCACGCCTTCTTTGCCGAGGAACGTTGTGGCTGCGGAATGCCCGCTGTCGACGCCTTTGCCGGCTGCTTCAACTGCTACCAGTTTCACCTGTTCATCATCTAAAAAATGATAAAACATTCCCATCGCATTGCTGCCACCGCCTACACAGGCCATTACGTATTGTGGTAACTCGTTGCCGGTGTGTTCCAGCAGTTGTTTTTTTGTTTCGAACGATATCACAGATTGAAAACGGGCCACCATGTCCGGATAAGGATAGGGGCCTACCACCGAACCAATGATGTAATGGGTATCAACCGGATTACCAATCCAATCGCGCAGGGCCTCGTTTGTGGCGTCTTTAAGTGTTTTACTGCCCGATACGGCCGGTACAACCTTTGCGCCAAGCATTTTCATACGCGACACATTGGGTGCCTGCCTGGCCATATCTATTTCGCCCATATAAACCACGCACTCAATACCCATCAGGGCACAAACCGTAGCGGTGGCTACGCCGTGCTGCCCGGCGCCGGTTTCGGCAATAATGCGTTTTTTGCCAAGGCGCTTTGCCAAAAGTATTTGGCCTATAGCATTATTTATTTTATGCGAGCCGGTGTGATTTAAGTCCTCGCGCTTAAAAAATATGTTTGCGCCATATTTTTCTGAATACCGCTTGGCGTGATACAATGGCGAAGGCCGGCCCACGTAATCCTTCAAAAGCTGGTTAAACTCGGCTCTAAATTCGTCGCCGTTAATAATGTTTAGATATTGCTGGCGCAGTTCTTCCACGTTAGGATAAAGCATTTCGGGGATATACGCCCCGCCGAAATCGCCATAGTACCCTTGTTCATTAACTCCGTATTTCATTAGTATGTGCTTTGTTTAATGATGCTGAATGCTTTTTCTAGTTGATCAATGTCTTTTAATGCCGGCGATATTTCAAATTTGCTATTAAGATCGACTCCGTAAAATTTGGGATGGTCAATCTTCAACGCTTCTTCAATATTGTCCGGGCCCAGTCCGCCGCTTACGAAAAACGGAATCTCTAAATCGTATTTATCTAAAATAATCCAGTCGAATGTTTGCCCGGAACCGCCGTGACTTTCTGTTTTAGTATCAAATAAAAACAGGTCGACCTTGTTTTTATATTTATCCAATTGTTTAAAATCAAACCCGCTGTTAACGCCGAAAGCTTTGATTACGATAGCTTCGTTCCTGAGCGCTTTACAGAAATCGGGGCTTTCGTCACCATGTAGCTGTATGAAGTCGAAATTGTATTTATCAACCAGTTTGGTGATATTTTCAAGGCTTTCGTTTACAAAAACCGCCACTTTGTTTACGGTTGATGGGATATCTGCAAGCGCTTCGGCCTGTAAGCTACCCACAAAGCGCGGCGACTTGTCATAAAATATGAAGCCAAGGTAGTCGGGGTTTAAAGCCGCCACTGCTTTTATATTCTCTGCATCCCGCATCCCGCAAAGTTTTATCTTCATTAGTTGGCTATTAGTGTTTTAAAGCTGGTTAAGGCCTTTTTCCTGATCAATGATTCTTCGGCCTCGTAAAAACAATCGGCAAAGCTGGCTTGGGGCTTTATGGTGTTTATTGCAAGCGCTGCATTGCATAAAACCACGTTACTCTGTGCAGGCGTTGCCTCGTTATTAAGCACCTTCATAAAAATATCTGCCGATTCGCTAATAGTACTGCCGCCTAAAATTTCATTTGGATTAAGTTTCGCAAAACCGAGGCTTTCAATGCTATTTATTTTTTCACCACCGGCCGAAAATGTCTTAAAATCGCAGGTGAGTGAAACTTCGTCGTATCCTTCAAGGGCATTAAGTATGGTGTACTTAACATCTGATTTTTGGTATAGATATGCGTAGATACGGGCTAATTCCAAATTAAAAACACCTACCAATTGATTTTGGGGTTTTGCCGGGTTAACCAGCGGGCCAAGCATATTGAAAAACGTTTTAACGCCCAATTCGCGGCGGATAGGCGCTACCGTCTTCATAGCCGGGTGAAACAATGGTGCGTGTAAGAAGCAAATATTGGCTTTATCAATATTAGTTTTAAGCTTATCTGTGTCATTTGTAAACACGCTGCCCAAAAACTCCATCACGTTTGATGAGCCACATCCCGACGAAACCCCGTAGTTACCATGCTTGGCTACTTTGTAACCAGCACCCGCAACTATAAATGACGCCAGGGTTGAGATATTAAACGTATCCTTACCATCGCCGCCCGTTCCGCAAAGATCGATTACTTCGCCGGTTTGTAAATCTATCGGTAAGCAAAGCTCCAGCATAGCATCCCGAAAACCTTCCAGTTCGTTAACGGTAATACTGCGCATGCAATAGGCTGTCATAAATGCAGCCATTTGCGAGTTGTTGTATTTGCCCTGCGCAATAGCCGTCAAAATTTCCTTCGACTGCTCGCGGGTAAAAGTTTTGTGTTCAAAAAGGTGATTTAATATCGCTTTCATAAGCCCAAGCCCCTACAGGGGAATTTGTTATGGTTAATTTAAATTTCTTTTACTCCTGGCGCTATTCCTTGCCTTACCATCGGCCTAAACCGGGGCAAAAAAAGAAGGGCTGCCGTGTATGGCAACCCTTCTGTATATTTTTTAAAAAACAAAAAATGGAATTGCCTTACGATTACCCGTTAAGCCACCACCAATTGTTGTTTAATATATTTGCTTTCATTTTGTGCCACAAATATGGAAATAGTTTTTACTAAAAGCAAGCAGAATGATATTTTTACAAAAGCTGAAAAATACTGCACACTATTATGGTTAAAAAAGAGCGCAAAATAAATCCTGAAGACGACCTTGGCTTTGGCCCTCAGCCGGTTATAAAAAACCAGCCGCTGATGAATAAAGATGGCTCGCCAAATGTACGGCGGGTAGGGCTGCCCTTGTTCAATACTGCAAATAATTATCATACGTTGATAACTATGAGTTGGAGACGCTTCTGGCTGCTGGTATTGAGCGGATATTTGATACTAAACATCATATCGCTTTTATTTATATGTCGTTTGGGTCAAACAGCCTCGACGGGACTTCGGGACATACGCAATTTTCCCATTTTATGGATGCCTTCTTTTTCTCGGCACAAACCATATCAACTGTGGGGTATGGACATATTAGTCCGAAGGGAATGGCCGCAAACAGTGTAGCAGCTTTAGAGTCGATGATGGGACTCCTTGCTTTTGCATTAGCCACGGGTTTACTGTACGGACGCTTTTCAAGGCCGTCAGCACAAATTATTTATAGTAAAAATATTATCGTTGCGCCTTATGGAGATAAAGGTAAAGGCGTTATGTTTCGCCTGGCCAACTTGCGCCGCAATATGCTGATTGACTTAGAAATTGAGATTATTTTTTCGTATAATGAGACAGTTGATGGTAAAATAGTCCGCCGTTTCTTCCCGCTCGAACTGGAGCGCCGAAACGTAAGCGTGCTAACCCTAAACTGGACAATTGTGCACCCGTTGGATGAAAATAGCCCCATGGGCGATATGACAAAGGAGGATTTGATAAAATCGGAAGCGGGTTTTGCTATCCTGTTACGGGCATTTGATGATACTTTTTCGCAAACAATTCACTCGCGCACCCAATACCAGGCCCATGAAATTGTTTGGGGAGCCAAATTTAAACCAGTCTTTGACAGGGACGAGGATGGTCGTATTGTTTTGGATTTAAGCAAAATTAGTGAGCATGCGCCTTTTGAGTTGGAGAAGATGGGGGAGGATTGACCCTGATTCACCTGATTTAAAGATTACCGCGATGCCCGTCTGTCTGCATCAAGAAATTCTTTAGTCATACAAATCATGATTCTTGCAAAAGCTATTTCAATAAAGAATTTCGCTCTTTCTTCATCTTATTATAAACCAGCTTATCCAGCAAACCCGGAAAAAACTTTCCGATCAGCACCGTTAATTTTCCTTCGCCGGTCATAATCAACGTACGGCTGCGGTTTTCAACGCCGTTGGCTATGATTTGGGCAACTTCTTCGCTGGTCATCATGCTTTGCTCGTTGAGCGTACTTTCTCGCTGCTCCTGGCCATTTTTATCCAGGGCTGTATTACGGATGTTTGATGCAGTAAAGCCAGGGCAAGCAGTCATGACATGTACGCCGGTTTTTAAATTCTCAATTCTTAATGCGTCCAGGAAGCCATTCATCGCAAATTTTGATGCAGAGTAGCCTGTGCGACCCGGCAAGCCCTTGTAGCCGGCAATTGACGATACGCCAACTACGCTGCCTTGTGCTTTTAATATATGCGGCAGCGCATATTTTGTACAATAAACAGCGCCCCAAAAGTTGACATCCATTACCGATTTTAATACTTTAACGCTTGAATCGTTAAAAAGCGCCCGCATGGATATGCCTGCGTTATTAATCAGCACATCAATATGATCGAACGTAATAAGGGCTTGCTTTATCAATAAATCGCAATCTTCTTCAATAGTTACATCGCACTGCACGGCTATGGCCCTAATATTATATTGTTGTTCAATCTGTTGGGCAATTGTGCATAAATTAACAAAATGCCGCGCGCCTAATACCAGATTTGCACCGCGTTTGGCAAATTCAATGGCAAGTGATTTACCGATGCCTGAGGAGGCGCCGGTTATTACGATAACTTTGTTGGCGAGATTCATGGCGCGAAGATAATTTATCCGCTGATTATTCAAATGTAAATTTAAACAATGCTATATTTCGCCTCAAATAAGATGTTTTTAATGTAGGGACGCAATACTTTGCGTCTCTGGACTTTCAGCACGAAAAAAATATTTCGCGTGTTTACCGGCATGCGGGCGACGCAAAATATTGCGTCTCTACAAATCGGACGGAGCATTAAACCTCATACCCCGAAGGAACCATTTGCGGCACCCCTTTTACCTTAATGTCAGGCACTTTTATCAGGTATTTAAAGGCAAAAAGGAACATAGCCCCGTAATAATACTTAATGTACTCCCAACCAAATGATGCCTGTTTTTGGCTCTCGAAGTTGATGATGTATGTTTTTGGATAGTAGTAGTTTTTATAGCCCGCAAGGCGTAACCTGTGCGACAAATCGATATTGGCTCCGAACATGAAAAAGCGCTCGTCAAATAAACCAACTTCGTGTAACGCCGATCGGCGCAGCATCATACATGCACCATTTAAAATATCAATTTCTGCTTCACGGAACTCTTCAACCCAGTCTTTGCGGTTACGATCGTAAAGCCTTGTTTTTGAAAGATGTTTGGCAAAGCCGATAAGTTTTAAAAATGTGCCCCAGGCAGGGGTAAGGCCATGGATAGATTCGGGTAAAAAGCGCCCCTGCGGGCTTAGCATCCTGATGCTCATACCACCTGCATCGGCATGGCTATCCATAAATGCAATCATTTTCTCAACCGAGTCTTTGATTGCTAAAGTATCCGCACTGACTAATAAAATATAATCGCCTGTACAAAGCTGCAAAGCCTGGTTATTTGCTTTCGCTATACCCTCATCTTCGCTGTTTGCTATAACCTGTATCTTCGGAAAGCTGGTTGCAAGCATCTCCAATGAATGATCGGTTGAGGCATTATCAACTACAATTAATTCATAATCAATATGCTTGCAGGCCTCAATTAAGGAAGTAATTGACTGCTTCAGCAATATGCGCGTGTTATGATTAACAACAATTATGGATAGGTTCATACCGGTTCGACAGTTAAATTATTATAAGGATTAAGCAATGCGATATTTTTTTTTACACACACTTTACCCTCAAAATAATTAGCACCAAAAGCTATGCCACAGGCAATCGGGATAAACGATATGTGGAAACTTTACCTTGTTGTGTAAATTATCAGGTGTTTTTTACTGTTTATCAGTATTTTATGGGTTGGTTTTCTTCGCTTTAAGATGATTTATGGCGTTGACGCTGTATGGAATTTAAAACATGTGTCGCTTTATTTCGACAATGAGTTAATGTAGGGTACGCGCGTAGCTATTGATCGCCCCAGCGTGATTTCATCCACATACTCCAGTTCCCCGCCAAAAGCTATGCCCCGTGCTATGGTTGAAATAGTTATATCGAAAGACTTTAACCTTTTGTCCAGGTAAAAAATGGTGGTGTCACCTTCCATTGTGGCACTTAGCGCGAATATGATTTCTTTTACATCATTTTCTTTAAGGCGGTCAAGCAGCGAGTCTACTTCCAAATCCGAGGGGCCTATCCCGTCCATTGGCGATATAAGGCCCCCTAAAACATGATATACACCATTATATTGATTGGTATTCTCTATAGCCATAACGTCGCGGGTATCTTCCACAACACATATAATGGTATGGTCGCGTTTGTGCGATGCACATATCTCGCATACCGGGTGGTCGGAAATATTTAGACAAACCCTGCAAAACTGTATTTCGTTACGCAGCTTGCTTATACTCTTGCTAAATTTCTCTACATCCTCCTTATCCTGGTTAAGCAGGTGTAACACAAGGCGTAAGGCTGTTTTTTGTCCCACCCCCGGCAGTTTAGCAAATTCGGCAACAGCGTCTTCCAGCAACTTCGATGAAAAGTTCATGTTGCTAAATTAAAAAATAATAGGTAAATCGCTTAGAGTTCATGGTTAATAGTTCATGGTTCATATAGAACAGGTGTGAGCGGGCATGAACTATGAACCATCATCTATGAATTAATCCATGTCTCCCGGAATATTACTAACATTTATCATCGGCTATTTCCTGGTACTGCTCGTCATCTCCTGGCTGACTTCCCGCAAATCAGCTGATAACGATACATTTTTCGTAGCCAACCGTAATTCCAAATGGTACCTGGTGGCTTTTGGGATGATCGGCACCGCTTTAAGCGGCGTTACATTTATCTCCGTTCCCGGCAAAGTAGGTGCACCAACCGGCGACCAGTTTGAATATTTCCAATTTGTTTTGGGTAATGCAGTGGGCTTTGTAGTTATAGCTACAGTTTTGTTACCATTGTATTACCGGCTGAAACTCACATCGATATATAGTTATATTGAAGGAGTACTTGGGGTGTGGAGCTACAAAACGGCTGCTGGGATCTTTTTAATCAGCCGGGTTATCGGTTCGTCGTTCAGGCTTTATTTGGTGGTAATAGTTTTACAAAAATTTATTTTCGATAGCTATGGTGTGCCGTTTGCTGTAACAGGGCTGATATGCCTGGTACTGATATGGAGCTACACATTTAAAGGCGGATTGAAAACCATTATTATTACCGATAGTCTTCAAACGTTGTTCCTGGTGTCGTCGGTATTTTTGTCGATTTACTTTATTTGCCAGAGCCTGCACTATAATGTCTTTGAAGCCATAGATGCAGTTAAAAACAGCAGCTATTCTAAAATATTTTTTTTCAATGATTTTTTGACCAGCAAATTTCACTTTAGCAAAGCGTTTCTTGGCGGTTTGTTTATTACTGTTGCCATGACCGGCCTCGACCAGGATCTGATGCAGAAAAACCTGAGCCTGAAAAATATCCGCGAAGCGAAAAAAAACATGTTCAGCTTTACTGCTGTTTTTGTGGTGATCAATATTTTCTTTTTGTGCGTAGGAGCCTTGCTTTATATCTATGCGGCTAAATATGACATCAAGGTTGAAAAAACTGATTACCTGTACCCAACAATTGCGCTGAAATATCTCGGACTTATACCGGCAATGGTATTTATGCTGGGGTTAACAGCAGCTACCTTTGCAACAACAGATTCGGCCTTGACTGCGTTAACCACTTCGTTTTGCGTAGATTTTTTAGGGTTTAACAAACGGGGCGATGTAAACGGTAAGAAAATGGTGAGTACCCGTCACTATGTGCATATTGCATTTTCTGGGTTAATGCTGCTCACGATAATTATATTTAACGCTATAACCAATACTGCGGTGGTTAACGCCATATTTAAAGTGGCCTCCTATACTTACGGGCCTTTACTGGGACTTTACTCGTTTGGGTTGTTTTTGGGTAAAAGACAGGTATTTGATAAGTTAGTGCCGTTTATCTGTTTAATATCACCGGCGATTTGCTATTATTTAAGCATGAACTCTGCCCAACTATTAGGCGGCTACATTTTTGATAACGAATTGATAATTGTAAACGGATTAATTACGTTTGTTGGCTTATGGATTACGTCGTCGAAGAAAACTCAAATAAATCTAAATTATAACACGGCCTAAAACTTATCAATACTATTTATTGTACTATATAACTAATTACTTCTCCCGGACTTTTCGGTCTTTTCCGAATTCCTGGACTTCCAACTACTACTATGACAGGTGAAGAAAAAATAAGACAAGCGTTTGAGAACAAAAACTGGCAGGAAATAAAGGTAACCGACTCGTGGCAGATATTTAAAATAATGGCCGAATTTGTTGACGGCTTTGAAAAACTGGCGAAAATCGGCCCATGCGTGTCCATATTTGGCTCGGCACGTACGCATAATGATAACCCATACTATAAGATAGCCGAAGATGCCGCCCGTATTTTAACTGAACGCGGCTACGGCGTGATATCAGGCGGTGGCCCGGGTATTATGGAGGCGGCAAACAAAGGCGCCTACGAGGCCGGCGGTAAGTCGGTAGGGTTAAACATCGAACTGCCTTTTGAACAGTTTCATAATAAGTATATCGACAGGGATAAGATATTGGAGTTCGATTACTTTTTTATCCGAAAGGTAATGTTTATGAAATATTCGCAAGGCTTTATTGTATTGCCCGGCGGCTTTGGTACGATGGATGAATCATTCGAGGCGATTACCTTGATACAAACCGGTAAAATAGCCCGCTTCCCCATCATATTTGTCGGGGTTGACTATTGGAAAGGCCTTTTTAACTGGGTAGAAGAAAAAATGCTGGCCCAGGAACACAATATACATCCGGACGACCTGATGCTTTACCGCGTGGTTGATACCGCCGAGGAAGCCACCGAGCACATTTTCCGTTTCTATGATAAATATGTGCTGAAACCGAATTTTTAAGAATCATAGAACGCTGCTGATTTTTGTTGTGGGGTATACAGTTATAATTATTTATTTTGCGCCCTATGCACAAACCTAAAAAGCAGGCGGCGCTTGGTTTTATTTTCGCCACGCTATTTATTGATGTTATGGGCCTGGGTATTATTATACCCGTGATACCAAAACTGATTGAACATTTAATTCACGGCGATGTAAGTGATGCATCATGGTATGGCGGCTGGCTTACAACAGCCTACGCAGGTATGCAGTTTCTGTTTGCACCACTTATTGGGAACTTAAGCGACAGATTTGGTCGTAGACCAGTGTTGCTTTGTTCTCTTTTAGGTTTTAGTGTCGACTATGCATTTTCGGCGTTTGCGCCAACTATAGGCCTGTTGTTTGTAGGGCGGATAGTAGCAGGCATAACAGGCGCCAGCTTTACTACAGCTAATGCTTATATAGCAGATATTAGCGAACCTGAAAAACGGGCAGCTAACTTCGGCCTTGTTGGTGTTGCCTTTGGGCTTGGATTTATTGTGGGGCCGGTAATAGGTGGTATGTTGGGAAAATATGACGTACATTACCCTTTTATTGCAGCGGCTGCACTGGCGCTGCTTAATGCCATTTATGGATATTTCATTCTGCCCGAATCGTTAGCGCCGGAAAACAGGCGTCCGCTGGATGTTAAAAAGATTAACCCGTTTACGTCGATTTTTAAGCTTAAGAAATATAAGTCTGTTATCGGCCTGGCATTTTCATTATTCCTGGTGTACTTCGCGGTACAGGCCGTACAAAGTGTGTGGACCTTTTACACGATGCAAAAGTTTGGTTGGAACGAGGCCGCCATTGGCTGGTCGCTTGGATTTGTTGGGTTGATGGTTGCAACGGTTCAGGGTGGTTTAATAAGAATAATATTACCGAAGCTTGGACAGGAGCGGAGTATATGGATCGGTTTGCTTTTATACGCAATCGGGCTGGCATTATTTGCTTTTGCTACTAAAGGTTGGATGATGTACGCCATACTTGTACCTTATTGCCTTGGAGGAATTGCAGGCCCCGCTATACAGGGTTATATGAGCAACAGTGTGCCGGCTAACGAGCAGGGAAATCTGCAGGGCGGCTTAACGGGTTTAATGAGCTTTAGCTCCATATTCGGACCGTTGGTTATGACTGAATCATTTTACTATTTCACCAAGCCTAACCCGTTTTTTCAGTTCCCGGGCGCGCCGTATATTATTGGAGCGATATTGATGTTATTAAGCGCTATATTGGCAGTGAGAAGTTTCAGGCGGGGAAGGGAAAGACTAGCTAATGAGCCCGCGTAAAATTGCAGCGTCTCCCGGACTTTCGGACTTTTTCCACTTTCCGGACTATTTTCACCAAATAAAAACTTTTACCCCGGTTTATCCTTTTCACATGGAACTAACGATATGGCAAAACCCAAAAAAAACGCAGCGCTTGGATTTATTTTTATAACCATTTTTATCGATGTGCTGGGTTTGGGCATCATTATACCCGTGTTGCCAAAGTTGCTGCAAGTGCTCGGACATATCGATGTAAGCAAAGCATCGACCTATATTGGCTGGTTAACTTTTGTTTATGCATCTATGCAGTTTGCATTTGCCTCGGTAATGGGTAATCTTAGTGACAGGTACGGCCGCCGGCCAATTCTGCTGATTTCATTATTTGGTTTCGGTATTGATTACCTGGTTATGGCTTTTTCGCCCACTATATTGTGGCTATTTGTAGGCCGTACCATAGCGGGCATTTGCGGTGCAAGCACATCAACGGCTACGGCTTATATCGCCGATGTAAGCACCGGGAGTAAAAGGGCCGCAAACTTTGGCCTGGTGGGCGCGGCATCAGCCGTTGGTCTTATATTCGGGATCGCATTGGGCGCATACCTGAGCGGGATTAACTTAAGGCTACCTTTTATGGCAGCCGCGGCTTTCGCTTTTGCTAATGGATTTTATGGCTTGTTTGTTTTACCCGAATCGCTTGCGCCAAAATATCGCCGGAAATTTGAGTGGGGTCGGGCTAATCCATTTTTATCGCTATTGCGGATATATAAAAAACGCCCTGCGCTTGCAAGCTTGTTGAGTGCCACAGCAATTGTTTACATAGCACAAAAGGCAGTCGAGTATTTACTGTCGACCTATCTTTACGAAAAGTTTAACTGGACACCAGCCAGCGTCGGTACACTGGGGATTTTTGTGGGATTGGTTTTGGTTGGTATACAAGGCGGTTTGATCCGGTACACTGTTCCTAAGTTTGGTCAGCAAAAAAATATTATCTGGGGACTTATTTTTTATGCGATTGGTTTGGCACTTATAGCATTTGCCTCAAAGGGATGGATGCTTTACCTGTTCATGATCCCTTATTGCCTGGGGGGCTTGTCGGGCCCGGCAATGCAGGCGATAGCCACCGATGAAGTAGCTAAAAATGAGCAGGGCGAATTACAGGGAGCCTTTGCCATATTAAACAGCATCAGCCTGATTGTGGGGCCTTTGCTATTAAGCTATGTGTTTTTCTTTTTTACCAAAAGCCCTAAAACCATTCATTTTCCAGGAGCGCCATATTTGCTGGCATCAATTTTAATGCTGATAAGCACTGTTATTGCCGTTAGAAGTTTTAAAAAAGCGTAAAAGACTGCAAAATAAATTTCTTGTAGAGACCAGTACTTTTGCGTCTCCCGCCGATAGGTAACAAGGGGGAAGACTCGCTGCATCTGGGAAGGAACAAAAAAATTACTTATACTGGTTAAAAATCCCTTTATCAAAAGGTGTCCACAAGCAAGCTTTTTGACCGCAGGCTTTCAATGCGTTGTTTGCCCATGTATTACAGGTGTAAAACAGGTTATATTTGCCTTGGGCTTCATAAAAGGCATCGTAATTGTTGTAATTAGCGTTTGTTTTTATGTTGATGAAATTATTATTCGAATCGGTTTTAAAGCTGGAGCGGATATATTTTATCAGTCTGCTGTATTGTTCGTTGCTGATAAGTATTTTTTTGCAATCATCGCCCTTCTGCAGGTTTTTGTAAAATGTGGTATGCATAGCTGATGTGCTGAGCGCAAAGGCAGCTTTAAAAGCGATGCTGAATTTCAGCTGCGCCCAGGTTGGAGTATTTAAATAAAAGCCTTTATCGCCCCAACCAAAGGCAACAAATGTTGCGGTGGTATCTTTACTGATAGTATTTTCGAACTTAATATCCTTGCGCCAGTCGCAAAGGTTGTTTGCGATAGGCAAAACCACATCGGTATGCACCCCATTAGTATGGATGTAAATGGTAATATCGGGCGAGCTATTGGCTTCTTTATCAACGCCTATTTTGGGTAGGGTATACACGGCCAGTGCATACAACGCAATAAAGGCGATAAAACCCAACAATATACGACCAATGATTTTGAAGATTTTTTTGAAATTCATGTGAAGGTTAATTTGGTTTCCGTTGTCGAGACGCGATGCATCGCGTCTCCCGTTGACAGGTAGCCCACATTTTCTCTTTATACACCTATCTGGCAATAGGTAACCCAAACCTGCCGCTTTTATAAGACGCAAAATATTGCGTCTCTACGAAAAATCAGGGCCTTACTTGGCCGTTTCCGCGTACCACCCATTTATAGCTCGTTAATTCTTCCAGCCCCATCGGCCCGCGGGCATGCAGCTTTTGGGTGCTGATACCAATTTCGGCACCGAGGCCAAACTGTGCGCCATCGGTAAACGCTGTCGATGCATTTACATAAACGGCGGCAGCGTCAACTTCGTTTAAAAATTGCTCAACACGCCCGGTATCTTCAGATATTATAGCTTCACTATGTTTGGAACTATACTCTTTTATATGTTCAAGGGCATCTTCAAAACTCTCGACAACTTTAAGCGACATCCGCATGGCTAAAAACTCCGTTCCGAAATGTTCCTGTTTGGCGTGGTTTAAAAAGCTATCGGGGTAGTGGCCCTTTAATATGGTAAATGCGGTTTTGTCGGCATAAATCGAAACCTTTTTTTCGCCGAGCTGCTTCACCAGTTGTGGCAAATCACGCAGGCGGGTATAGTGAACAATTAAGCAATCCAGCGCGTTGCAAACGCTTACCCGGCGGATTTTGGCGTTGCATATAATATTGGCACCTTTCTCTAAATCGCCAAACTCGTCAAAGTAGGTGTGCACTATACCCGCGCCGGTTTCAATTACAGGCACCTTGCTGTTATTTCGCACATGATCAATCAATTGCTGGCTGCCACGCGGTATCAGTACATCAACGTAACCTGTTGCGTTTAACAGGGCGTCGCTGGCTTCGCGTTCGGCCGGCAGCAGAGTGGCCATGTTAACTTCTATATCATGACTTAATAAAACATCATTAATAATACTAATGATAGCTTTGTTTGAATAATGCGCATCGCTGCCTCCTTTTAAAATACAAACATTCCCGGTTTTAAAGCATAACGAAAAGACGTCAAAAGTTACATTCGGCCGGGCCTCGTAAATTACGCCGACAACGCCAAGCGGTACACGCACCTTTGTAATATGCAGGCCATTCGGCATGGTTTTTTCTGAAAATACATCGCCAAGTGGCGTCTCCAGGGAAGCCACATTTTTTATTTCTTTGGCTATATCGGTAATACGATCAGCAGTGAGCGTCAAACGGTCGTATTTGGGGTCTTTACGGTCCATCCGGTCCAGATCCTTCTGATTTTCTTTTAGTAGGTACTCGGTTTTGGCAATAGCTGCACCTGCAAGGTCGGTTAAAACCTGGTTAACAATAGTTGGGGCTATGATTTTGCCGCTTGCTGCCTTTGCGTTTTCGAAATATGTAGAATAATTCTTTAACATTCTAAATAAAGGTAGTCATAATGTATCAATGCTTTTTGATTTTTTTGGCCGATGAATTCAACCGCGCGTTCAGAGCCGTATTCGGCTATGCCCAGACCGATTGGTTTATCGTTTTCGTCAATCAGCTTAATGATTTCACCTTTTTTAAACGGGGAAATGATATTAATAACCCCTACAGGCAACAAACTGGATGCCTTTGCAGATGTTAAGGCGGCCTTAGCGCCTGCATTTACCTGTACAATCCCTTTTGCGTAATTACCTGCATGGGCAATCCATTTCTTTTTGCCGGACGCTGACTTATTGGGAACAAAATAGGTATGTGGTATTTTATCAGCCAAAACATCCAGCAAAATATTTTCGCGCGTGCCATTTGCAATATGTACGGCAATACCCAATTGTGCAACCTTTTGTGCCATGGTGGATTTGGTTATCATCCCTCCACGGCCAAACTGCGAACGGCTGCTGCTTACAAATGAAGCAAAGTCGATATTTTTGCCGTTGACCTCTTCAATCACTTTGGTACCATCAATATTGGGGTTACCGTCATAGATCCCGTCTACGTTCGTTAAAACAATTAATGCATGGGCGTTAAGCATCGAGGCAATCAAGCCGGCCAATTCGTCGTTATCAGTAAACATTAATTCAGTTACCGATACCACATCGTTTTCGTTTACAACCGGGATAACGTGGTGCTGCAGTAATATCTTCAAACAGTTTTTCATGTTGAGGTAGTGCAGCCTGTCGCGGAAGTCTTCTTTGGTTACCAGCACCTGTGAGCAGAGGATATTATATTTTTCAAACTGCTGGGCGTAGGTATTGATCAGCTTAACCTGGCCGATAGAGGCGAACAACTGCCGGGTAGCAATGGAGTCAAATTTTTCGGAAATTGAGATTAAACTACGACCGGAAGCAACGGCCCCTGACGACACCAGCACTACTTCAATTCCCTGTCGTTTTATTTTTGCAATCTGCTCAACCAGGTGATTGATGCGGTTTAAATCTGGTAAGCCATCTGGCTGTGTTAATACATTTGAGCCAATTTTTATAATGATTCTTTGGTAATTGTAGGCCATTTTGATAATAAATGGTGCAATATACGGGTAAAGTATGGGAGATGTTATTGTTTTAGAGTGGTTTTTATATAATTTCTATTGTTTTGGTATAGAATTGACTGATTGCTGCATTGTTTTGATAAAACTTCTATAGTTTGTGTGCTTTTTTGATATATTTTCTATGCCTCGGTGACGCGGGGTGATGCCCCGGACACAGCGTATTTGAACCTTGCCGAGGCAGTAATATTAGTTACGAGGTCAACTAATATACCCTTTCACATATTCTTTCGTCAATTCTTCTTTCGGGTTTAGCAAAACCTCTTCAGTGGGGCCAAACTCAATTATCTTGCCCATGTAAACAAAGATGATATAGTCGGATACCCTGCGTGCCTGCCTGAGAATGTGGGTTACCAACACGATAGAATATTTCTCTTTGAGGCTGATAAATAAATCTTCAATAATGGCGGTTGAAACCGGGTCGAGGGCTGAGGTGGATTCATCACCCAAAATTATTTCCGGGCCTACAGCAAGGCCCCTGGCCAGGCACAAACGCTGCTGCTGGCCGATGGATAGGCGCGTTGCCGAAGCATTCAACCTGTCTTTGACTTCGTTCCATAGGCCAGTGGCTTTTAATTGCTCCTCAACCAACTGATCGAGCACCTGTTTTTTGCGGATGCCATGTATACGCGGCCCGTAGGCAACGTTGTCATAAATAGACATTGGCAGGGGATAGGGCCTTTGCGAAAGCAGGCCCATTTTTTTGCGGATGTGGGTTACTTCGGCATCGGGGGCATAAATGTCCTCGCCATCAACCAATACCTTGCCGGTAATTTTTACATCGGCCGTATTGTCCCAAAGCCTGTTGAAGGATTTTAACAGCGTGGTTTTGCCGCAGCCTGATGGACCGATGATAGAGGTTACTTTTTTATCAGGGATATTGATATTGATATCCTTTAAAATATGTTGGGCGCCAATGTGTACATCCAAATGTTGAACGCTTATATGCGGGGTCTTGGTCATTTTAAATTTTGTGTTTCGAGAATTTTTTAATTAGTATATCTGCCAATACTGTAATGATAAGTACGATGATAGTTAGTATCAAGGCCGAAGCATATCCACGCCCCTGCACTTCTTCCACCGGGCTGCCCAGCTGGAAAAATATGGCCAGCGGAAGGGTAGCGGCTGGTTCATGTAAGGATGTGGGGATGTTATCACTAAAGCCCGCGGTAAACAATACCGATGCAACATCGCCAATTGCGCGACCGAAGTATAATAGTATCGCTGTAAATATTCCTGGTCGTATCTGCCTTAAAACCACCTTTGCGGTTTCCCAACGGGTTGCGCCAAGAGATAAGGTAGCATCGCGCAGTTCAAACGGTACGGTGCGGATAACTTCATCAAGCGTACGCACCAATATTGGGATAACCAGCAGCGTAACAGCGATTATACCACCGAGCAACGAAGCCCTGATACCGAAGTAAACCATAATAAGGAAGCCGAACGCACCGTAAACTATTGACGGGATGCCAAACAGCACGTCAAACGCCATGCGGATGGTATTCGATAGAAAACGCTTGCCATCCATATATAAATTAATGAATATAGCAACGGGGATGCTGATGATAAGCCCTAGAACTGTAGCGCCACCGGCAACATAAAACGAGCCAATAATGGCGTTTAAAATCCCCCCTTCTTTACCAATGTAAAAGCCGCCACCCGGTGTTTTGGTAATCATATCCCAATTCATGTAAGGAAGGCCTTTGAAAAATATGGTGCCAACTATCAGGAAAAAACTGCCTGATACAATGATGGTGGCCAATATCATCAGCACACGGAAAAATAGTTCTTCAAATTTTCGTTTTCTCATGCGGCCAGTCTCCTTTCGAGTCGGGCAAGTATCACCCTCGAGATAATATTAAACAGTAAAATAATAATGAAAAGCAGCAGGGCCGCAAACATCAGCGCCGAATCGTACGAGGGGATGGAAAGCATCTCGCCATAGTTATTAGCAATAAGCGCGGGCAATGGATAACCCGTATCGAAAACAGAATGTGGCACCACAGCATTATTACCGCAAACCATTAAAACTGCAATGGTTTCACCAAAGGCGCGCGATATGGCGAGCACCGTAGCTGC
The DNA here is from genome assembly GCF_025359345.1 of Mucilaginibacter sp. Lineage (GTDB taxonomy): Bacteria > Bacteroidota > Bacteroidia > Sphingobacteriales > Sphingobacteriaceae > Mucilaginibacter. The sequence goes on from NZ_JANYGQ010000032.1 coordinate 219,353, forward strand.
GACTATTCCGGGCAAAGCCTTCCGCAGTATCACCTTTTTTATGGTTTCCCACTTGGTAGCGCCAAGGGCAAGCGATGCGTCTTTCAGTTCCTGGGGGATTGTACGTAACACTTCGCTAATAATGCTAACAATCAGCGGAAATATCATTACCGCCAAAACGATGCCGCCTGCCAGCACGCTGTAACCCGTTGAAAACTCAACAAAATGCGGTGCAATATTAGCCTGGATAAGCGGGATAATAAACAACACCCCCCAAACCCCAAAAATAACCGGCGGTATACCCGAAAGTAAATTTACAAAAGGGGTGAGGATGCGTTTTATCCTGGCGGGCGCGTATTCGACAATGTATAATGCCGTAAGCAGGCACAAAGGCAGGGCAATAATGATGGCAATTGCAGTTACCCACAACGTGCCCATTATAAACGGGAAAAAGCCGAACAGGCCTTTCAACGGTTTCCATACACTTGTGGTTATCAGTTCGGTCCAGCCCAATCGCTGTATTATCGGGACGGATTTGTAGTATAATCCGATGCCGATGACCAATAATAACGAAACTGATGCCAGCGTAAACACCAGCATCAGTTTCGAGAGGATCTTATCTTTGAGTAGTCGAAAGTTCATTTTGTAAGTTGTAAAGGTTGTAAGCGTTGTAGTTGTTGTAGAAGTCGAAAAGGAGCAAATTTTAACATTTACAACCCTTTCAACATTTACAACATCTTCAACCTATTCAACCTTCTTCAGTTCCTCCTGTATTTTTGCTTTTGAAAGCGCTATGTAGCCGTTGGCGTCCACATCTTTTTGGCCCTGGGTCAGTACAAATTTTACAAACTCAACCAGTTCTTTTTTCTTTGGTTTACCTTTAAATAAAAAGCCGAGGTTACGTGCGGGTGGCGACGGGTATTTGCCGGCTGCTATGGCATCTGTTAAATGGTCAACCGTATCATAAAAATTTTCGTCGGCATCTATTTTTCCGTTACCGTTTACGTCGATAGGCAGGGCATGTACCCCATCAACCTGTTTGCGGGTTTTTAAATCGTACAGGTAGGCAATATTGTTGTAACCAATGGCGGTTACATCTTTTTTAACCGCTTGCGCTAGTCCCGGGTCGCCATAAACCCCTACACCAAGCAGGTCCTCCTGCTTTTTACCAAAATACTTGGCCCAGGTTTCACCTGCACCGGCAGCATCCGAGCGGTTGTAAACATGGATAGGTACGGATACTTTACCTGCAAGCTGGCTCCAGTTTTTGACGTTGCCGGTAACAAATACGTTTAAAAACTGGTCGCGTTTAACGCCTTTGGCAAGCAATGCCGCAGCGTTGGGGTTTCCAGTATTAAACGTTGGCAGCACAGCATCTTTTGTTACGTAAATGGTGTATGCGCCTTTTTTAACTTCAGCCGGGTCGATATCCCTCGATGCGAGGCCGATATCAACCAGCCCCGATAATGCATCAGTAATACCTTTACCCGCGCCGCCAGCAGAAATGTTGAACTTCACGTTGGGGTGCAGTTTTTTAAACTCGTCTGCCCATTTTACAGTGATGGGATAAAGGGCAAATGCGCCTGATATGCTAATGGTTCCTTGCAGATCGTCTGCCGGTTTTGCACTACCGGGTATAAACGATGAGCCGCCTACGGCTACCGATAGCAATGCAATGGCTACTGTCAATGTCTGCCTTGTGAATAATGTGTTTTTCATAATAATTTATTTTAGAAAACTATTTGCAACTGCGCATTAAGTAAGTCGTTTTTAATTTGTGTTACCTGTTCCCTGCGGATGCTGTAGTCGATGGTTAATCTTGTCCAATCGTTAAAGTAATAGTTGAAGCCGCCGATGTACCAGTTCGATTTGTCTGTTAATACCGATTTGTTAGGGTCGTAGGTGTCATATTTGGCAGCCAGCTGTAATTTTTTAGGGATTACGTAATAGGCAGCCTGTGCGTACCAACCGCTTTTCTGTATAATGCCATCGGCACCTTTATCGTATTCTGCGGTCAGCGATAATCCGTCCAACACATACCTTGCATCGAAACCAGTGCGGTTGCGTTTGTGGTCGGCTGCCGGATTACCGTAATTACCAAGGCCACTATAGAAGTTCGCAGATACCGCCAGGTTTTTAACCGGGTGAACAGTTAACCTGCCGCCAACATCTTTATGGTTGTTATTATCAGTGGTAACATCGTAGCCTGCGCCATTAAACACCCCCAACGAGTAATCAAAAAGGTAAAAGTCGTCGTTTTTCGCAAAGCTGCCGTTTACCTGGATGCCAATGTCGCGGCCATTTGAGTTACCTATAACATCTTTGGTGCGGGATACCATCGCTTCCACAACCTGTGAGCGGTCGGAGAACTCCAGTTGCGAATCAGATGTTAAGCTTTCAACGGAAAATGGTATTTTAAACTGGCCTGCAGAAAATTTAAGGAAGTCGCCGACTTTGTAAGCTACAAATGCATCTACCAGTTTTACTCCTGTGCCTCCAAATTCCGTATACACATCATACGACCAATTGGGAGAAACTTCGCCCCTAAGGTCAAGACGTACACGCCTTAAGTCGAAGGCATTGTTAACTCCTTTTTGCGCAAAGCCCTGGTAACGGGCCTGTACCAGGCCACTTATCTGTAGTGCCTTACCAAGGGATATGCCATGCTGATTGGCCGCTTTGTCTTTTTTTGCCTGTTCTTTTATAGCCTGGTCGGCACGGATGGAATCTGCCTCCTGCTGGCTGAGTAAATTCTTTTTTATTAAGAGATTTAAAAGGTCTTCATTTTGCTGCGCTTTAACATTAATGGCGCTGAAAAGCACACTCAATACAAGTGCAGTTGCAATTACGTAAGGTAATTTCATTTTAAGTTTTTGTCGGGAAAATTGTGATTAAAAAATATTAATTATGTGTTGGAGTGACTTAGGATCAACAGCAACAACACATACAATATTGTGGGGTGTAATGATAATGACGAGTGAAAATAAAGGTTAGCAAATAATGCTTTAAAGTTTTCATTGTTTGTTTTAATTCTATAATATCTACCTATTTAGTAGTGTAAAGATATAGCGAATATTTTATATCGCAAATATTTAACAAGAATTAATTCTTCTAAATTGTAATAAGTATTATAAATAATTGATTTATAGGTAAATAAAAAACCGACAAATGTTAACCATTTGCCGGTTTAAAGAGTTGTAGCGATGCTGTTTTACTTATTTATACCACATTGATAAGGCTTTTTTCGATAATTGACAATGTAAAAAGACAGCTTTCAAATTCATTTTCTTTGATGTTACTGCTGATTATTCTGTCGTTTTCAATCAATGCTTCATTAATAAGTGGAATGCTTTTTGCACCTTTTGCCGATAGCTTTACAAAATGTTGCCGTCGGTCCTTAGGATTTTTCTCTATATCAACATATTGCTTCTGCTGCAAGTACCGGAGCATGGCCACTATGCGTGATTTATCGATATGCATACTTGCAGCAAGTTGTTTTTGTGTAACCGGCTGATTTTGCCGTGCTAAAATCAAAAGCACATCAAAATACTTATTAATATCAAAGTTGTTTAATAAGTTGGACAGTGATACGGTATATAGGCGTGCTATCCGCCGCAACTTTGTCGAAAAAGATTCAATATCCTCCATGTTATTCATTTAATGCTTCACCGTCTTTAATTTCGTCTGAAGCATGTAGTACAATTTTATCGCCAGGCTTCATTTTTCCAAAAACCTCGGTTGAATCGTGACTTGCAAGGCCCTCTTTAATATCAACAAGCGTTGCTTTGCCGCCGGCCACAGTCACTAAATACTCCCGTTCTGTAGAGCGCACAATAGCGGTATTGGGAACCAGCATTGATTTGGCACCTGATAGCATGGGTATTTTGACTTCGGCATACATGCCCGGTTTAAGTTGCTTGTTTTTGTTGATCACGTCGATTTCTATTGCCTCGCTTCGCATACTGCTCAATGCATTAGCCGAGCGGCTTATCCGGGCAGTTTGGGTTTGGCCGGGCATGGCATTGAAGGTAAAAGCTACCGGCTGTTTTAAATCAACTTTATCCACGTAATCTTCCGGGATAAAAACTTCCAGTCGCAGCTTGCTGATGTCCTGCAAAATAAGCATTGGTTGGTCGGTGGATTTGCCGGGGGCAACCAACGCGCCCGGCGATACGTTGCGCTGGATAATCATACCATCGAAGGGCGCATAAATATTTAAATAGCCCTGCATGGTTTTTACCGAGGCCACGTTTGAATGTTCCGATTCGGCCATGGCATCATCGGCTTTCATTTTTGCGATGGCGTTGTCCAAATCGAGGGGGGATACAGAACCGGGTTCACCTGCTGCTTCTTTTAGCCGCTGGTATTTTTCCTTGCTGGCCTGGGCATTTTCCTTTGCCTGTAAATAACGCGAATTAGCCGATTGTAACTGGGATTCCATTTCAGGCGCCTCGAGGGTAATTAATAGCTGACCTTTTTTTACTATCGAGCCACGGTCTACAAGTACTTTTTTAACAAAGCCATTAACTTTTGGGAAAAGATTGACTTCGTTATAAGGGTTTAACTGCCCGGGTAGCCTCACTGTAGTTGAAAGTGCCTTTTCGGCAATGGCGCCAAACTGGTATTTAGTGGCTGTTTTGCCAACTGCTGACGTTAGGTCGACTGGTTTTTGGTTGCCTGAACAGCCTGCAAAAAATGAGGCTAAGCCGGCTAATATGATGAGTTTAATTTTCATGATTTTATAGAGTTGCTGGTTGTATTTCAGTTGATTCATCGGGCATTAACGATGGTGATTTATAAGTGGTTTTACTTTGTACCCATGCAAATACCATAGGCAATATAAACAGGGCGGCAATTGTTGAGGCGAATAAGCCGCCGATAACCGCCCGACCAAGCGGCGCCGTTTGTTCGCCAGCCTCGCCCATGCCTGATGCCATGGGCACCATGCCCGCCATCATGGCGAAGCTGGTCATTAATATGGGACGCAACCGTATGGATGCACTCGTTATAGCCGCGCGGGTAGCGTCGCGGTATTCCAGTCGCAGCGATTCGCCGTTGGTAACAATCAATATCGCGTTAGCAACAGATACACCGGTGCTCATAATCATACCCATGTACGATTGCAGGTTAAGTGTTGAACCGGTAAGCAGCAAGGCTGTTAATGAGCCTAATATTACCGCAGGAATGGTACAAAGTACAGTAAGCGATAGTTTAAACGACTGGTAATTAGCTGCCAGCAATAGGAATATTACCAGTACCGCAAATAATAATCCGTTTTGCAGGCTGCTGAAGGTATCGGTTAGCAAACTCGACATTCCTTTTACTTCAGCAATGGCCCCTTTTGGTGGGGCGCCAACCTCTTTCAAAATCTTTTGTACTGCGGTTGTGGCGGTGCCTAAATCCTTTTTATAGATGTTTGCGCTTACGGTTAAAAAACGGCGAGGGCCGGTTCGGTCATACTCTCCAGGGGCGTAGGTGACTTTAAAGTTGGCAACATCGGCAAGCGTTGGACTGCTTTTACCTTTCAGCAAAGGGATTTCCTTTAGCTCATCCATAGTATTCATTACGTATTCAGGTATTTGCACCTGCACCTGGTATGTATAAGCCTTGTCCTCGTCAAGCCATTGGTTCTTCTCGGTAAAACGGCTTGAGGTGGTGCTGGCTGTAACGGAGCGGCCAATTTCCGTAACATTCAGCCCAAACTGTGCTACCTTGAGCCTGTCGAGCGTAATGGCAATAGCGGGCACCTTTAATGGCTGGGCTATTTGAACGTCGCGCATGTAATCAATTTTTTTAAGCCTGGTAACAACACGATTGGCATAATTTTCAATTGAATCCATATCCTTACCGGCAACCCGCACTTCAATCGGGGTAGACGCCCCCTGGCTCATTATTTTTTCGGTCATGTCAATGGGCTCAAAAGTTATACGGAGATTGGGTAAGGCTGCTGCAATGTTTTTACGCAAAGCGTCTTTCAGCTCATCCATATTCATTTTATAGCTTTCATCTACTTGTACCTGCAGCACCGCCTCATGAGTGCCTGTGTTAAAAATGTAGAGGTTGCTGCTGCCATAACTGCTCGGGATCAATCCGACATAAGCCGATGATATATCAACGTGGTGCTTCACGGTTTTATCAATTATCTGTAGCACCTGTTTGGTTGCGTCTTCGGTTCGCTCAAGGCGGGTGCCGTCCGGCTCTTTAATTCGTATTTGAAACTGCCCGTTGTTCAACTTTGGCATCATGTCTTTCCCGATAATCACAAAACACAAACCCGCCAACGCAATAACGGCAATAAGATACACCGGTATAATTATACGTTTAGCCGGCATCCAGCGCTCTAAAATTTTTATAAACCGCAACTTAACTTTTTCAAAAAAGTCATTTTTCTCCGGCTCGTTTTTTTCGTTCTCGAGGTGCCTGTTAACCTGTAATTCTTCTGAGCGGTCCATGGCCTCGCCGGCATGGGCGTGTACTTTTCCATGCTCATAATGCTGGTAACGCTCAGCTTTTATCATCCAGTTGCTTAATATAGGCACCAGGGTTTGTGCAAGCAGGTACGACACAATCATAGTTAAACCAATGGATAACGAAAGCGGTAAAAACATGGCTTTCGGCACGCCGTTCATCAGGAACGATGGGGCAAACACGGCCAGGATACATAACAAAATCAGCAACAATGGGAACGAAATCTCTTCGCAGGCATCATAAATGGCCAGTCGCTTTGATTTGCCCATTTCCAGGTGCTGGTGTATGTTTTCAATGGTAACGGTCGCCTGGTCGACCAATATCCCTATCGCAAGTGCAAGACCGCTCAACGTCATGATGTTGATAGTCTGTCCACAAAGGCTTAGCAATAGTACACCAATTAAAATGGACACTGGAATGGTTATTACCACAACCAAACTGCTGCGCAAATCGCGAAGGAAGAGCAAAACCATTAGGCCTGTAAGCAACGCACCCAGGCCACCTTCAGTCATTAAACTCTTCACAGCATTCACAACGAAGATCGACTGATCAAATTCGTAGGATATTTTTACGTCATCGGGCAGCAAGCTTTGCATTTCGGGCAATTTCTTTTTCAGGCTCTGCACTACCGACCACGTAGAAGCATCAGCGGTTTTAACGATTGGAATGTAGACGGAGCGCTTGCCATTAATAAGCGCGTAATCTACTGTTATGTCTGATGCATCGGCCACGCGGGCTATATCTTTAACATAAATTGGCACGCCATTTTTTGTTTTTATGGGGATGTCGCCAAACTCCTCAGATTTTTTCACCAGGGTGTTAACAGTAGTTGTAAACATAATGTCATTTAGCCGCAGGTTACCTGATGGCGACATTGCATTAAACTTTGATAACGCCTCAACAACTTCATCGGCGGTAAGATTGTAACTCCGCAGCTTGTCTGGGTCGACATTTACGGTTATTGACCGCGAGTTGGCGCCAAACGGGGGCGGGGCCGATAAGCCTGGCACCGTTGAAAACAATGGACGAATACGGGTAGCTGCCATGTCGTAAATCTCTTTAAGACTGCGGCCCTTTGCCGACATTACTAACTGACCGACCGGCAGCGAAGACGCGTCAAAGCGTATAACCTGCGGCGGAAGCGCACCGGGCGGAAAAAATTTCATGGCACGGTTGACCTGTAGCGCAACCTGGGCCGATGCTTCGGCCATATTCGTGCTTTCGTAAAAGCTTAGTTTAAGCAGTGTTAACCCTTGTATATTTTTGCTGGTGATGGTTTTTACACCGTTTACATACAAAAACTGGTCTTGCATACGGGTGGAAAAGAAACCTTCCATTTGCTGCGGCGACATACCACCGTACGATTCAATTACATATATAGTAGGCAGGTTTAACTGCGGAAATATATCGATAGGGATATTTATTGCACTTAGCACTGCAAAAATCAAAAGGCTCAGAGTAACCACCACTACGGTGATAGGTCTTTTGAGTGCGGATGTGACCATTGACATAGCTGATTATTTTAAAAAGTTTAAAACTGTATTTACCTGGTTTTGGGTAATGGCCTTCTGGAACAGCGCATTAGCGTACTCGTATTTCGCCTGCATATAGTCGGTTTCGGCGCGATAGAGGATATTTAGAGCTGCGTTAAGCTCGATAATGTCCGTTAACCCACTTTTGTACAGTGATAGTTTTTGGCGATAACCATCGCTCGCTGCTTTTAGCTGTTTGGGAATTTCCTTAAGGCGTTCAAGTGCCGTTTCCATTTCGGCATCGGCTTGGCTGGCGCTAAGTGCGAGCGCTTGTTTTTGCTCCTCCAGGTTTTTCATAGCATAGCTGGTAGCGGCTTTTTGAGTGCTTAGCTTTAACTGCCTGCGCCGTAAATCAAACAAGTTATATGATATGCCCAGCCCGACCAGGTAATTACCCCTATCGAACCCGTAGCCGTTTGAGACGTTGTTGTACTGTCCGTTCCCGTTAATGCTTGATCCACGCTCCCAAGCCGCTGCGTTGAGCGAAATTTTTGGGTTATAAAGTTTTTTAACCAGGTTTTCCCGTTCAAGGTTATCCTGGTAAACAGATTTATAGAAATTTATAAGCGGATGATTAGCAGTATCAGCAGCAAACAGGTAGGCCGTTGGCTGGTTAATCAGGCTTAATTCAACTGTAGTATCAGGCACAATTGATTGGTAGGGCAGCCCGCTTATTTCAGACACGCGCAGTTGCAATTGTTTAAGCTGATTTTTTAACTCGATGTAGTTTAACCGCGCTTTTGATAGTTCGGCTTCGGCTATGCTGGTGTCCACCCCGGCACGTACACCGCTTTTCGCAAGGGATTGTATGGAGAGCCGAATTTGCTCGTTACGCTGTATGTTGCGGTATTGGATATTTAAAAAATCCTGTAGGCGCAGTAGTTGTAAATAACTGCCAATGGTATAAGCCTGTAACTGGTATTTTGATTGCGCAAACTGGTTTTGTTCAACCTGTACGTCGGAGTTGGCAACCCTGTTTTGAGCGCTGTATTTACCGAAGTTGTATATTTCCCAATCAAGCGCCGCAATGCCCAGGTTGTCGCCAACGGCCGTGGTTACACTGGTGTTGCGAATGCCGCCAGAGCTTGAAGGAACCATGCCAAAACCAAAATACGGCCCGGTGGTGTTGTTACTGGTACCAATATCGGCCTGGTAGTTTAGTTTTAAATTGGGCAGCCAGCTGCTGCGAACTTCGGCAGCCTGGGCTTGCCTTATAAGTATAGCTGCCGAGTCGGTAAGCAGGGCAGGGGCCTCTCGGCTTACATTGCTGAGCAGTTGTTTTAAAGTTATTGGGGGTGTTTGCTGTGCTGTTGCAGCCATCGCCATAAAAGACAACGGTAAAATGCACAAACACTTTCTTAAACTTAACATGTTGAATTCAGAAATTATTTACGAATGAATAATGTATGCCATCGGCGGAAGCCAGAGGCATAAGGGTTTCACAGGATGATTAATTCAGGAATATCAAATAGTAAGGTTGCAGTTGAGCAGGTACGAGGGTTGTGCGGGAGACAGGCATAAGCGCAGTCTTCGTAAAGTACGGTTGGATAAATTTTGCGCGGCAAACGCAAAAGGTAAAATTATACCTAACAGTACAGCAAAATGCAATAAAACAAAGCCGAGCGGCTCAGCCAATTTTTTCTGAACAAAAGTTGTATCAAAATTACCATCTTCCACATACTCCTGTTTGCGTTTTGTGAACGCCTTTACGCAGATAGTTAAATGTTTCAAGTGGTTAATGTTTGCAAGAGAATTAAAACCGATAAACGGCTTGGCAACCAACATCAGCACCGCGAAGCAGAAGAAAACAATAGCCGACTTAAACAATTGCATTTTTGTAACCACGTATTAGTAACCGCAAAAGTAGGTACAAAATTGTGCGGTTTTTGTTTATATATATTACCGTAACATTAATGTTGCATTAAGGGACGCTGTCCTGAATAAGCTATTTTTAATTTGGCGGTGTTCTAAAACCGCCTAACCTGCCTTTCCAAACCTGGTATAATACCCAGCCGAAAGGAAATAGCCAAATCAAATCGTTAAATACATTTACCCATAAAAAAGACGGGTTTAGCTCACCCAGCCAAACGTAATAAATGGCCCCCGGCGGGCCTAAAAGCTTGCCTAAAAACCCAACAAAAATAAGCGGCCAATATCTCACCGGGTCTTTCGAGGCGAAATAATAGGCTACGCCGTAAACGCCCACCAGCATCCCGATGCATTTTAATAAAATAATTACAAAGGCTGATGATGGATTGCCAAACAGCAGTATTTGCGGATGAAACGAAATTAATGCACCCCAAAACAGGTTGTAAAGGGCCGCAAAAAATAGTATGATCTTCGCCCATTTTAGTTTTCGTTTGTTATCCATTATTGGTATTACGATGTTGATTTACAGGTAGTTTACAGAATGCGGCCCCTGGTTAAACAGCAAATCAACAATGCTTAAATTTTTGATAAAGCCTTTACGGTCTTCAAATACTTGGAAGTACGCCATTTGGTTGAAATCTGTTTCCCGTTTTGGGTTAATGGATTCGCGGTAGTCTATAAGTTCCGGGTAGTTAGTTTCGTAGCTATCAGTATATTTAAAGTCGATCTTAATTTTCATCGCCTTCAATACAAACTGTAAAAGCTGCTCGTTATATTCGAAAAGGTAATCAAACTTTTTTTCATAAAAAGGCGTCAGTTCGTCCTCATAATATTCAAAATAAGCCGAGCGACGGTAACAGGCCTGCAGGCTAAGCCAGTGCAGGCGCTGCCAGTTGAAATCGTAGCTTATTTTTATGTCCTTAACTTTGGTGTGATTTTTTGAGCCCTTTATTACAGGTACCGTAAGCCCCAGCACGCCATCTGGTGTATAAACATTGGCACGGTTGCGGTAAGTTTGCTTAGGGAAATGTTCTTCTTTTTCAATAAGGATATTGGCCCGATAAGTATTCAATTTTACAAAATACTCTACCGGCGGAAGATAAAACATAGGTAACACAGCGCCTTTTTCAATCATATATTTTATGTTTGTACCAAAAATCGGACGAAAATAATGATAAAAAAAGGGCTTTCAAGATTAGGTACATTCTTTTTATACCTGGTTTCGCTGCTTCCCTTTTGGTTTTTATACCTAATAGCCGACCTGCTATATGTAATACTTTACTACATAACAGGCTACCGCCGCAAAGTTGTACAGGAGAACCTTAGCAATTCGTTCCCCGAAAAAACGGAAACAGAGCGCAAAGCGATAGAAAAAAAATACTTCAAGTATATGGCTGATTTGATGATTGAAACCATTAAATCGGTAAGTATGTCGCGCAAGTCGGTTAAAAAACGGATGATATGCACCAATCCCGAATTGCTAGAGCATTATTTCGACCAGGGGAGAAGCATTATAGCCGCAGCGGGACACTATGCTAATTGGGAAATGGCTTGTTTGAGCTTTGGGTTTTTAACCACCCGCCGGAGGATGATTGTTTACAAGCCGCAATCGAACGAGGTTTTTACTGACTTTTTTAACCGGACCCGCTCAAGGTTTGGCGCTACCATGATTTCCATGCGGCAAACACTGCGCAAAATGATTGAGTTTAAAAACGAACTGACCATTACGGTACTGGCATCAGACCAAACACCTACGCGGGAGGATGCCAAATATTTTATTGAATTTTTGAACCAACCCACTGCAGTCTTTCTTGGAGTTGAAAAATTGACCAAAGTAGTAAACAGCGTGGTTATATTTTATAGGATAGATTTAGTAAAAAGAGGGCATTATACTTATACCTTTGTGCCTTTAGTTGAAGAACCCGAAAAAACCAAGCCTTACGAGATAACAGAAATACACGTAAGGTACCTTGAACAATTAATTAGAGAAAAACCCGAATACTGGCTATGGTCTCACCGGAGGTGGAAAATTAAGCCGGAGGATGTACAAAAATGAGTAATATACCCAAAGTTGCCGTAGTTATTTTAAACTGGAACGGTATTAAGCACCTTCGCGAATTCTTGCCCTCGGTATTAAGTTCTGTTTATCCTAACCTCGATATCATCGTAGGGGACAATGCCTCAACCGATGGCTCTGTTGAATTTATACGGCAGGAATACCCATCTATCCAGGTTATCCAAAACGATGATAACTATGGTTTTACAGGCGGCTACAACCGTGTGTTGGCTAAAGTTGAGGCTGACTATTACATTTTATTAAACTCCGATGTTGAAGTTTCGTCCGGGTGGATAACACCGGTTATCGAGCTTATGGAAAGCGACCCGCTGATTGCCGCAGCAGCGCCGAAAATAAGGGCTTATAATCAAAAAGAATATTTCGAACATGCAGGCGCAGCGGGAGGATTTATCGACATCTACGGTTACCCGTTTTGTCAGGGGCGCATTTTTTACGAGATAGAACAGGATAACGGGCAATACCAGCAATCGGGCGAGGTGTTTTGGGCTACGGGAGCAGCTATGTTTGTAAAAAGTAAATGCTGGCGCGACGCGGGTGGTTTTGACGAACGTTTTTTTGCCCACATGGAAGAAATAGATTTGTGCTGGCGCTTAAAAAATATGGGTTACAAGGTTATTTATTGCGCCGAATCTGAAGTGTTTCACTTAGGTGGCGGTACGTTAAACGTTGAGAACCCGTTTAAAACCTATCTCAATTTCAGGAACAATTTATTACTGCTGGCCAATAACCTACCGTTTTGGCGCGCCACTTTTGTTATTATTGTCCGTATTTGGATGGATTTATTGGCACTGTTCAGGTTTTTAAGCGAAGGCAAGCGCAGGGATGCCTGGGCTGTAAGCCGGGCACACCAGAACTTTGTGCTTGGGTTATTTAAAAAGAATAAAACCAAACGCGCGGAAATTAGCCATAGTGCATCGCCCAATAAAAAAGGCATGTACAAAGGCAGCCTGGTGTGGGCTTTTTTTGTAAAAAAGAAACGCCACTTTACTGAGCTTGACCGGGATCTGTTTTATTAGTATCCTTCTTCTTTTCTCCAGCCTGTACCTTGCTGGCTATGCTTAAAACGGGGACACCATCAGGGAAACGCAGGTTTACATCTTTTTTGTCGGATGGTATTTCAACGCATTTTTCGTCAAATGCGCCGTAAATTTTGGCCATTAAATCGCTCTTCAACAAAAGAGCTTTGGTATTATCTGCAATAACCCAAAAAAGCATTTTAAAATCAACCGATTCGTCACTGTATTTATCAATGAAAATCAAGGGCGTGGGCGTTTGTATAACCTCCGCATGGGTACTTATAATATCCCGCAAAATGTTTTCAACCTTGTTAATATCCATCCCATGGGCAACGTTTATCACCAGGTCTATACGACGGTAATTATTGCTTAACGTCCAGTTTATAACGTGTTGCGATATCAGGTCGCCGTTAGGTATTATTACCTCAGCGCCATCGCTGGTCATTATTTTGCTCGACCGGATGCCTATTTCCTTCATCCGCCCCGTTTTGTTATCAACCTCTATCAAATCACCGATCTGGATGGGCTTTTCAAAGGCAAGAATTATACCCGATACCAGGTTGTTTACAATATTTTGTAAACCAAAACCAATACCTACGCCAAATGCACTGATGATGATGGTCAATTTCTCGAGCGGGAAACCCGACGCTGCCACAGCCAGCAAAAAGCCAAGTGAAAATACGCCAATCCTGATCAGCAGGGCAGAGGTCTGATTTTTCTTTTTGGCTATGGACAAGTCGCTTACGCGCTGCGATGAAACATCATAAAAATAACTTATCACTTTTGACACGATGGATGAAAGCCAAACCACCAAAATAAAAGTAACGAAGCCCGAAAACGTAAACGAAGCACCCCCAACAGTTCGCTGTTGGCTTAACAAATCGCTAACCATGTCGGCCACCCAGTCATCTATGTTTAGGTTTTGGAGTAAAAAAAACAGCCAGAGCAGTGTTGCAAGCGTAATCAGTACTTTTCTGAACTTTTTTTGCAATAAGGCGTAATCCAGGTAGGCTATGATGCTCTTGCTATCCTTTTTTACCTGGAATTGTAAAAACAACCCCTGGATAATTATCTGCACGACAAAAAACAGGATTACGGCAAACCAAAGGTTAAATACCGCTGTGATGCCGATGATTTTAGCCAAGCTGAACCTTCCTGTTAAATTTAGAATCAGGGAGATAATGTGCAGACCGATAAATATGCGAAGTGCAGTGCAGGTATGGGGGATATGGTCGCTGGACGTCTTTTTCGCGCTTTTAAAAATTATCCAACCCGAAATAATAGATATAATACTTAGCAATAAAATCACATACCTGTCGATATTGGTGATTTGTATAAAAAGGTTACTTGCCCCGTAGATTATGCCTAAAAGGAACAGGCCGCAAAGAAAATTAAATGTTTCGGGAAGGAAGTGCCTTTTAATCAGGATGAGTGTGCAGATCATCGAAACCAGGAATAGCGTCTCCAAAAAAACAACCGGCGGGTGATCATAGAAATAGGGCACTATCGCCACCGTAACAAGCAACGCAGAAACTAAAGGGTTGCGCCGGATGTAATTTGCCTGCCCCAATATCTCATCGGGGTTTTCAATACTGCGTAATGTGCGCCTGCGCACGTAAAACACCCAGCCCAGCATAATTAATAGTGAGAAAAGGCATATATAATGAATGGTCGTATCCGACTTGATGAAATAGTTATACAGTATGCCATTAAGCCGAACTGTGCCCTTGAGGGCAGTTTTAAAATCAGCAACTTGTAACGATGGCTTCAGTATATTATCAGCTTCGCCGGCAAAGGCGCGGGCTGCAAAGCGTCGTATTTTGAGATCTATCTGATCGGTAGCATCCATGACACGTGTAAATGCTACTGTTACTTTATCCTGTAGCTGGTTTACTTTTACCAGGTTAGCCCTGTTTGTAGTGTCGGTCACATAATAAAGGTGCCTGGTAATGCCCCGCTGTTCAAAATATGTGCTCCTGATTACACTGTCGTACGGTACGATATTGAGCGACGTATCCTTGTCAAATTTTATAAGCTCATGCTGGTTCGCGATCAATTTGGCGCTTACAGCTTCCAGATCGTCCTGCCAGCCGGTAAGTTTGTCCTGCAAGTGGTCCAAATTATCACGTAGTACAGCCAGGTATCGCAAGGTGCTCGACTTGTGGGTTTTTGTCAAGCTATCGATTTTATTGATCCGCCGCATAACAGCAGGGAAGCCCGTGCTCACGTCGCCCGTGTCCAGTCCTTCGGATAAGCTGTTGTTTATCTGGTTGAAAGTAGATGTGTAATGCTCAACACGCTGCAGGAAGGCATTAATTGAGGTGTCGGCCCTGTTGAATGTGCGCAGTAGCGAATCGCGCGAACGCATACGATGCTTTTCAGCGTCTCTTTTCGACCGCTCCTGTTTTTTGGTTTTCTCCTGACCAAGGGCATTGCCGGCGAAAAGATCTGCCAGTAAAAATATAATTAGCGGGGTAAGTTTAATTATTTTGCGCATCGGGACGAATATAGATTAAGGATTGATGAGATTTTCAACAGCAAGACGGTACGAATCCATTCCAAAACCGGCAATAACGCCTTTACAGCTGGCCGCAAGCATGGAGTGGTGCCTGAATTCTTCGCGTTTATATACATTGGATATATGCACTTCAATAACCGGTGATTTTATGGCGGCAATGGCATCGGCAATAGCAATAGAAGTGTGGGTATACGCGCCGGCATTGATGACGATACCATCGTTTACAAAACCAACCTCGTGAATTTTATTTATAATTTCACCCTCAACATTGCTCTGGTAATAGTCGATTTCAACAACAGGATAGCGCTTACGCAAATCGGTCAAATAGCTTTCAAAATCGGTATTGCCGTAAATTGATTTTTCGCGAACGCCGAGCAGGTTTAAATTGGGGCCGTTTATAATTTGTATCTTCATCACCTCAAACTTAATTAAAAACATTAAAAAAAACAGGGTGGATTGGCGTTCGGCAATAAAAGGTTTTCAATCGTATTTAAAGTTAGAGAAATCGCTTTCGGGCAACTCCATCGAGGCCTATAGCAGGGACATAGAAAAGCTGTTTCAATTTGCTGACAGTGAGGGATTTAAGCGCAATCCGGAAAATATTAAGTTGGCCGATTTGCGCCTGTTTATTGTTTGGGCCGCCGAATTGGGGATGATACCATCAAGCCAGGCCCGCATTATGTCGGGTATCAAGGCGTTTTATAAATACCTGCTGATGGAGGATATGATAAAAAGCGACCCATCAGAATTGCTTGAATCGCCCAAAATACAGCGTAAACTGCCCGATACTTTAAGTATTGAAGAGATTAATAAGCTGATTGATGCGATTGACTTGTCAAAACCTGAAGGCGGGCGAAATAAGGCCATATTAGAAGTGCTTTATGGCTGCGGCCTGCGCGTATCTGAGCTTACAGAACTAAAACTATCCAATTTATACCTCGATATTGAGTTTATCAAAGTAACCGGAAAAGGCAGTAAAGAGCGGTTGGTGCCAATTGGCGGTTCGGCAATAAAGGCTTTGAAAATATGGATTGAGAATATCCGCGTGCATATCACCATTAAAAAAGGGGAGGAAGACCTTGTGTTTTTAAATCGCAGGGGGGCAAGGCTTAGCCGGGTTTATATATTTATGGTTATCAAACAATTAGCTGAGCTTACCGGGATAAATAAAACTATTAGTCCGCACACCTTCCGGCACTCGTTTGCCACCCACTTGGTTGAAGGCGGAGCAGATTTGCGCGCTGTGCAGGAAATGCTGGGGCATGAAAGCATTACTACGACCGAGATTTACACGCATTTGGATAGGGAGTATTTGAAAGGGACGATTATACAGTTTCATCCGAGGTCGTAAGTTAGTAGCAGGAATTAGTAGCAGTTTTCTATTTTTGATTGCTACTCACCACTACCACTATTTACTGCCTTCACTATCCTGTTCCGTCCGCTCATATCTTTCCTTAACTCAATGTTTTTAAAACCTTTATCATTTAAAAGATCAACCGTTTGCTTTCCATAACTCTCATTTATCTCGAAAAACAAAAACCCGTTTTCAGTTAGATTGAGTACTGCAAAATCGGCAATGGATTTATAGAATATCAACGGGTCGTTTTCCGGAACAAACAGCGCTGTATGCGGCTCAAAATCGGTTACGTTGGCGTGCATCTGGGTTTTGTCGTGCAGGGTGACATAGGGGGGATTAGAGATAATAATTTCGGATTTCGGAATCTTGATTTCGGATTTGATATTCAGGATATCATGCTTAATGAATTCAATATCAACATTGTTGAGCACGGCATTTGATGCTGCAGTTTGCAATGCCTGCTCAGAAATATCAATAGCCGAAACTTTAAAACCGGGCAAATTTTTCTTTAAGCTAACGGCGATGCAACCACTGCCTGTCCCGATATCTAAAATACTGCCAACTGCCGACTGCCGACTGCCAACTGACTCCAACGCCCATTCAACTAATTCCTCTGTCTCCGGGCGCGGGATAAGTACGGACGGGTTTACATAAAAAGGCAGACCATAAAATTCTGTTTTGCCCAATATGTATTGTACAGGTTTGCCGGTTTTCAGTTCTTCGAGGATATGGTTTAGTTTTTCGCTCTGCTCAACGGGTATTTCGGTTTCGGGGAAGGCCTTTATTTTTGCTTTTGATAAATTACATATTTCGTTGATTACCAAAAGTGTTATTGCTTCTATTTCGTTGGGGTCGTAAATGTCTTTTAACATCCTTTTGTAATTCTCAAAAACATCCTTTATAGTTTTCATTCAACAAAGTAACATAAAAGCTACTTTTGCAGCATGGTACAACACGAAAAATATATGCGCCGCTGTTTGGAGCTGGCTGCATTGGGTCTTGGCGCTGTTAGCCCAAACCCGATGGTGGGCGCCGTTGTTGTGCTGGATGACAAAATAATAGGCGAGGGGTATCACCAAAAGTATGGCGAAGCCCATGCTGAGGTTAATGCCATCAACCAGGTAATTAATAAGTTTCCAAATTCAGCCGAACTGCTACAACAGTCCACCATTTATGTTTCGCTGGAGCCCTGTGCACATTACGGCAAAACACCACCCTGTGCCGATTTAATAATTAAGCACCAAATACCAAACGTAGTTATCGGCTGCCGCGACCCGTTTGCACAGGTTGATGGCAAAGGAATAGAGAAATTACAGGCCGCAGGTGTTAATGTAACCTTAGGTATTTTACAGGCTGAATGCCAATGGCTTAACCGCTGTTTTTTTACGCGTGTACAAAAGCACCGGCCTTATATCATACTAAAATGGGCGCAAACACCCGATGGTTTTTTTGCACCTGTCGATAACAGCCAGTTTTGGATAACCGGCCCCGAAGCGCGTAAACTGGTACACCAATGGCGTACGGAAGAGGATGCCATATTGGTTGGCAAAAAAACGGCGGCCATAGATAACCCGCAATTGAACGTGCGTTATGCACAAGGCAAGGCGCCAAAAAGAGTGGTTATAGACCGACGATTAGAACTAAATCCTGATTTGAATTTATTCGACCAGTCTGTCGAGACCTTTATATTTAACGAGGTGAAAACTGATGTTGACGGCAAAAACAAGTATATTGCGCTCGAAGATTTTGAAAGGTACGTACCCCAGTACATTTTATTCCAATTATACCTGCAGGACATACAATCAGTAATTATTGAAGGCGGCGCTAAAACATTAAATAGTTTTATTGAAGCCGGATTATGGGACGAAGCACGTATTTTTACAGGTGAAAAAGAATTAAAACAGGGAATAAAAGCGCCTGCAATAAACGGACATATAACGGGCGAATACTTGGTGGGCGTGGATAAGCTAAAGATTATTGTAAATCAATAATTGAACTAACTTAATCAACCCAATCCAACGCTATCAACTTAATTAACCTAAAAAATAAATGCTCTACGTTTTTATAAGTATTTGCTTTAGTGTAACTGTGTCAGTAATGTTTAAGCTGGCAAAACGCTACCATATCGACGTTTACCAGGCGATAACCTGGAACTACTCTATAGCGATAGTGCTTACCTGGCTGTTTTTAAAACCACAGCTAAATCATCTGTCTAATGCGCCGTTCGCGCTGCTAGGCCTGCTGGGTTTGTTGCTGCCGCTGTTATTCGTAATAATTGCTGCATCTGTTAAATCAAACGGTATAGTGCGCACTGATGCAGCCCAGCGTTTATCGCTTTTTATTCCTATTGCCGCGGCCTTTTTACTATTTAACGAAGTTGCTACAACTGCCAGGCTGGTTGGTTTAATAGTTGGGCTTGTAGCTGTAATTTGCCTTATTCCGTGGCAAAAACAAACACGCGAGAGGAAAGCCGGCGCCAGTTCATGGATTTATTTATTGGCGGTATTTATCGGTATGGGTATTATCGATGTTTTATTAAAACAGGTTTCACAATTAACAATAGGTACCTCGTTATTTATTGTATATACCCTTGCCTTTATACTGGCTTTAATTGGCTTGTTTTACCAGGTTTTTAAAAAAACTATGCGTTTTTCGTGGCCGCATATTTTAATAGGCTGGGTGCTGGGTATAGCCAATTTCGGTAATATCCTGTTTTATATAAAAGCGCACCAGTCGTTGGCTAAAAATCCGTCGATTGTTTTTGCGTCGATGAACGTAGGCGTTATCATTGTTGGCACACTGGTGGGCGTAATTATTTTTAAAGAAAAACTAAGTCTTTTCAATAAAATCGGGCTGCTGTTAGCTATTCTCGCCATTTTTGTTATTTATTACCCCGACTTTTTTACTAAACTATTTGCTCATTAATGCTTTTTGACGATACCTATCGCACCATCGAAAAACCAGTCGAAGGCCTGTTTCGCGACCGCGGGAGTAAATTCCTGGCATTTGCTTACCCTGTGAATAATGAAACCGAGCTAAAAAACTACCTGGCTCAATTGAAAGCGGAGCATTCCAAAGCAAATCACCACTGCTGGGCCATGCGTTTAACCCCTGATCGTTCCATCTTCCGCATCAATGATGATGGCGAACCCTCAGGCACCGCCGGCCGGCCAATACTGAATACTTTACTTTCCCGCGATTTAACTAACATTGCTGTTGTTGTAGTACGTTATTTTGGCGGTACGTTGTTGGGCGTCCCTGGATTAATAAACGCCTACAAAGCAGCCACCGAAGAAGCATTGCAGCAGGCTGTTATCGTCGAAAAAACGGTGAACGATATTTATAGCATTGAATTTGATTACCTGCAGATGAACGATATAATGCGGCTAATTAAAGAAGATAACCTGGCTATAATTGAACAATCATTTGATAATAATTGCAGTATCACTATTTCCATCCGTAAAATGCAGGTTAACCAAACTCTGGCTAAAATAGGCAAGCTGAACGGCGTGGTTGCCAAATATGTGCATAGCCTATAAATGTTGATATTTTCATCGAATCGGGGTGTTTTTATTCAAGGTTTTGCGGCATAAATATGTAATTTAGTCGCGTATGCAATCTTTTGAAATAGATAAGTCTGACTTACTGCGCATTGAAACCGCACTTGAGGGTGATGATGCTGAGTTAGAACTGGTTCTGAAGGAATATCACGCTTCGGAGATTGCTTTGCTTTTTGAAAAACTTCCGCAAGAGGCAAAGGAGCGTATAATAAATATCCTGCCTACTGATGTTGCCTCGGAAGTAATATCCGAGATGCACGAGGAGCAGGACCCCGGTGAGCTGCTTATCGGTCTCCACCCGGAGAAACGTTCGGAGATTATTGAGGAGCTGGATTATGATGATGCCACGGATATTATCTCGCAGCTTGACGAAGACGAGCAGCAGGAAATATTAGAAGACCTCGACCAGGACGATGCTGACAGTATCCGTGCGCTGTTAAAGTACGATGAGGATACTGCGGGCGGACTAATGAACTCCGAGATTATTAAGGTGAATATTAACCTTGATAAGAAAGACGCGCTGGACGAGATTATCCGCCAATCGGAAGAGATGGAGGAGTTTTATACCATTTATGTGGTTGATGATGCCGATATTTTACAAGGGATTTTATCAGTAAAATCAATATTAAAAGCGCGACCCGACGCCCACGTACGCGATTTGGTAAATACCGACTTTATATATGTTAAAGCCGAACTCGACCAGGAAGATGTGGCCAGCCTGATTTCGCAATATAACCTTACAACCATACCTGTTGTTGACGATAACATGAAACTGCTTGGCCGTGTTACGGTCGATGACATCATGGATGTAATGGAGCAGGAAAGCACCGAAGATATATTGAAAATCAGCGGTGTATCTGAGGATGAGGAATTGAGCGGTAATTGGAAAGATGCGGTAAGGAGCCGTTTGCCGTGGTTGGTTATCAACCTCGCCACCGCTTATCTTGCCGCTTCGGTGATCCGGCATTTTGATGCTACGGTTAAGCAATTGCCATCAATAGCAGCATACATGACTATTATTGCCGGCATGGGTGGTAACTCAGCCACACAGGCCCTGGCGGTTACAGTACGACGTATATCATTAAGCGACCTTAGCGATAAACAAGCTTATAACACAGTATTAAAAGAGTTTTTGGTAGGCCTGTTAAACGGCGCCGCCAACGGTCTTATCGTATTCTTCATCGCCCTTTTTTACGATGCAGACCCTATGCTTGGCCTCGTTTTGTTTTTGGCGATGACCGGCAACCTGGTTGTAGCCGGATTGACCGGGGCTTCAATACCGCTAGTGCTGAAACGAGTAGGTATCGATCCGGCGGTTGCATCATCGATCATCATAACAACATTTACTGACTGTGCCGGCTTTTTATTGCCACTATGGTTTGCAACCAAATTGTTGCTGCATCATCATTAAAAAATAAAGATATTTACCCCAAAATCGATACATCAAATAAGAATACACAATGACCGAAGTAAGATATAACTGGACAAAAGAAGAAATAGCCGAAATATATCACAGGCCGCTACTGGACCTTGTTTACGAAGCAGCAACGGTACACCGTGAAAATAAGGACTACTCTGAAGTGCAGATCAGCTCGTTGATATCAATAAAAACTGGCGGTTGCCCCGAGGATTGTGCCTATTGCCCGCAAGCTGCACGTTACAACACTGGTGTTGATGTGCATGCCATTATGCCTGTAAACGAAGTCATACTTGCGGCCCAAAAAGCAAAAGACGGTGGTGCCTCGCGCCTTTGCATGGGCGCTGCCTGGCGCGAGGTGCGCGATAATCGCGACTTCGACAAGGTGATCGATATGGTAAAAGCAGTTAATGAACTGGATATGGAAGTTTGTTGCACGCTAGGTATGCTTAATGAACACCAGGCCCAGCGTTTAGCAGATGCAGGTCTTTATGCCTATAACCATAATTTAGATACATCTGAAGATGACTACAAACGCATCATCACTACCCGTACTTACGACGACCGCTTGAAAACATTGGAACACGTGCGCAAAGCAAAACTAACCGTTTGCAGCGGCGGTATTATCGGCTTGGGCGAAACAGTGGAAGACAGGATATCAATGCTTAAAACATTGTCAAATCTGCCTAAGCACCCGGAATCGGTTCCAATTAATGCTTTGGTACCGGTACAAGGCACCCCGCTTGCCGACCAACCACGTGTGTCTGTGTGGGATATGGTACGAATGATTGCTACCACCCGTATAATAATGCCAAAAACAGTTGTACGCTTGTCTGCGGGCCGCACCGAAATGAGTTTGGTTGAACAAGCCTTTTGCTTTATGGCCGGAGCCAATTCAATTTTTGCCGGCGAGAAACTATTAACTACACCAAACCCATCATTTGATACCGATATGGCCATGTTTGAATTGCTGGGGTTAACACCGCGCAAAGCGTTCAAAAATGGCAGGCCTGGTAAAGTTGAGAATGTTGAAGAGGCTGTAGAAAGCTAAAATATTTCCGCGCAGGAAATGTCCTGATTGATATCCGGGACGTTTCCTGTTTTTAATTCCCTCCCGTAAATTTTCTATTTTCTAAAGTTTGCTGAACAGTTTGGGGCAGCGCCGATAATAAATTATAGCCTGTAGCAGCTTCAATGCTTTTTACCGTGCAGGTATAATTCATCCAGTTATTGGTAATATTATTATCGTTTGGTGTATCTATGGCTATTACCTGCGTGGTTTCATCAATGCGGTTTAAGTCATCATCGCCTTCTGGGATAATAACAACTACTTTCCATATGTGCGCAGGCACATTTATCCGTCCGTTATCAATCGTGGTTGCATAACCACTGCGCCCTGTGCCGCCACTACCGTAAACGCCCATTATAATGTAAACCTCGTTACCGTTTTTCACTTTGTTGCGGCAATAGCTTTCCAGGTGCTCCCAAGTATGCTCGTTGTTATTTGGCGCCTGCGGGATGATGTTATCCATTAAAAAAGTAGCAGAGTTTGCGTCTGTCGAACTTGTACGATCACCGCTTGGGCAGTTGTGTCCTTTATCAAAACCTGTTCGTTTGTAACTCGTATTGTCGGCCTCGTACCAGCCATCGGGTAAAGTTTCGTCGGGCCTGAAATTGTTTAGCCTGTCTGTTTGGCCTAAATCGCTGCTGCACAAATGCCAGCTTACCCAGTTAGGTTCGCCCTTGTCCCTGTTATAGCTTTCAATGTAGTATTTATGGTCTATCAGATAGTTATCGGCATTTGACAGAGAGTTGCTGGCGCCGCTGGGGTTGCCAAGTGCCATGTTGTTGTTGTCTGTTTGCTGGGGGGCATGTTGTTTACAGCCGGTAATTGAAAATAATGCTATTGCTAATAGGCCAGTTATCAGTTTATTTTGACGCATCTCGAGACCGTGGGAACTTAAAATTAAAGGCAGAAAGATAAAGAATAAGGTATTACTTTTTACCTAGACTTATAAACATTTAGCCGCCAGTTTCCATTAGTGCCCGCGACAGCAAAGCCATCAACTAATTGACTATTCTCTTATCATCGCTCACTATTTAATACAATGTGTAAAAATGACACAATAAATTTCTTTATCCCATTTTAATCATTTAGCTTTACTACACCACATTAAAAAACCATTTAAACAATATGAATTACAACAGGCGTAAGTTTTTGCAAAGCACAGGTACACTGGTACTTGGCGGTTTGGCTTTATCAGGTAAGGCCGGCTCACTTCTTTCGGGCATGGCCCCCCACCCGGTAGGGCTACAGCTTTTTACCTTCTTCGGTATTATTGATGACGATGTAAAAGGTACCTTAACCAAAATCGCGGCTGTTGGTTATAAAGAAATGGAATCAGCTTTCAGCAAAAAAGGCGGCTATTACGGCATGAAACCAAAGGACTTTAAAGCCATGGTGAATGATTTGGGCATGAAATGGAAATCGCACCACGTGTTGGGCGCGCCGTTCAAGATGCCTCCGGGTGCGAAAATGCCAAACGGACCGGATGGCAAACCAATGGTTATCCCGCCAATGAAAAATCTGCGCGACAATATGCAGGAACTTGTTGACGATGCTGCCGAGGGTGGTATACAATACCTGGTTTGCGCTAATGCCCCGACAGGTACAATTGAAGAAATAAAATCATCGATAGACATATTAAACAAAACCGGCGTTGCTTGCAAGAAAGCGGGTATCCAGTTTTGTTATCATAACCACGACATGGAATTTAAGGCAGTTGACGGCCAGGTGCCATACCACATGCTGTTAACAGAAACCGATGCCAAAAATGTTAAAATGGAACTCGACCTTGCCTGGGCGGTTAAAGGCGGACAAGACCCGGTTCAATTATTTAAAGACCATCCCGGCCGCTTCCCGTTGTGGCACGTGAAAGATTTGGATGCTACACATACCACCATATTGCCAGTTGGAAGTGGTACGATAGATTTTAAGAGGATTTTTGCGAATAAAGCAGAATCTGGCATGCAGCATTTTTTTGTTGAGCACGACGGCCCTAAAGATGCATTGGCCAGTATCAAAAGCAGCTACGAATATATTTCGGGTACGCTGAAAGCCTAATGTTAAGTCAATAGCCTTTAGTCGGAAGCTCTAAGTCGAATTTTGCTTTTTCTGATTTAGAACTCAAGACCAACGGCCAATTTTTGATTGACATGACTCTAATGATCATAAAACGCAAAAGCCGCCATTTATCCATGGCGGCTTTCGCGTTTTATGTTATTGCAACATTTTAAAGTATACGTTTTACGATAGTGGCGATGGTTTAATGGCCGACCTTATAGTCCTAACCCAATTTTTCATCCACTGGTAAACAGTTGAGTATTCAAGATAATTTCTGATTGAATCATCATTGCGGATAGTTGTAACCAAATCACGCAGTACATTTTTTAATGGTGATGATTTGCTAACCCTTGTAACCATTTCTTCAAGCTGATCGGCATAAACAACTGCCTCGTACTCATTGTCAAAAATCAAAGAGGTTTCATTGTTTCTTTTTTCTTTAATGCCTTTTGATGGAATAGGTAGTTGGTAGTTCTTAAAATCAGCAAAGGTTAACCTTGTTTTACCGGTGGGTGGAATGTTGATGCGTAACATAAGATTTATTGTTTTAGTAGTTTTTTATCTTGTATAACTCTGTACAAATTCGTCATTGCGGATAGCCATAATAATGTTGCTTATCGCCACATATTGTGGAGTATTTTTATCATCCAGTTCGTTTGATAAGTTTTCCAGTTGCGCGGCATAAATAATCGCTTCTTCCTCGTCTTCAAACTTTAATATCAAATCATTATTAATCTCGGCATCGGCACCATTAGGCGGAGCCGGGAGCTGATACTGCTCAAACGCTGAGAAACTTAGATTTGTATCGTCATTTTGTGAAACAGTGATATTTAGCATACTCTATTGTCAAATTACAGTTAATACGGTAATTGTTCAACACCGTAAAGGTAAAGGTGTTTTAACAATTTTGCATTTAATTATTGTTAAGTTTATTACAATTTTATGCACAGCCGCTTAACTATTACATAATACGTGCCATTTTGAAATAACGTTGTCTTTAACTATTTTAAGGCGGTAATAAATTTAGCCCATCACCCCTATGACAGCTGCCAAAACTGAACAGTTAAAAAGAGTATTAAAGCCCATTCATCTATGGGCAATTGCAGTGAGTTTAGTTATATCAGGCGAATATTTCGGCTGGAACCTGGGTTGGGCAGTTTCGGGCACCGTCGGCTTCTTAATTGCTACGGTTATCATCACCATTATGTATATCACTTTTATTTTTAGCTATACGGAGCTTACTACATCTATACCACACGCCGGTGGCGCGTTCGCATATGCCTACCGGGCAATGGGTCCGTTTGGCGGGTTACTTGCAGGTTATGCCACACTTGTCGACTTCCTGTTTGCTACGCCCGCCATAGCAGTTGCCTTAGGCGCGTACCTCAATTTTTTAGACCACGATATCCCGGTTTTGTATTCGGCATTATTTTTTAACGTGGTTTTTATTATAATAAATATTTTAGGGGTAAAGGAATCGGCAACGTTTTCTTTAATAATTACCATACTGGCTGTGGCAGAATTGCTTCTATTTTTGGGAATAGTTTCTCCACATTACAGAAGTGAGAATTTTTTAAGCCACCCCATGCCCTTTGGCTGGAGGGGTATTTTTGCGGCACTGCCTTATGCTGTGTGGTTTTACCTGGCTATTGAGGGCGTTGCTATGGTAGCAGAGGAAGTAAAAGACCCCAAACGGAATATCCCCAAAGGCTATATATCGGGCCTGGCCACTTTAATATTTTTAGCTTTTGGGGTGATGATATTTACAGGCGGCATTACCGACTGGCGCAAACTTAGCAAACTTGATTACCCTTTGCCCGAAGCCATCAGCATTGTTTTAGGCAAGGCCAGCAGTTTTACCAAGATATTTGCCAGTATTGGTTTGTTTGGGTTAATCGCATCATTTCATGGAACCATACTTGCTTCATCCCGGCAGGTATTTGCCATGGCCCGAAGCGGGTATTTACCGCGCTGGTTATCAATGGTTAATCATAAATTCAAAACGCCACATTGGGCAATTATTGCCGGGGGAGCAATAAGTTTTATTGCCATATATAAATTGGACACCAATAAGATAATTGTTTTATCGGTAATGGGCGCAATTGCAATGTATATGATGAGCATGATAAGCTTATTTGTTTTGAGGATAAAAGAACCGAATCTCGAACGTTCGTTCAAATCGCCGTTTTACCCAGCATTTCCGGCCATTGCGTTGTTAATAGCGACTGTAACATTTGTTGCCATTATTTATTACAATTTTAAATTAAGCCTTTATTTTTTTGAAGGCTTGGCGCTGGTATTAATTTTATTTATCCTGCTGGGAAAACATAAAGTGCAGTTAATTGAAGACTTTATGGTTGCGCCAGCCACAAATCCTGTAAATCAATAAATCCTTAAATCGTGTATAATTGTGTATAGCTTCACCGTTCGAAACCGGGTTTACAGGTTTAAAGACCTTAAAACGCTGCTGGCCAAAGCGTCGCCATACCGCACCGGCGATGCGCTTGCGGGGGTATGCGCGGAAAGTTATGAGGAACGGGTTGCCGCGCAGATAGCTTTGGCCGATGTTACTTTAAAAACCTTTTTGAATAAGGTTATTATCCCTTATGAAAAAGACGAAGTTACGCGGTTGATAATTGATAGCCATGATGTTGCCGCTTTTAGCTTAATAGGTAGCTTCACTGTTGGCGAATTTCGCGATTGGTTATTAGGCGACGAGATTGATAAAATCGTTTTGGAGTCTATAGCAGCCGGCATTACCCCCGAAATGGCAGCGGCAGTGTCAAAGCTAATGCGCAACCAGGACCTTATCGCGGTAGCAAAAAAATGTGAGGTTATCACAAAGTTTCGGAATACAATAGGCCTGAGGGGGCATTTTTCAACGCGCCTGCAGCCAAATCACCCAACAGATGAGCCTAAGGGGGTTGCCGCAAGCATTATAGATGGCTTGCTATATGGCAGCGGCGACGCCTGTATTGGCATTAACCCGGCTACCGATAGCCCGGCTGCCGTGTTAAACCTGTTAAATTTGATAGATACACTGCGCCAACAGTTTGATATTCCAACGCAATCGTGCGTACTTAGCCATATTACCACCACGCTTGATTTAATAAACCAGGGTGCCCCGGTTGATTTATGTTTTCAATCCATCGGCGGTACTGAGCAGACCAATACCAGCTTCGGCGTAAGCCTGGCCTTGCTCGATGAGGCCTATGAAGCAACCTTATCGCTTAAACGTGGAACTGTAGGGCAAAATGTGATGTATTTCGAAACGGGGCAGGGGAGTTCGCTTTCTGCAAACGCGCACCATGGCGTAGACCAACAGACTTGTGAAGTACGCGCTTATGCCATTGCCCGCAGGTATAAGCCGCTGCTAGTTAACACGGTGGTAGGTTTTATTGGCCCAGAGTATCTATATGATGGCAAACAAATTATCCGGGCTGCCCTCGAAGATCATTTTTGCGGAAAGTTGCTCGGTTTGCCAATGGGTGTCGATGTTTGCTATACCAATCATGCAGAAGCCGACCAGGATGACATGGATAACCTGCTTACCCTACTGGGGGTGGCTGGTTGTAATTTTATAATGGGGATACCAGGTTCTGATGATATAATGCTCAATTATCAATCTACATCGTTTCATGATGCTTTGTATTTAAGAAAAACATTAGGGTTGAAGCCTGCGCCAGAGTTTGAACAATGGCTGATTAAACAGGGTATTACTAATGGCGAAGGAGATTTACTCTCGGTTAATTCGTCGCATAAACTGTTATCAGGGATTTTATGAAAAATGAAATCGAAATCCCACAACAATTATCAGCGCTGCGTGAATTTACGGCTGCACGAATAGCTATTGGAAGAGCAGGTAACAGTATCCCTTTAAAACAATCGATGGAATTTAAGCTGGCACACGCGCACGCAAGGGATGCCGTTTACTCTACACTTGATATTGATGGATTATTTACCAGGTTAGAAGTGTTCGGGTTCCCGGTGTTGCATTTGCACAGCCAGGCGGCCAATCGGCATAAATATTTGAAACGGCCCGACCTTGGCAGGCTCTTGAATGATGATTACAAAGAACGGCTTAACTGCAACGTTACGAACCCTGATATTGCAATTATTATTGCAGATGGCCTTTCGGCTGAAGCAGTTAACGGAAATGCCTATAGCTTGTTGAAAATATTGATCCCCAAATTGCTGGATGCAAAATTAACGGTCGGCCCAATTTGCCTGGTTGAACATGGGCGGGTGGCGATTGGCGATGATATTGCATCGGGGCTAAAAGCCAGGTTCAGCATATTATTGATAGGGGAGCGTCCAGGGTTAAGTGCGGCAGATAGCATGGGGGCGTATCTTACTTATAATCCACAACCAGGCTTAACAGACGAATCACGCAACTGCATTTCAAACATCAGGAAACACGGGTTAAGTTATAAGCACGCTGCAGACAAAATATTTTATTTGGTTAGCGAATCATTCAGAAGGAAACTGTCGGGGGTAGGGTTGAAGGATAACGCCGGGCTATTGGGTGAAAGCTAGCGTCAAGAACCGAAAGTCAAGAAACAAGAATCAAGAGTCAAGAACCAAGAATCAAGAGTCAAGAACCAAGAGTCAAGAAGAAGCCTTTCCAGATAAATCTAACTGCAAACTACTACTTGTGACTATTTCAGACCTTAGCGCCCAAAACGGCCCGCCACGCCCAACGGGTTAGCATGTTAAACCCTTTCCAGCTATCAACAAACTTAGTAATGTCCTTTAAACAGGTTTCGCTGAACTTCTTCTTAAAGTTAGCAGAAGCAAGTTTATATGCCAGTTCCGGGTTTTGCATACCAATGCGCTGGTATATTTCCTTTTTTACATACATGGTGCGTACAAACAGGATGTTGAATAGGATCACATAGCTGTACAGCGTGCGTTTAATGTATCCGGCTTTAGCTGCGTATTCTTTCAATAAACTTTTGGTAAACAATATATGCCGGCCCTCCTCGATATTATGCAAATCGAACATTTTCTTTAGGACAGGATAAATATTGGGAGACTTGCGGGCATGGTTACCATAAACATCCGTTACCAACTCGACTGATACGCTACCCATAAACAAATAATCGGCAGGCAGATATTTGTTGCTGAACTCGCCAAAAAACTTATGTATTCCCGATTGCTTTATAGGGCTGCCGCCAATTTTAGCGATTGCCTGCCCAAACATTTCCTGGTGACGGAATTCTTCAATCAACTCGCGCAGCAAAAAGCGGTGCTCAACATTATCCAGGGGCAGGGTGAGTATATGCCGGGTCATAAACAGGCAAAACAGGCATTCGCCCCAGGCATAAGACGCGATTACCTGTACCAATTCGTGTCGGCCAAGGTCCAGTTTTTGCGAAAGAGTAAGAGTATCGTAAATTTCAAGCCCTTGCAGCGAGGTAAGCATTTCAGGCAAAAAAATATCCTCCGGCTGCGGTTCCAGTTGCCACGGAATATACGTCTCTGGCATCAGGGGATGTTCCTTGCTTATTTTTATCAGCCGCTCAACTTCCTTTACATTCATAATGCGCTTATTTGGTATAGAATCGAGAATCAAGAGTCAAGAATCGAGAATGAAACCAAAAGATAGAAAAATATCTTGTTACTTGACACATGAGACAAAAAGCTCTTTTTTACCTTGCTTCTTGGCTCTTGACTCTTGACTCTTGACTCTGCCCCGTTCCTATAAAAGTATACCGTTATTAATGGCCCCCGGTTGCCTATGTGGCAAATAGCTGACCAAAATCTTTAAACGATTTAAATTCGAGCGCATTACCCGATGGGTCGAGGAAGAATAATGTTGCCTGTTCGCCGGGGAGGCCCTTAAAACGAATGTATGGCTCAATTATAAATTTTATATGACTATCGCGCAGTCGCTTTTCAAGTTTGTGCCACTCGTCCCATTCCAACACAACACCAAAATGTGGTACGTGTACATCGTGACCGTCAACCGGGTTAAAATGATGTTTGGCTTCTTCGACCGGACGTGGTTTTAAATGGATCACAAACTGATGGCCATAAAGGTCGAAATCTGTCCAATGGTCTGAACTGCGGCCTTCGCTGCAACCAAGTACCTCACGATAAAATTTTCGGGCCTCTTCAAGGTCGTAAACTGGTACCGCTACGTGGAATGGGGTAAGTTTGCTCATTTTTAGTTGATTGAGTTGGATTAAGTTGATTGAGTTGAATAAGTTGACGTAAGGGTTTTAACCTAATCAACCACTCTCTTAATCAACCTAATCAACTATACTTTATTTCACATTATACCTAAACAACTGCCTGCCTACGTTGCCGTCTTTATCTATGCCTTCAACAATAACCCGGTAAGTTCCAACGCCATCGGCATTAAAGTACTCCATCGATGCCGCGCCGGTTGCATCAGTTACTATGTTTGGGTTCCAGTAAATTGTACTGCGGGTGTCTACCTGGTTGGTTTGGCTTCCGCGCGGGCCACTATAGCGGGGTAAATAAAACGACCGTTTTATAGCGTAGCCCTTGGGTGTAATTGTGACCTCGTTTTTAGAACCGATCAATGCTTTAAATTCAGAGAGTGATATTTTCTGGCCTTCAGGCGCTTTTTTCATATTTATAACAATTGCACCGTTTGTGCCGTATGCGCTGTTTACCAGTCCAAGTTCATCCTTCAAAAACACCTCGATCGATTCTATTCCATCACCGTTCATGTTTTCCAAATAGTTCACGTCAACAGGCATGCCCTTTACAAACACCTGCACCGGCGTACGATTTCCGGATGCATAGTCGCGTTGTATGTAAAAATTATTATCCTGGAAAGTCATTCCAAACGCCAATGCTTTTATACAATTCAACAGGTTATTACAACCCTGCAGCTGATTTGGGGTTATCATATGGTCGGGTAACTGGCTTAAGCTGGATAGGTTGCTATAATCTTTATGGCTTATAGTTTTTACGATCCGGGTATCCTTAATTACCACCTCTTTCAAAACATGTGAGTTGTTTGCCTGTACTTTACTGTTTTTTAAGTATGCGCTAAGTGTACTGTCGATATTCATTATTTCGTCGGGTGTACTGGGGTTAACGTTTATCTTTTGGTAAGGGTCGCCATCAACGTTCAATACAATATCGGCTGAGCGCGGGTTATTACGTGCGCTTATAAATACCTGTGTCGAATCTGAAAATACAAGATTAGGGAACCTGAACCTGCCATCTACATCGGTCACGGTATTTGCTGAGAAATTTTTATCCTTAATTTGTAAGCGGATGTTCCCCCCGGGCAAGGCCATGCCGTTATAAGCCCTCAAAGTACCGGTAATAGTAATACCCTGTTCGGGTAAAAAGCTTATCGGCGGATATTTGTCCGTCATTATACCATCATACGAAAAACGACGGTACCCTTGTGTTTGTAACAACACATCCAGGTCGGCCATCTTTTTATCATCGGGATGATTAAAGTAATAGTTAGGTTTTTCAATATACCCGGGAATGTCGGCAGTTAACAAAAGGTAACTCAATATAGTAGTTTCGGCATTATCATCAAATGGTACTTTTGCATCGTCAACAACAGTTAAAGAAAAATGACCTTCGGCAGGGGCGCTGCCATTTTTAGCTGCAATACTTAATTTAACTTTCTGCCTGGTAACATAATCCGGGTGGTCGCTGGCTACCGAAAGGTTTAATTGGTCGGGATGCATTACGTAAGCTATTCTTTCGCTAAGGGGCTCGCCATCATCTGCAAATAACGTTACCTGCACAATACCCGTAGGAAATTTGCTTTTGGGTACAAGGGCCGAATAAACCTGGTTTTGCAGCTTGGTTTGCGCCGCGAAATAAATAATACCAGCCGATTTAGCGATAATGAAGAATGTTTTCCCTTCGTTTTCCTTTACAAATGCAGCATCTGACAGTAGTTTTATTTTAAAATTATCAGGGTCCGAGCTTTCTATATTAATGGTAGTTGCATCAGCCAATATTTTCGGCATTTCAGGTGTTGCTGTTGTTCCGTCGGCGAAGGTTACATTAGCTGTATAGGATTTTCCATCCTCAGGCACCAGCATAAAATATCCCATACCCAGGTGTGTCGACGAAAAATCTATTACAACCTTCCCGGTATTGTCGGTAATAGTGCCCTTAACGTCGATACCCAGCCCATCGGGCTTTAAAGCTTTAAATGCAATTTTTGACGGCACACCACCTATCAGCTGCCCGCCTTCAGGAAAAAACTGCATGTCATTCGGCTCAGACACCGGTTTTAACGAGAATTTGTTTGTGCCCTGTTTCCTGTCACCCCGGTCAATAACCGTAATTAACTGCGTCGAATCAAGTGTAACGTTTTTTGTATTTAAAAACGTTATATCCACAAAACCTTTTTTATCGGTGACACCTTTGCCTTTTGCTATTTCATCGTAGTCTTTTTCAATGGTCCAGCTTACTTTTTTATCGCTGTAAGGATTGCCGTCATTGTCTTTATAGGATATTCCAGCAGTTATTTTCGTCAACTTACCGGTTACCGACCGCTTTAGAGAAATGTTTGTCGACAAGTTATTGTTTATCGCATCGCCCACGGTGATATTTTTATTGAAGAAATAAGCTGGCCCCGCATTGTTCATCCAGTTGGTATACGCTACCACCCGGTAATTTCCCTTTTTAAAGGTGAATTGTGATAGCGGGATATCAGCCCAGGCCACGCTGTTTTTAACAGGCAGCTTCAGAGACGTTACCAGCGAATCCTTCGCTGTTAACAGGTCAACGTAAATTACTTTGCTAATCCCCGACGGCTGGTGCTGGTCCATAGTTAAATAGGCCTTAAACCATATAGTGTCGCCAATGGCATAATAAGGTTTATCAAAATGCAGGTAAACGCGCTCGATGGGCATATCGGCGTATAATTTGGCGGTTTTGGTCATCACCTTATTTAATACCGGCGAATCCTGGGCGGCGGCAGTTAAACAAGCAGATGTTAGCAGGAGCAAAAGTAAATTTCTAAAAAACCTCATGAATATAGTTTAATCCGGATGACAGGGCTAATATAGCCCATTGCCCGCTAAATTAAACAAGATGGCAGCGGGTTTAACATATTTTTACATTTTTAAACAGGAATGTTACCTAACAACCATTTGTATGGTATTGCGGCTTAGTTGCTCCATTAATATGGTTTTACCCGCTTTTAAGTCGTTTAACCAATCTGTGGAATAATGTCTCACTGTAATTAAGGTTAGCCCTTCGTTATATTTTACGTTAAACTCCTGCGTTAAAGCTTTCAATAGCTTTTTAAACCGTTCTTCGTAAAAATCGATGCAAACCGAGAAACTGAGCGCCGATGTTTGCATCATATTAACCTTTGCCTGCGTACTTGCAAACATGCCGAAAATGTCGCTTAAATGATTTTCGGAAATAAATGAATAGTCTTTAGCAGACAACGATACTAATACCTGGTTGTGTTTGAGTATAATTACGGGCTTTAAGAACTGGTTTCGGCCATTTTCTTTAATTACTGTGCCCGGTTCAGTCGGGTGATTGAACGGTTTAACCAATAACGGTATTTTGGCGTTTTGCAGCGGCTTGATGGTTTTCGGGTGGATAACCGTAGCGCCATAATAAGTCATTTCGATGGCCTCAGAATAGGAAAGCTCATCAAACTTAATTGTATCCTTAAAAAACTTAGGATCGGCATTTAGCACGCCTGGCACGTCCTTCCACGTCGTCACTGACTCGGCACCCAGGCACGATGCGAATATAGATGCTGTGTAATCCGAACCTTCACGACCCAGGGTAGTGGTAAAGTTTTCAGATGTTCCGCCTAAAAAACCTTGCGTTACCACAATTCCTTTTTGCAACAAAGCAGGTATAGCGGCATTGATGCTTTCCTTTGTTTTGCTCCATTGAACAACGCCTTCGCGGTAAGTATTATCGGTGTGGATATAACCGCGTACGTCAACCCATTGGCTTTTTAAGCCGGCTTTATTTAAATAGGCGTTAACTATGCGCGTTGAAACCAACTCGCCGATGGACACGATTTGGTCATAAATAAAGTCGTAATCATCGTGCGGTTCTTCCTCAATTATCCAGTCAATCTCAACAAAGGTGTTGGCTACTTCATTGAATATAGTATCCTGTTTATCAAATAGTTGTTCGATAATATCGTAGTGATATTTTTTTATTTCATCAAAAATGATGTGCATTTCATCATCGCCGTTAACGTAGGCTTTTGTAAGCTTTTCCAGCGCATTGGTAGTTTTACCCATCGCCGATACCACTATCAAAAGTTCATTCTCCTGGTATAGCTTAACTACGCTGGCCAGGTTAATAATATTATCAGCATCCTTTACCGATGCACCGCCGAATTTAAATACAAGCATTATTTATTGATATTTTGTTAGGGCCCTATTTGCCCGGAATAACTACGTGATCTCTTATGGGTATTAACAATGAGCGGTGTTTATAAATCAATCGCCATTAATTGCTCTTTCGATAATGATGCATTAAGCCATCCCGCCTCAACAGCGGCGCCATATTTCTTTTGATAAAAGGTTATCGCCGGCTCGTTCCAGTCGAGCACCTGCCAGCTCATGCCGTTAAAGCCAAGTTCGTTAGCCTCCACGATTAACTTGTCAAAAAGTAATTTGCCAATGCCTTTTCCGCGAGCCGCCTCAGTCACTATTAAATCCTCCAGGTATAATCGTTGCCCTTTCCAGGTAGAATATCGGATATAATACACCGCGAAACCTAAAATTAGCCCGTCATCCTCGGCCACAAACGCCTTCCAAACCGGCTTTTCGCCGAATCCGGCATCTTCAAATTCCTGAAGGGTAACGGTAACTTCCTCCGGCGCGCGTTCAAAAAGCGCCAGCTCATTTACCAGTTCCATTAAACGAGGACAATCTTCTTTTTTAGCTATTCTTATTAACACGATTTATATGATTTTATTGATTTACAGGATATTAACACGATTTACATGATCTTACGGATTTACACGATTATTTAGTCCTGTAAATCTTTTAAATCTCTAAATTGTGTTAATTGTTTTTCCAGTGCTTTATCACTCTTTGCCCAAAAATGGTGCTACCTAATCGTACCATGTTGCTGCCTTGTTCAATAGCAACTTTATAGTCGGACGACATACCCATCGATAGGGTATCGAATGATTTATCTTTCCTGAAAAAGCTTTGTTTTATACCATCGAAAAACGTTTTCAACTCGTAGTACTCGTCCTTTATTTGCTTTTCGTTATCGGTATTGGTAGCAATGCCCATCAATCCGCGGATTTTTACGTTCTCTAAAGCAACAAATTCTTCCGAGCGCAGCAGTTCAATCACCTCATCAAACCCAAGGCCAAATTTTGTTTCTTCGTCAGCAATATAAACCTGTAACAGGCAGTCGATAACGCGGTTGTGCTTTTCGGCGTGTTTGTTTATTTCCTGCAGCAATTTGAGGCTGTCGACGGATTGTATCATGCTGATAAAAGGGGCAATATATTTAACCTTGTTACTTTGCAGGTGGCCAATCAGGTGCCATTCGATATCTTTTGGTAGTTGTTCGTACTTTTCTACCAGTTCCTGCACCATATTTTCGCCAAATAAGCGTTGTCCTGTTTTGTAAGCCTCAAGCACGTCTTCAACCGGTTTGGTTTTCGATACTGCTATCAGCGTTACGTTTATAAGTTCAGTTTCTTTTTTTAAGCTTTTGATGTTCTCTGCTATGCTCATTAATCCGTAAATTTGCCTAAATGTATACGCCGCTAAATTACAGAATGCATAAATATATCGCCTTGTTTTTTTCAGTATCGCTTTTATTATTTTCGTGCAATGGTGATAACACCCCTAAAGGAATTATAAAACATAAAGAAATGACCAGCCTTTTAACCGAGGTGCACCTGGTTGACGGGCGCATGTCCGGCATATTTCAATCAGCCGACAGTTTGACAAAATATGGCTCGGCGCGGTATGATGCTTTGTTCAAACGCTATCACACCGATTCGACTACATTTAACAAAAGCCTAAATTATTATGCCAGCCAGCCTGCTGAAATGTCTAAAATGTACGACGACATATTGGCGAACCTGAAATTTAAAACCGATTCATTAAACAAAGCGCAGCGTAAAACCGATTCGCTGAGAAGATTACAAGAACAAAAAGTTAAACCACAATAATGCTTTACCCCGACAATAGTACTGATAAGCTTGGGTTTACCGAGGTAAAGGAACTGATAAAGGCACATTGCCTGAGCGACATGGGCCGCCAGATGGTGGACAAGATACAGGTAATGAATAATTACGACCAAATACGTAAGTTTCTTTACCAGGCCAACGAGTTTAAAAACATCCTGCAAAATGATGCGCCTTTGCCTATACATCATTTTTTTGATATAAAGTCGCTTGCTAACAAAGCTAAAATTGAAGGCGCTTTTTTAAGCGAAGAAGAATTTTACCAGGTACAGGCCTCACTGACCACAGTATTTGCGGTAATAGGTTATTTTAATGAGCGCGAAGGCCAGTATCCAAACCTGGAAGCTTTGTTCGAGCATTTGCCGATTGAAAAGGCTATCCTCAAAAAGATAGATCTGATTATCGACCAAAAAGGGAAGATGCGTCCTAATGCCTCGCGCGATCTGATGGACATCACCTCGGGCATTGCCAAAGCCGAACAGGAGGCACGCCGCAAAATTGACCAGATATTTAAAAGCGCTACTGCAAATAACTGGACCGCCGATGGTTCATTAACCGTACGCGACGGGCGACTGTGTATCCCGCTGCTGGCGGAGAATAAACGCAAGCTGAAAGGCTTTATTCACGATGAGTCGGCTTCCGGCCAAACTGTTTACATGGAGCCTGAGGAAGTATTTTCGCTCAATAATAAGATCCGTGACCTTGAATTTGAGCGCCGCCGCGAAATTGTTAAAATATTGACAGCTTTAACCGGCGAATTAAGGCCATACGTTCCCTTATTGCTTTCATACCACGGATTGCTGACAAAACTTGATTTTGTACGTGCCAAAGCACTGTTTGCCATTGATATTGAAGGCACCATGCCTGAGGTTGTGAATGAAGCCAGGCTTAAGCTTACAAATGCCCGCCATCCGTTGTTACTGCTGAACTTTAAAAAAGAAGGGAAAACAGTGGTGCCCTTAAACGTGCAGATTGACGAAGGCACACGCATCGTCGTGGTATCGGGGCCTAACGCCGGTGGTAAATCTGTATGTATGAAAACCGTTGGGCTGCTGCAAATGATGGTGCAGGCAGGGTTGCTGATTTCTGCGGCTGAAGGCAGTGTTGCCGGAGTGTTTAAGCAATTATTTGTCGATATCGGTGATGACCAGTCTATTGAGAGCGATTTGAGTACTTACAGCGCGCACCTGTCAAAAATGAAAAATTTTGTGGAGCAGGCCAACGGGAAGACACTGATACTAATTGATGAATTTGGTACCGGTACCGACCCCCAATTTGGCGGCCCGATTGCAGAAGCTGTGCTGGAATCATTAAACCAGAAAAAGGTAAGGGGTATGGTGACTACCCACTACTCAAACCTTAAAATATTTGCAAGCCACACCGAAGGGATTGAAAACGCATCCATGCTGTTTAACAATGTTGAGATGAAACCCCTTTACATATTGGAAGTTGGCAAACCCGGCAGTTCGTATGCATTTGAGATTGCACAAAAAATTGGCCTGCCGCAAAATGTGCTTAATCTTGCTAAAAACAAAATAAGCGCCGGTCAAAAAAAGGTAGATACCTTATTGGTTGATTTGGAACGTGAGAAAAAAGAAATTTACGACAGCAAAGTAAATCTCGAACGCCAGCAGCGCCAGGTAAATACCCTGCTTGCCGAAAATGAAAAGTTAAAGAGCTATTTAGAAGAAAACAAAAAGGCGTTGATCAAGGATGCTAAAGACCAGGCAAAAAATATAATCTTAAATGCCAACAAGCTGGTTGAAAACACGATATCAGAAATTAAAAGCAGCAACGCGGATAAAGAGACTACAAAAAACTTACGCGAGAACTTAAGCAGGGAGCTGCAAAAAAATACAGTTAAACCAGTTGCAGTTAAACCTGTTCAAACTGAAGATGAAGAATTAAAGCCCGGCGACTGGGTGAAACTGACAGACAGCGAAACCACCGGCCAGGTAATAGAATTGATAAAGGACAACGTGGTGATTGCCATTGGCGATTTACGCACCGTGGCTAAGAGAAAGCGAGTGATGAAGGTATCAAAATCAGCGGTGCCGAAGGAGATTCGTAAGAGCTACAGCCAAACCAATGATATGGCAAGTTTTAGCCCCGAAATTGACGTGCGCGGCATGCGTACCGAGGATGCACTGGGAAATATAGAGCGATTGTTTGACCGCGCGGTTATGATGGGATTTGGCAACCTGAAGATAATTCACGGTAAAGGTGATGGCATCCTGCGGAAAATGATACGCCAGTATTTAAAAAAATATGAGCAGGTTGATCGTATGGAAGACGAGCATTTAGATAGGGGCGGAGATGGGATTACTTATGTATATTTGAAATAGGACCGGGATTAAGCGGATTCTTTGGATTTTATCTGATTTTAAATTATGAGATTTAGATTTTTACTTTCACTAACTGCAACCCTTACGGCGCTAAACTGCGCCGCCCAAACCACAATCAAATTCAACGACCGGCACATCCACTATATGGGCCGGATAGCCATGCGTGATAGTGCTGCGGAGCTTTCATGGTCGGCGAATTCAATAAAAATTAACTTTAGCGGTACTGGTGTTAGCGCCACTTTAAGGGATGAACGCTCGGATAATAACTACAATGTGATTATTGACGGTAAAGTTGTCAGTAAGCTGCATCCCGAAAAGGATAAAAAAGATTATGTACTGGCCTCGGGACTTCCAGCAGGCAAGCACACACTCGAACTGTTTAAACGTACTGAGTGGGCAATGGGTAAAACCTGGTTTTACGGACTAACGCTTGATAAAGGAAGCAAAATACTAGCCGCCCCAGCCACCCATAAACATAAAATAGAATACTTTGGCGATTCAATTAGTTGTGGCTATGCCGATGAGGATACCACAGGGCAGGACAGGGGCTCCAGTCCTTATGAAAACGGCTATATCAGCTACTCTGCTATAACGGCCCGGCACTATAATGCTGAGTTTTACAATACTTCAAAAAGCGGGATAGGCATAACGGTAAGCTGGTTTCCCTTGGTTATGTCCGAAATGTACGACAGGCTGGATGCCACCAATCCCGCCAGTAAATGGGATTTTTCAAAATATACGCCTGACCTGGTAATTATTAACCTGTTTCAAAATGACTCGTGGATTGTAAAGTTGACTGACAACGAGCAGTTTAAAGCAAAGTTTGGTACGACCGCTCCAACCGACGAATTTATTATAAACGCCTACAGCAGTTTCGTGAAAAGTGTTAGGTCAAAATATCCCAAAGCAAAAATTGTCTGCATCCTGGGTAGTATGGATGCTACCAAGACTGGCTCGCCATGGCCCGGCTATATTGATAAAGCTGTGGCCGGTTTAAATGATAAAAATATTTACACCCATTTTATTCCCTACAAAAACACCAACGGACATCCCAGCGTCAAAGAACAGCAAGCAATGGCTGATGATTTGATTGGATATTTGGATGGGGTTATTTCATGGTAGTGATTAGAGGTTGGTTAATCAGAGATTAGAGACCGGAGCTTAGGGGAAAAGAATTTAAAGGCTGCGTGCAGCTATCTAACCTCTAATTAACTAATCTCTAATTACTAACTCAAGTTTCTATATGCTCTGCCTCGTCCTCGCCAACCTTTTGCTGGTCGGGTACTTCGTTGGGGCCGGGGATATTGGGTTCGTTTTCGTTATCGGCAGTGCCTTCCTGATAGCTGGTTTCTTCATGCGGACGGTCGTTCTCGCCATCGCCGCGTTCTTCCGGCTTTTCCGGCTTCGGTGTTTCATTGTGCCAGTTGGAATAAGGTTGAGCTTTGGCATAATCAGGCTCCCCATCCTGGCTTTTTACTTTAAAGTTGGTGTCTTCAGGGTGTTCTTC
The DNA here is from genome assembly GCF_025359345.1 of Mucilaginibacter sp. Taxonomy (GTDB): domain Bacteria; phylum Bacteroidota; class Bacteroidia; order Sphingobacteriales; family Sphingobacteriaceae; genus Mucilaginibacter. The sequence goes on from NZ_JANYGQ010000032.1 coordinate 260,279, forward strand.
CGATGGCTCGGTACGGGCAAAATAGGCATTAGTGTAGCCTGCGTTTTGCGATGGGTTATTCCTATCATCGCCCGCCGGTGTTTTACTGTTTTTGCCAAAACTATGGCCGCCCATAGCCTGGCCTTCCTTTACCGGCTTCATATTGTTTTCGCTTTTGCCGTATAAATTCCGCGCGAGGCGTTCCTCTGTTAAATTTTTGTCATCATTAACACGCCATGCGTTTGGTTTATCAGCCGGCTTATTTGGAGAACTGTCCCAATCATCCAAATGCTTGTTGTTGTTAAATTCCATAGTTTGTTTGTTGATGTATAGATAATTACGGTTGGGGAGGAGAATTGTTTTCATTAGTTGATAGTAGCTGCGGTTAGTGTTATAAATACAACTATTTCGGCTACACTTTTTTCAAGCTATGAACAATGAAGCATCAACCATGAACTAAAAAACACTAATTTTGCCCCACCAATTATAAAACATGAATAAAACAGTTAGCAATGCTGATGAAGCCGTGAGCGACATTCAGGATGGCATGACCTTAATGATGGGCGGCTTCGGCATGAGCGGTCTGCCCGAAAATTGCATAGCAGCTTTAGTTAAAAAAGGAGTTAAGGATCTTACCTGCATTTCGAACAATGCCGGAGTCGACGATTTCGGCATTGGGCTAATGTTGAAACAGCGCCAGGTTAAAAAAATGATATCGTCGTACGTTGGCGAAAACGCAGAATTTGAGCGGCAGTTGCTGAGCGGTGAGCTGGAGGTTGAGCTGATACCACAGGGTACGCTTGCCACCCGCTGCATGGCAGCGGGCTACGGCATGCCTGCTATTTTTACCCCTGCGGGTATCGGTACAGAAGTAGCAATAGGTAAAGAGGTTCGGAATTTCAATGGTAAGGATTACTTAATGGAGATGGCCTTTGAAGCAGATTTCGCCATCGTTAAAGCCTGGAAAGGCGATACTATGGGGAATCTAATATATCGCGCTACTGCCCGCAATTTTAATGCAGTTATGGCCATGGCTGGTAAAGTTACCATTGCCGAAGTGGAAGAACTTGTGGAACCGGGGGAGCTTGACCCGAACTTTATACATACGCCGGGGATATATGTGCACAGGATATTCCAGGGGGTTAACTACGAAAAGAGGATTGAACAACGCACGGTTCGCAAAAGGACATAACCGGCGTCATCTGCACGTGCTAATCAGGCACCGATAAACTGCGTGGTGACCTGACGGAAGCTTTTAGGCTGCCACAAACTAAAGGTCCTTGAATGTCCTGCGTAGAGGTTGCTTCGTTCCTCGCAATGACGGGTGGGAAATCGGTTGATAATAAATACTATAAGTAAAAAAGCAAATGCTTGACAAAGAAGGAATAGCAAAACGTATTGCTAAAGAAATTAAGGACGGATATTATGTAAATCTGGGTATTGGTATACCAACGCTGGTGGCTAATTACATTCCGGAAAATATTGATGTGGTTCTGCAGTCGGAAAATGGGTTGCTGGGAATGGGGCCGTTCCCGTTTGAGGGGGAAGAGGATGCTGATATCATTAATGCCGGCAAGCAAACCATTACCATGTTGCCCGGTTCGGCGGTGTTTGATTCGGCGATGAGCTTTGGGATGATACGGGCCAAGAAAGTAAATCTAACCATTTTAGGCGCTATGGAAGTATCCGAAAACGGCGATATAGCAAACTGGAAAATCCCCGGCAAAATGGTGAAAGGCATGGGCGGCGCTATGGATTTGGTCGCATCCGCGGAAAATATAATTGTGGCCATGCAGCACGTAAACAAAGCAGGGGAATCAAAGCTGTTGCCAAATTGTACCTTACCCTTAACTGGCGTTAACTGCGTTAAAAAAATCGTTACTGAATTAGCAGTACTTGATGTATTGCCAGAAGGCGGCTTTAAATTGCTGGAACGTGCTCCCGGGGTGAGCGTTGAAGAGATTAAGAAGGCGACTGCAGGTAAACTTATTATTGAGGGGGATATTCCCGAGATGATAATTTGATTTGAAGATTTGATGGTGTGCTGATTTGAAGATGACGAATGAATACTTTTTGATTTTCAAATTTTCAAATCGGCACATCTTCAAATTAAAACACGCTGCCTTAAATCCCTCGATATCTCCTCCGTAACACAAATAATATCTTCAGCTTTGTGGCTGTTATTTACGATTATCTTATCGCATTCGCCTTTATAAGGCAGCAGGAACTCTTTGTACGCAGGTGTTACATGATTTGCCCATCTGTACATCACATCCTCGTGCGAATAGCCGCGTTCCAGTAAATCGCGCTTAAGGCGGCGTTGCAGGGCGATGTCATTATCAGCTTCGATGAAGATCTTTAGGTCAAGTGTTTCGGCGATCTTTTTAAAGTGAAGAATAAACAAGCCTTCAACAATAATGATGGGTGCAGATTTTATCTCCAGCATTTTAGGGATAGCATCAGGATTATTAAAAGTGTATTCTTTTTTAACTATGGTTTGGCCGTTCATCAGGCTGTCAATGTCGGCCTCAAAATGGTCATGATCGATAGTTGAAGGGAGATCGAAGTTATAGTACATATTTTCTTCCTTGGTCATGTGATGGGCCACAGGAAAATAGTAGTCATCCTGCGATACCAGGCAAACCTCATCCGCAGAAAAATGCTCGAGAAAACACTTCAAAAAAAAAGTCTTGCCGGAGCCGCTTCCCCCGGCAATACCAATTATATATGGTTTATTCATTCGGACTACCGTAGCTGATGTTTACATGAAAGCGTTTATCCAAAGCGCCTAATGAGTCGGCAACATTTTTTGTCATCACTAAAATAACATCTTTCGTTGATTCATTGTCTGTAAAACGGCCAACTACTTTTGCAAAAGTAGTGCGGTTAGTCATTGGGTTGGTAATTTTTATCACAGTACCTATCGGTGCAGTGCGGTGCAGTACTAATTTTTTATTTGGATCGAGGCTTGGATCATCAATCCAGGTTGCAGCGCCTTTTTCATTTTTTTCGTAAATGCCGAATTTGTTGGCATTTAAATGGCGGTCGGCGCTGTCCTTTAATATTGCAGAGGGCTGAGTAGAATCGCGTATTGCGGTTGCTTGTTGTGTAACGGTATTTACAACAGTTTGCTGCGGTTGAGTTTGCGTTGACGCCGGCGGTTGTGCCTGTTGTGGTGCACCTGCATTGCTTATCAATAATACCTGGCCGGGTTGCAGGCTGGTTGACGTTAGGTTGTTAAACTTTGTAATCTGATCTACATTAGTCCCAAAACGTTTAGCAATAGAATACAGGGTTTCACCTGCCGACACCTTGTATTGTGTAGGAGGTGTGGTATCCTGTTGAGGCTGTTGAGCCGGTTGCTGTACAACCTGCTGTTGAGCTGGTTGTGGTGGCGCTACCTGTTGCTGTACAGGTTGCTTAGCTGGCTGCGTAGCCTCTGCTGGGGCCGACTCCTGCTCTGGAGCCTGTTCCTTATGTTTGTGTTTTCTTGCTGCCTGGCGTTCTTCTTCAGCTTCGCGCGCCAGCCTGGCCTTTTTCTCTTTTTTGGTTTCTTTAGCAGGCTTCTTTTCAGTTATTTCTTTTTTGCCTTTTTTAAATGGCATATCAGTTGGCACATTTACAATTTTACCTAATGAAAGGGTTGCTTTTTTTGCGCCGTTAAATTTCATCAGCACTTCGGGCTTAATATTATAGCGGTGCCCGATGGAGTAATAGGTATCGCCTGCTTTCACCTTAAACTGCACCATTTTTTTGCCGTCGTTATTTTTTACGCCGATTGAATCGACTACAGGTTTGGCAAATAATTGGGAAAATGACAATAATGAAAGGGCCAAGAATAGAATCTTAAATTTCATAATTAACTTAGGGTCAATAATTTATAGGGATAAAACTTTTAGTTCAGTTTTATTTTTTATGTAAATTAAACAATTATTATGCATTATAAACGCCTCCGGCTGGATTTTTTGTATATCAGCATTTAATAAATCTTCATACATCGCGCTGCTTCCCTCAAATACATAGAGTGTTTGTATCAGCTGCCCCGCCTTTAGCGCGTGCAAAGATACAATTCTAAAATTATTGTGCTCAAGATAATGCACCCAATTTCCATATGGATGAATGGTAATTAAGCCGGGTGGCAAAAGTTCTGCCGGCAATTGTTCGGGTACCACAATATGATTTTCGGGTTCCGGGAAAATATAGGGCTCGTAAATACGGGTGGTTGTACCGCTTTTAATATCCGCCAAAAATAATTTGCGTGGCTGCATACGCGTGTCATAAACAACGGGGCCCTTAGCTGTTAAATGGTCAAATGCATGGGTGAAGTTGTTCCATAACGTTTGCCCGGTAATGGCATCAACGGCCAGCAGGCCCTTATGAGTTGGCCCGGTTTCTGATTGGTAGAAATGTATAAGCAATACACCGCCCCAGGCGCATTCAATGCCCGTGAGCCACCGCTCTGAGGTTGTTAATTCCTTAAAGTAGAGCTGGCCGCTTTTTAAATCTATCGACCCAAAAGAAACAGACCTGTCCTGATTGTTTCTTATTTCAACAAGCAGGATATCATTTGCGGCATCAATTTCCATGCGCCAAATAGTGCCGGCAAATTGCTGATCGACGTGTGGCGATAGTGTCATATTACGTGCAAATATGAGTATAAATTGCGGGTATGCTTATTTTTGCGGTACAAAAAACATCTATTTACAGCTTAATAAAAACACTATGAAAGCAGACAAAATAAGCCTCAAAGAATCAACAGAAAAACCCGTAGTCGACCATTTAAACGAGTTGCTGGCCAACTATCATATCCATTATCAAAAAGTGCGCGGATGCCATTGGAATGTTAAAGGCAAAAGCTTTTTTACATTGCATCTTAAGTTCGAGGAACTTTACACCGCAGCGCTTACTACTATTGATGAACTGGCCGAAAGGATACTGACCCTAGGTAAGTCGCCCTACAGCACTTTTGCGGATTACATCAAAAAATCGAAAATCAACGAAATTGATACCATTGGTTTAAAGGATACCGTAATGGTTAAAGCTATAATTGAGGATATGGCCGTTTTAATTAAGATGGAGCGTGATATATTGGAAATAACCGCTGATGCGGGCGACGATGGTACCAACGACATGATAAACCGCTTTATGCAGTTTAAAGAGAAAAATACCTGGATGCTGAGATCGTTTGTGAATGAAGACTAAACTAAGATTCATAGGATTTTTAGGATTTAAGGATTTTTGCCTGGGTATTCGATATCAGAACTTAATATTCAAATTATTAGCCTAGCGACAAGCGGGCCTTTTTTTTAATCCTGCAATCTTTTAATCCAATAAATCTTAGTTTAAATCCAATAATCCTATAAATCTTATAAATCTTAGTTTAAATTTGGCCTCTTTATAAATTCAAACATCACAAACTATAAATTAATATGAGCAAAGGGGTTGTAAGTAAGGACGAAGATTATTCGCAATGGTATAACGACCTGGTGTTGAAAGCCGATATGGCTGAGTACTCGCCGGTTAAGGGTTGCATGATAATTAAGCCCTATGGTTATTCAATTTGGGAACGTATGCAGGCCGTTTTGGACGGTATGTTTAAAGAAACAGGCCACGTGAATGCCTATTTCCCGATGATGATACCGAAATCTTTTTTCTCGAAAGAAGCCAGTCACGTTGAGGGGTTTGCCAAAGAGTGCGCGGTTGTTACCCACTATCGCTTAAAGAATGATGGCAACGGCAATATTGTAGTTGACGAAACGGCCAAACTGGAAGAAGAACTGATATTACGCCCCACATCTGAAACAATTATCTGGAACACCTATAAGGGCTGGATACAATCATACCGCGACCTGCCGATATTGGTTAACCAATGGGCCAACGTAGTCCGCTGGGAGATGCGTACGCGCCTGTTTTTGCGTACCACCGAATTTTTATGGCAGGAAGGGCATACCGCCCATGCAACCCCCGAAGAAGCCATTGCGGAAACCGAGCAAATGCTGAATGTTTATGCAGATTTTGTAGAAAACTGGCTGGCGTTGCCTGTGGTACGAGGTAAAAAAACTGCGAACGAGCGTTTTGCCGGGGCTTTGGATACGTACTGCATCGAAGCATTAATGCAGGACGGCAAGGCTTTGCAGGCAGGCACTTCGCACTTTTTAGGGCAGAACTTTGCCAAGGCATTTGATGTAAAGTTCACCAATAAAGAAAATAAGCTTGATTACGTGTGGGCAACCTCATGGGGCGTATCAACCCGTTTGATCGGCGCGCTGATAATGGCCCATTCGGACGATGCCGGGCTGGTGTTGCCACCAAAACTGGCGCCGTTACAGGTTGTTGTTGTGCCGATATATAAACACCAGGAAGAACTGGACAATATCTCCATGTTTGTAAAAGAATTGACAAGAGAACTGAAAGCTAAAAACATCAGGGTTAAATTTGATAACCGGGATACACACCGTCCGGGAGCTAAGTTTGCCGAGTACGAGTTGAAAGGCGTTCCATTGCGCGTTGCCATAGGCAGCCGTGATATGCAAAACGGGACCGTTGAGCTTGCCCGTCGCGATACAAAAACCAAGGAAACGGTTAACCAGGAAGGTTTAACTGCAGTTATTGAAGTTTTGCTGGAAGAAATACAAAGCAACATCTACCAAAAAGCGTTGAACTTTAAAGCGGAAAACACCACCGAGGTTGACACTTACGACGAGTTTAAACGCATGTTGGATGAGCAGCCTGGTTTCCTGTCGGCGCATTGGGATGGCACATCGGAAACTGAGCAAAGGATAAAAGATGAAACTAAGGCTACAATCCGTTGCATACCTTTGGATAACAAGCAGGAGGAGGGGAAGTGTATACTTACAGGAAAGCCGTCGACACAGCGCGTACTGTTCGCCCGGGCTTATTAATTTGAATTTAAAACTCTTTGTCATTGCGAGCCAAGAACGAGCGCGGCAATCGCGAACTTTACAGAGCTGCTCTGCGTAGTTCGCGATTGCTTCGTTCCTCGCAATGACAAAGTTTGAGAGAATTTGCATGCATGATTAATATTGGAGTTGATAAATCACGGCATCTTTTCTTTTATAATTTATTGACCGTTAACTCACCAATCATGAAATTCGCAACAAAAGCAATACATGCAGGGCAGGAGCCTGATCCGTCAACCGGAGCCGTAATGACTCCCATCTACCAAACATCAACTTACTGGCAAAAATCGCCGGGAGATAATAAAGGGTTTGAATATTCACGTGGTACCAACCCAACGCGTAAGGCTTTGGAAAGCTGTTTGGCTGCTTTGGAAAATGCAGAGTTCGGCCTGGCGTTTTCGAGCGGAATGGGCGCTACGGACGCAGTAATGAAATTGCTTGCCCCGGGCGATGAAGTTATTACCGGCAATGACTTGTACGGCGGCTCGTACCGAATATTCACCAAGATATTTGCAAACTACGGTATCAAATTTCATTTCCTGGATTTGTCGAACCCGGAAATTGTGCGCCAATATGCCAACGACAAAACAAAATTGGTTTGGATTGAAACGCCAACCAATCCAACCATGCAGATCGTTGATATTGCTGCGATAGGCAAAATTACTAAAGAGAAGAATATTTTATTCGCGGTTGATAATACTTTTGCATCACCATACCTGCAAAACCCGATTGATTTGGGTGCTGATATTGTTATGCACTCAGTTACCAAATATATTGGCGGCCATAGCGATGTGGTGATGGGAGCCTTGATGCTGAACGACGAGGATTTGTACAAAAAACTTTGGTTTATCTACAATGCCTGCGGTGCAACGCCCGGTCCGATGGATAGTTTCCTGGTGCTGCGCGGTATAAAAACCCTGCACCTGCGCATGAAAGCCCACTGCGAAAACGGCGCCAAAATTGCCGAATACCTTAAAACGCACCCGAAAGTTGAGAAAATATACTGGCCCGGTTTTACCGACCACCCCAACCACGAGATTGCTAAAAAACAAATGCGCGGCTTCGGCGGCATGATCTCCATTGTGCTGAAAGGTGCCGATTTAAAGGAGACCTACCGCATTGCATCAAATTTTAAAGTATTTGCCCTGGCGGAATCATTGGGCGGGGTAGAATCATTAATTAATCACCCGGTGAGTATGACCCATGGTTCGATACCAAAAGCTGAACGGGAAAAAGCGGGCGTAGTTGACAATTTGTTGAGGCTGAGCGTAGGGGTAGAGGATGTGGATGATTTGCTGGAGGATTTGAAGCAAGCACTTTCATAAAACTATAAAATTTGTCATTGCGAGGAACGAAGCAATCGCGAACTATGCAGTGCCGCTCTGTAAAGTTCGCGATTGCCGCGCTCGTTCCTCGTTCGCAATGACAATCAGGTATTTAATTGCATGATTGAAAACATAAAAGCTTTCCTCGATTCAAAAGTAATCCAATACAACCGTCCCGAATTTATTCCGAACGACCCGGTTTCTATCCCGCACATGTTTACCCAAAGGCAGGATATCGAAATTATGGGATTGTGGGCGGCAGTATTGGCCTGGGGGCAGCGCGTAACCATCATCAATAAGTGTAAAGAACTGATCACCCTAATGGACGACGCACCCTATGATTTTATCATGAATCACCACGAAATAGATTTAAAAAAGCTGCTGCATTTTAAGCATCGTACTTTTAATGATATCGACACGCTGTATTTTATATCGTTTTTCAGGTATCATTATTCCCTGCACCAATCATTAGAGGCTGCATTTATACCCGCAGAAACCCAATCAAACTTTGTCATCCTGAGCGATAGCGAAGGAACTTATGCGAGCGAATTAACGAGCGGCAATAACGAAGCAGAGCCAATCGAAAAATATCTCAATCATTTCAGAAGCTACTTTTTTTCGTTACCTGATTTTCCGCACCGCACAAAAAAGCATATTTCATCGCCATCACAAAAATCAACCTGTAAGCGGTTGAATATGTTTTTACGCTGGATGGTGCGCAAGGATGAATGTGGCGTTGATTTTGGTATCTGGAACCATATTAAGCCGTCGGAACTGATAGTCCCCTGCGATTTGCACGTTGATCGCGTGACCCGGAAGCTAAACCTCATCACCCGCAAACAAACGGATTGGCAAACTGCTGTTGAGTTAACCCAACGATTGCGGGAATTTGATCCAATGGACCCGGTTAAGTATGATTTTGCGTTGTTTGGTTTGGGGATAGAGGAGCGGTGGGGAGTGCAGTTTTAAGCAAAACCTTATTTTTCATTAGGATGCCCGCTCATTACCATCCTTCCCTTAGCCCTGTCGTAAAATAAAATGTCTGTATAAAATTCATCTTTGGTAGTTACAACTTCAAATTCTTCTAATGATTTGAATGTGGTGTGATGCATCCATTTATCATCAGTCAGGCCAAAATTTATAAGAGTGCTTTCTCCACATGTTGTCTTTATCGGATACTTACTTATCACATATCTACCAAAGGCCTTAGCAGAACCATCTGCGAAATAGTACCCCCAATCACCGTATTTATAGTTGTAATATTCTTGTTCTAAACCACCTGGCCCACAATTAATAAATTTCCCGATTTTATAATAACCTTTGGATTCGACATGGCCGTTTTCATAGTATTCAATCCATTTGCCAGTCTTTAAATTAGATAATTCACCCTTAGTATCTATCGCAAATCTGCCGATGGCTTTGATTTTGCCGTCCGTGAAGTGAATAGTTACAATTGAATCCTTCCCTTTAAATCTATCGTCGGAAGATAATTTAAATAGATTGCGGTAAAACACTACGCTATCATCATGGTATTTTACACGTTTTTGCATTGAGCATGCACATAACCAAATACATAAAATAAAAACGGACATCGTTTTATTTGTTCCGGTCATAATCATCGCCAAATTTAAAAAATACTATACTATTTAAACCTTGTTAATATTATATGGAACCGACTGGTTGTCTTGTTCTGAAATAAGTTAAAACGTTAAAAACAGAAATCACGCCCTCGTTTTATTAAAAACTTTGGAAGTTATTAAATTACAAGTTTACTTTATTTATTTACTGGTATGCCGGATCACGATATCAGCTGTATTGGGCCCTGTTACATCAATGCGCACTAACTTACCATTAACAAAATAATAATACTTATCCCCTGTAGTTGGGAACATTGCGCGATCATATTTTTTATAAACTGTTGTATGTTCCGTTTGCTCAATAAGATCAGCGCCTTTGTTGTGCGCCCTGAACTCTGCTTCGGATGTTCCGATGGAATAAATTTGTGTTTTACAACCGATGATAATTGAGAGGGACAGTAATCCGAAAAATAATAACTTCTTCATAAATACGTGATTAGATCTTTAGTAATAAATAAAGCTTAGTGCTTTGTTGGTTTGACCTGCATTACAGAGAAAGGTTTATCTCTTAATACGTTTTTTGGAAGTATTATAATAGCTAATTTAACAACTGTTTAGTTTTTCTGTAGATTAAAATTTCAATGATTTGATATTGTAAACCCAAATCAGAATTATGCACTAAAAAAGTGTAAATTCTTTCAAGACGACCCGCCATTGAAAAACACGAAACATGTCGATTCTGAATAAATTACCAAAATGTATTCAAAAAGTATAAAATTTTTAATGTTTGATTATCAGTTACTTATAAAGTAATGAAATATTAAAATATTGATAATTAGAATATTTCATGGTGTTCCAGTACCTTCCTGTGTCGTGCAAAAGTGGAACGCTTTGCCGGCGTGGAATCCTATGATCACGGATAGAGATCAGACAAAGCCCTGCGAGCTAAGACTGCGGAAGTTTTTTTTTCGTTCTGATTTCCCGGTCTCTCCCGGCTTTCCGGACTTCCCCCTGCAACCTTTGTAACATTTTAAACGTATTAAACTTTATAAAGCTGAATCATCACCTGGAATAAACGCTTTACGTCAAAAAATTAACCTGTTTTTGATGTGCCTGCGACTTAATAATAAGTCGCAAGCTTTGGCCTTATCTCCATGTGACTGATCTGAATAGGCGGCGGAATGTTAAAGAGACTATTATACATATGTGTCATATTTGCCTGCATCACTTTAAAAGTAAGTGCTGCGGCTCCGCTTATTGATGTAAATTCCCTTAAGACCATTCTTAAAATCGAAAATCGGGTTGAGCGCGAAAAAAAAATTGTTGGCTATATTACAAATAGCCTGCGGTTATCGCCAGAGTTCGGATTGCTTGCCACTAAGAAAGAACTGAATAACACGCTGTCCCAATTACATGTGGAAAATGCCGTTGCTTTTGAATACTTTGCCGAAAGTATGTACCAGCGCAGGCTCGTGCATATGGACGATGCAGAAGTTGCGATGGTAAAAGCCATAAAATTTGCAGGCTATAACCACGATCATTACCTGGTGTACTCGTTTTTAAGCCACCTGGCTTTCATTCAAACAGAGGAAGGTAATGCCATTGATGCGGTAACGAGTTATGGGCTATCAAAAAAAGAAACGCTGAAGATTAATGACCCCCATCTTCAGGTGCAAATAGACGTTAATATGAGCGACGTTTACTACAAGAATAATTTTTACAGCCAATCGTTATTCTACCTAAACCAGGCGGAACTTCTAAATAAAAAATACGGCTCAGACGACGTGAATGTTAATAAGGTTATTTATTATAATAAAGCTGAGAACTTTTTCAGGATGAATAAACCGGACTCGCTAAAGGTGTATCATGACAAGCTTTTGGGAATAAAAGGCAATATTTACAAGTTACATACCTATCAAAAGCGTACCGAATATTATCTGGCTATCCTGCAATATGATTTTAAAAGTGCCATCAACCTTATCAAGAAACTTCAAAAGGATACCCTTTATCAATATATCGATCAGGACCAACAGAACCTGGCTGATGCCTATTTTAACGGTGGGCAGCCCGACTCGGCAATTACCATAATTAACGAATTGCTGGCGCAGCCGCTTGAAATAAATCATCCTGAAATTAAATATCACCTTTACAAAGTGCTGGGGCAAATTGCTGAAGCGAAAAAGGACCATAAAACTGCGGCTTATAACTTTAAATTGTCGCTTGAACAAGCTGAAGATGTAGTGAACCGGCTTACACAGGTGGGTAATATTTCGTCACAAATAATGATCGATGAAATTGAAGGTTCGTACATGCAAAAAGATGAAAGCTATAAGCGCGAGCGTATATGGCTGATGTTTGCGGTACTTGGAGCTATTTTTATTATCATTCTTATCGCCATGTTTTATCGTAGCGCAAAACAAAAACGTCACTATGAAAAGCTTTTATTCACCGCTCAAAAAAAGGAACTGGCATTTATTAATTCTCATGAGGTGCGCAAGCACCTCTCTAACATTATGGGGATTATAGATGTTATAAAAACCAGCGACAACCGGCAAAAGGAATATGAACTATTTGAGGATCATCTTTTCTGCTCGGCTACCAGCATGGATAAAGCCATTAAAAGCATTTCGGCAAAGTTGGACGACCATTTTCCTGAAGCGACAGTGTCCTCACCAAAATTCGCTCCGCAATTACCCGTTGAAGAGGTAACCCCAGTTAACGAAACTAAAGCTTATAAAGCTTTAAAAGCCAGCTAGGTTATTAGTACCAGAAACCCTGCGCCTTAATTTGGTTATGGCTGTATCCCTGTTGTTTTAATATTTTGCGTAGCTGCGTCACCATTGTACTATTACCGGTTAAACAAAAAATTGTATTCTCTAAATGATAAGATTGTTGCAACAGCCATTCGGTTAATGAATGATGCCCGAAGACATCCGTGCGCAATACCGGTTTTAACGGCGTTTTAAAATATTCAGTAAAAAGGCTGCGGTTATGTTCGTTACCCATTAATACCGCACCCGAAAAACGCGCAGCCGGCGTTGCCAGTTGCTGCATAGCCAACAGGTGCCCAAGGCTGCTTTCATCGCCCAGGCAGATAACTGCCGAAGTATTTACCGGGGTTTGGCTGGTCGTTTTAATACTTAAATAGTTAATTTCATCGCCTTTGCCGAGGCTTTTTGCCCAGGCGGTACCAGGCCCGGAATGGTCAATATCAATGTATAATGTGCAGGTTTGCGTTTCCGCATCCCAGCCGGAGGGTGTATAGTCGCGATAGGTGAAATCTGCTACCCTGCATTTCATATAATTAACCTCGTTCCATCCATCCATTACGGCAGTTGGTAAATGCAGGTCGATTTCTATAATGGTTGAGGATGGCCACTTTCTAACTTCCAATATTAAAGCTGTTTTTAACACCCTGCCTTCAATTATGCCGGAAGCTTTTTTCTTTAGTTTGTTTAATATTAGTTTGCTCATATTGTAATAATTAATATTACAAAGAAACCGGAATTGAAGCCTACTGAAAATAGACAGAATAGGGTAGGTGTTGGACTATTTGCGGTAACTGTTGCGAAACGCCAAAGGCGTAGTGTTTTCCGAACTTTTAAATAGCCGCGAAAAATAAGTATGATCTTCGTAACCAAGCTGGTGCGCAATTTCTTTTACGGTAAGGTCAGTATAAAATAATAAGCGCTTAGCCTCTAAAAGTATTTCGTGGGTAATCCAATAAGTTACAGGCAGGCCTGTTACCTTTTTTAAGGCCTCATTAAGGTAAGGCGCCGAAATATTCAGCATAGCCGCATAAGCAGAAGGGCTTTTTTCGGTTTTGTAGTTTTCAGCCAGCAGCTTTTTGAAATCATAAGCAATCAGGTTTGGTCGTGAAGCTGTTTTTTGGGCGCCGGTGTTAATGCAGTAGCAGGTAGCTGCTATTCCCAGGAAATAATTTAACAACGAATAGACCATCTGCAGGTAAAAGGGTCCTTCGGTTTGCTGCAGGTAGGCATCGTTCAACAAACGCATCAACTTATAGCATTCCAAGTATTTTTCAACAGTTAATTTGCAGGGTTGCTGCAAAAGTAATTGGTCGTCAAATACATCCCGGTATTCTTTCGGTATCAATCCGGTATCTATGGCTAAAAACCAGCCACGGCCATTATCACTTCTAATGCGATGGTGCACCTGCCCAGGCAGCATATAATAAATAGACTGTTCCGGTAAATCTAAATGGGTGAAGTCAACCATTATCTCGGCCTCGCCCTCTTCAATTACAAAAAATATAAAATGATCGTCGCGGTGTACGCCTAACATATCGCCGTCGCGTTGTATTTTTTCGTGACTGCCATAGTAGCGTATCTCCAGCCCGATGTTGACCCTTTCGCTGATTTTATGCAGGGGGATGTGTTTCATAATCCAAACATCACAAAAAAGGCGCAATATATGCGCCTCTATTTTTTTCTAATCTCTAACCTCCAGTTAACTAATAACTATCAGGTGGTGTAACCTAAAATCTTCAATACCTGTTTACTGTTTTGTTCTTCGCCAAACACCTCGAAGTTGAATGTCTCATCGCGGTTGCGGCGGATGATAACATGCTTTGGCGATGGCAACAGGCAATGGTGAATGCCGCCATAGCCGCTCAATACTTCCTGGTAGGCGCCGGTATTGAAAAAGCCTAGGTATTGCACCTTGCGGGTTTTTGGCATAAATACGCTGTTCATGTGCGCTTCCTGGTTGTAGTAATCCTGACCGTCGCAGGTTATGCCACCAAGGTTTACACGTTCGTATTCGCTGTCCCAGTTGTTAACCGGCAGCAGGATGTATTTCTGGTTTAAAGCCCAAACATCTGGTAAGTTAGTAATGAACGAACCATCCAGCATTAACCAGCGTTCGCGGTCATTTTGCTGCTTGCGGCCCAGCACTTTATATAAAATGCCTGATGCTTCGGCAACAGTGTATTTACCGAACTCGGTAATAATGTCCGGTTCCTCGGTGTCGTTATCTGCGCAAATTTCTTTAATCCGGCTTACAATTTCGTTTATCATGTATTCATAATCGAAATCAAAAACCAGCGAATCTTTAAAAGGCATGCCACCGCCAATGTCAAGCGTATCTAAATGCGGGTTTATCTTTTTAAACTTGCAATACAGCGTAACGTATTTCTCCAATTCGTTCCAATAGTACGGAGTATCCGATATACCTGAGTTGATAAAGAAATGCAGCAGTTTAACCCTGAAGTTGGGATTTCCCTCTATTTTATTATGATAAAAATCTATAATATCCTCCATACGCACACCTAAACGCGAAGTATAGAACTGCGAATCTGGTTGCTCCTCTGCCGCTATACGTATGCCGAGGTTGCATGGTGTATCCATTTCAATCTCGTCATCATACAGGTTAAACTCTTCCTTATTATCCAATACCGGGATGATGTTTGAAAATCCATCATGCAACATATCGACAATATAGGTTTTGTATTGGAAGGTTTTGAAACCGTTGCATATTACGGTAACGTCCTTGCTCACTGCACCCTTTTTCTCCAGCGCGTCAATCATCGGCATATCAAAAGCCGAAGAGGTTTCCAGGTGGATCTCGTTTTTCAGCGCTTCTTCAACAATATGCTTAAAGTGCGAGCTTTTGGTGCAATAGCAATACTTATAGCTGCCGCGATAGTTGTTTTTAACTATTGCTTGCTGAAACAGCAACTTGGCCTGCTGTATTTTTTTAGAAATTATAGGTAAATAAGTGAAGCGCAGGGGCGTGCCATACGTTTCAATCATCTCCATTAAATTGAGGTCGTGAAAATAAAGTTCATCCTCAATTATCTCAAAACCGTCCTGCGGGAAACCTACACTCAGGTCAAGAAATTCCTCGTAACTCTGCATTTAATAAAATTTTGGCAAATGTATATTTTAAACGCAATAATGTGCTAATTGTTAAGATAAATTTTATAGTAGGAATGTAATTTAATTGATTAAATTTTTGTTAAAAATAGGTTAAGTAATTCCGGGTAAATGCACTTCAGCCATCATACACCTTGCACTGCCACCGCCATTCGTTTCAATGGTATTGATGTCCGAATAAACCAATTTTCCGTATTGTTCCAAAGCTGTCTTCTGCTCTTCAAGCAAAGCATTAAAAGCATTTTTACTCATCACAATCAGATTTTCGCCTTCAGCATTTTTAACTTCAAGCATATTGCCGGCAAACTGGTTCATTTGCGCAAAAGAAATATCAATAATTTCTTTTTGGGTTGATAAAAGTGATTCTTTAACAACAATCTTTTCGTGCGGATTTGGAATACTATCCAAACAAATAACTGCAAATTGGCTTCCAACACACATCAAGACATTTGTATGGTAAATTGCCTGGCCTTTTTCGTCCGCAGCATCAAAGCAAACCGGTGTATAGCCAGTTTGTTCGCAAAACAGGTTAAGTACGTCCCGGTCGGTACGGGGGGATAGACAGGCATATGCAATTTTATTCTCCCTGTCGAGCACCATGCTGCCGGTGCCTTCTAAAAACTTACCTTCAACTTCAAAACGGCTCAAATCAATAATATGCTTTACCGCAAAATTATCTTCCAGTTTCGCTATAATGTCCTCCCGTCGCTCCAGCCTGCGGTTTTCGGCCTGCATAGGGTATAAAAACACGCCGCCATCCCCATGGAATGATACCCAGTTGTTGGGAAAGATAGAATCTGGTGTATAGGGCTCGTGCGTATCATCAATTACCGTTACGTCAACGCCGTTGCTGCATAAGGTATTTACCATGCGGTCGAATTCCCGCTGCGCTTTTTCGTTAACATCGTCCTTAGCCGCATTGCGGTCCTGGAAAGCGTTGCTGCCTGCAGTTTCTTCATTAAACCCGAAATTCACCGGGCGTATCATTAATATGTGGGAAGTCGATTGAGTGTTCATTAGTTCATTGGTTCAACAGTACATTGGTAATTACGGATTCCAATCTGAAAAATCCGTTAATCCGCTAAATCCCGGTTCAGATAATTGCGTCTCTTTGCAACGGCATACTCATACAATGGAAACCACCCCGCGCTCTTGAAAGCTCTGCAGATGGCATTAATATCAGCGTGTCGGTCATTGTTTCCGGGTTAAGTTCGCCGCTTTCAAATTGTTTTAGCAGCTCGGCAACTTTTATTATGGCGAAGCCTTTTTCTTTAAAAGCTTCAACAGTTTTATCGTTACGGTCATAACCGAGTACCACACCTTCTTTTACGGCCAGCAGGTTACACGAGTCTGTCCATTGCTCGCGCGAATTGTAGGGGAAAATATCGCCGCCGGAGTAAATAAACTGCGTCTTCTCCGGGCTTTCCAAATCTTTTTCGCTGATATTGGCCAGCAAATCTTCAATGGTATTAAACGTTTTTGGCTTTTTATCCTTTCTGAACTGCACAATTTCGACCTTGTCCTTCGATTTTTTATCTGCAAACCATGCTATCGGCTCTTCCATTTCAGCCTGGCTTTCTGTTATCGACAGTGAGCGCAGCAGTACCCACATGTTGCGTTTTACTTGGGTAAATATCGTATCAATGTGCATATAATCCCGTTTATGGGGGATTTTCACAATAGTTACCTTTTTAACTACATCATGCTTAAACAGCAGCTTTATGGCCTCGCTGGCCCCGCTTGCCGACGTTCGTTCGCTGCAGCCAATCAGCAAATGCTCCGGGCTAACCATCATTACATCTCCGCCCTCCAGCGTTGTTTTCTGCTCATTGTCCTCGCCGGGGCGTAAAAAATGCTGCACGGTTTCGGGTATCTCCAAGATGTTATTGCGGTATGATGCAAACAGCGGATGATTAAAGAAAATATATCGCGCCAGCAAAGTTTCGCGGGCACGGGCTTTTTTTGCAGGTTTGTTTAACAGCATATAATTATTTACCGCCACCCCAATGTCCCTGCTGAATATCAGGTTAGGGATAGGCGCAAATATCATTTCGTTTTTGTTTAACGAACCAGATATGATGATTTTTGCCAGTTCAGATGGTTCGGTAGCAATCAATTGCGTTTGCAATTGGTAATTACATCCCTCAATCGCACATACCGAGGCTACTAATTTTTTGCGGATATCGCCCTCCTGCAAAATGTCTTCCAGTAAAGTTTGTATCTCAATTACTTTATTCGATGCATGAAAATCTTTATCATCAGGCTTGTAAAACGAACGGTTGTTTTCTTCGGAATCAATTTGTGCAAGCTTACCTTTTATTTTGGCTGGGTCCAAAAAGTACATCAACAGCTTAACATAGTAGTCATATTCATTTTTGCGCATGGTATCCAGGTGTACAATGTCCTCAAAAAGCCAGTCTTGTGCTTTTGAGGGCACAACTTTACCAAGCCCATTGTCGGGGCTGTGGATTAATAATGCGCGCAGGTTCCCAATTTCGGATGTTACATCTAATTTAAATTTGCTATTGCTAAGTGTCATAAATGGTTTGTAGAAGAGGAACAAATATAGTGATTAGAGCGCAGAGATTAGAGGTTAGTTATTGAATGTGGGCTGCCGCAGAGCACCCAAAAAGTTCACGAATTTTGCATCAATCTGAAAAATCAATCAAATCCGTTTAATCCCGG
The DNA here is from genome assembly GCF_025359345.1 of Mucilaginibacter sp. Taxonomy (GTDB): domain Bacteria; phylum Bacteroidota; class Bacteroidia; order Sphingobacteriales; family Sphingobacteriaceae; genus Mucilaginibacter. Next base: position 278,662 of record NZ_JANYGQ010000032.1, read on the forward strand.
TTCCGACTTAATTCGTACTTTTGCCCTATGAATTTTATTCTTGAAGCTACTGTCAAAGCTGTTAAGCATTTATATAATACTGATATTGCCGCTGCTGATATAAACCTGCAGGAAACCCGCAAGGAGTTTGAAGGGCAGGTTACCGTTGTTACTTTTCCGTTTACCAAATTCTCCAAAAAATCGCCGGAGCAAACTGGCGCTGATGTAGGCACATTTCTACTGGATGAACTTGTCGATGTTTCCGGTTTTAATGTGGTAAAGGGTTTCTTGAATATATCATTGGCTGATAGTTACTGGATAAAACAATTATACACCGAAATTTTACCCGATAGCTTTGCTGTTGCCGAACCAAACGGCCAAAAGGTAATGGTTGAGTATTCATCACCCAATACCAACAAACCATTGCATTTGGGGCATGTGCGCAATAACCTGTTGGGTTTTTCGGTATCTGAAATTTTAGCAGCCGCAGGTTATGAAGTTGTAAAAACCAATTTGGTTAACGACCGGGGTATACACATCTGCAAATCGATGCTGGCATGGCAAAAGTTTGGTGAGGGCGAAACGCCAGAGTCAACAGGCATGAAAGGCGACCATTTGGTGGGGAAATACTATGTAATATTCGACAAGGAATATAAAAAGCAAATAGAAGAGCTAAAGGCAGCCGGTCAAACCGAAGATGAGGCGAAAAAGAATGCACCGCTGATTAAAGAAGCCCAGTCAATGCTACAGCAATGGGAAGCCGGCAATGAAGCGGTCATCACCCTTTGGAAAACCATGAACAACTGGGTGTACACCGGTTTTGCGGAAACCTATAAAAAATTAGGCGTAAGCTTCGATAAATTCTATTACGAGTCGGATACATACCTGTTAGGAAAAGATATTGTAGATGAGGGGCTGGAGAAAGGCGTGTTCTTTAAAAAAGATGATGGCTCCGTTTGGATTGACCTTACCGCCGATGGATTGGATGAAAAGCTGGTTTTGCGTTCCGATGGTACTTCGGTTTACATGACCCAGGATATGGGTACCGCACAGCTTAAGTACAATGATTATCACATGGATAAATCAATCTACGTGGTGGGCAACGAGCAGGATTACCATTTCAAAGTATTGTTTACCATACTTAACAAGTTGGGTAAGGATGGCGCTGCCGGTCTTTATCATTTATCATACGGTATGGTTGATTTGCCTTCCGGTAAGATGAAGTCGCGCGAAGGAACTGTTGTTGATGCCGATGATTTGGTGAACGATATGGAGCAGACGGCCAAGGACCAGACCGAAGCAATGGGAAAGGTTGATGGTTTTACCGACGATGAAAAGCTGCAGCTTTACCATACCATAGGAATGGGTGCTCTAAAATATTTCCTTTTAAAGGTCGATCCGAAAAAACGGTTGCTGTTTAACCCGGAAGAGTCTGTTGATTTCCAGGGGCATACAGGGCCATTTATTCAATATACACATGCGCGTATACGGTCAGTACTAAGCCGCGCAAAAATCACAAATGCCGAAATAACCGTTAAAGAAATAGCTGCAGAAGAACGGGATGTTATAGCTATTTTAACCCAGTTCCCGGCAATTATACAAACTGCTGCCGAAGGGTACAGCCCGGCAATAATTGCAAATTATGTATACGAACTTGCGAAGGTTTACAATAAATTTTACCACGAGAAGTCAATATTGCAAGCCGAGGACGAAGAGGTAAAACAATTCAGGCTACAACTTTCTTCAGCATCTGGTAAGGTGATAAATAAGGCGATGAAATTGCTGGGGATAGAGGTACCGGAGAGGATGTAGAGCCCCCTAACCCCCTGAAGGGGGAATCTTTTAAAAAGTAAAGCGGTTGTCAGTTTTTTTCCGACAGCCGCTTTATTTTTTACTCCGTCTAAGGGGGCCGGGGGGCCTACCTCCAACCACCTCTGTGCCACCTGTAACCACGGGGTGTATGTTCCCACGAACCACGTGCATACGCACGGCCACTCCTTGGCCTCGACCAGTATCCGCGGTGATATACGTATCTGCCGCCGCTATAACCCCAGTCGCCATCAATCCATACGGCGCCTGCGTATGGAGCAATGGGCCTTTCATAAACAGGTTCGACCGGCTGGTCAGCCACATAGTAACTTCCTTCGCAGGCCGAAAGGAATAATGACCCCGCTAAAGCCGTCATTATACCTATTTTCGATATTGTTTTCATTGGTATCTTATTAATTATTAAACAATAAGTAGATACTAATAAGACAATTGGGAAATAAAAAGGTTTATTTGAAGTTAGAGATCAGAGGCTGGAGGTTAGCGATTAGGTTAAAAATAGCATGGTTTTAACGTTCATTATTTTAAGAATTTATCCGCCACAACCAATTCTTTACTCCCGGCAGTATATTTATAAAATCCGCTTCCTGATTTAACCCCGGTGTGGCCTGCCGTTACCATATTAACCAGCAACGGACAAGGGGCATATTTTTGATTACCGAAACCGTTATATAATACGTTTAATATCGCCAGGCAAACATCCAGGCCAATAAAATCGGCAAGTTGCAACGGACCCATAGGGTGGGCCATGCCTAATTTCATAACAGTATCAATTTCATCAACACCGGCTACGCTTTCGTACAAAGTGTAAATGGCCTCATTTATCATCGGCATTAAAATGCGGTTAGCCACAAATCCGGGATAATCATTAACCTCAACCGGTACTTTGTTCAGCTTGCGCGATATCTCCATAATGGTACCCGTTACCTCATCGGTGGTGGCATAGCCACGTATCACTTCCACCAGTTTCATAACAGGCACCGGGTTCATAAAGTGCATGCCTATTACATTAGCCGGATTTTTAGTTACCGATGCAATTTGCGTGATGGATATTGAGGATGTATTTGATGCAAGTATTGCGCCATCCTTACAAAAATCACTTAGTTGTTTAAACAGGTTCAGCTTTATTTCACGGTTCTCGGTGGCTGCTTCAATTACCAAATCGGCATTGGCTGCTGCGGTTTTGAGGTCGGTTAGGGTGATAATATTGTTGAGGGTCGATGATTTTAATTGCTCATCAATAGTGCCTTTTTTTACTTGCCGGTCAAGATTACCGGTTATGGTTTGTATTGCCCGTGCAAGTGCATCGGGATTGACGTCAACCAGGTTAACCTTAAAGCCATGTTGTGCAAAAGTGTGTGCTATGCCGTTGCCCATTGTCCCTGAGCCTACTACTGTAATATTGGTCATTGGTGGTTGTTTGAAGGTTGAAATGTTGTAAAGTTGTAATGTTGATTTAACACTTGCACGAATAAACTGCCTCCTGCAAAAGTCAAAAAACAAAGCAAATCTATAAAACTTTTCAACCTTTCAACTTTACAACATTTCAACAATTATAGCTCAATGTAACTACCCGCATCCAAAATTGAATTCTTATCAATTAACGGATAGTCAGGGATATGGCCAAGGGATTCAAGGCCCGTATAGTCAAGAATATATTCTTTTGAATAGATGTCTTTAATTCCGTTGAAAATGATGCCTTTTATCGGGATGTCGCGTTGTTTTAATGCATCTACTGATAGCAGGGTGTGGTTAATGCTGCCCAAATAATTGCGTGAAACCAGTATTACTTCGGCGCCCAGTTGTTTAATAAGGTCGATTATTAAAAAGTTCGTATTCAGCGGTACCATTAAGCCTCCGGCACCTTCAATTATCAGCGTGTTACTAGTCTCCGGGATGTTGAATTTGTCTTTATCGATACCAATGCCATCTATAGCAGCAGATTTATGCGGCGAAAATGGTTGCGTTAACGCGTATGTCTCCGGATGAAAAACCGAGGTTTTGTTGGTTATCAAATTTCTTACTTTATCAGTGTCGGTATCATTCAAATCGCCCGATTGTACGGGTTTCCAGTAGTCTGCTTTTAGTTTTTCAACCAAAGCTGCCGACACGATGGTTTTGCCTATCCCTGTTCCTATCCCTGTTATAAATATTGCGCTATCCGGCATCTGTAAATCTGTTTATGGTATCAGTTAATAATGTTATTTCTTGTTCGGTATTAGACGAATGCAGGCATATTCTTATCCTTTCGCTCCCTGTCGGCACGGTTGGGCTTAAAATCGGGCGAACATCCAATCCCGTATTTTGTAATTTAGCCGCTACTGCTTTTGCCTGTTCATTGCTGTTTAAAAGAATGCATTGAATCGCGCTTTCGCTGTTTATCAACCTGTATCTGTTATTAATTACGGATTGTTTAAATAGTTGGATGTTGCTTTTTAGCTTTTCAATTTCGTCCCCCGATTGCTGAAGATATTGATATGCTGTTTTGACAGAAGCTATTTCATGCGGCGGCAACGCCGTGGTATAAATAAATGACCTGGCAAAGTTTATCAAATATTGCCGTAGTAAATTACTCCCCAACACCACGGCGCCATGGCAGCCTAATGCTTTACCAAATGTTACTACCCGTGCAAAAACTTTATCCCGTAAGTCCTTGTCAATTAAACCAAAGCCGTATAATCCAACTGCATGCGCTTCATCAACAATCAAATTGGCGTCGTATTTTTCAACAAGTCGCGCAATTTCTGTGATAGGAGGGGTGTCACCATCCATTGAGTAAACACTCTCAATCGCAACATAACAAATGCCTTTAGCCAGCTTTAATTTATCTTCAAGGCTTGTTAAATCATTATGTTTAAAGGTGTACCTATTGGCAAAACTCATGCGGGCGCCGTCAATTATCGAGGCATGAGCAAGTTCGTCTAAAATAATTGTATCGCCCCGTTGGGGCAGCGAAGAGAATAAACCCAGGTTAGCATCGTACCCGGAATTGAATATCAATGCAGATTCGGACCCATGCAGGCTGGCAATGTATTGCTCGGTTTCTTCGGTATACATTGAGTTACCCGACAATAACCTTGAACCCGTCGCCCCATTTTTTGTATTGGTGAAGCTATTGATCTCTTCATCAATCAGTTTTCTTAGCGCTGGCGAACGGGCAAACCCCAGGTAATCATTGGAGCAAAAATCAATAAGGCCGTTTTCAGCTTTTAATGTACGGTAATTACCGTCAAGTTGCCTTTGCTGCAATTTTTTGTTGATGAATTCTTGTGGTGATGCCAAGCAATTAAAATTTGTCCCAAAATTAAGAAAGCGCCCCGGTTAACGAGTCGCTTTCATTTAAAAAAACTTAAAGCGGGCGATTAGTTACCACCACCGCCGCCACCACCACCGCCTTGTTGCATGCGGGCGCGTTGTTCATCAAGCATTTTTTGATATGCAGTAGCCTGATCTGGGGTTAGGAGGGCTTTAATCTGATCATTTGCAGCGGTCCTTATTGGGCCCATTGCAGTCCGCATTGCGGTTCTGTCGCCGTTTGCAGCTGTTCTTACGCTATCCATTTTTGTGGCCTGAACTTTCAAAATAGCAGTTATTTTGCCAGTTTGATCATCAGTAAGCTTAAGTGTTGTCTGCAATTGTTTTGCCCTGTCTTCCGGGCTCATCCTCTGGCCGCCACCTTGTGCACGGCTAATTGCTGTAAGTCCTAAAAGGAAGCAGCATACTAACATGATTTTTCTCATTGTTTTTCAGTTTTTATTTAATCTATAGATAAAGATAACTGCAATAAGGTTTAATTGTTAGCATGTAACTTAATTGTTGCGGTATCGAAGAGTTGTGAAAGTTGAAAGGTTTTAAGGTTGAAATGTTCCTTTTCGACCTGGTAAAAGCGGTTGAACATCGCTCAAATAAAAAAGTTGAAATATTGTATCAATAAGATTACAATATTTCAACTTTCAATTACGCCGATTAGTTATTCCCCTGCAGGTTCGATATCGACCTCTGCATTTGTGCCATCATCCCCGTCAAGCTTTCCAGGGTCGGCTGTGGTGCCGGCGCGGGCAGGTGTGTTGATATGTAGGCCTTTGCTTTCCAGAGTTCCAATATGTCTTCGCCACCAATTTCATAGGGTTCGTAAACAGGGTTATCAGATACCAGTTTCAGCTTTTTATTGTCTTTAAATTTATTGCCGATGCGTTTATATACTACGCCTTCAGTTTTTGAAACTACCACGTATGTTTCAGTCTGTTTTACGTCGCTCCAGTTCTCTACGTATTCGCCTATGATAATAGAGCCTGATTCCAGCGGCAACATCGAATCGCCTTTTATCTCGAAAGCCCGGTAAGTGCCTTGTTTAAAAGCAGGCATAGGCAGGTAGAATTTTGGAAGCGCCGCAACATATTCGCGATCGGCATAGCCATTTAAATAACCAGCCGCTGCTTTGGTTGGCACCAGTTCGATGTTTTCATTGTCGTCTTTATCAACAGAAATTGTTAAAATACGCAGGTTGGCGGGGTTGCCTTTTGCCTTTGGTACCCATTTTTCGTCAATTTCATCATTAATAAAGTCATCAATCGACACGTCAAAGAACAATGCTATTTTTTTTAGCAGGTCATATTTTGGATCAGCTCTTTCCTCTTCGTAAGCGCCTACCAGCGAACGTTTTATGCCTAATTCATCAGCGAATTGCTGCTGTGTAAGGCCTTTCTTTTTGCGAAGAAATCTAATATTTGAAGGAATATTTGACATAAAATTTGGATTTGCTAAAATTATTAGTATTTTTATGCTCATAAAATTAGTAATTATTTTTTAACCAGCAAATTTTATTTATCAATATGAAACGCTTCATCTATATCATTACCGACAGAAACCGCAATAACTTGCATGTAGGCCTATGTTCAGACCTGTTGAAAACTTTGGAATTTTATCGCCAGATGCCTACTTTATTTTTTGACAACAGCAAACAGCTTAACCGTTTGGTTTATTTTGAAGAGATAAATACCGAAGAGCAGGCGATGGAGCGCTTTAAAACAGTTAGCACTTATACGAGGCCCCAAAAAGAAAAAATGATCAGACCTGTTAACCCTGATTGGGTAGATCTGACCATTGGATTAAACTATGAAAGTGGTGTGAGGGTTAGGCCTCAGCTTCGCCCATCAATCAGCTCGAACAGGCAGGCTGTTACTTTTTAATAAATTTTAACGCGCCTGAGTTCATGCAATACCGCATTCCGCCGCGATTGGTTGGCCCGTCATCAAAAACGTGGCCCAGGTGCAGGCCGGTGCTGCGTTCAATAACTTCGTCGCGTGTCATGCCATCACTGTTGTCGGTAACTATTTCAATTTTTTTAGGATCAACGGGCCTTACAAAACTTGGCCAGCCGGTGCCGCTGTCAAATTTGTCTTCCGATGAGAATAAAACCTCGCCTGTTGCTGCGCTTACATAAACGCCTTTTTCATGGTTTTCATGGTAAGCATTTTGGTATGGGGGTTCAGTGCCGCTTTCTACCATTATATGGTAGGCATTTGGTGTAAGCACTTTTTTCCACTCCACCGGAGTTTTGCTCATTTTACGTTTTGGGTCGTACTTTTTGATTTGCCCGCTGCTCATTTGGCAGCCAAATGATGTAAAAACGCTCAGAATAATAAGCGTTAAAATTGATTTCTTCATGCTATTATATTTTTAATTTAGTCGGATTAAGTTTAATATCCTTACAACCTAAACTACGTAATATTTTAACAGCAGGTTTGTCAGCAGTAAGTCTGTTTATATATTTTTGGTTTTAGGTACCAAAACTGCATTCACAATATGCAGCATCCCATTGCTTTGTTGGATATCAAATTTGCTGATAATACTTTGCCCGCCATTATCATCTATTAAAACAATATTCCGGTTTGAATCAATCCTGGCGATTAAAGTGGTTCCTGCTATGGTCCTGAACGTTGCCTCGCCGTTGTTCGAATTTATTTTATGTTGAATATCTTTTACGGTGACTTTGCCAACAATTGCATGGCTGGTGATCAGGTAATTTAAGTCAAGTTTGTGATTTGGCTTTAACAAAGTGTCCAGTTCGCCAGCAGGGAGTTTTTCAAAAGCCTGGTTAGTGGGTGCAAAAAAGGTAATTGGCCCCTTACTTTTAAATGTTTCAGTAAGGCCGGCATCTTCAATTGCAGTTACCAGGGTGCTGTATTCTTTCGAAAGAGTAATGTTTTCAATTATATTGTTTGATGAAATCATTGCAACACCGTTCACATTTTTCACCTTGCCCCACTTTGCCTTTACTGAGTCGATAACCGCAGGCTCGTTTTTTGGAGCACTTTGAGCAAACACTGAACCCGCACTGATAACGAACAATAGAATAAAAAACCAATTTCTCATGGCCGCAAAGGTAGAAGAAAAGCTTCAAAAATCAAGACGATAGAATCAGGATTGCGTCATGAAATGGGAAATGATGCGAATTAAGAACCAAGAGTCAAGAATCAACAGAAAGAAGATAACTTTCAGTCTTGGTTCTTGACTCTTGATTCCTGGCTCTATTGGCTACCATCCTGGTGTAAAGCCAAGGCCAAATACCGGCTTGCTAACGTCTGTACGGTTAAATGGTACCGCCAGGTATGGCTCTAATACAAAATACCCAAATATATTTACTCTTAGCGAAATACCAGCGCTTAAGGCCGGAATCCGCTGGTTTGTATTATAAACCGTATTACCGCTGGCATCGGTCCCGATTGCGTCCGGACTTGAGCCGAATTTTATCTGGTTGCCCGAGTTCCAGGCCAGGCCGGCATCAAAAAATGCGTTCAACTCGGTAAATAAAACTTTCGATTTAAATTGTGATAGTTTTTCAGGACCTGTAAATGGAAGCCTCACTTCAAAATTGGCCACTGCTATGCGATTGCCTGATAATTGGTCGATAGTAAAGCCGTTTGTTTGCTTTTTACCGTTAGCATTATAAAAGGTTTGCGCCTCGTATCCGCGTATCAGGAAAGGGTAACCAACATATAGCTGGTATAAATTGCCGGTTTGTCCAAAGCGACCGTATCCGTATAAACGGGCGGCAAAAGTAACGGGGGCCACGCGCCAGTATTCGCGCAAATCAATAGTTGGTGCAAAAAACTTATAGGTGCCAAAATCATATTCGGCCTGCAAACGATAGCGGTAACCACTAAGCGGCGACGCTACACCGAAGAATGAGTTATCGCCAACCAGCGCTGTATTTACATTGAATATGCTAAACGGCGTTAAATTGATGCCGTTGTTATTAGGATCGGCGTTATAAGCTGAGTTTGATATATGACTTTTGTTGTTATCGATGAAATTGCCAAGCGTATCATATATGGTGGTATACCTGTCAACCCGGTAATAGTAATGTGCATACCCAGTTCCAAATTCAACGCGTGTTTTTTTGGTGATAGGGTAAGAGGTAAACAATGATGCTTGGTCCTGGAAGATTCGGATAATGTCATATCGTTCTTCTTCCGTCGGGATGGTGGAACCATTACTAATTTTATATGTCGACGGTACAACGCTGTAATTAGCTGTCTGGAATGGAATATGTGACACGCTTCCCCCAATGTTCCACCTGCCGGTTTGATTGATATAGGTGAACTGCCCGCCAAAATCATAAACCTCGCCGTTTACTGCGAGCCCTGCATAAATTTGGTTACGACCCAATATATCACTAAATACGCCCTGCACGCCGCTTGATAAACCCGCGCCGTACTGGCTTACTGATGCACCTACGCCGCTGCTGGCCAGGTAGTCGAGTTTGAATTTAGGCTTGTAAGGAATGGCTTTAACCGAGTCGAATGGCAACTTAGGGTATGCCAGGTAGTTATTCAAATTTGAGTTTATCAAATCGACGCCTACAGAACGTGCCGGCGGAAGTATGCCCGCGCCAAAATCGCCGGCAGCGCCATCCACAGTTTGTGCCGTGAAGTCCGTTGCTTTGGCATTGTAAATGGCATATTTTTGTTTGCTGTAGTATGAGTAAACAATGTCGTTATTCGCCGAAACACTAAGGGCAGGGGAGTATTCTGTAATACCGCTAACACCAGTAAACAGGTTGGTCATTTGTTCAACTTTGCCGGTGGCCGGGGTGTAGCGGAACATGTTACGGAATCCCTGGTGGTTTGAGAGGAAATAAATTTGCGACCCATCTGAAGAATATTGCGGATTCAAATTGTTCTCCCCGCTAAATACATCAATATCAGTTATCTTTCCGCTGGCAATATCCAATTCGGCCAGACTGAATGTTATGGCATAAGATAAAGATTTATCATAGGTCTTGCGATCGGTCGAGAAGACGATTTTTTTACCATCGCGCGAGAAGGCCGGCTGATAATCAGTGTATTTATCGTTTGTTAGTTGCTTAACCTGTTTGGTATCGAAATTATACAGGTACAAATCGCCCTGACCCTCGGCCAATCCCTGGAAAACGATATTCTTTCCATCCGGCGACCATGAAAGGTTACTAAACTGCTCAGCCTTACCCATTGCAACATCATCAACAATATTGCCGGATGCCACATCAACCACCAGCATGCGGTTTATGCCTTTATTAAAAACACTGAATGCAAACTTCTTACTATCCGGCGACCACGCACCGGCCGATTCGATAAAGTTGTATTCATCAATATGGGTGTTCGATACCTTGCCGGTTATCTTACGGATCACACGCCCGGTTTTAGCATCCGCCAAAAATAAATCGACCGAAAACAAGCTTTTCTCTGAAAGGAAAGCAACGTATCTGCCGTCGGGACTCACTGCCGGTGCAAGATTCATTTTTCCCGAATTATGCTCATCGATTATACGGGTTCCTACAGGTTTTTGTACGGTGTCCTTCAAATAGGGCTTATAGGTTGTTTCTACAGCATTTTTCCAAAGGCTCGACAGTGTTTTATCATCATAGCCAAATGTGCGCCTTATACCGTAACCCAAACCAAAGCGGGCCACATTTTTAAAGAACGGCACAATAACTGTATCACCATAAGTTGAACCGATAAACGAATAAAAGGCCTCACCGTAACGGTATGGGAAATACTTATTGGTTTCGGTAAGGTCGCGTACGGTTGGGATATCGTGGTTTAAATAGGCATCACGCATCCACATAGCCGTATAAGCGTCTTTTTTGCCAAGCGATAGGTATTCGGCCATCCCTTCAACCATCCACAATGGTATATTGCCAATGTTCTCAAAGTTTGTAGAATCACCCGTTTGTAGCGCATGGTATTGAAAAGCGTGTACCAACTCGTGGCCAATAACGTGGCGCGTCATCTGGTTGCTCTCCATTATCGGCATTACTATACGGTTTTTAAGGCCTTCAGTAACACCCCCGGTACCCACGTCAATTTCGCCATCCAGCGCGGTTGTTTGCTGAAAATCGGGGTGGTCGGCATATAGTATAATCGGGTTAACATGTTTAAATGTGTCCCTGAAAATTTGCTGGTGCAGCGTGTACCATAACTCGCTTTCCTGTGCAAAGCGCTTCAGCATGCTATCGTTTTTCAGATAATAATAAATCTCAAAGTGCGGTGTTTTGTATACCTGGAACTTCAAGTTTTTATACCTGACCTTATTTTGCCCGAAGTACTGCGCACTGGCATTAAAGCTTAATAAAAGCGAGCCTAACAGGCACAGAAATATAATGGCGTATTTTTTTAATGAGGGGAGATGTTTATTCATGTGGCGATAAATAGAATAAGCGCTAAAATTAAGTAAAAAGTTGATGGTTCATATTTCCTAGTTCATAGTCGAAAAGATTTTACGACGCGGTAACATTGCAGCTACCATGAACTATGAACCATCACTATGAACTACGTTCCAAACTACCTGTCCGTTGCTTTTGGCTGCTGATTTTCAGGAGCAGCCGTTGGATCGGGTATGGCTTTTAAGCTATCCAGATGTGGCTTGTACAAGCTGTCTGTTGCTACTGAATCTACAACCGGAACCGGCGACGGACAATCATATTTTTTAGTGATCTTGCTCCATGGTTTCGGGAATGGCCCCGGTGTATAGCCCGATTTTGGATCGGCATAAACTTTTTCCATAAAGCGGGCAAATATCGGTAATGCTGTGTGCGAACCTTCGCCGGTTTCTGAACTGGTAAAGTGTACGGTGCGGTCATCGTCGCCAACCCAAACGCCGGTTACCAAATCTTTGGTGATACCCATGTACCAGCCATCAACATATTTTGAAGAAGTACCGGTTTTGCCGCCGATTTGATTGCTGCTCTTTTTCCATAAGCCGGTGTATTCCCATAACGCCTGCGAGGTACCACCCGGTTCCTCCATGCCGCCACGGAACATGTATAACATCAGCCAAGCCGTTTCCTCGCTGATAACCCGCTCTTCCTTCAACTCAAATTCTTTTAAAACTGTACCATCCTGCTCGGTTATTTTGGTAACCAATATTGGATCAACCTTTTTGCCCCTGTTAAGGAAGGTGCCATAGGCTCTCACCATTTCAAACACTGAAACATCATTTGAACCTAATGATACTGAAGGTATTGCTCTTAAAGGGCTTTCTATACCGACCTTGTGCGCATAATCAACAATTTTGTTCCAGCCAACTTTCTCGGTTAACTGTGCAGTAATAGAATTAACCGACTTACCCATCGCCCAGCGCAATGACATTTCCTGGTACGAGAAATGAAAATCGGCGTTGTTGGGTTCCCAAACCTGGTCGCGGCCCTCATCGGTATATTTTATTGATACAGGTTTGTCGGTAAATTTATCGCAGGGGGTAAAACCGTTATCCAACGCGGTTAAGTAAGCGAAGGGCTTAAACGTTGAGCCTGCCTGCCTGCGTGACTGGTTTACATGGTCGTAATTAAAGTATTTGTAGTTGATACCGCCAACCCAAACTTTTATTTTGCCTGTAGTAGGCTCTAACGACATCATGCCGGTATTTAACAGCTTTGCATAGTACTTTATTGAGTCGATGGTTGAAAAGGTTGTATCACTTTCACCATGCCATGTAAACACTTTCATGTGTTTTGGGCGTTCGAAATATTGGTTGATTAGCGTGGTATTACTACCGTATTTTTTTTGCAGCTTGGCATAGATGGGTAAACGCTGCTCGTTTTTCAATACAAAATCCTTTATCTCGTTTCCGTCCAGATCCTGCCATGGGTTTTTGTTGCCCCAAAGGGTGTAAAAACGCTTTTGCAGCATTTTCATTTTTTCGGTAACCGCTTCCTCAGCATATTGTTGCAGGCGCGGGTCAATAGTGGTGTATATCTTTAACCCATCGTTGTAAAGGTCGTAATCGTTTTCTTTTAGCCATTTTTTTAGCCAGCGTTCAACGGCCTGGCGAAGGTACGAGTCGCCCTGGCCTTCGTTTTCTACATAGGTTAAATCAAGCTTAATGGGCTTATCTACACTTGTATCGTATTGGGCCTTTTTAATATAGTCGTATTTAAGCATCTGGCCCAAAACAATATTCCGGCGCTCCAGCGAATGCTTTGGATTGTTTATAGGGTTATAGGTTGATGTTGCTTTTAACATTCCAACCAGGGTAGCCGCTTCGGCAGGTGTAACAGCGTCAGGTGTTTTGTTAAATAGCTTTAATGATGCCGTTTTTACACCATACGTATTGTTGCCAAACGGAACCGTATTTAAATACATTGTCAGAATTTCCTGCTTGCTGTAAACATGCTCGATTTTAAAAGCGGTGAGCCATTCTTTGCATTTGTATACAACTGTGCGGATAACCGGTATATGCCTTATAAAACCCTGCGATTTCTTTTTACGGGTTTCGAACAGGTTTTTTGCCAGCTGCTGGGTAATGGTACTGCCGCCGCGCCGCTCGCCTTTTGCTGTTGAAAGCATGCTCGTAAAAAACGAGAAGAAATCAACACCGTTATGGTGGTAAAACCGTACGTCCTCGGTAGCAATAAGGCCGTTTATAATATTGGGAGATATTTGTTTGAAATCAACCGGCGAACGGTTTTCTTTATAATAACGACCTATCAGCGTCCCATCGGCATAATAAACCTCCGATGCCAATGACATACTTGGGTTTTTAATATCGTGCATATCAGGCGAATAGCCAAATAACCACAGGAAGTTAAGTTCGATAGAACAGAAAAATATGATAACGAAATAGATGAATATTAGGAAATATCGCAGAAACCGGTTTTTAATTCGCCTGAACATGTGGTAAAGATGTAAAAATATGGGCCTATATCATAGCCGTTTTAACAAATAATAACAACGTAAGTTTTAAAGGTAAATTTTAAGCTAACTTGCATTTACCAATTTAATACTATGAGTGGCATAATTAATAAATTTAAAATAACTGCGGGCAAAAAATTTTCACTTAATGATTTTGACCCCGCATATTCCGACGGTTTTAAAAAAGAAGATGCAAAAACAGCATTGGAAACGTTGGTTGAAGAGATAACGGTGCAGCAGATAAAACTTTATGCGGCCAACCGACAATCGCTGTTGATTATTTTCCAGGCGATGGACGCGGCAGGCAAAGACAGTGCGATTGAGCATTCCATGTCGGGTTTAAACCCGCAGGGCTGCGAGGTTTATAGTTTTAAACAACCGTCGACTGAAGATTATGAGCATGACTTTTTATGGCGGCATTACAAAGCTTTGCCACAGCGCGGCAGGATTGGCATACACAACCGCTCGCATTACGAAAACGTACTGGTTACCAAAGTGCACCCCGAGTTGCTGCTTAAGGAACAATTGCCCGGTATAACCGACGTAAAACAAATAAAAGAAGCTTTTTGGGAACACAGGTATGAGAGTATTCGCAATTTTGAGCAACATCTAACATATAACGGTACAGTGATTATCAAATTCTTTCTTAACGTGTCAAAAGATGAACAAAAGGAGCGGTTTTTAAAACGTATTGACAACCCGAAGAAAAACTGGAAATTCTCGGCGGCTGATGTTGAAGAGCGGAAGTATTGGGATGATTATATGCAAGCCTATGAACATGCGATAAAGGAAACGGCTACAGAAAAATCGCCGTGGTACGTGGTGCCTGCTGATAAAAAATGGTTTACCAGGCTGGTGATATCAACAATTATTTTGGAGACATTGAAAGAGTTGGATTTGAAATTCCCGGTATTGGCGAAACAGGAGATGGACAACTTGGACACAGCGAAGGCGCAACTGCTTGCGGGAAATTAACAGCCAGCCTATGAAAGCCGCGGGCTATATTTTTGTAATGTTACTTTGCCTGGCTTCAATATCTTATTACTCCCAAACTGATACGCAAGCATTGGATAAAATGGGTCTGTTTAAACAAATTACGTTTTTAGGGAAGCGTTATTTTGTTTTTGAAGCCGACCCGCATCAATACAAGGTTGAACTGTTTAATCAAGTGCAAAACAACGGACAACTTTACAGTTTTACCAGTATAGCTGCTATTAAAGGTAACAGCCTTGTGTTTGTTACCAATGGCGGTATGTACGAAAAGGATTTTAGCCCGGTTGGTTTGTATGTGTCAAACGGAAAGACTTATAACCCGGTAAATTCCAGGCAAGGCGGTACAGGGAATTTTTATCAATTAAAGCCGAACGGCGTATTTATGATAAACAGCAAAGGCGATGCCCAGGTGCTGACCACCGAAAACTATGTTAAAAACAACCCGGAGCCAAATATGGCTACACAATCGGGCCCAATGTTGTTAATAAATGGTGTAACCAACAGTAACTTCAAAGAGCATTCTGAAAATATTAATATCAGGAACGGGGTGGGGATCAACGCAAAAAGCAATGTTGTGTTTGCGATCTCGATTGACCAGGTCAATTTTTACGAACTTGCTGAATTGTTTAAGGAAAAGCTGGGTTGTGAAAATGCATTATATCTTGATGGATTTGTAAGTCAATATTTTGCGCCCGGAATTCAAAAGGCCCCGTTGCCAGGGGTACAACTCGGGACATTTATAAGTGTCAGTAAGAAAATGAAATAGACCGGTTAAAAGGTAAAGCTGAAATAAATTGTAATAATTCTATAAATTCTATGGATTTTATAGAATTTATTAAATTGCTGCATTTTCAACTTATCATGAAGGGTCGACAACATCAGTTCTGTTTAAAATTATTTCTAGAACATCAGCTTTCATGCGGGTAGGTTTTAAATTGTGATTTAATAAAAGTTGTTAGTTTTTGAAAAAAGCTACAGATTAGTAAAGTTTAATCATATTAATTGTAACGATAATAAAACAAATTCAAGATGGATTCAATGTCTAATGTATTAAAAATATTTATCAGCTAGAAATTCGGAATTTTAAGTTAAAAATAGTGGTTTTGAAATATTCCACCTTTAAACAACGGTTGTTTAATATGGTTTGAATTAATATTATATTTTTATAACTTATTTTGTGTGGCGGCGCGCAATGTTTGCAGACGTGGGAGGAAAGGTTTAAAAAACTGCAGCACAGAAAAGGATTACTCTTTATTATACCTGCTCCTGTATTCGGTCGGGGTCATGCCGGCTATTTTTTTGAACACATCCCTGAATGTTTTTACATCTGTATAGCCAACATCATACATCACCTCGTTGATTGATTTGCGGCCAATCTCCAGTTGCTTTTTTGAAGCTTCTATTTTTACCCGTTGGATGTATTCGATAACGGTATTGCGGGTGGCTTTTTTAAACCTGCGCTCAAATGTGCGCCGGCTTAAATTGAACGTATCTGCAACCTGGTCGATGGTTAATTTATCAGCATAGTTTTTTTCAATAAACTCCTGGGCCTTAATAATGGCTTCATCGTCGTGATTTTTTTGCCCGGTAAAGATGATAAAAGGCGACTGGTCGCGGCGGTTAAGGTCGATAACAAAAAACTTTGCGGTGTGGATAGCGATTTCGCGGTTGGTGTATTTTTCAACCAGGTACAACAGGAGGTTCCAGTAAGCATTATTACCACCGCTGGAGTATAAACCGTTTTGATGGGTGATAACTTTTTCGTCAACCAGGGTTACATCGGGATAATAATACCTGAACTCGTTGGCATAGGCCCAATGCGTGGTGCACAGGCGGCCTTTCAGCAAGCCGGTATAAGCCAACAAAAAAGCGCCAACACACAGGCTGGCTACTTCGGCGCCATTTTTATATTGTTTGGATATCCAGGACGCGAAATCTTTATTTAAATAAGTGGCGGCCAAAGCGTCACCGGTCATTGGTGGGATAATAAGCAGGTCGGCTTGTCCGGCGTCGCCCATTAGTATATCCGGTGTCATCGTAAATAAGCCGTTATTTAGTTTTACCTCGTTGGAGAGGCCTACAGTAATTACATTAAACATCGGAGTTTTACCTGAGTTCTCAAGTAGCTCATTAACAACTTTAAATACGTAGGCGGTGTCAGCAACAGCGGCAGGTACCACATTTTTTAGCGTTAAAATGAAAATGTTAACCATATGCTAAATGTAAAACATATTTTGTCACAATCGCCCCTTAACATTGTCGTTTTAACACACTCGGCGGCAGCGATTTTGCCCGTAAATTTGTTAAAAAATAACAACAAAAGATATGATAAGCATTAATCCTTACTTAAATTTCATGGGGAATACCGAAGACGCCATGAAATTTTACAAATCAGTATTCGGCGTAGAGTTCACTGCATTCAGCCGTTTTAACGAAAGCCCGGGTTATGAAAAAATGGCACTTAAAGAACAAACCATGATCATGCACGCATCCTTGCCGATGGGGCCGCACAACACAATTATGGCTACCGATGCACTTGAATCGATGGGAATGGAAATAACTATGGGTAATAATTTTTATATAAACATTGCCACCGAAAGCATTGAAGAAACCGACCGCTTTTTTAACGGCCTCGCCGAGGGCGGTAAAATAGAAATGCCGCTAAACCAAACCTTTTGGGGCGCCTATTGCGGCATGTGCCGCGATAAGTTTGGTATACAATGGATGGTGACCTTTGACATGAATTTTAAAGGGTAAGTTCTTCCGATTGCAACGAAACTGCAAAGCCCGGCATTTTGGTGCCGGGCTTTGCATCCGTTAATATTTCATCAAAATATACCCCGTTTTGCGTTTCACCGCGCCATCCGCCTTATATTCTAAAACATATAAATACGTGCCCGGTGATTGTAACCTGCCATTTTTACCACGGCCGTCAAACCGTTTTGTATCGTTGTTGTAGCCATTTACCTCACAAACAACCTGGCCATTGCGCGCCATTATGGTTAGCTTATTGTCTTTGTAAGCTTCCAATCCGTCAATTTGCAGGTAATCGTTAACCCCATCCCCGTTGGGCGATAAGCCGGGGTGGACTTTTATGTCTTCATTTTCCCCTTCCAGCATGTCTATACCTGCTAAATTATGCTTTGTGATGTTGCCGGCAATTATTGTGACAGGGGCTGCAACGCTAACGTTAATGGCGTAAGTTTTTTTGTTGACTCCATCCGGTGCGGTCACCGTTATGTTTATAACGGTTGGAGTTGCGGTTAAAGGTATTGGCGCCGATGCCACGCCACTTGCAACGGTGCTTGCATTTATTACAATGGTTGCCTCTGCATCCTGAACTGTTGTTATTACTTTTACGCTTGCCGTGCCTGCTGGTACCGAAGCACTGTAATTTGTATTGGCCGGGCCGGTTATAGTTGTTAAAACTGCAGCCGGACTGAGTTTTATGCTGCTTAAGGCAGCGTTGGTAGAACCGGTGCGGTTTACGGTGATGCTGTAGGTTTTCTTATTTACTCCATCCTGCGCGGTTGCAATAATATCAATAACGGTAGGGCCGGCATTAAGCGTTATCGGAGCAGATGCAACACCACTTGCTGTGGTTGCTCCACTCACCATTATGGTGGTACCTGCATCCTGTGCAGTTGGCGTTATTGTTACACTGGTTGTGCCAGGGGAAACCGAGGTGAAATAATTTGAATTTGACGGCCCCGTTGTCCTTGTCAATATTGCGGTTGGGTTAAGTTTTATGGCGCTGAGGGCCGGGTTGCTTGAGCCGGTACGGTTAACGGTAATAGTATAAGTTTTTTGGGTCACCCCATCCTGCGCAGTAACCACCAAATTAACAACTGTAGGGCCTGCATTTAGGGCTATTGGGCCTGATGCAGCGCCGCTGGCCACGGTCACACCGTTCACTTTTATTGTTGTACCTGCTACTTGAACGGTTGGTGTCACTGTCACGCTGGTGATGCCCGGCGCTACCGATGTTACATAATTTACACTGGCAGGCCCTGATGTGCTTGTTAATGTTGAAAGCGGGCTAAGCTTTATGGAGCTTAGTGCCGCATTATTTGATTTGGCCCTTGTTACCGTTAGCTTGTAAGTTTTGACGGTTGTGCCGTCCTGGGCTGTAACCACCGCGTTAATTACATTGACACCCACAGTCAACGGTAAACTTGCCGTGGCCGAACCCGACGCTACCGCAGTGCCGTTTACATTTACAGATGCAGCGGCATCGCTGGTAAATGGAGTTATTTTAATAGTGGTAGTAGTGTTAGTCACTGTTACGGTATAAGTAACCGTACCCGGCGCAAACACCGGGGTTAATACGCCGCTGCTAAGGGTTAAATTTGAAAGATTGGCGTTGTTCGAAAGTACCATTCCCTGCAGCGTAAATGTTAACACGCCTGAGGGTGAAGCCTGGTGGGTTCCGGCTGCTGCCTTGGTTACTGTAACTACACCTGCGCTGTAGGCTACTATGTAGTTTTGGCCCGGGGCTAAGCCACATAAAGTATGATTGGTAGTTATAGGGCCCGTAAAAGGGTAGGAGGCAAGGGTTACCGGTGCCGGGTATTTGGCAATATTGTTATTAAATAATACCAGCTCATCATTGCCGTTTGCCTTGACAATACTGCCTTCCATGTTATTCTGCGTGGTTTTTATGGCGGTGGTAACCATCTCGACCGATGTTGTTTTTGCCCCAGGCTGTAGTACGGTAACTATGTCCTCGCGCAGCGGGTTACCAGTGGTATTAACCTCGGCACGCCAGGTGTTGGTGTTAAATGCGTAGTTGTAACCGCTGCCAAAAGTGTTATCGGGGTTGGTGTTTTCGTTTACTGTAACAACGTCGACAGTGGCGGGCAGCACGGTATGTATATAAAGTTTTGAATTGTCCTGCGTGGCTGTAATATTGCCGCCATTTAGTACAGGTGGCTGCAGAAAATGCCAGCGCAGGTGCTTTTTATATTGCCCGGCAGCATTTGTACTGTTTTTGGCCATAAATTTATCATACACCACAAAAATATCCGAATTGCGCAGGTATAAAAATGAACGGTAATAATACCTGACTGTGCGCTTAGTAGTATCCGGGTTTGAATAACTTACAAGGTAAGCGCTGGTTAAATCTGCCCGGAAATAAGAAAAATTATCATTTTGTTCTTCATTGGTAGGAGCATCGTATCCAAACGAATTTTGATTGCCAACTGTATTGGCAAAGTTTGGATATTGGGTATCGTAGTCATTATAGTCGTTCACAAAAAGCGTGTTGCTAAAGCTGTTTGAGTAGGAATAGTTTGTGGGGCCGTCAATACCGTTTCCACCGGATTTTGACACTTCGTTTGCGCCGACTAACAGGTGGTCATCGCCGTCATGGCTGTCGCCGCGTACTATTTTAAAATGCCCTGCATGGTTGTGGTTATGTTGGTCGTAAGTCCCGATTCCCATCATCACTGATGCCCAGGTTGAACCGGCACTCCAGTCTTTTCGCATATAAAACTTATGCATCCCGCTGTTAATTGGTACTGTATTGTAAACGTTGGTGGCAGTGGCCGGGTAATAAGGTTTGTAATTTATAACTGTTGATACCCGTGTTTTTGAGTAATAGAATTTCTCCCAGTTTAAAGCCGGATACCCTTTATTGCCTGAAAGCAAATTGACCGGTTTTACCAGGTTTTTATAAAAATATTCAACATTTGCACCTTCCGGCGTGCCTTCCAGCAGTGCGGTAAGACGCAATGGTAGAGCATATGACATTACGCTACCCACAAACGAACCGTTATCATTACTGTTGTCTAATTGAAAATGGTTTGGGAACGTTGCATGTTCCAGCGCCGTTGATGTTTTAGTGAAAAATGTTTTTAAATCGACATCGGTTTGCAGTAGATCTTCCCCGGTTGCGGTCTTAATTGTAATTATAAAATCCGTAAGAAATTGTGTTGTTTCTCCACCATAACTCCAGCCCTGGTTTGGTATGCCGTCTTTTTGTGGGGCAGCAACATAAGTGTGCGGCCCTAAATATGATTGTGATGCACCTGACGGCAGACCACCTTTAACCGCCTGGGTAAAATAGTTATAAGCGGTTTCGCCCGAGGTTTGGGTGTTAGGGTTAAGGCTGCCAGGAGTGCCTACAATACGTTGCCGGGCAAAGTCAATCATTTTTTGCGAAAGCGGGTCGTCGCCGGCGATAGCGTAACCCATATAACCGGCGCAAATTAACTGACCCGCAAAGTAATTACCGGTAGGCCCGTCCTGTAGTTGATTTACACTAAACGGTGTCGAACTCATATAGGTAAACCAGTTCTTCATAACATTAAGCAAGGCTGCTTTACGGCTAGCTCCAAGCTCGTCATAGCACCAGTCATAAATAACAGCAATAGTTTTGCCCACGTGGCGCGTAGCATATGAACTGTTATATTGAAAAATGTTTGGGCCCCCGCTTGCATTTGGTGGATAAGTTGCATAAGCCTGGATAATTACGTCGGCAAGCTGCAATAATTTATTGGAATAGGCAGTGGGATTGGCTCCTGCATTATTGGTTTTAGTTAGCTGGTGGGCCAGCCCTAAAGCCATTGTAGCATCCTGCCAGCTACTGCCGCAATACGAATAAAAAATGTTGGCGGTACCATAATATTGAGCGTCGGCTGCCGAAACGGTATTCCAGGGGATAACCTGCCCGGGCAGATATTTATTGGCATCAGCCAGGGTTGCCTGCCAGTCGGCATCATTGTTATTCTTTTTCACCAGTAATGCAGCTTTCACAGTAGCATTTAGCATTATGCGGGGATGCGAGGCTATCACTGGCTGCTGTGCCTGTAACGAAAGGCCGATAAATAGGTTAAAGCATAGCAAAACGCCAAACTTTAATTTTGTTACTATATTACTTTGCATTACTGATATAGGCTTGTTGAAATTGTTGGTGCGTGGCTTTAAGGTTTAATTAAATGCCGTTAATTAACACTAAAATTAAGCATACAAACTATCCTAAAAAATACCCAAAAAAGGTGATATTTAATTGGATGCGAAAGGCCTGAACGATGTCTTTTAATTCGGCCTAGTGCAATCGGTCGGCGGCATCGTGGGTTTGAGTGAGTTAATTGGAGAAAATATAGTAGATGAAAACTAGTCTTTTAGGGGGGTATGGATTCGAGCTAATTTAGAACCAATATTTAACCCAGGTAGGAATGCCGTTCCATCGCCAATAAATTAACACAAATTTAAAATGCTAAAACAGGGCGCTGTCGTTTATAATATTTAGCTTTAATAAAAATTAAAACCTTTATTATGAACACACAACAAGTAGCCGACAGATTGGTATCACTTTGTCGCGAAGGCAAAAACATTGATGCCATTAATGAATTGTATGACGATAATATAGTTAGCCACGAAGCAAAAGGATCGCCTATGGAACTTGCTGAAGGCAAGGAAGCTGTATTGGGTAAAAATCAATATTGGTATAGTACGGTAGAAGAAATTCACAGCGGTGAAGTTTCAAATCCTATCGTTATCGGTAATTTCTTCACTGTTTCGATGCATATGGATGTTACTTATAAAGAGGGCGGAAGGATGCCTATGCAGGAAATAGCCGTTTATGAAGTGAAAGATGGAAAAATTGTTGCCGAGCAATTTTTCTACAATATGTAATTGACGAAGAGGCGCCCCGGGCAATCGGGGTGGCTCTTCGTTTTTTTATTCGTCAAGCAATTTCTTCTTTTGCGCATCATATTCCGCTTTGGTAATAGCGCCGGAATCAAGCAGTTTTTTTAGCTTCAATATTTCATCGGCTACACTCGTGTGTGAAACTGCGCCCGGGGTTGTGCCGCTGCAGGGCGTCACCTCGCAGGCAGCAATGGCTTCAACTATCCAGATATCGTAAGTGCCAATGCCGCCGGCTTTTACCGTAAACATCACCTTATCGCTGCCCGACATCTGCGAGGCCATTTTAATTTTCCGGATAACTGCGGTGCTCAAGGCAAAATCCTTACGTGCGCTAAAATTATTGCCGTTGGGTCTCGGCGGAAAAAATGGTGGTGGCGTTACTTGTACATACTTAAAGTTACCTTCGGGCATCGAGCCCATGCCTACCTTAATGGTATCGCCTATATGGTAGGTTTTCCCGTTGGGGGCTTTAAATTCTTTCAGGCTTTGGCAAAATGCCACAGCAGGCAAAATGCTTATGAGTATTAATAGTAATTTTTTCATTTTATGGTATTTAGGCTTGGCTAATATGAACAGTTAGGATACATGTCAAACAAGCAGCGGGGCAAAATGTTTACCGGGCATGGAAATCGACCTTTTAGGGCAGGCCTGCGACCTGCGCTGACGGAGGCCGCCCCGTTGGGGGTTTTTTCATTTTTTTTTAGTCTTCGAGCACCCATTAGCGATGTTAGATTAAAGTGTGCAATAATATTGTAATAAAGAATACTCCACCCAGCCCCAAAGGGGCGACACTCATCAGCGCAGGTCGCAGGCCTGCGCCAGGGGCAATGTTTCTTTTTGTATTTTATTTTTTACAAGCAGATATTGGTATTTTAATTAAATTTATTGTCAAAACATACCTGTTAATCAAGTAAATACAACCAATGACAACCGCTGCTACATCACAAAACAAACCGTCATCAAACAGGATACAAGCTGTTGACCTGCTGCGCGGCGCCGTTATGGTGCTGATGGCTATCGACCATGTGCGCGTTTACTCGGGTATGCCGGCAGGCGGGCCTGACCCCGGTATATTTTTTACGCGTTGGGTAACGCACTTTTGCGTGCCCGCCTTTGTGTTCCTGGCCGGTAGCAGCGCATTTTTGTATGGCAATAAATTAAATGACAGACATAAACTCACCCGTTTCCTGCTAACCCGGGGCCTGCTTTTGGTGGTTTTGGAGTTAACACTTATCCGCTTTTGCTGGACCTTTAATTTGAATTACGGGCAGTTTATGCTTGCCGGCGTTATCTGGATGTTGGGCTGGTGTATGGTGTTGATGGCCTTGTTTGTACGATTGCGTCCGGTAACAATGGGCATAGCCGGGTTGCTGGTGATGTTCGGGCAACAGCTTTTTCATTTCGTGCCTTTGTTACTGCCGCAGAACTGGCGGGGTCATTTTGGGTGGTTTTGGGAGTTCGTTTATCCGTCTGACGGAGACTGGCTGCCGGGCATCAACATCCTGTATGTAATTGTTCCGTGGATAGGGGTAATGATGGCTGGTTACGGATTTGGTACCATCTTGCTTAAACAAAATGAGGATCGAAAAAAAACATGCTTGCGTATAGGGATTAGCGCTATCATAGTTTTCCTTGTGGCTTCAATATTGGTAAATTATTTCGGCCCGGCCTACAACGGCGATAAACCGTTTTTGTTTAGAATCCTCGACCAGAAAAAATATCCTGCATCGCAGCTATACCTGTTGATGACGCTGGGGCCGCTGATTGCGCTGGTGCCCTTTGCTAACCAGATCAAAGGCCGGGTTGCCGATATTTTTATAACGTTTGGCCGTGTTCCATTCTTTTATTATCTGCTACATATACCGCTAATTCACTTGCTGGCGCTTGGTGTAAATTACGTGCGGGAACGAAATATTCACCAGGATTGGTATGGAACAGCGCCTTACACAGAAATAGCACCCGAACACCGTTGGGGCCTGCCAATACTTTATTCAGTTTTTATTATCGCCGAGGTGATACTTTATTTAGCCTGCCGGTACTATGCGAAATACAAAGCGGCCCACCCGGAGAAAAAAATATTGACATACATATAGCCTGGGTTTAAACTCAAAGAGAACGGGGAAAAGAAAATTATCAGTATGTTAATTCGAGTTATTGTCTGCAACTAATTCTGTTTGTAAGCGTCTATATGGTTAAAATTGAAGATGTTAAGCTTATCCATGTAAAACCCAAATCACGGCCATGAATTTAGTTAGCAGTATAAAAAATAGCACTTTGGCTGCAAAACGTGCAATTGGCAATTTTAGGCGCCCCTCCGCCAAAGCCAATGCCTTAAAGTTACAAGCCAGGGGCGAAAACCCCGCATCCATCATTATCCGCGAAGCATTGCCCGGCGATATACCGGCCCTTGCCACGGTACATGTAAAAGCCTGGGCCGAAACATACGAAAATGCAAGGCATCTTCCCGATTTTCAACTGCGTGAACGACAGTGGCGGCAACAGTTTGAAGTTACTGATGGCAGCTGGTTTTGCATTATTGCCGAAAGCCCCAAAGGTGAATTTGTTGGGTTTGCAAAAGGTAGGGCCTATAAGCATAGTGACTTAGCCGACTTTTCGGGCGAGTTGAATAAGATATATTTACTGCGCGATTACCAGCGCCTGGGCCTTGGCAGCAAGTTGCTTTGCGAAGTAGCGCGGCGCTTTTTAGATAAAGGTATCGGGTC
Source organism: Mucilaginibacter sp. (assembly GCF_025359345.1). Lineage (GTDB taxonomy): Bacteria > Bacteroidota > Bacteroidia > Sphingobacteriales > Sphingobacteriaceae > Mucilaginibacter. The sequence continues at coordinate 304,010 of NZ_JANYGQ010000032.1, forward strand.
GATGATTTTATTTGGTGAGTCTACCAATCCATCCGGCTATTTTCATGAGGCTATGGGCGCCGCGAAGATTTACGGCGACCACGGTGAATTTCACGGCAGCTATGGCTGGCGGGATTTGCGGAAACTGGCGGCGAAATGCGCCTGAAAATAGCCGGTATTTGAAAAATAATCCAACCCACCAGCTAGGGGCTGGTCTCAAACAATTGCCATTTTCTATGGTATTGGTAAGCGGATAACCTCTATGATTTTAATTGTGTTTGGCTAGTTCGCTCAGTTGTTTCAAGTTGCTATCAATCGGGTTGGCTTTCAGCAGTTTTGCAAAGTACGTGAGATTTGCTATCATCCAACGCAGCGTATAGTTTGTATAATAATATTTCTCTCCGCCGCCCTCAACGTAATCTTCGCCGCCGCCGGCCATACCAACCCAATAAGCATTTACATTTGGCGGAACAGTAAAACCAAGTTCCTGCACTGCCCATAATATCTGCGCAGCACAAGCATGGGCGCCATCCTCGTTGCCCGTTATCAGGCATCCGGCAACCTTATTATAGGTAAAATACTGGCCGGTTTTTTCGTCGGCAAACTTATCGTCATGAAAAATAGCATCCAATCGCTCAATCATCCGTTGGGTGGTCGACGCCAGGTGCCCCATCCAGATTGGGGTGCCGACAATTAAGATATTGCATTTTTTTATCTTTTCAAGAATAATGGGCCATTGGTCGCCTTTGCCCATGTCAGCATCGGTGCCCGGCCTTACGTCATAATCAACTAACCTAATAACCTCAGTTTGCACGCCGTTATCTTTTAATTGCTGTTCTGCTTTTTTTATGAGCGCCCCCGTATTAGAAAATTCGGGCGATGGTTTTAAAGTACAATTGATTATTAGAGCTTTCATTATTTTGCTGATTAAATTATTCAACTTAAAGTTTAACAATCTGTAGCGCAAATTGTTAGATATTATTTCGATTCAATTGTAATCTTAATGCAAATAATACCGTTGGTTGTATGCGTTGTGTCACGTTTAATAAGATAATAATATTGTGTGTTTAAACATTTATATTTTTGTTGTGTCATTAAATCAAAGAACAATGTATAAGCTGAAAATAATATCATCAACTATAAGGCCCGGGCGTAAAGGTCCGGTAGTGGCCAAATGGATAACCGAAGCAGCAGAGGCCCACGGTGGTTTTGAAGTTGAGTTTCTCGACCTTGGCGAAATCAACCTGCCGTTAATGAATGAGGCTGTTCATCCAATTATGCGGCAGTACGAACACGAACATACCAAACAATGGAGCGCAAAAATTGAAGAAGCCGATGCCTTTATTTTTGTAACCGCCGAATATGACTATAGTTACCCCGCATCATTAAAAAACGCCCTTGAATACCTGGTACACGAATGGGCCTACAAGCCGGTTGGCATTGTTAGCTACAGTGCAGGTGCCTTTGCAGGTGTACGGGCGGTAATGAGTTTAAAATCCGATTTGCTTTCATTGAAAGCTATCGCACTTCACGAAATGGTAAATATTCCCGTGGTACATCAGTACGTCAATGAAGAAAATCAATTTGTACCCGATGAAAAATTGAACACAGCCTCAACCGTTATGCTTAACCAACTAACGCGCTGGACAAAAGGCTTGAAAGCGATAAAGGAAGATAAATAAGTGGAGGAGTTCATGGTTGATGGTTTATAGTTCATGGTAGCTGCGGTGGCAGTAGACAGTCTGAAAATCAGTGGCAGTGATTAGAATCAGTGGGTAGCTATCGGCAGCATCTTTAATTATGACTGCTACTAAACACTGCTACTGCTACTATTTCCCAGGCTATGAACTATGAACCATCAACTATGAACCAAAAAGTCTATTTCTCCAACTCAAATCCCCAATCTCTTCCCTTGTCAATGGCTGGCACGCCCTTATCCATCCAAACCGGCATGGGGGCGCCTTTTAAAAAGTGGTCGAAGAATTGTTGTTCACGGATAGAGATATCCTTGCGGTTTTGCCGCTGAACAAGGTTATGCGCCTCGCCGTTGTATTGCAGCAGCCAAACAGGTTTGCCTAACCTGCGTAATGCGGTAAACATCTCAATACCCTGGTACCACGGCACAGCGCCATCCGCATCGTTCGACATGATCATTACTGGAGTTTTAACCTTTGGTAATTGAAAGAGAGGCGAGTTTTCAATATACAGATCTGGTTTTTCCCATAAGGTAGCGCCAATACGACTTTGAGTTTTTTCGTACTGAAACTGGCGGTTTACGCCGCTTTCCCAGCGGATACCGCCATAGGCCGATGTCATGTTTGCAACCGGTGCGCCGGCCCACGCTGCTGCATACATATTGGTTTGCGTAATCAAATAAGCAACCTGGTATCCGCCCCAGCTTTGGCCCTGTATGCCGATGTGTGTACCATCAACCCACGAATTTTTTTTTAACGCCTCTATCCCAGAATTCACAAATTCCACCGCCGATGCGCCGGGATGGCCGGTTTGGTAGCTGATGTCGGGTGCAAAAACCAAGTACCCGTTGCTCACAAAAAATGAGATAGGCAAGCGCGATGGCGTAGGAGCAGGGGGGATGTAGCTATACAAACCTTCTGACAGCTTCTCGTAAAAATAAGCTATCATCGGGTATTTTTTTGCCGGGTCGAAATTTTCAGGTTTGTACAATATTCCTTTTGAATGAAAACCTTTTGGGGTGGTCCATTCCACTAATTCTGCCGTACCCCAGTTGTATTCTGCCTGTTGCGGATTAATGGCGCTAAGCCGGGTCTCCTTTTTCAAATCTGAAGAAACATACAGATCAGGCGACTGTTGGTAGCTGAATTTTGTGTAAATAACCGCCGGAGAATTTTTGGCTTTTTGAAGGCTGCTATAGCCATTGGGTGCCATAATTATTTTCTCCGGTTCAGTCATGCCGCCAAGTTCCTTTTTATAATAGCCCCATTGTTTGGTCCGCTCATCCTGTGCAATTAACCAAAGCATACTTTTTGAGGGTATAAACTTCTGCTCCGGATCGGCGCTGTTATAACGGAAGATAATTTTGTTTTTGCGACCAACGCCATTTGTTAAACTTACGGCGCTGCCGGTTTCTGGGTTAATGCTCCAAATGTCGTAACGATCGTAAATCAGCACGTTTTTATCGTGTTCTTCCCATGCAGATAATCCGTACGGCGATGGGTCGTCCGGAACATCATTTTCTTCTTCACCCATTTTTACGCCGGTGGCCTGCGTTAAATTCGTTTTTTTTGCTGTCGCGATGGAATAACTGTGCCAGTTTTGGTCTTTGCTATCAAACCAAACCACATATTTCCCATCAGGAGAAATGCTGTAACGGGCTTTTAGTCTATCGTTTATACGCACACGGCCGCCGGTGCGGGTATTAATAAGGTATGCTTCCTGGCCCGAGCCGCCTTCCCACTGACTTTGAACGCGGGCTCCTGTGTCAGTAAGGCCCAAAACAAAACCAGCATCATTGTTGTCTGGCATTAAAATATCACGCATGTTCAAATCACCCAGCATTACAGTTTCCTTATCGCCAACATTCGGACGGATGATGGCCGTATAGCTCCGCCGCAATTCCCGCTGCAGGTTTTTTAATTGCTGAGGTTGCAGGTAGTCGTCTTTATAATTCCATATATCCAGCTTGGCAACCTCAAAATCAACTATCGTGGTATCAATTGGTTTTGGGATAGGGGCAGTACCAAAATAAAGCGCGTTACCGCTCTTACTGAAAAACACTTTGCCGTCGCCACTGGCGGCCCATTTCTCAGGCATGCCTAATGAATTTGGCCCCGCTGAGATATCGGCAGTATCTCTGGTTGTGTTATAGTAATAAAGTTTAAAGGGTTTTACAGGCGCTTTTTCCGGATTTTTCTCTGCAGTGAATGCCAGTTGCTTACCGGCATCGTCAAAAGTGAGGTTGCGATAATTGCCCCTGCCGGCACTTATCATTTTCAGGCTATCCTTATCAATATCATATAAATACATACCCGATTTCACGTCCTTCGGTTTTTTAGGCACTGTTACCGCAAACGCCAGCAACTTGCCATTTTTACTAAGCTGGTATTCGGTAACATATTCAAACACGCGGGTTTTGCCGGTAAGCAATTGTTTTACCGATAACTCTGCACCTTCACGTGTTGGCGGGGCTATGGTTGTGGCAATAGCTTTTTTAGAGGTGTCGGCAGCGGCTGCTTTCTTTACCGTATCAGCAGGGGATAGGTAAGCAATTACCGGGGCTTTTTCGGCTATTTTAAACGAGCGGATAGCCGGCACTTTTTCAACGGTATTTTTACCCAGCGTAATTATGCCCAACGTGTCTTTTGGAAACTCGGCAGGTTTTTTCTTTTTTATTTTTGCCTGGCGGATGTCTTTAAAGAAAGGTTTTATGAGGCAAACAGCAAACTTTGAGTCGAATGTCAGGCGGGCAGTATCTGCCCTTGGTACCTGGAATTTGCTGCTGTTTTTGGGATCGGTTATCACAAGATTGGCATCACCTTGTTGTGGCTTAATTACATAAATAATCCATTTACCATCGTTGCTGATATGCTCATTATCTATGCTCTGCCAGGCATCATAAACCGAATGGTCGAGCGGCTTTTTAGCGGTATTTTGTGCGGAAGCGTTATAGAATGCAACGAGGATAAATACAGGAAGTAAAAATTTCTTCATAGCCGATTATTAACTAACTAAATATGATGAAATTTTAACTGTTTATTTAATATCGGATCAAAATTGTTACACTCACCACTTAATTAATCTACAATGCTGCGAGGATGATAAACTTTTCGGTTAACATTTCTTTTGTACATTCACCATGTGATAAGATCTGATTTGGAAAGTAAGCGACCCCATTTATTTTGGCCCGACTTTTTAAGGGCTTTAGCCATCATTTTAGTAATTACCATCCATTGCAGCAGCGCGGTAGGTAATTTCTCCATTAACCCGGATTTAAACTGGTGGACGGGAAATTTTTACGATTCAATATCAAGATGTTCTGTGCCAATGTTTATTATGGTTTCAGGAAGCCTGATTTTACCCAAAACTTATTCAACTAGTGAGTTTCTCCGAAAAAGAGCGACAAGAATTATTCCGCCGTTTGCATTTTGGACAGCGGTTTTTATACTGTTTAATATAATTGACCGGGGTTTACTGCAAAGCGGGCATATTTTCAAATTCATTGTATTGTCTGTTATCAACGGCGCTTATTTCCACCTGTGGTTTGTATACGTGCTTATTGGCATTTACCTGGCAACGCCAATTATTAGCAAATGGATAAAACACGCATTGCCCGCCGACATATCATATTATTTAATTTTATGGCTGGCGGGTCTGTTGTTAAATGCGCCCATTCTAAACAAAATGGGGATCGCATCGCTATTCATTAATTTCCCTGCCTACATCGGGTATTTTATTTTAGGCCATTATCTAACTATAAAAACATTTAACACAAAACGCGTAAAGATTTATGCTGCTGCGATTTTTTTTGCCGGGTTTTTAATTACTTTTTTTGGCACTTATTTTTGGTCGGTGCATACCGGTGCTCTCAATGCTATTTTTTATGAATACGCCAGTGTAAATGTGGCGATGATGGCGGCGGGAATTTTTATTTTTGTTAAACACGTTCGCATGCCTGTATCAAAAGCTGTTACCTCAATTGTGCAACTAATTTCTGACTATAGCTTTGGGATATACCTGATTCATCCACTGTTAGTGTTGTTTTTGGAAAGAACTAATGTGAACATAGCAAAAACATCTCCTGTTTGGGGAGTGCCGGTTACTGTTTTAGCGGTGTTATTGATGTCGATATTGATTTTGCGCTTAATTAAGCTATTACCTTTTGGCCGATATTTAACGGGTGTAAATTAGCAGGCAAAAAAGAAACCCGCCTTTTTTGGGCGGGTCTCTTAAAGTGTACTATAGGTAGTTAATATTAGTTTAAGCTTGGGTAAGCGTTTGTAATTAAATCAGCAGTCAATTTAGTAGCATCGGTAGCACCTGCAAGTCCTCGCAGGTAAATGGTGTAAACATAACCGCTGTTAATGCTTACGTTGGTTAATGTAGTCAACACAGTGTTTGTGCCTGCCTGCCTTATCTCAAAAGTGTAAGTTTTGCCGACTATTGGTGTAAAATCTGAAAATTCTTTAAATCCTTTATTTGCTACCAGTACGGCCCCGTCTTTTACTGCAAAATCAACTGCGGGCGCATCCGGGCTAAGATTTACAAACCTTAAATTAGCGCTGCCTGATGCGGGCTGAGTGATGGCATCGGTTAAAACAAGGAAACCTGGTGTAGCCGATTTGCCTACAAGGCAAAGTGTATAGGCGAAGTTTTGTTTAAGCGTTAAAGTATCGCTAAAAATAGTGCTTCCTGTTCCCGACCGTGTGAAAGCTCCGGTCCTTTTACCCACATAGGCCCTGAAATAGTCGAGCCCACCACCATAAACTATCTGGTTGGCATTTACACGCATGCCATCAAGTGTAAAATCCAGCGGTGTTTGACCAGGTGAGTCCTGTATAACACTTAGCAACGCCACAGGGGTTGCAGGTACTGTGCTATGGTCTTTCAGACAGGATGATAGCGTTAATGATAATAAGCAAACAGCAAAAAGCCCCGCCACTGATCTTTTCGAATTGTTTTTAAAGTTTTTCATATTTAATAGTTACAAATAATTTATACTACACATTACGGATAAAAAACGCGTAACGCTACAATGATATTTTAAAAACTACAGGTTTTTGTTGCAAAAGCAAAGCATCCCATGCTGGTTTGAGTTAATTTAATAGTATTAGTACATGAGTAAAATAAGTTAATTTGAAATAAAATATATTGAAAGTTAAAACAAAGGGATCGGTATTCTGGTTGCTTAATGTACATATACATCTATTTAAAACTAAAAAACATGGCTACTAAAACAGCAAACACAAAACCTGCCGGTTTAACCGGTAAAATGGAAGACTCAGAATTTCACAAATTCTTTGTTGACGAACTTAAAGACATTTACTGGGCCGAGAAACACCTTGTAAAGGCCCTGCCTAAAATGCAGAAGGCCGCAACCAGCAGCGATTTAGCTGCAGCGTTTGAAAAACACACCCAGGAAACACAAACACATGTTGAAACACTGGAGCAGGTATTTGCACTGCTTGACGAAAAAGCAGTAGCGAAAAAATGTGATGCCATGGAAGGCTTGCTTGCCGAAGCTACCAGTATTATTGAAGACACGGACAAAGGTACCCATACCCGCGATGCCGGCTTAATATTAGCAGCCCAAAAAGTTGAACATTATGAAATTGCAACATACGGGTCATTACGCACGTTTGCACAAACTATGGGTCATACCGAAGTGGCTGACCTGTTGCAACAAACGCTTGATAACGAAAAAGCCACAGACGAAGCTTTAACTCAGGCCGCAGAAAGCATGGTGAACGAAGCTGCTGCTGCAGAATAACAAAACAAACTAACTAAACAAAAAGCCGCCTGCAGTTATTGCAAGTCGGCTTTTTATTTGTTATCGGAAGCTGATACTACAAGCCATCAAATACAAATGTTCCTTTCTCAGGAGCTTTGCGTGGTAACATATCAGGCCGCATACTTGCCTGGTAAACAAATGATGCCACAATTACAGCAGCTTGTTTAAGGTCTTCTATTTTAAGGTGGTCGTAGTTGTCCATATTGCTATGATGTGTGCGGGTCTCGTAATCTATCGGATCCTGGATAAACTGAAAACCCGGAATACCTGCCCAATCGAATGAAAGGTGATCGGTTGAACCTGTGTTTTTCAGTGTGACGGTGCTGGCGCCTAAATCGGCAAACGGTTTAAACCATTCCTGGAAAATTGGAGCAATGGCAGTATTGCCCTGTGCGAAAATACCGCGGATTTTACCGGTACCATTGTCAAGGTTGAAATACGCCGATACTTTTGCAGCCTCAGGTTTTAAAACCAGGTCGGTGCCACGGTAATGGTTTTTTACGTAGCCATATGAGCCCAGCAAACCCTGTTCTTCGCCACCCCATAATGCTATGCGGATAGTGCGTTTTGGTTTTAAACCCAGCGAATCCAGCAAGCGAACAGCCTCAAGCATTACAATACAGCCTGCGCCATTGTCCGTTGCACCGGTTGATGAAGCCCAGGCGTCCATGTGGCCGCCCAGCATCACCAGTTGCGATTTAAGCTTTGGATCAGTTCCCTGGATTTCGCCTACTACATTATAACCTTTTATGTCCGAATCGTTAAACTTTGCTTTTACATTAAGGTTCAGTTCAACCTTTTGGCCGGATGCTAGTAAACGTTTAATGCGCTGCCCGTCTTCTGAAGATATAGCAACTTTTACCACACTTTTTTCGCTGTTGGTTTTGTAACCGATAAGGCCCTGTACAAAAACGGTCCCGTTACGGTTTTCGCCGCCGGTGGTCAAAATTGCCAATGCGCCCGATTGCTGGATAAGTATCGGCACCCGGGCAATAGTATTAAAATATTTTAGAAAGCCTTCCAGCATTTCCCTGCTCAGCATGTAGGTATCCTTCATATTAGCCAGGGCTGTATCAGCCAGGCGCTCTGATGAAGGTTTATAATCCTGCTCGTAGCTTGGCGCGCCGCCTGCTATCAAAACAAATTTTCCCTTAAAATCAGCAGCGTGTTTAATAATATAAGCGGTATCCATAGCATTTGCAGCTGGTAGTACCACCACCTCGCCATGTATCTCGCCATTAGTGTTGCCACTCCATGGCTCAGGATAAGCAATTATCGATTGTGAATAAGGCGCTTTAAATGATATGCTGAAATCCTGTATTTCCCAGCCTTTGCCAAAATCGCCCCATGGCTCCATGGCTGCATTTGTCATGCCCCATTTTTTCATGGTTTCCACGGCCCACATGCCTGCGCGCTTGTAACCTAGTGAATTGGTTAGCCTCGGTCCCGAAACGTCAGTAATATAGTGAGCGATAGACGGAATATGCGAGTTTGACATCTCGGCCCGCCTGATTTTGCCGAATGCGGCGGTGTCAACAGCTTCCTGTTGGGCGTAAAGGCTTACGCTTGCCAGCATAAGCGCCGAAAGAATGGTTTTAAAGTAATAGTGTTTCATGTCTGATTTGTTAATGGGTCAGTTTAATTATAGCTAAAACTATGATATTGCCTTTGTAACTACAACTTTATTTGGAAAAGCCTGATTGATCAACAAAAAAGCTATCATTTATTTAGAAGTGTCAAAAACTGTTCAGCATTATTTAAATGCGTATTTTTTTTATCTGCAGGCATGTTATCAAAAGTTTTGACGAGCATACCCAGGCGTGGGTTCTGTAAAAAAAAACTGCGATGCACATGCATAAACCGCCAGAATAAACCGTCCCAGGTATCCTGCCAGGGGCCCTTTTTCCAATCGCCCATTTTCATTAGGTAATTGCTGCCGCTAATGTACGGTTTGGTCATCATAAGCCCGCCATCGGCAAATTGGGTCATCCCATAAACGTTGGGCACCATCACCCAATCGTAAGCATCAATATACATTTCCATAAACCAGCGGTAAACATCGTCGGGGTCAAATTCACAGAGTAGCATAAAATTCCCCATAACCATCAGGCGTTCAATGTGATGAGAATAACCTGTTGCCAGTACTTTTTTTATAACTTTATCCACCGGTGATATACCGGTTGTTCCGGTCCAAAACGTTTTTGGAATTTTGCGTGTAAACTTCCAATAGTTTTTAGTGCGCTGTTTACTTCCTTCCCGTTCATACACAATATGTACAAATTCGCGCCAGCCTAATACCTGCCTGATGAAGCCTTCCAACGAATTAAGCGGTATTTCATTATCTGAGGCTGCCTGCAACGCTTTGTCGATTATTTGCTGCGGGTTAAGTAGCCCGATATTAAGCATTGGTGTAAGTATGGAATGGTACAGGAAACTTTCGTTGGCAACCATTGCGTCTTCATAAATGCCGAAGTTAGCCAGCCGGTGGCTTAAAAAATCGTCAAGCCATTTTTCTGCGTCGGCAAAATTTGTTGGATAAAATCCGCCAATATTGCCGAATGGCGATGTGGTGGCGCCGTAATTGTTTGGGAAGTTTTTATCGACCCATGTCTTAGCCGCGATAGTAAATTCGTTGTCAGCGGGCACTTCAAGTAAAGGCACCGCACCGTTTTTCGGAAATTTAAGGCGATTATCGACATCATAAGTCCACTTGCCGCCAACAGGCTGTTCAGCTCCTTCCAAAAGTATTTTCCGCAGCTTACGCTGGTTTTTGTAAAAATCTGTCTGGAAATAAGTTTTTCGTTCATCGAAAAATCCGGCAACCTCCCCGGCGGCGTTTAAAAAGTTAGGCGATTTATACGTTCTAACGTCTATTTTTAGCTTTTTACATTCCCGGAGTATCCGGCTGTTTAGCCAGTTATCGGCAGCATCAGCGTAAAATATTTGATTTATACCCTTACGCGAGAGGTCATGCAGTAACAACCTGACGTCAGACAGATTGCTGGTTGCATCGATATAATTTACAACTATGTTTTTTTCAGATAGGTAACGCGCGTACCATTTCATCGAGGCACGATGCAGCATCAACTTTTTCTTGTTGAAATTATATTGATTGAAAAATAAAGTTTCCTCTACCAGGTAAACAGGGCGGTCGGGATTTACTGCGGGATGCTGTTCAAATAATTGATGGGGGAATATTAACGTAGCACCGTTTAAATCCATGTTATACAATACGTAGTGTATACGCCATTTGTTTCCGGCTATATTGTTTTTGTTAAATGTTTTATATTTTTATCCTGTAATTTCGACATAAAAACAACCATGCAAATAGCGCCGATAGTTGCAAAAAGCATATCTGATTGCGTGTCCCAAACATCGCCCTGGGTACCTAAAAACGAATCGCCCGACGAACCGGAAGCAATCGAAACAAACCATTCCAAAAATTCATAACACATGCTGATGGCCATACAAACTACCACTGTTAAAAATGGCATCCACGATTTTCTTTGAATGATGTTTTTCCGGATATAAATCTCGCGAACTATCATGGCGGGAATAAAACCCTGGGCGAAGTGACCAAGCTTATCGTAATTATTGCGGCTTTGATGGAAAATATCCCTAATCCAGTTAAACAACGGAACCTGCGCGTAGGTATAATGCCCGCCAACGAATAGGATAAAACAATGGACGAGTATAAAATAATAGGTTAAATAACTAAACCTAAAACCCTTAAATGTTAGGGCGAGGATAACAAAACCTATGATGGCCGGGAAGACCTCCAGTATCCAGGTAAAATAATCATGTGGTGCAATTGCCGAACCGATTAGCCCAATAAAAAACAGGGTGATAAGGATATAGTATTTTTTCATTTGATAAATATGGAGATTAAAATTAACATAGAAAGACAACCGTGGAGGTAAAAAATAGCCACAGACGGCACTGAGAACGCACAGAGTCTACAAAGATTTTTTCTACCTCTTTGTGCCTTCTGCACTATCTCAGTGATTAAAAAGAGTAAATATTTAAAACTTTAATTTTTCCGCCCCGCTCTCTTCCGAATTGGTTTTTTCGTTTTGCTCCATAACCCATTCTTTATCTGCAAATATTTTTCTGTCTCTATTAAGTGTAGGGGGAACCCCAAATATGCTCATGCCTGCTAAGGCAAGTGCCAAAAAAAGACTTAAAGCGCAAAGCCTTAACACCTTTTTGAAATGTTTCATAATATACCGAATATTAAAAATGTGCCGTATGTTGACCGGCATCTGTAATGAAATAAATTGATTGTGCCGCGTTTATCGGCAAAGAGGGTGGTATTATGCTAACGCGATGGGTTCGTCGCCGTTATTATTGGGGATGGTTTTACGCTGGTAAAAAAAGACGGCACGCGGTCTAGTGCAATATTGACAATTTATAAACCGCGTTTTTGCCAGCACGCCATGAATTTGGGCAAGGCTAATTACTCGAGCAGAAAAAATAGCAGAGGGACTAAAACCCAATGGTATTTGCTTTAATGCCCTGCTGAAAGAAATAGTTCTTACCGAGCAGCTTTCATTTGCCTTAACTACTTCGGTTTTTTGCGCGGCAAATTTTGGTTGTGACCTAACACCAGGCCCCGAAAAAGTAAAAAAGCTTAATATCAATACAGCCGCAAGCAGCCATTTCGAAAATAAGCGTTGATAGTCGTTCCGGGTAATATTCATTTCGTGAATAAAGGTACGAAGTTTATTGCAATTTTATTGGCACTATCGCCGCCCCATGTTGGCACACTATCACCGTATGTTATTACATTGCAGATGGTGCTTTTGATAAATGCAAACCGACCAATTAGCCAAAGCCGGAACCAAAGAATGGATAGCCCTCGCCGTGCTGGCCCTGCCTACGTTATTGGTATCAATGGATGCCACGGTGATATATCTTGCTGTGCCTTCAATTAGTGCGGCACTTAAGGCTACTACCGGTCGGTTAAGTTGAAATTACTTGAAAAAACATTGTAGTCAGTAAAATAAAAAAAGCCTGTGAACTCACAGGCTTTGATAAATATTGTGTACAAAATTTCGCCTACAAATACGATTGTAATGCCCCGCTGCGCGATGATTGCTTGATCCGCTGTAAAGCTTTATCCTTTATCTGGCGAACCCGCTCGCGGGTAAGGATAAATTTTTCGCCGATTTCTTCGAGCGTGTGGGTATGGTTGTTGCCTAAGCCGTAAAACAATACCAGCACTTCGCGGTCACGCTCGCCTAATTTCGATAACGAGCGGTTTAGCTCTGTAGCAAGCGAATCGTGTATCAGCGAACTGTCGGTACCCGGTTCATTGTTTTGCATAACGTCGAGCAATGTGCCTTCTTCGCCCTGTTGAAAAGGTGCATCGATAGATAGCTGCCTGCCTGAGTTTCTTAATGAATCGGCAATTTTTTCAACTGTTGTTTCCAGTGTTTCGGCAAGTTCTTCCGGCGTAGGGTCGCGCTCAAACTCCTGCTCAAGCTGCGATTGCACTTTCCTTATTTTGCTTAGCGTTCCAATTTGGTTAAGCGGCAAACGCACCGAACGTGATTGGTCTGATATAGCCGATATGATGGACTGACGTATCCACCAAACGGCATATGATATAAATTTAAAGCCTTTGGTTTCGTCAAAACGTTTTGCTGCTTTAATTAAACCAAGGTTGCCTTCGTTAATTAAATCGCCCAGGGTGATGCCCTGGTTTTGGTATTGCTTAGCTACCGATACCACGAAACGTAAATTTGCTTTGGTTAAACGTTCCAATGCTGCCTGGTCGCCGTCACGTATTTTTTGTGCCAGGATAACTTCTTCCTGTGCAGAGATAAGATCGACCTTACCAATTTCTGTTAAATATTTATCTAACGATTGGGTTTCGCGGTTTGTTATGGACTGGGTTATCTTGAGCTGTCTCATAGAAAAAAAAAGAATTAGGCCGCTAAAAGACTGCGGTAATGGATGATTGTATTAATCGTTCCTTAAGAGAAAATTGTGCTGTTGATTAACAGCAAGGAAAAATAAAAAGCATTTCCCGATTTTTACGGAAAATGCTTCGCGAATAATTATATAGATTGTTAAGCTATTTTTACTCTTACTGCGTTCGGGCCTTTTCTGCCTTCTTCAACTTCGTACTGAACTGTATCGTTTTCGCGGATGCGGTCGATTAGTCCTGATGAGTGAACGAAGACTTCTTTGCCGCCGTTGCTTGGGGTGATGAATCCAAAACCCTTTTCTTCATTAAAAAATTTTACTGTTCCTTCTTGCATTATATTGATTGTTAAATAGCTGCAAATGTAGCCATAATAATCCATAAAACTGATATTAATGCATCTTGTTTCATATTAATTGCTTTGGAGTGATATAAAAACGCGTTTTATAGCTAATAAATTAGCTTTTAGGTCTTTAAAATCAACAGGCAAACGCCTGCGCCGATAGCGGTGGTTAAAAAATTAACCACGTTATTGCCAATTAAATGCCTGCGTTCGGCAGTTGCGCCAAGCAATGAATCGGCCAGGTTACCGATAATTCCGGCCAAAACAACCCATAAAAACTCCATATTCCAGCCATGCCCGATGGAATAAACAGTCGCAATTATCATCGCTCCCGCAATTCCGGCAAGGGTACCTTCAAGACTTATTACGCCATTCAGCCCACGGATGTCTTTTTTTAAAGTGATGACGTTATAAAACCTCTGCCCCAGTATGGTGCCGAGTTCAGACGATAGCGTATCGGCAGTTGCAGATGCCAGGCTGCCAGCCATCATTAATTGTAATATCGGTGCGTGTTCCGGGTAATACCAGGCAAGGCCACCCAGTATCGCTGCAACACCGCCGTTGGCCATTACCTGCCCGGCGGTGCGGCGGCCTTTATCGGCTTCGGCAAGACCCAGTTGCTGTTTCTTTTTTAACCCAATGCTTGTTGCACCCGAGCCTAGCACAAAAAATAAAACCAGTAAGGCCAGGCCTGTGTATCCGTCGCCGGTATAAACTAAAAAACCGGTTAGTCCGCCAAGCAGGGCGGCGGGGATGGTAAGCTTTCGGGTAATAATACTGAGCACCACACCCATTAAAAGAAAAATATAAACCAGGTAATTCGCAGAAAACATGGGGCAAATATAATAAACCGCCGTAGAGACACGAGGGCATCACATCTCTGCTTAAATTAACCTTTTACCTCGTTATGCAGCTCCATTATCCCTTTACCAAATGGCGCTGTTTTAGGTAGATTGCAATCGACACAGCCGGCTTTAAACTATGCAGCTTCATTTTAAAAACAATTTATTCAACAGGCGTTAAGTATTAAAACATCGGCCTCAAATTAATTTCTCTAAATTAACACTTTATTAAATTCAATAAAAACGCATTATGGCAACAGTAGCGCTCCACAGTACTGCCGGTAAATGGATAATGGTCTCTGCTATACTCGCTTCCTCTATGGCATTTATAGATGGCACGGCACTAAACGTGGTTTTACCTGCGCTGCAAAATAGCCTGCAAGCCTCGGGGGCCGATTTGTTTTGGATATTGAATGCTTACCTGTTGATGCTGGCATCACTGATATTGATAGGCGGCTCGCTAGGGGATAAGCTGGGCCGGAAAAAGATATTTATGGCCGGCATTTTTATTTTTATCTGCGGCTCGGCCTTGTGTGGCATTGCGCCGGGTGTTACTTATTTAATTGCGTTCAGGATATTACAGGGAATAGGCGGCGCATTGATGATTCCCGGCAGTCTTTCTCTTATTTCGTCCTCCATCAACCCGAATGAACGGGGCAAAGCGATTGGTACATGGTCGGCATTTACCACGGTAGTAACCATGGGGGGCCCTGTATTGGGCGGCGCATTGGCCGATGCCGGACTATGGCGGTATATTTTTTTTATCAATCTCCCCATAGGCGTCGCGGCTTTAATAATGCTTTGGTTTAAAGTTAACGAAACTAAAGATGAGGGTGTTGATCAGTCCCTTGATTTTCCGGGTGCTGTGGCTATTGCTTTTGGATTGGCTTTGGTAACCTTTGGCTTTTTGCGCGTTCCGGCCGTTGGCTGGGGTAGCTGGCAGGTGTATATCGCACTAACGGCTGGTGTTTTGTTTTTGATAGCCTTTGTAATTATTGAAAAAACAAGTAAACACCCCATGATGCCTTTGCAGCTTTTTACCAACGCCATTTTTAGCGGCGCCAATTTGCTGACCTTATTTTTATATGCGGGGCTTGGGGCGGGTATGCTCTTTATGTCGTTAAATATGGTGCAGGTGCAGGGATACACCCAGTTACAGAGCGGGCTTACGTTTTTGCCATTTACCCTTATGATGATCAGCCTGGCACGTTTTGCCGGCGGGCTTGCCGATAAATTTGGCCCGCGGCTGCTTTTGATTTGCGGCCCGGCTGCAGCAGGCGCCGGTTTGCTGTTGCTTTCTTTTATTAAGCAAACCGCCGGCCCCGGTGATTACTGGACAACCTTCTTCCCGGGGGTTATTATCTTTGGCTTGGGTATGTCGTTCACAGTGGCGCCTTTGACCGCCGCAGTAATGGGGTCGGTTAGTGACCATTTTTCCGGCACCGCATCGGGCGTAAATAATGCTGTTTCGCGTATTGCCGGTGTGTTTGCTAACGCGATTTTTGGTGCGCTGGCCGTTTTGTTTTTTAGTGGCGCGCTGCAGCCGAGGTTAAAAGATGTGAACCTTAATTACCAGCAAAAGCAGGAGATTATGGCCCAGTCGTCAAATCTTGGGGATGCACATGTACCCTATGGCATCACTACCGACGAACAGACGATGAAGAAAATGTTCCACGAGAGTTTCATCAGTGCTTATGCCAAAATAATGCGTACGTCAGCCGGGCTCGCGTTTTTAGGTGCTTTGATGGGTGCGGTTTTTATTAAGAAGTCCGGAAAGACGGGAAAGTCCGAAAGTCAGTAAAGTCCGGAAGACGGAAAAAGTATGAAGTCGACGGTTCTTTGCATTGCATTTTTTGGCTTGCGACTTTCGACTTAAGACTCTCGACTCAAGACTCCCCCGAAAGGTGATATCAACATATTTAAAAACTACCAATAGTTATACTTTGCAGTGTTACTTTGAGGATAGTAAAATCTGCTTAAAAGATAACAACGCCTTTGTTTTGGGGCGACCGTCGATATAAAGAATTAACTAACACAATTTGATGCCATCTCTCCAAAAGGTTTTTTGTTTGCTTTTTTTATCTTTATTATCATTAAGCGCATGGTGCCAGCCGGCAACAAGTAATATTTCCATTCTTATCGTAAATGAAAAATTGGAACCTGTTGATGGGGCTACAGTAAAATTGCTGAATAATACCAAACCTATAAAAATTGTGGTTAGTAACTCCAACGGTAAAGCGCTGTTCGAAAACGTAAAAGCGGGGACTTATGCATTTATAATTACTTACACGGGTTATAAACCGCAAACTACCCGAAACTACAACCTGCCAACCGAAAGCATAGATACCATAAAATTACAACAGCTGAATGCCGTTTTGCAGCAGGTAGATGTAACTGCGCATGCGGCAACAATTGAACAGCAAAAAGGCAAAGTGATAGTAAATGTTGACGCATCAGTAACAAATGCCGGGATCACGGTGCTGGAAGTCCTGGAAAAATCGCCCGGCGTAACAGTCGACAAAAATGGCGGGATCGCTTTGCAGGGCAAAACAGGCGTGTTAATTACTATTGACGACAAGCCAACTTACCTGTCGGGCGCTGATCTGAATAATTTGCTGAGCAGCATGAGCTCAACGCAGGTATCTCAAATAGAATTGATTGCAAACCCAACAGCGCGTTATGATGCAAGCGGCAATGCCGGTATCATCAACATCAAAACAAAAAAGAATAAAATGCGGGGTTTTAACGGCTCGTTTACCACCAGCGTTGGCGAAGGCGTTTACCCTAAAAACAACAACAGCCTGGTGTTGAATTACCGGGTAGGCAAAATAAACACCTTTTTCAATTACAACGTTAATATTGTTCAGTACTTAACGGACTTGTATGCCCTGCGCAAATATTATGATGAAACCGGCAATCTTACTTCGCAGCTGAAGCAACCCTCATATTTTAAAGGCACCTTTGTTAATAACACGGTTAAAACCGGGCTCGATTATTACGTAGGACCAAAAACTACTATTGGCTTTGTGCTTGGCGGAACCCTCATACACCGCTCAGGAAATAACACGGCTACTGCGAGTTGGCTGAACCCTGCCGGGGCCGTTGACTCAGCCATTTTTACAGGTAACAACAACACCAACCGCTTTAAAAACGGTTCTGCTAATTTAAATTTGAGACACACCATATCCGATTCACAGGATTTAGCTGCAGATTTCGATTACCTGCATTATAGTATAAGCAGCCTGCAGGATTTTACCAACCATCTTTTGGCACCTGAAGGCTATACCGAAGAGTCGCACAGCGACATCCCGACGACTATAAACATCGCCTCTGGCAAGGTTGATTACACCTTAAAGGTTGATAAAAACAGCACTTTCGAGGCGGGTGTAAAATCATCACAAAGCAATACTGATAACCTGGCAGCGTATCAAAACCTGGTTGGCGGCCAGTGGGTTGATGATAACACCAAAAGCAATCACTTTTTATACCACGAAAACATCAGCGCAGTATACAGTTCGATTGAGAAAAAACTGGATAAGGTAACTATACAGGCTGGCGTTCGATATGAACACACGGGTTACAGGGCGCACCAATTGGGTAATGCTATCCAAAAGGACTCGGCTTTTTCGCGCAACTACGGCCAGTTTTTCCCAAGCGGCTACATTAGCTACCAGGCCGATACGGCAAACAGTTTTACGCTTACCGCCAGCCGCCGTATCGACAGGCCGGTATTTCAAAACCTTAACCCGTTTTATTTCATCATTAATAAATATACCTACCAAACCGGTAATGCCTACCTGCTTCCGCAATACAGCTGGAACCTGGAACTGACGCATCAGTATAAACAATTGCTCACCACGTCAATATCATACAGCACCATTAAAAACTATTTTTCGCAGTTGTTTTTGGCTGATACCGCTAAGGGCATATTACTGTATTCGCAGGGTAACGTGGGTAAAACTTATACTATTGGCTTGTCCATGGCATTGAATTTATCCCCAACGGATTGGTGGTCGGTCACTACGCAGGCAACCTATACTTACAAACGGTTGAAAGGGTTTAACGGGAATGATTTTACCAGCAATATCAATCAGCTCAATATGAGCGCCAATAACCAGTTTAAGCTGGGTAAAACCTACACCGCCGAAATTTCAGGTTTTTACACCACCAAAGCCAGGAACGATGTGCAGGAGCTGTTGTATCCAACAGGTCAGCTATCGGCAGGTATTTCCAGGCCTGTACTGAATAAGAAGGGCACTTTGAGGTTTACCGCCCGCGATATTTTCCATACCAACGCCATGGAAGGCTTTACCTCGTTCCCTAACGCAACTGAATATTTTATCATTCATCGCGATAGCAGGGTGTATACGGTGTCATTTACTTACCGTTTTGGCAAAACCTACAAAACCACCAAACGAACCGATGGCAGCGCCACCGAAGAAATGGAAAGGGTAGGGACCGGCGGCTAACGAAAAATTTGAATATCAAATAATGAATATTGAATTTCGAACGCTGAAGTTTCTTACCTCATTACTCAATATTTGTTATTCGGTTTTCAAATTAAAATCCGTCCGATTTGCAAATTTTGGAGCGTTCCAGCGTTCCATTTTTCTACGCGGAACACCTGGAACGCTGTGAAACATGCTGATTTTCAATGTCTCCAGTTTTGCCTTGCAGTTAAGATAGGGCTAATGAAAAAGAGAATGCGTTGAAACTCACCATTCTCAATCCACAACTCACCACACTATTCCCCGCTCAATATCTCGATCACCCCGAAAACTGA
Source organism: Mucilaginibacter sp. (assembly GCF_025359345.1). GTDB lineage: Bacteria > Bacteroidota > Bacteroidia > Sphingobacteriales > Sphingobacteriaceae > Mucilaginibacter. The sequence goes on from NZ_JANYGQ010000032.1 coordinate 323,372, forward strand.
AGGCCCCCGCAGTACCAAAATTTTACTGGAATTAAAGCTTTCCTGCACGTTAGTACGTTTGTCTTCAACAGTCGCAAAAATTTGGGTGGTATCTGTTTCAATCCACCAGTCGTTGGGTACTCTTATTTTAACCTCGCCAAATCCCTGCTGAATATCGAGGATGGCTACGCCGGCAAGATCGGCGTGGGTAAAGTCAAGTTCGGTGTTGCCAAAAAGCTGGCCTACCTGTCCGCCGCGAAAATCTTTTGAAAGGATAGTTTTTTTAACGCCGCCAAAAACGGTAGTGGTGTTTATATAATCGTCCGGATTGGCGAATGCGTATGCTGAGTGAGTGTTCATGATTGTTAAATTTTAATGTTAATCAAAACTAACACAAGCGGCTAAGGATGAGAAGGTAAACCTTGCCGGCGGAGGTAAGATGTCGGTAAATTATGGTTTTGTGTCGGCGAACAGGCAAATGTAGTTTTGGCCGGCGTTACGGGTCAAAATACAGGCAACAAAAAAGCCGCTCAACTGGCGGCTTGTGGCATGCGTTACCGGCATTTGAATGGATTACCCAAACATGCCGATAAACAGTTCGGCGGTATCGGTTTCTATGCGCCAGTTCCAGGTGTTTAACTTAGTATCGTTGGTTTTTAAATGGCGGATTTTAGCGCCAACCGATGGCGATTCGCTTTTTATATTGCTTTTGTTGCTGTTTGTATCTATAGAGTTACCGCTGGTGGTAACTGTTGTTGTATGCTTATTCATGGCCCTGTTATTTAATAAAAATCAAAAATAGGCCAGCGATCGTGCAAGTTGAAAGGGAAATCTGCAGAGAATAATTACAAGTCGGTGAATGACGGTTTTTAATCGGCGGAATTCGCTGGCCGGTAATATAAAAGCCTGTCAACTTTCGCTGAAAGGCTTTTATATGCATTAATTCGTTCGTTTATTTATTATCCAATCCACCTCTCCTTGTCGCTTTCACAGGCGTAGGCCATTTCACCCCTTCAACTTTTATATTTTTTGTTTTATCAGGGTCTTCGCTGGCCATGTAGGCCATTATTGCTGCAAGCATGGCGTTGCTCCGCAGGTCGTCGAAAACAATTTTGTCGTAGGTATCGCGGTTAGTATGCCATGTATACGCGCCGTACGACCAGTTAAGCGAACCCAGCGAAAAACCCGGTGCGCCCACAGCATCAAACGATGCAAAGTCGGAGCCTCCACCGCCCGGTGAGCCGGGGAAGTTAGTTTTAATTCGATTTTTTAAGGTATCGGGCACGGCAGCAAGCCAGCGGCCAAGGTAGTCTTTGGAATCAACATAGCCCGCGCCGCCAAGATTTACCACGCGACCGGTGCCGTTATCCTGGTTAAACAATGCCTGCAGGTTCTTTACAATTTCGGGATGGTCTTCTACAAATGCTCGCGAACCGTTGAGGCCTTCTTCCTCGCTGCCCCAATGGCCAACCAATATTGTGCGTTTAGGGTGCGGGTAATATTTCTTTAAAAGACGCATCGCTTCCATCATCGTCAGTGTTCCGGTGCCGTTATCGGTAGCGCCGGTGCCGCCATCCCATGAGTCGAAGTGGGCGCTCAGCATTACGTACTCGTCCGGCTTTTCGGTGCCTTTTATTTCGGCGATGGTATTAAATGTTGGTACCACACCCAGTTCCTTCGATTCGGTGTGCATGCTGATCATCGGTTTATCGCCCGATTCGGCCAAACGGTAAATCATGCAATAATCTTCCAGCGCCACATCAACTGTAGGCACAATTTTAGTATAGGCGCTGAATATCTTATCGACCCCAAATCCTGCCGACCAGTTATTGGTAATTATACCCACAGCTCCGGCATTTTCCAGTGCTACAGGCAAAGTACGGGTGGTAAATCCTGTTTTTTTGATGCGGTTTTTCCAGGCATCGGTAAGTGCAGTGCGATCTTTCTTCATTTTGTCGAAAGAGGTCGGCGTAGCAAACTCCTTCCAGTTATCGTCGGGCCGGCCTGTCGGCTGGCATACAGATATCATTACAAATTTGCCTTTGGCATTTGGCAGCCATTGCTGAAAGGCTACTGAGTCGGTCACGTCAGGAAGTATTATTACCTCTGCTGTAACGGTCTTTTTACCCATTCCCGGGCTCCACGCCAGTTGCGTTCCTTCCAGCGATTTTACGCGGGGCGACACCATGTCGATATGCGATACGCCGCGTTCCCAGCCGCGCCATTCGCCCCACTTTTCGTTATGGGCGTCTATACCCCAGGTTTTGTATTTGGCAACCGCCCAGTCGTTTGCCTGTTTCATTTGCGGTGTGCCCACAAGCCGCGGGCCGATACCATCAAATAACTGGTGAGCCAGCAGCTCAAGCTGCGAATGATTGGTTTCTTCGGCCATAATGCTGTCAATAACAGGCTTATTTTGTGCCGATGCAATACTGCCGCAAAGTGCAATACCTAAAGCAACAGGTATTACTTTTTGCCAAATGGCTAGGATAGGGTGGTGGTTAGCATTTTTCATAATTCTAAGATATTAAAATGCTGCCATGTAATAGTTTTGCTATACTATTTTTACACTACAGACCCTAAAATTAGGGATTTTCACTATCAAAACGAAGTATTTACTTTTACCTTAGTTTCCGGTTATCTTAAAGCCTTCAATCCAATGAAAAATCCTAAATATCTATTGCTGTTATTAGCAAACCTGTTTGCTTTCAGCCTGTTTGCCAAACCCGGTGCCGATAGCCTTTACAGTGTAAAAGGCTTTGCCATAGCTGCCCCGCGACCAAATGGCGTGGCCGATTTTGTGAAGTTTATAAATGAAGAACTGGCACCGCGCAAGATAAATACATTAATACTGCGCGTGGATTATAATTACCAGTTTAAAAGCCACCCGGAATTGCGGGATTCTGTCGCTCTTTCAAAAAGTGATGTCAAGAAAATAGTTGAGGCGTGTAAAAAGAATAACATCAGCATAATACCACAGATAAACCTTTTAGGGCACCAATCTTGGGCGGCTAAATTAGGTAGTTTGTTGAAGGTTTATCCCGAGTTTGATGAAACCCCATGGGTAAAAATGCCGGCCACGGCAGCCGAATATAAATGGCCAAATGCCGATGGCCTGTATTGCAAAAGCTATTGCCCGTTGCACCCGGGGGTGCATAAGGTTGTTTTCGAGGTAATAGACGAGGTACTGGATGTATTTGAAGCAAGTGCTTTCCACGCCGGTATGGATGAAGTATTTTATTTGGGCGATGATAAGTGCCCGCGTTGTGCAGGTCGGGATAAAGCGGTGTTGTTTGCCAACGAAGTACAAACCATCCGCGACCATCTTGCCGAAAAAGGCCGCGAGCTCTGGATTTGGGGCGATCGCCTGATTGACGGCCGCACAACCGGCATAGGGGAGTGGGCTGCAAGCTACAACGATACCTATAAGGCGATAGAATTGATCCCCCGGGATGTGGTAATTTGCGACTGGCAATACGACCGCGACAACCAAACCGCCGTTTATTTCGCTATGAAAGGCCTGCGCGTAGTAACCTGCGCCTGGAATCGTCCGCAGGTAGCACTGAGCCAGGTGGAAAACTACTACCGCGCAAGGGCGACATCAGGCAAGGAACTTAAACCACGTTTTTACGGGATGGCTGAAACTATATGGTCGTCGCCGAGCCAGTTTTTGGATGGCTATTATGGCCGCGTTGCTAACCCGCAGGGCGGTGACAATACGCCGTGGAATACATTTAAGGTTATGTTTGATAAGATGGGGCAGTTGGAGCAGCAGGCGCCGGCAACTAAGTAATATCTGAACGTCACCGTTCCCGCAGGGTCTGTCAGAGACGACCCTGCGGTGGATGCCTATCAGGGTGTGAAATAATCAGGCTTCATTTCAATTAAACAAATTCCCGTTAGCCACAACGGTAAAGCAAGGGCGTAGTATGCAGACCCTAGGAAAGATAACTAATTTATATTTCAATAGATATTGAAAGTTCAATATATTTATTACATTTGTATCGAAATTTAACCTCATCAATACAAATGGAACTCAGCAAAACAATTATTCAACAACTCATTTACCTCGCCGGTCTTGCTCAAGTGGCGTTGATTATTGGTAGCTTGTTTATTCCAAAAGTACTTGGTTGGAAAAAAGAACTTGTAAAAGTTCAGCCATTAATTAAACAGATGTTTTGGACGTATGCCGCTTATATTCTCGTCATAAACCTTTGTTTCGGCTTACTTTCTATGTTCGATTACAGGGAGCTAACCAACGGCTCAAACCTTGCAATAATTATTAACGGATTTATCGCCGCTTATTGGGTGTCACGGGTTTTAATCCAATTCTTTTATTTCGACAGGTCTAACTTTCCCGCGGGAAAATTGAACAAGCTGGCCGAAGTAGTTTTAGTATTATTATTTATTTCGCTCAGTGCGGTTTACGGTCTTGCGTTTTATTTTAATCTTCATCAAAACTAGCATGGAACTTATACTGCATATTGTTTATTTCGGGCTGATAAATTTAGCAGTAGCTTTCGTTGGCTACGCGTTAATTAAGCGGGGGGTGATTTGGCAGAGCTGGCTATTACTGGTCGTTAGTATTTTTGCCGTTTATCTTATCTTTCTGCGCGATTATCCTATTGCCCGGATGCTATCGCTAATTGCGCTAACATTTACCGCTATGAAAGTTATCGCGGTAGCAGAAAGTTATAAAGGCAAAAAGCTCAAGCTTACTTTTAAACAATGGTTTGTTTTTGCCACAGGCTGGGCAGGTATGCGGGCCGAACCTTTTGAAACACTTGGCGCAAAGGCGCTTCCCAACGCCTGGGCGATGATCAGGTTTGGAGTTAGTCGAATGGCAATGGGAGGGGTGCTTATCCTGTTAGCCCATTTAATTGTTTCTTTTCATTTTAACCAGGATCTGACTTATACTATTGTTAGCATAATGTTGCTCGTCGGTCTAAGCTTGATCTTACATTTTGGTTTGTTAAGCGTTAGCGCCGGCTCATGGAGGTTATCAGGTGTCAATACTTATTTCTTGTTCAAACAACCTGCGCATGCTTTAAGCCTCGCTGAATTTTGGAGCAAACGCTGGAATTTAGCTTTTACCGAAATGACCTCGATCGCCATTTTTCGCCCGCTGCGTAAAAAGACAGGTCCGGTAATCGCCTTAATGCTGGCCTTTATATTCTCAGGCTTGCTACATGAGCTGGCTTTGAGCGTTCCGGTTAACCATGGTTACGGCCTGCCGCTTTTATATTTTATAATCCAGGGTTTATTGGTTTTAGTTGAAAAAGCCCTGGCCAGTCGCAATGTTTTGTTTTTAAACAATAAAATCGTGGCTCATGCCTGGGTTTTCTTTTGGCTGGTTGCGCCGGCACCTTTGCTGTTCCACACACAGTTTATCAAACAGATTGTATGGCCTTTGTCAGGTTTATAACAACAATAATATAGCGCTTAACATTTTTTAATAATATAACTATCTTACCACCCAAAACCATCGTATGGCTAATTGGGTAAAAAATTATAGCGGCATGTTTTTGCTGATAGGCGGGATCCTCATCGGTAGCCTTGCTGGTATCCTGCTCGGTAAGCAAGCCGAAGTGCTTAAGCCTATCGGCGATATATTTTTAAACCTGCTATTTGTTGCAGTTATCCCATTGGTATTTTTTGCTATCTCATCGGCTATTGCCAACCTGCACGGTAACCAAAAACTAAACCGGATAATGATAATTATGACGCTGGTTTTTTTGGGTACAGTGCTTATTGCTGCGCTGGTGACCATTGTGGCAGTCACTATTTTTCCGGTTCACCAGCAGGCTGTATTGAGCGCTGCGGCGGCAAATCACACAGATAAAGCCCTTTCGGGCGACCAAATTACCCAACTATTCACTACCGGCGAGTTTTACCAGTTACTATCGCGCAAAAACATGCTGGCCATGATCATATTCGCCATTTTAATTGGCTTCGGCACTTTAAATGCAGGCGAGAAAGGCGCCGACTTCCGCAGGTTTCTAAATTCGGGTATCGAGGTATTTAAAAATGTATTTGTACTCATTATGAAACTTGGGCCCATCGGCCTTGGTGCATATTTTGCTTACCAGGTTGCTGTATTCGGGCCCTCGCTGTTTGGCACTTATGCGCATACGATGGGTATCGGCTATGGGGTAAGCATTTTTTATTATGCAGTATTCTTTAGCATTTATGCCTTTATTGCTGGCGGAGTTAAAGGCGTAAAAAAATATTGGCGCAATAATATTATTCCGTCGGCTACAGCCGTGGGTACGTGTAGCAGCATAGCGACCATCCCGGCCAATCTCGACGGGGCAAAAAAGATGGGCGTATCTGATATAATTGCCGGCATAACCATCCCCTTAGGCGGCACTTTACATAAAGATGGTTCTAGCATCTCCTCTATCTTGAAAATGGCGGCTGTATTCGCGATGTTCGGCAAAAGTTTTAACAGTCCTGACGTTATCCTGCTTGCCTTGGGCATGACAGTACTGGTAAGCATTGTTGAGGGCGGCATACCCAACGGCGGTTATGTTGGCGAGTTGTTGTTTATTTCAGCCTATGGTTTTCCACCTGAAGCATTACCTCCGGCCATTATCATCGGCACATTGATCGACCCGGTTGCTACCTTGCTAAATGCCACCGGTGATACTGTCGCCGCAATGATGATTAACCGGTTTGCTGATAAAGAAAGTAGGGTGGCGGGAGAAACTGCTTAATTACCCCAAAAGTGGAACACGCTGATTATAAACAAATTACAGAATTGCATCCAAAAAGCAAAAATTCCGTAACTATTGATTATCAGATAGTTGCATTTAAGTAGAATTTAAATATTCTGATAATCAGCATGTTCCATACCGTTCGGGGTGTTCCGCTGTGAAAATGGAACGCTTAGCCGGCATTTGGTCTCTGAAAAAAGCCAATTACCCGATATGCTGGGAGGCGCAAAGTATTGCGTCTCTATAAAATATCTTAAAACGCGTCTTCCTCAATCTTCACCGGCCCCAGTAATCCCGAAGGCGACAACTTCGATTTACTATCAAAATAATTCCAGGTGGTAAAACAATATCTTCCTTTTGAGGGACGGGGCTCATTTTTCAAAAACCAATCAGGGAACTCCTTAAGGTATTGGCCGCTGTTGTACATATACATATTGGGCAGCCACTTCATATCTGCCGGTTCCTGCTCGTCACCGATAAGCCTGTTTGCCCAAACGTTTGTGACTTCAATTTTTATTTCGTTTGCAGTTCCCAGCATTGTAGTTGGGATAGCAATTCGCCACGGCGCAGTCCATACCACGCCTGCATCCTTATTGTTTATAAATACCCTGGCAATACAATTAACCGTGCCCAGGTTAATGTATACGGTATGGTTAAGTTTTGCGAGTTCGTCTTTAGGGATATTGAACGTTTTGGAGTAAACGGCAGTACCGCTGTAATATTTAATCCCCTTGTCTGCATTTGCAGCCCAGTCGGTCAGTTCGTCAAATTTTACAGCGGTGGCCGGCCCGCCCCAGGCCGCATCGAATTTAACTATCCACGGGCCATCCAGGCTAAGCACCGGTTTGCTTGCAGTAAAGTTTGCCTTTTGGATAAAACCCAGCTTCACAAACGGTTTCCTGAAAACTATAAAAAAGCTTTGTGCATCGTCGAATTTTAAGGTGATACTGGTTTTGCCATCTTTTTGGGTGAATTCATTTAAATCGCGCATTGTGCCGGCAACAGGGTCCCACAACTCGGGCTGCATTCCTGCTACGTTAAAAGTGCAATCGACATTGCCGGGGTAATGAGAGGTATTTGCTACAAAATAAACATCGGTGGTATTTTCTTTCCGGTGGATTTCTTTAATCACGATATCCATATTACCCAGGTGCACGCCAAAATCATTCAGAGTATTTGGCATATAATGCCCCCATTGCAGTATGGCAGAGCAGCGTTGCAGGTAATTAACCATGGCCTTTGCAGGTTTCCACCAGGTTTGGGTACGGTCGAAATGCGTGCCCCATTGCCCCATGGCGTTACCGGGTTTGTATTTATCGTCCCAGGGCTGCTCAACAAAACGGTGTATTACTATTTTATTGATGCCGGCACAAAAGGCTTCATCGCCAACCGGCTTTAACCATGCAGGTGTTTCGCTCCATTTACTATCGGCAGGCTGGCCGGTAAAGGCCTCGGCTGCCAATATATTTTGGTTCGATCTCCTTAACGAGGCAATCACTCCATCCAGTTCGTAAGGCGCAAAAGTACCATCATGGGTCCAGAACTCGCCCATCACATTCGAAACCAGCGGCACTACTTCGTCAGATCTCCATGGGCCGCCATAGGGCTCAGATTGAAAATTCAGGCCGGCGGCTTTAAGTTTTTTGGCGATGGTGATATAATATACATCGCGGTAAAGGTCCTGCACCGTGTTATTAAAATCATTCCTGAAACGATCGGTTTGTTCCCGGCCTTCTACGGTTCGGCCGGCGAATGTAGCGAGGTAAGGCAATATGTCATAACCCCGGCGCGCTGCGAACTCTTCACGCATTTTCGGCGTCCAGGTGGCATCGTTTTCTTCGTAACTGTCGAAATAAACATGGTCAACAGTATTGCCCACCAAAGGGCCGAGGTGCTTTTTTATTTCGCCTATCACATGGTCCATGTGGAATTCAACGGCTTTGGGGCTCATTTTATCACATTCAAAACCTGCGGCCTGCCATTGCGCGGGCTGTACGGCTGCACCCATGGTGGTGTGGCCAAAGCGATAAATTACCCAGTTGCCTTCGGGTGCATCCCACTCAAGTTTGCCATCGGGCGTCATCAATGGGGTGAGGTCGATGATAGAACTTTTAAAAACAGTATCTTTTGCCGGCATGGCCAACACTGCAATGTCTTTATAATAGGTTTTACGCTCCGGTATTTCGGGCATTTCTATTTTGCCATTTTTGGCATTGTAAGTCGGGAACCGGGCATTGGAGCGCGGGTCGACTTTTGGTCTGTCCAACTCTATTTTTTGTTTACCACTATTGCCGCTAATCCTTTTCTGCGACCAGCTCAGTTGCTGCATTGAAAGTTCGGGTGTTATCCAAACACCGCCGCTCGTGGCATAGCCCGCACCGTTGAACAAGCCCATGGTCATCCCCAATCGTTTCGACTCATTGGCAGCGTGTTTCACCAATGCCCACCAGGGCTCGGTCCATGCAATTACATCGGGTGTTGGATCTTTATCTACTGGGGCGCCCCATGGGTTGGTTACATCGGCAAGGCCGAGCATGGTGGTATTGTTAAAGCCTTCTTCCTTTAAAGCTTCCAGGTCTTTGGTGATCCCTGCTTTGCTCACATTGGCGCCCATCCACATCCACAAAACGCCTGGCTTTGCCGATTCCGGCGGATGTAAAAAAAGTTGTTCGGGGCTATTTGCCGGTGGTTTTACAAGATTCTTTTTATTGAGCTGAGCTATTGCGGTAAAAGCGATACATAGTAATAAGGGGAGTGTGGCAGCTGTTTTTCGAAAGTTCATCGTGCTTTACTAAGGTTATTGCATATATAATGATTAATAACCTGATAAGGAATTGTTTTATGTATTAATAATGTTATTTGTATGCAATATTTCACTGTTTCCGGCATCTTTTATGGTGCTTAACCAACGCTGAAAAGTGAAAACAAACAAACAGACAGACATTCCTTTACTATACAATTGTTCTTGATCAGTATTTGTTGGTGATGCTTTTAAACGGCAGAATGAGTTTTTGGAAGGTTTGGGTTACCTAACAAGGCGACCAGTTAAGTAAATGTAATATTCAATTATTTTAAGCTGTTTGTAACTGTGCCTGCGGAAACTCGATTATAAATTCCGTGCCTTTGTTGAGCTCACTTTGAAGACGGATGGTACCCCCAAGACTTTCCACCTGCATTTTAACCATAAACAGCCCTATACCTTTACCCTCTACACTGGTATCAAACCGTTTGTAAAGGCCAAATAATTCATTTGCATACTTTAAAGTGTCAATGCCGCGGCCATTGTCTTTATATATAATCTGAATTTTGCCATTTTCCGACTTTGCGTTAATATTAATCATCGGATCTGTTCCGGGCTTGCGGTATTTTATACTATTGAGTATAAGATTGTAAAAAATACTGTGTATAAAGCTCTTTACCGATAGCATTTCGGTTACCTCCCCAAAATCAAAAGCTATGGATGCGTGCTCCTTTTCCACCATGTGCCTGATGCTGAATTTTATATCTTCGATAAGTTTAGGCAGCGAAATTTGCTGTATGTTCTCGTTAATATCCTCGTTAATCTGCAAAATTTGATTAAGATCTAATATTACATTATCTAATTTGTTAGCCGATCTGCTAATACTTTTTATCACTTCGGGAAGTTCATCGCTTTCAATACCAGCATTGGAAATGAGTGACGATAAGCCAATTATATTGGCAACCGGCGCCCGTAAATTGTGCGAAATGATATAGGTAAATTGTTCAAGCGCCTTGTTCCGTTGTATTAAATCGGCTGTTATTTTTTCACGTTCAGTTTCTAATTTCTTTTTTTCAGTAATATCTCTAACCGTAAAAATATGGCCAAAATCCTGCATCTTGTTGTCTTTTATTCCAGCCCAGGTCAAATCAAACCATTTAACAACACCATTGGTTTCACGGCTTAATTGATAGTTAACGCCGGTTCCATTTTTGGTTTTATTTAGAATATCCGATACCAGCGATTTCCTGTTCTCATCAACGCAATCTAAAATGGGATAACCTTCTTTAATGACAATATTGCTTTGTTCATTCATGAACTTTTTGGCGAGGGTATTGAACGAAATAATATTACCCCCGGTGTCAATCAACAGGCAGGCCATATCCGTATTATTAAAAACTGTACGCAGGCTTGCTTCAGACTTCCGGATGGCCATCTCGTCTGTTATTTGCTTCGTGATATCACGGGCAGTGCATGAAAGGCCGATAACGGCATCATTTTCCCATATTGGGTTGATGGAAAAAGTAATGAATGTTGCTGCCCCGGTAATTTGGAATCCTTTTGTAAATTGGATGCTTTTACCAGATAGCGCGCGGATATACATTCTTTCCCATTCAAGCGCCTGTTCCGGGTCTGATTCCTTTAAAAAATCAAGGACACTATCACCTGGCTCAAGTTCTACATTATAAGCCTCTATCACCTTCTCTGTAAATAATTTATTAAAGGTAATGAACCTCAATTCGGTGTCTACTGAATAGATGCTGGCATCGGAGTTCTCTATAATAGCGGTTAAATTTGCTGCCGATTTTTTGATTGCCGCCTCATCTAGCTTCTGTCGTGTAATATCGCGCGAAAAGCAAGATAATCCAATTACTTTGCCCGACTCCCATATGGGGTTAACAGAATAGCTCAGGTAAATAATTGCTCCGCCAAAAGGGTATTCATTTACAAATTGTACCGTTTCGCCATCAAATGCTTTGTTGTATATACCCATCCATTTTTCAGCAACTTCCGGCGGAAGGCCATTAAGTAGCGTCAGCGTGTTTGTTTCATAATCCAAATCGAAATTATAAACAAGCTTCATTGCATTTTTGAAGGGCTGATTATAGGTTATAAAATCAAAATTCCTATCTATTGAGTAAACAAGGTCACTGGTGTTTTCAATTATGGCTGATATGTTTGCCCGTGACCTTAGGATCTCGTCCTGGTCTTTTTTTCGCTGCGTTATGCTGTTAACATGCCGAGCTTTCCGAGATACTTTCCATCTGTATCAAAAAGGCCGTTCGTAACCACAAGGCAAAAAATTTGCTCGCCGCTTTTCGTTATAAATGCCGATTCATGTGTCTCTGTTATCCCCAATTGCTGCTTCTCAAATCTTGCAAGCGTTGCAAGTTTTTCTTTTTCGTCTTTAAAATCGTAATTATGTTTTCCCACAATTTCTTCAGCAGTGTATCCGAGCATGTCACACATCTTTTTATTAACAAAAACCGTTAGCAGGTTTTCGTCAATTATCCAAATGCCTTCCTGCGCTGTTTCAACTATTTGACGGTACCTGCTTTCGCTGGCTTTCAATGCTTCTTCCACTATTTTATCCTGTGTAATATTGCGTGAAACTCCGTCAATACGTATTAATATTCCCTCTTCATTATGTATTGGGGAAATTTTACTTTCTATCCATCGGATGCTTTTATCTTTATGAATAATGCGGTATTTGCCGGTAACATGGTCGCCATTTCGCAGTCGTTTCACAAAATCAGCCAACATCGCGCTATCTTCAGGGCGACAGACTTTAGCATATAAATCCGGGTCCGAGAGAAACTCGGCTGAACTGTATCCATATATACTTTCGCACCCAGTCGATATTTGGATCATTTTGGATCCGGCAATGTCTCGCGAAAAGTAGACTTCGTCGTCTGTATTTCTGCTTAAATCGTAACCATCTATTTTTTTGGCTTTGTGCTTTTTTATCGCACCCAAAATTGCGCCGGGTAAAATGTCAATCTGCTCCTTCGAAATATAGTCACTTGCGCCATATTTCATTATGTTCACAATGCTGGCGATGGGGTCGATAAGTGGTGGAGTTGCTACCACAACTACCGGGATATTAAAGCCCGATTGTTTTAATAATGTTAATGCTTCGATGCTATTTAATGACCGCAGCGCATCGTCGGATATAATGATATCCGGAGCGAAGTTTTTTAAACCATCTAAATAAGCTTCCCCGTTGCTTACAGTAAGTACTTCGCAATCGATACCAGCCTGATTAATAATATTATCCGCCAATGCAGCATCGCCGCTAACGTATTCGAGGTATAGGATTTTAATTTTTTTATTCACGAAACTAACGAGTTAATAAGGGTTTTCGTTCCGCGACCGGGTATGCTATAATAGTGCCATCGGTTTTAATTATTTGATAATCAATTAAATGTAACTGAATCTTATTTTTTGTTTCTGGAAAATGGATGCTGTGTTCCATGTTTTGGAACAATAACAAATAACTAAGGCGCCCCGGGTTGAGAACCTGAAACGCCTTAGCCAGTTAATTCTTGTGGTTTGATAAATTACCAGTTGGTAATCTTAATTATTATTTAAACCCTCAAAAACGTCTTCTTCTCATGCAAATAATACAAAAATACCCACTTAATCAACACAAACGTTATCGCCATTAGCACAGCTCCATAGGGCTCGCCGGCTAGCTGGCCCAGCCATTTAAAAAAGCCCTCGTTGGTGTAATTCCAGTTTATAAAGTGACCCGACATGTATATCAGGATGGAGTTCATGCCTATCACCCGGAAAAAAAATGTCCATTTTTTATAGCCTTTTACATCAATGATAAAATAGAATAACGACATCAGCAACAAACTTATGCCGCCAACCAGCATCACAAATGAGCTTGACCACAGGTTTTTGTTGATGGGGAATCGAAATTCCAAATCAAAGCAACCAGTATAAATACGACACCAGCTATTGCCAGCCGCGAGGTTTTTGCCATTTGAGACAGCTTTTTACTTTTTAACGTTAAGCCTGCCATAATACCAAGCAAGCCGGTGCTTATTGCAGGTATGGTTGAACATAGTCCTTCCGGGTCATGCATATTTGGCCGGCCATCGGGATATGGTACATATAAGTGGCCTGGCAACACGATTCTGTCTATGTATGATGCAAAGTTTCCCTGTGGCGTCAGGTCGCCAACGTGGAATCCAGGTGCGGCTGTAAATTTAAGCAGCAGATAGTACCCTATAATAAAGAAAAAGAACCAGAATATCAGTGCATATTCCCGTGCATACAGGTAAATGATGTTGGCAAACATATAGGCCAGGCCGATGCGTCCAAGCACGCTCCCGAACCTGATTTCGGCAATCGGCCTTATTTGAAGGCCATTATTAGCTATTATTCCTAAAAGCACCAGGATAAAACCACGTTTTATAACCCGCCAAAGCAACTGTTCGCGCGATTTACCTTTCTCCAACTCGCGACCAACAGAAAATGGCGTGGATACGCCAGCCATAAATAAAAACAGCGGAAAAATCAGGTCATAAGCATGAAATCCGTTCCAATCAGGGTGAGTAAATTGGTTTGCCATGGCATTCCAAAACGGCGATTGGCCGTGGGTAGCAGTTTTCATGGTGTACCAAATTTCGTCGGCACCCATAATCCAAAACATGTCAAAACCCCGAAGGGCGTCTAATGAGAATAAGCGGGTAGGGGCAGCGTCAAAATCGTCTGCCGGTTGTTGTGTGGTTACTGAATGAGCCATTCGGTTTAAATAATTGGGTTAGTAACCGAAAGGTAGTTTTTTTTGGGAGAAAAGCAAAAAATTGGTTGAATATGTTGATTGAGTTGGATTGGCTTGAGTAAGTTCGGGTAGAGTTTACCAAGTTGATTGAGTTGGATTAGGTTGATAGCGTTGGTTTCTGGTATGAAACCTAATCAACTTAATCCAACTCAATCAACCTTTAAATTAACCTATTCCCCCCTTTTTAACCCAAATTTCTCAATTTTGCTGTATAGGTGACTGCGCTGAATATCGATATCGTCGGCAGTTTTTGATACGTTCCAGTTATTTTTTTCCAGTTTGAACTTAATATACTCGCGTTCAGCAAAGTCTTTATATTCCTGGAAATTGGTAAACTGGTCGAAATCTGTCTGTGGTGCGGCGTTGCCAATGGATACTACGGCAGGCGACGATGGATTAGCAAATATTTTAACGTCGCTATCGGTAATCGTCCTGTCGCTTAAAATAATCAAACGCTCAATCATGTTACGCAGTTCGCGGATGTTACCCGTCCAGGGCAGTGCCTTAAGCGCTTCGAGGGCCGCCTCGGATATCTTTTTAACCGGCATGCCGTAATCGTTGCAGATTTCATCCAGGAAGCTTTGTGTTAATAATGGAATGTCATCCTTGCGGTCGGTAAGCGGCGGTACGTGTATCAGGATAACGCTTAACCGGTGGTAAAGGTCCATACGGAAATTACCGGCATCAATTTCTTTTAAAAGATCCTTATTTGTTGCAGCAACTACGCGTACATCCACATCTATCTCCTTTTCGCCGCCTACACGGGTTATTTTATTTTCCTGCAGGGCCCGCAACACTTTAGCCTGGGTTGATGGGCTCATATCGCCGATCTCATCCAAAAACAACGTACCGCCATTGGCGGATTCAAATTTGCCAATGCGCTGTTTTATGGCCGAAGTAAATGAACCTTTCTCGTGGCCAAATAGTTCGCTTTCAATTAATTCAGATGGTATGGCAGCGCAGTTAACCTCAATCAGGGGCGCATTTGAGCGGTTTGATTTTTCATGCAGCCAGCGCGCAACCAATTCTTTACCGCTGCCGTTAGCACCGGTAACCAACACTCTCGCATCGGTAGGGGCAACGCGCTCAATGGTTTCTTTTATTTTTTGTATGGCCTGCGATTCGCCCAAAATAGCGCGAACTTTTGATACCCGTCTTTTTAAGACTTTAGCTTCGGTTACTAAACTTCCGCGGTCTAACGCGTTGCGTACAGTAATCAGCAGGCGGTTAAGGTCGGGTGGTTTGGAAATAAAGTCGAACGCACCTTTCTTGCTGGCTTCTATTGCAGTTTCAACAGTACCATGGCCCGATATCATAATGAACGGCAAATCGGGTTTAATTGAAAGGCCTTCCGTAAGTACTTCCATACCGTCCATGCGGTTCATTTTGATGTCGCACAGCACCAGGTCGTAATCGTTTTTACGGATCAGCTCGAGCCCGTCAATGCCGTTGTCAACATCTTCAACTACATAGTCTTCATATTCAAGTATCTCTCGAAGCGTGCTGCGTATCGAACGCTCATCGTCAATTATTAAAATTTTAGCCATTAGTTATCAATAGTTTTTCGTTTTAGTGGTAAGATGTTACGAATATATGTAAATGTATAGAAAACCAAACACATTTTTGAACGAATGGTTTTTGTAAGATTGAAAAACTTGATTTGCGTCGGGAAAGTCTGGAAGTCCTAAAGACAAACGCGACGATACGACACCGAGTTTAGATTTGACAACCTTTTAAAATTTGCCAAATATCCTCCCATCAAAATCCTGTAAATCTTTTTAATCCTTAAATAGTGTTAAAAAAATAACCCCTCCCGTTACCGGAAGGGGTGTATCAGCAGCAAACCTGTAAGCCGGGTTCTGTTCCACTATTGCTAATGGTTTCTATCATTAATCTTGCCCTGCCATTGCTGACAGGTTCAATCAACCTACCCATCCCGGCAAATCACCTGTTTTGCAACAGGCGGATTAGGAAGCGAGCAGCTCCGCGTCCGGGACCTATTTGGTTTTTCAACTCCTGAGGTTTACCGCAATCCCGGTCGCCCGGAAAAGCCGTGAGCTCTTACCTCACGTTTTCACCCTTACCCCAACGAATCAAGGCGGTATATTTTCTGTGGCACTTGCTGTCGCCGGCTGCCGGCGCCTTCCCGTTAGGAAGCAGGATGCTCTGTGTTGCCCGGACTTTCCTCCGGCCACCCGAAAGTGACCAGCGATAGAACGTTTTGCACAACAAAGGTAGCAGATTTTAATTAAAGCTGTTTTAAATACGCTTCGGCCTTGTTTTGCAGCACGTTTTCCTGGATGCGATAGACAAGGAAAAAGAATATCAGTAGAGCTGGAAAAAATGCGGCAGTAATCCAGGTAGGTATGGGCTGTTTGCCAACCAATTGAAATATGGCAAATAATACCCAGGCCCCTAATGTCAAAATCAATTCAAACCTTCGTTTAGTTGTAAAAGTTACCGCTGTATTTTTGCCCACCTGGGTAAGTACCACCCGGGTTTGTATGCCATTAACCGCAGGCGGTTTGCCATTTTTAATTAATGTGCCTAACGAAAGGTCAGAGAGAAAGATAAATTCGAAGTTGGACAACCGGGTAACAGAGAAACCTGTTGGCGCAGAACGCGAAATATGATTGGTAACTGCCTGTATCGGAGTTTTTAACTCAAATACCCTTGTTAACGAAATTGGATTGAAGAAATTCGTCATTTGCTAATTGAAGACCATTAAGGTAGCGATAATTATTTACATTTAGCTAAATCAGTATTTACCCGGTCGGTATTTATAGTGCCAAGTTTGTTGCCGAAAGAATTGGTAACATAAGTAAGCACCTGCGCAATTTCAAGAGGGGAGAGCTTGCTGGCGGGCATTTCGCCTTCAAATTCCTTATTTAAAATCGTTATTTTTCCTTTTAAACCGCTGTTGAGCTGACAGGCAAGCGTGTTTTTATTATTTTTTAGGTAGATGGAATCGGTAAGTGACGGGATAAGCCCCTGCAAACCCTCACCTTTAGCTCCGTGGCAGTTTTGGCAATGTGCCTGGTAGACTACACTTCCATTGGAGTAGAAACGATTAAATTCAATCTGCCCGTCGTTTTGGCACGAGGCTGCGATAACAAGCATCGCCATGAATGCAAAAACGATGAGCCGTGTTTTCATTTTGCCGCTTTTTGGTCGGTTTCTGCCATCAGGATTTTGATATCGGCAGTCATCTTTTCTACTTCAGCAGGGTCTGTACCCTGGTAGGTGCCGCGAATTCGTTTTTGCTTATCAATCAGTATAAAAAAGCCATCATGCGTATAATTTTCCTGTGCGTTCTTTTCCTGTACAGCCACCAAATAGCTTTTGGCAATGGTGTATGTTGCGTCTTTGTTGCCATGCAGCAGCCACCAGGTATTACCGGCGATGCCCATTTTGTCAGCATATTTTTTTAGAACCGGTACAGTATCATATTTAGGATCGATACTATGCGACAGTATCCTGAAATCGGGGTTGTTTTTAAATTCGTTGTAAACCGGCAACATGTTGCGATGCATAACGGGGCAGATAGTAGGGCAGGTGGTAAAAAAGAAATCGGCCACGTAAATTTTGCCATTAAGGCTTTTTTCGGTTATGGTATCGCCGTATTGGTTTACAAACTTAAAGGCGGGTATGGTTTGGTAAACAGTATCGGTTACCTGCTTGCCGTCTACTGTTTTGGTAACAGGTTCCTTGTTGCCGTAAATAGGTAATGTTTTTGTAGCACTATCGTTAAACTTGCATCCGTAGCCCAGTAAAATAAGCGCAATTATGTAACCTGTGTTCTTCATTTTATTTTGACCGTTTTTAGGTAGATATTTGATTCTTTTACTGCTGTGTTCAGCTGCGAGTCGATGGCCATTATCAGCTTTTTTTGAGTGTTCATGTAAGTTATTACTTCGTCGTCCGATTTTCCTTTCTGCTCGTAATCAAATTTGTGCATCCAATCTTCCATAGCATCTTCTGAAGCGCTCATCTTTTTTACCAGCATCTCCGCCGAATCTTTTGCAGCTATTTTGTTTTGGGTTATCAAGGTATCCAGTTTCATGCGGTTGGCAATTACCTGTCCTTCAACCTCCATTACTTTTTCGTGCACTTTCATTACATCTTCCATAATGGCTTTTTTTTCGCCCTTGCGGTTTGAACAACTGTAAAGTAAAGAGCCTGTAAGTAATATTAATAACAGTTTTTTCATTTTATAGGTTTTATGCGGCCAAAAATAAGCAACACACAACACAGGTTAACTATTTATTTGTCGGATGTAAGCAATATAATCTGTATTTGGCAGTGTTTCGGCGCCATTAAACTTCAGCTGCTGGCCAATTTGCGCGCGGTGGTGAGTGCCGTGGTTAATTACGTGTGCTAAAATATCAACCAGTTTACTTTCCCAATTGTCGCCACGAAGATTTTGGTAGTATATTGTTTTGTCGAAATCGGCATCAGTAAAATCACCCAGGCATTTAATCCATGCCTCGTGGTTTTCTTTTATCTTTTCGCCAAACTCAGCGGCTTTTGTGCCGGGGCCAATCCAGAGTTCAACTACTGCCTGGGGTAATCCTTTACAACGGTTGAGCCATATTTGCTGTGCGGCTAAAATATGGGACATTAATTGTACTGCTTTTTCGGGCTCACCGGCCTTAATAATAGCATCTAAAATAATTTGGTTGGCATAAGCATCGAATTGAAACAGGCGGATAAAATAGGCTTTCATCCTGCAAAAATAAAAATATCGTAAACAGTAAAACAAATTGGTTTACAATGCTATTACCAGTTAACAATAACATAATACTAATAACATACCTGCTACATACCGGTTGCCTACCTTAGTTGTAAATAAATGCGCTTGTTATGAAACTGATAGTAAAATTTTCGAGGCTTTTTACCAATTTGCGTGAATGGATGTTTTTAAGAAGTATGAAATCTTCTTTTATTCACTAAACTATTTAACCAAAAATTTCTTTTATTTAATTGTATTGCACAATTTGGCTTTACAATAGTTAGTTAATGGGAAGCACTTCGCAGGATATATATATAAACAAACAGGTTTTTGGGGATGATTTTGTCTGGGGTGTTTCTGCTGCTGCTTTACAGATTGAGGGTGCGTTTGACGCGCACGGTAAAGGACAATCCATTTGGGACGTATTTTCCGCTAAAAAAGGAAAAATATTAAACGGCGATCTGCCACACACATCCTGCGACTTTTATAACGAATACAAGCAGGATATCGACATTGTTAAACAGCTGAACATTCCCTGTTTCAGATTTTCTATTTCATGGCCACGTATATTGCCCAACGGTTCAGGAGAAATAAACCAGGCCGGCATCGATTTTTATAACCGTGTTATTAATTACTGTATTGAACAAGGGGTTGAGCCCTGGTTAACCATTTATCATTGGGATTTGCCCCAAAACCTTGAAATAAAAGGTGGCTGGACAAACCGCGAAATTGTTGACTGGTTTACCAACTTTGCCACAGTTTGCGCCCAAAATTTTGGCGACCGCGTAAAACACTGGATGGTAATGAATGAGCCGGGAGTGTTTACCGGCGCAGGTTACTTCCTGGGCATACATGCTCCCGGCCGTACCGGGCTTAAAAACTTTTTACCCGCAATACATCATGCAGTTTTATGTATGGCTGCTGGGGGGAAGGTGTTGCGTGAACTGGTGCCCGGCGCGGAAATAGGTACAACATTTTCCTGCTCCTACATCGAGCCGCACACTGATAAGCCTAAAGATGTTGCTGCTGCCAAGCGGGTAGATGCGCTGCTTAACCGCTTGTTTATTGAGCCGGTATTAGGGCTTGGTTACCCAACCGAGGTTGCCGCGCTAAAAGGCATTGAAAAGTATAAACTGCCCGGCGATGAAGAACTGATGAAGTTTGATTTTGACTTTATTGGCGTACAAAATTATACCCGCGAAATTGTTAAAAATTCATTTTTTACGCCTTACGTAGGCGCATCGCTGGTGAAAGCAGAAAAAAGAGGCGTACCGTTAACAGATATGAAGTGGGAAGTTTATCCACCATCAATATACCAAATGCTTAAGCAGTTTAATGGCTATCCGCAAATAAAAAAAATCTACATAACAGAAAATGGTGCGGCTTTTCCCGACAATGTAACTGATGGTGAAGTTGACGATCCCCAGCGTGTTGCCTACCTGCAACAATACCTTGCCCAGGTTTTAAAAGCAAGAAATGAAGGTTTAAAGGTAAGCGGCTATTTTATCTGGACGCTGACTGATAATTTTGAATGGGCCGAGGGCTACCACCCGCGTTTTGGTTTGATATACGTTGATTTTGAAACCCAGCAGCGTATTATAAAAGGATCCGGCCATTGGTATGCTGATTTTTTGAGCGGGAATTAGTTGTTTTTGACAACCTTATGCGTAGGTTTCAACACTATTGCCCTTGTTTTGCGCAACCGGTGATTTGCTTTGCATTAGCCTAGGCAGGCTTATATAGAAAGTAGTTCCGGTTTTGCCATCACTTTCAAACCAAATTTTACCATCGTGGTTCTCAATAATTTGTTTGCTTATAGAGAGGCCCAGCCCGAATGATTTTTCGCCCGAAGTGCCCGGCCGTTTTGCTTCGGTAAACATATTGAAAACCTTGTCCTGCACGTTCGCAGGTATGCCAATGCCCGAATCTTGTACCGATATTTTTAACTCATTTTTATGGACGATAGCTTTAACAACAATGGTTTCGCCCGGTGCACTGAATTTAATGGCATTACTAATTAAATTGCCTATAACCCGCCATATTTTTTCGCGGCTTATCAGCAGCTCCTCGGGCTGTTCAAGCTGCTCGAGTTTAATCTTCTGACCTTTTTCAGCGGCTTTAAAACGTAATAGTTCAACACTTTTACTCAGCAGCGAATTAATGTCGACCAACTCTTTTTTTAACTGGCTGGTGCCGCTGTTTGTAACTTCCAGTATTTCGTTTATCAATTCCAGTGAATTATTCGAGGTTTCTTTTATCAGTGTAATAAGTTCCTTCTGCTCATCATTAAATTCATCATCCATCATCACCTGCGTTAACGATGCTATGCCTCCAATTGGGTTTCTTAAATCGTGGGCTACGGTGCGCAATATTCGGTCCTTCTCCTGGCTGCTTTGTTTTAGTTCATCAAGCGTAACTTCCAGGTCGTTTTTCTGGCTGCTTATTTGGGTGTTCAAATTCCGCACAACCTGGATATCGATCTTCGATTTTTTCCAGTTACGATACACCAGCGCTACAATTATAGTTGCCAAAACAGCACAGATAACAGCCAGGTATATGTAAATCAACTGAACCTTGTTGTTGTCCTTTAGGTTTTCAATCTGGTATTGTTTATCGTAGTTGGCTTGTTGCTGGTTTACATCAGTCTCTTTTAACGAACTTGCCCGTTTAGTAATCGAGTCCTTTAGCGAATTGTATTTTTCAAGGTGTGTAAATGCCTTTGAAAAATCGCCGGTTTGTACATAATATTTGCTCATCAGTAAATACCAGCTGGTTTCAGCTTCTTCGTTTTTTACGGTATCGAGCTGTCTGCGCAAATCGGCAAATAAAGCCGCTAATGGCTGATATTGCCGATTGCTAAAGTATAGTTTACCGAGGTTTATTTCCACCAGTTGGGCATTCATAAAATCGTTCGATTTCTTAAGATTTATATCGATGCTCTTTTTTAATAGTAGGTCAGCTTGCTCGTGTTGGCCGGTTAGCATCGCAATTTCGCCCTGGTTGCCGTAAGTAACCGCGCGCGCCACATTAATAAGCCTTGTTTGATCGGGGCCGGTATATTTGCCGCTATTTGCGTCGATATACTCAAGCGTTTTATTAAAATAAACAGCAGCACTATCTAAATTGCCATTGTTTTTAAAGCTTTCACCCACATTATCAAGCAATTCCTGCCGCTGATAAAAAGCCGTAAAACTTTCTTTGTAGGACAGACTTAGCCTGTAGCTTTCCTTAAAATACCTGGCTGCCTCGGCGTAATGGGTCTGTTTAAACATTACCATACCCATCCGATAGGTGTATTCAGCCAGTATTTCGTTCTTCAGGTTGTTTTTGCCCATAAAATAGCCCTGGTAATAACACTGATAGGCAAGGCTATATTGCGAAAGACTGAAGTAGGCATCGCCCTTCGCAAAGTTTGCTTCGGCGTAGTTGCTAACGTTTTGCTTGCTGTTAACACTTTTTTTGGCCATCATCAGCATGCTGTCGGCATATACGAGGGCTTTTTTAGGTTGATTGATGCCTTTTTTGTAGTACAAAAATTTGAAACCGTAATACCGGAAAATATCGTTGACGAAAGGGTCTTTGATTTTGTGATAAGCCGAGTCTATGAACTGCTGCTCCTGCTGAAGTGTGTGATGGTGTATGGGTTTTGCCAGGTCGGCAGTAAAAGCTTTGAACGGCTCAGAGTAGTCGCCCGTATCAGCATCTTTTTTGGCACAGGAAAATAGCAGGCAAAAAATAGCCGGTACAAGTAATAGCTTGTTAATCAGGGAGTTTTTATTAATTACAGGTAAGGGCACCATTAACCAATATGTAAGTACAAATATACACCTCGCCCCCAAAAGGGGTGAGATTTACTTCCGGTTAAACGGTTTTTTTAGATTAAGGTTGCCTTTTATTTAAAAGCCTCCAATCCGGTTACATCCATGCCGGTTATAAGTAAATGTATGTCATGTGTTCCCTCGTAAGTCACTACCGATTCGAGGTTCATCATATGCCTCATTATCGGGTATTCGCCGGTTATGCCCATGCCACCCAGCATCTGGCGGGCGTCGCGGGCGATATTTAATGCAGTTTCTACGCTGTTACGTTTGCTCATTGATATTTGAGCAGGAGTAGCCCTGTTCTCGTTCTTCAATGTTCCCAAACGCCAAACCAATAATTGCCCTTTTGTTATTTCGGTAATCATTTCAGCCAGCTTTTTTTGCTGCAGCTGAAATCCGCCTATAGCCTTACCAAATTGCTTGCGTTCTTTTGAATAACGCAAGGCGGTATCATAACAATCCATGGCGGCGCCCAGGGCACCCCAGGCTATACCATAACGTGCCTGGTTAAGGCAGCCAAGTGGCCCTTTTAAGCCAGAAACGTTAGGCAACAGGTTTTCTTTTGGTATTTTAACGTTATCAAAAACCAGTTCGCCGGTTGATGATGCCCTTAAAGACCATTTATTATGTGTTTCAGGGGTGGTAAAGCCTTCCATTCCACGTTCAACAATTAAGCCATGTATTTTTCCGGCTTCGTTTTTAGCCCACACAATGGCAATATCAGCAAATGGTGAGTTCGATATCCACATTTTAGCGCCATTTAAAACGTAATGGTCGCCGGCATCTTTAAAGTTCGTAGTCATACCCCCCGGATCAGAACCCTGGTCGGGTTCAGTTAGGCCAAAGCACCCCATCAGCTCGCCGGTAGCTAGTTTTGGAAGGTATTTTTGTTTTTGTTCTTCTGATCCATATGCATAAATAGGATACATAACCAACGAGCCCTGTACAGAAGCAGTAGAACGGATACCCGAATCGCCGCGCTCAATTTCCTGCATAATGATGCCGTAGGCCATGTAATCAAGCCCGGCGCCGCCATACTCAACAGGTATCGTTGGGCCGAAGGCGCCTATTTCGCCAAGACCTTTGATCAGGTGTTTAGGGAATTCGGCACGCTGCGCGTAATCTTCAATAATAGGGCTTACTTCTTTTTTAACCCAATCGCGCACGCTGGCACGTATCAGTTTATGCTCTTCGGAGAGTAATTCATCAGCTAAATAATAATCAGGCGATTCGTAGATATCTTTTTTAGACATATGCTTAGTGTATAATTGGTGGGCAAAGATATAGCATTTAAAGTGGACTTATTTAATCCAAAAATGCTGTTTTTAGATACCAAAAGCCACTTTATGTCAAAAACTATGTTTAAATAGTTTAAACATAGTTTTTTTGAAAATGTCTACCTGAAATATTTTTACATCAATGCTAAAATTATTCAATCACCGCTTTCATCTAATGCTGCATTAAGATACGATGTGGATTAGAACAAACTATCAGCACACATAGATAGCCATCTGTGCCACGGGAGTTCATTTGCTGATGATGCACTTAGTTGATTAATCCAACTCTTAAACCAACTTTTAAACCAACAAAATCTGCTACTTTTGAAACATGATAACCATTTCCCTGCATGGCGCCGAGTTTTTTGCTTTTCATGGCTTTTATCCCGAAGAACAAAAACTTGGCTGCAAATTTATTGTTGATGTTGATGTGAGTTTTACGCCCCCTGGCGATATTAAAGCAGATAAGATCAGCAATACTGTTGATTATGAACGGGTTTATACGATCACCGAAGAGCAAATGAAAAGGACTACCAAATTGATCGAAACCGTTGCGCAATCAATTGCAGACGAAATAAAGCGACAATTTTCATTTGCTGACACGATTCGCGTGTCTATTAAAAAAATGAACCCGCCTTTAAAGGGCAAGGTAGCATATTCCAATATAGTTATAACTGTATGACGTTCAATAAAATATCCGAAAGCATCCTTGCCGAAATTAAGGCTATTATCGGCGATGCTGATGTTATAACCGGTCATGCCGAACTTGAAAAATACAGCCACGACGAAACCGAGGATTTGCATTTTTATCCGGAGGTTGTTGCCCGGCCAAAATCACCCGAAGAAGTTTCGGCATTGATGAAGTTGTGTAATGAAAACTTAATCCCGGTAACCCCACGCGGGGCAGGTACAGGCTTAAGCGGCGGGGCATTGGCAATTTTGGGTGGTTTGTTAATTTCAATGGAACGCTTTAACAAGGTACTGCAAATTGACGAGCAAAATCTGCAGGCCACAGTTGAGCCGGGGGTGATTACCGAAATTTTTATGGATTTGGTGGCGCAAAAAGGTCTTTTATACCCTGTAGACCCCGCCAGTAAGGGCAGTTGTTTTATAGGCGGCAACGTATCGCATGGTTCCGGTGGCCCCCGGGTAGTTAAATACGGCACCATACGCGAATATGTTCTAAACCTTGAGGTGGTATTACCCTCCGGCGAAATTATCTGGACAGGCGCTAATACATTGAAATACGCGTCGGGTTACAACCTTACCCAATTGATGATAGGCTCGGAAGGGACGTTGGGTATTATTACCAAAATCGTCGTAAAGCTCATCCCACGGCCAACTTTGGATGCATTACTGCTGGCCTCGTTCAGTAGTAACGAGGCCGGGTGCGCCGCCGTGTCGGGTATCTTTAGGGCAGGGGTAGTGCCATCGGCGTTGGAATTTATGGAGCGAAGAGGGGTAGAGTGGGTCAATGAAAATGACGGCCTTGCGTTTGACTTAAAGGACGGTGTTGAAGCCTTTTTACTGATTGAAGTTGACGGTACCAACCAGGATGTGATTTTTGCCGATTGCGAAAAAATAAACCAGGTACTGGAAGAATTCGGCTGTACGGAAGTGTTGTTTGCCGATACATCCGCCCAGAAAGAAGAAATTTGGCGTATGCGGCGGACGATGGCTGTATCGGTAAAATCAAACTCTATCTATAAGGAAGAAGACTGCGTTGTGCCGCGCGCCAGCCTGCCACAACTAATTAAAGGTATAAAACAAGCAGGCAACAAATATGGCTTTGAATCAGTGTGTTATGGCCATGCAGGTGATGGGAACGTACACGTAAATATCATTAAAGGCCAAATGAGCGACGAGGACTGGAATACGAAATTGAAGGATGGCATTCGTGAAATATTTGAATTAACTGTCGCCTTAGGCGGAACACTATCCGGCGAACACGGGATAGGGTTGGTACAAAAGGAATTTATGCCCATAAAATACAGCGAGGTACATTTCGCCCTATGGCGGGGCATAAAGCAGGTGTTTGATAAAAATGGTATATTAAACCCGGGAAAAATCTTTAACACGATTTAAGGATTTGCAGGATTTACAAGATTTTGCAATTTGATCTCCTTCAAGTTAATCGTTTTATCTCTTTACTCGTCTTAGAAAATCGTACATTACAATCCTGTAAATCTATTTAATTCTTTAATCGTGTCATGTCGGCATTGGAATTTAACATAACTGATCACGACCTCATCAAAATAGCCATAGCTGTTATTTGCGGCGGTCTGCTGGGTTTGGAGCGGCAGTATAAAAATAAAACGGCAGGCTTTCGCACCATTATATTAATTTGTCTTGGTTCCGCTATTTATACAATGGTAGCGCAGCGTGACGGGGTTGGTGTTAACATTAACATTGTTACTGGTATTGGTTTTATTGGTGCTGGTGTAATTTTTAAAGATAGCTTCACCGTTAGCGGTTTAACTACAGCCTCAGTTATCTGGATATCTGCCGCCATAGGCATGGCCGCTGGCTCAGGCAATTACACATTAGCGCTGATATGCACGGTTATAACGCTAATGGTCCTATTGTTTTTCAACCTGCTCGAAAGGTATATTGACAAGGTTCACCGGGATAAACTTTTCACGATAGTTTTTTCCGATGCCAACTACCAGAACCTGGATATAGTTGAAGGTATAGTAACCACGCTAAGGTTAAAATCAAGGCGTGTTCATATTTCAAAAAAAGACGGCTGCTTGCAGGCAGCCATATTAGTTACCGGGCATCGCCAGTATATTAATCAGCTTGATGATAAGCTGCTCCAAATGGAAAAAGTGAAGTCGTTTTAAACACCAGATGTCTAAATTTAACTGCGGGGACGTAATGAAGATATTTAGAAGATTTAAGCTGAGTTTATTACTGCTGTTACTGGCGGATAACCTGGTTGCGGCGGATGCAGTTCATGGTTTCGATGTGGTAGTGTATGGCGGTACTTCGGCAGGTGTTATTGCGGCGTATACGGCTAAGCAAATGGGTAAATCAGTTTTATTAATTGAACCCGGCACGCGTATAGGCGGATTGACAACGGGGGGCTTAGGTTATACTGACATCGGAAACAAATATGCCATAAACGGCTTATCACTTAATTTTTACCGTAAAGTAGGGGAACATTACGGGGCTTTTGAACAATGGATATTTGAGCCGCATGTTGCCGAGAATATCTTTTTGTCTTATTTAAAAAGGGCTGATGTACAGGTGTTGTATAGCTACCGGATTACCGGTGTCGGCAAGGCCGGGCTGAAAATAAGAACTATTACACTGGAAAATGCACTCACACCCAGCAAATCAACCAACAAAGTCATTAAAGGCAAGCAATTTATCGATTGCAGCTATGAAGGCGATTTGATGGCGAAAGCAGGTGTCTCATATACTGTAGGAAGGGAAGATAATAAGCAGTATAACGAAACTTATAACGGAAGCCAGTTTAGGGAAAAACACCAGTTTCCGGATAGTATCAGTCCGTATAAGATCCCTGGTAACCCGGCAAGCGGCTTGTTATGGGGAATAAGCAACAATAACTTACTGCCTAGCGGCGCAGGCAATAAAATGGTGCAAACTTATAATATTCGGGTTTGCCTAACAAAAAATTCCAAAAATCGTATCCCTATTACGATGCCCGATGATTACAAGCCGGAACGATATGAATTGTTGATCCGTTTAATTGAAAAAAAATCTTTTAAGAATATTCGTGATTTTATGACCGTAAGCGAAATGCCGAATGAGAAAACTGACATTAACAATAACGGCCCGTTCTCGACGGACATGATCGGTATGAACTGGAATTACCCTGAAGCCGGTTATAACGAACGTTCTGCCATTTTTAAGGCGCACGAAAACTACATCAAGGGCCTTTTTTATTTTGTAGGGCACGACTCGCGCATTCCTTCGGAAATACGAACTCAAATGCTGCAGTATGGCTATCCGAAAGATGAATTTTTAACCACCGGGCATTTTACCGGTCAAATGTATGTGCGGGAAGCGAGGCGGATGGTTGGAGAATACGTGATGACGCAGGCGAATTGCCAGGGCAAGGAAGTTGTAAACGATGGCATAGGTATGGCTGCGTATACCATGGACTCGCATAATGCCGAACGAATTGTGGTAAATGGCATGGTAAAAAATGAAGGTGATGTGCAAATTGGCGGCTTTGGCCCTTATCCTATATCATATCGCAGCCTTGTTCCCAAAGCTGCGGAATGTAGTAATTTATTGGTACCGGTGTGTTTGTCGGCAAGCCACATTGCCTATGGATCTATCCGGATGGAGCCTGTCTTCATGATGTTAGGACAATCGGCAGCGGTAGCAGCATGCATCGCTATTGATGGTAGTATGCCTGTGCAGCAAGTAGCGGTACAAAAAATTCAGTCGAGACTAAAGACAAACCCATTAGCAGATGGCAGCACAGCGGAAATTTTAGTTGATGACAATGACGCCAACAGTGTAGTAACTAACGGGAATTGGAAAAGGATAGCTGGTATTGAGGGATGTTACGGGCCATCGGTCTATGCAAGCGATAGCTTAGTTAAGCCGGCTGATTTCGTCAAGTTTTCGCCGGATATTAAAAAGGAAGGTAATTATGGTGTGTATTTTTATATTTCTAAAGGTGCAGGCAGGTCGTCAAATATTAATATCCAAATAAACAGTGCTGCCGGCGATAAGGAGATGAATATTGATGTGAATAAAATAAATGTTAAAGGACAAACAGCCGGTGAGTGGGTTAATATGGGTGTTTATCATTTTTCACACGGAAAAACAAGTTCGGTAACTGTAACCGGCAAAAATGCCAACGGAATAGTGCTGGCGGACGCTGTACTATTTGTACCTGTGAGGGATTAATTTTCAATTGCGGAAACAGTTTTTCAGTTGCTCACTATTAATTGGTATTCGTAATCAGCCTTGGTTCATCATGGGCGATCATCTTTTCTCTTTCTTTATCCGGAATCGGGACAGATTTATTCCTGGTGTAATCGTAGCTTATGCAAACCGTTTTACCGGTGGTGCAAATTTCCTCACCATTTGGCGTTACGCGCACTAGTAGGTACATCATATCAAAACTACTGTTACCTATTCGTGTTGTACGAACATAACAGTAAACTTCATCTTCAAGCGTAATTGGCTTAAGGTAATTAACCTCCGATCTGCCAACAATAACGCCGTCTTTCCGTAAATTCCAATCGGTAATTTCCTTCCAGTAGGCAAAACGGGCTGCTTCAAAATAGGTAAGGTATATAGCATTGTTTACATGACCCACCGCATCGATATCTGAAAAACGAAGGGCTATAGGTGTTCTAAACTTATAATCGGATATTTTTTCACTCATAAAATGTCATTTTGTCTGTAGGTTTTGTAATTTAACCGACATAATGTCTGCTTGTGCTCGTTTTTTTTGCGTTGGTACAACAGTTGATTAACCTTCAGCAAATATATTAAAAGAAAAACTTAGGAGAATATAATCATGACATTAGTAAAATTTGCAAACGGACAAAAGAACCACGGCGTTAATCCATATTTCAGCGACGTATTTGATTCAATTTTAAACGATTCGTTTTTAAGCGATAAATTATCAAGCCGCGTTCCTGCTGTTAATATTGCAGAAACCGAAAACGAATTCCAAATTGAATTAGCTGCACCAGGCCTGAAGAAAGAAGATTTTAAAATCAGTCTTGACAAAAACGTGTTAAGCGTATCGGCCGATAAAAAGGTTGAAAACGTTGAAGAAGGCAAAAAATTCAGCAAACGCGAATATAGCTACAATTCATTCACCCGCTCATTCACTTTACCCGAAACTGCTGATGCTGCTAAAATTGAAGCAGAATATGTTGACGGTGTATTGAAGCTGAACGTAGCCAAGAAAGAAGAAGCTAAAATTCAGTCACGCGAAATAGCTGTAAAATAATTATCCGGAAGAAGGGGAGTCTGAAAAGACTGGTGACAAGGATTAGAATACTGGATGCAAAGTCGAAGTAAGACTTCCCCAAGCTGGAATTTAAAATAAAAAGAGTGTTTTCATAATAGTTGGTTTAGTTTGATAAAGGCCGTTTCCGAAAGGAGGCGGTCTTTTTTTTATTCTTCATGCTGTGTCAAAATCAACTGGCTAAATGGAAAAAGTTTACAGGTAAGCGAGCCATTAACCAAACGCCGTGAATTTATTCTTTCCTTTTAAATCCTTGGATTATTTGATAGATGGTAAATATTATAGTAATCGCGCCTAATAAAACAAAATAGTCGTTGTTTTTCTTATTCATTATCTCTATAGATGACCCCTCAATGATAATTTCATCAACAGAGTATGAAGTTGGATTATCAACACTAACAATATAATATTTCCCAGGTTGTCGATAGAAAACTTCAGCGCTGCCAGAGTAACAATTAGGCGTGTCCGTTGCTTTTAACCTAATAATCCCGTCATTATACGATTCTTTGAATGTTTTTTTAATGTAATCTGATGCTTTATACGAGATTGTATCATTTTTAAGTCGATTTGAATCATTTAATGAATTATCGGTCAATATTGCTTTATATAACATTAAATCAACGCTTCTATATTTTGAAGCCGTCCGTTGATAGGAGCTATCATAAATCGTTAATTTTACGGAAATTAGAATTTTCTCGTTTGGTATAAAAGCACGTCGAGTTTCATATCGAACAGTGTAGACCTCCTTTGAAGATAGGACTGATTTTGGATAATCTGGATAGTTAATTGAATTTGTACGAATTTGAATTTGAGGGGTAAAATAGTCTACTGCAGCGGCACCAACAATAATTAAGACTATTATTAAAAATAGGAGTTTAGTCCAATGGGCCTTAAAAGCCGATTTAAAATTCGTTGGCTTCGATTTTATAGCAGTAGCGCTTTGTATACTCTTGTTTCCTTGTTTTGGCTGTTGTAGTACATGTCTTTTTTTTATTTTCATGTTTGAAAATCAAGTCGCTATTAAACCTGCTTGTAATCCCTTAGTCTCGCATATTAATATACTGTAAGGGCTGCCCAAAATCATCCTTACGGCAAAGGGCTATTACGGCTTGTAAATCATCAATCTTTTTAGCCTGCACGCGTACCTGGTCGTCCATAATTGATGCTTGCACCTTCAGTCCGCTATCTTTTATCTTTTTAACAACTTTTTTTGCCGCTTCTTTATCAAATCCTTCCTTGATTTTTATCTCTTTACGTATCATGTTTCCCGAGGCAGATTGCACGTTGCCGTCTAAATCCAAAGCTTTTGGGTCCAGGTTTTGTTTTACCATACGGCTGATAATAGCATCGCTGATAGCCTTTAACCGCATATCATTTTCCGTAACCACGGTTATCACGTTGGTTTTTTTATCAAGGTCGATAGTGCTTTTGGAATCGTTAAAATCATAACGGTTTAAAATCTCTTTTTTTGCGATGTTAATGGCATTATCAAGCGTTTGGCCATCTATTTTGCTTACAATATCAAAGGTTGGCATAATTCAAGGTAAATTTGGTGTGGGACAAAAATAGTGAATTTTAGTTCATAGTTGATGGTTCATAGTTCATAGCCGAAAAGGAATTAGTAGCAGGGGTAAGTAGCAGTAGCAGTTACATCCGTTGGTAAAATAGGATATTAACGACTGCTAACAACTCACAACGGCTACTATGAATTATGAACCATCAGCCATGAACTAAATAATAAAAACACATTAACATACCAAGGAGTTAATATTAAGTTAACATTTAAATAAGCAGATTTGTAACCAAGGCCGGGGCCGCTCCCTTTTTATATGGATATTAAGCACATACCTTTAATTAATCGTGAAATTAGCTGGTTATACTTTAACGACCGCGTTCTGCAGGAAGCCGCCGACCCCTCTGTTCCGCTGATTGATCGGATAAAGTTCCTCGCTATCTTTTCATCAAACCTCGACGAATTTTACCGCGTAAGGGTCGCAACACTAAGCCGTCTTGCCAATTTGAATGAAAAAGCTAAGGAAATTTTAGGTTATAACCCCAAGAAAGTCCTTAACCAGATAAAGAATATCGTAGTACGGCAAGAGCGCAAGTTTAATAACCTGTACGAGAACATCATTGTAAAGCAACTTGCCGAAGAAAAGATATTTATTTTGAACGATAAGCAGCTTAACGTAAGCCGCGGCGAGTTTGTGAAACGTTATTTCAGGGAAAGCTTGTTAGCCACCCTGGTGCCTATTATGCTCGATGAAAGCCTGCCGCTTCCCGAACTGCGCGACAGGGCGATTTACTTTTTTGTAAAGCTTACCAAAAATAAAAAATCGCGGCTGGCGCTTATTGAGTTCCCGGATAGCTTGCCTCGTTTTATAGTACTGCCGGAGACTAATAACCTGAAATTTATCATTTTACTTGATGATATTATCAGGTATAGCCTTGAGGATATCTTCTTCATATTTGAACATGATTCTGTCGAGGCTTACTCCATCCAGCTTACCCGCGATGCGGAACTTGATCTGGATAAAGAGGTAAGCGAAAAATTTATCGATTCGCTTTCAAAAAGCTTGCAAAAGCGTAAAAAGGGCAAACCGATGCGTTTGTTGTACGATTCGGAAATGCCGCTGGATATGCTGAAGTACCTGGTAAACAAAATGGGGCTGAGCGGCGAAAGCCTTATCCCCGGCAACAGGTATCATAACTTTAAAAATTTTATTGCGTTCCCTAACGTGGGCCGGCCTGAACTGGAGTACGAAAAAACCGTTGCTTTGCCTGTTGATGGTCTGTCATTTGGTAAAAGCCTGATGGGGATGATTGCCAAAAAAGACTACCTGATCAGCACGCCTTATCAGTCATATGATTACGTGATCCATTTTTTGCGCGAGGCTGCTATCGATCCAAAGGTAAAAGAGATAAGTATCGCCGTTTACCGCCTTGCCGAAAACTCGCGCATAATGCACGCGCTGATGAGCGCCGCCAAGAATGGTAAAAAGGTAACCTGCCTGGTTGAGCTTAGGGCCCGGTTTGATGAACAAAACAATATATCCTGGAGCCGCAGGCTGGAAGAAGAGGGCGTTAATGTGCTTTACGGCATAGAGGGCTACAAAGTACACTCGAAAATTTGCCTGGTGATGCGGTTAGAAAAGGAAAAACCAGCTTATTACGCCTGCTTGTCAACAGGGAACTTTAACGAGAAAACTGCCCGAATGTATGCCGACCATACCTTGCTTACTGCCAATAAAAAAATAACCGCCGACCTCGTAAATGTTTTTAAGGCATTGGGCAAGGGAGTGTTACCCAAAGGACTGAAAAGCCTTATCGTATCTCCGATTGACGCGCGGCCTGCAATTTATAAGCTGATTGACAATGAGATAAAGAACGCTAAGGCTGGCAAAAAGGCTTACATGATATTGAAGATGAATAGCCTTGCTGACGAGCAATTGATAGCCAAGCTATACCAGGCCAACAATAGCGGGGTTAAAATAACGCTTATAATAAGGGGAATGTGCTGCCTGATAGCGGGCATGAAGGGCTATAGCGAAAATATAGAGGTCTTAAGTATAGTCGATAAATACCTGGAGCACGCGCGTGTGCATATTTATTGCAACGGCGGCAATGAGCTTATTTACCTAACATCGGCCGATTTTATGACGCGCAATATCGACACCCGGGTTGAGGTTGGCTTCCCGATATACGACGAGCACTTAAAGAAAGAGGTGCGGGATATTATTGACTTGCAACTAGAGGATAACACCAAATCGCGCGAGATAAATAGCCACAACACTAATAAATATCACAAAACAAAGTCAGACCACCCTCAACGGGCACAGGTCGACATTTATAATTATTTGAAATATAAAGTACAATAAAAATTGAGATACGCCGCGATAGATATAGGTTCGAACGCAGTCAGGCTACTGATTGCTGACATCATTGAAAACAATGGTTCTGTTTCCTTTAAAAAAAATACACTTATTCGGGTTCCGTTGAGGTTGGGTGATGATGCTTTTTTGGATCATAAATTATCCGACAAAAAGACGGCCGACCTCATTAAAACCATGCAGGCTTTCAGTAAATTAATGGAAGTTTATAAAGTGGTTGATTATATGGGTTATGCTACTTCGGCAATGCGCGAGGCGAATAATGGGGGAGAGATAGCTAAACAAATAAAAACAGAGGCCGGGCTGGATATTGAAATAGTGCATGGACAAAAAGAGGCGGGGATGATTTACGCCAGTCATGCTGAACAAACTATAGATAAAAGTAAAAACTACCTTTATATTGATGTAGGCGGCGGCAGCACGGAATTGTCGTTTTTTTCGTCTGGCGAAATGTGGGCTTCACAGTCGTTTAATATCGGCACCATCCGCATGCTCGATAACCAGGATACCGAAGAAAACTGGAACGATATGAAGGATTTTATTCGCGAAAATACAAAGCAATTTAAAGTGATATCGGGTATTGGTACCGGCGGAAACATCAATAAGCTATATAAACTTTCGGAAGAAAAAGATAAAGCGCCTTTAACTTTCGGTAAATTAAAAGCCCTGTACAGTTATTTAACTTCCTTTTCGCTTAAAGACAGGATAAATGTGCTGGGTTTGAACCAGGACCGCGCCGACGTAATTATACCCGCCTGCGAGATTTATATGACCGTTATGAAGTGGGCGAACATTAAAAATATATACGTACCCACCGTTGGTTTGGTTGATGGTGTTATACAAACACTTATCGAAAAGAACTTTCCAAAGGCTGGTTAAATTTATTTTAAGAAATTATTTAAAAATTAAAAAACTTATTACTACTTTTGTAGTGCCCTCTAAAAGGGCATGTTTTTCATAGGTAGATGTAGGGTCGAGTATTTATATTCGACCCTTTTTTTGTGCCTTTAAGTCTGTAGATTTGTCGCTGTATGGAAATGAAGAAAAAGATTGTAGTTGCAATTACAGGCGCCAGCGGCTCGATATACGCAAAACTATTGCTTGAAAAGCTGCAGGTATTGCAGTCGCAAATTGCTGAAGTTTCGGTTGTGATGTCGGATAACGCCAAAGATGTCTGGAAGTTCGAGCTGGATAACGAAGATTATAACAGCATCACATACAAAATATATCCCAAAACTGATTTTATGGCGCCGTTCGCATCCGGTTCCGCAAAATTTGATACCATGGTGATAGTGCCTTGCTCAATGGGTACGCTTGGTCGTATTGCGGGCGGAATATCAGACGATTTGATTACACGTGCAGCCGATGTAATTTTAAAAGAGCGCCGCAAGCTGATTTTGGTAGCCCGCGATATGCCGTTTAACCTTATCCATATCCGCAATATGCAAACTGTAACGGAAGCAGGCGGAATTATTTGCCCGGCCATACCATCGTACTATAGCAAGCCGCAAACCATCGAAGATTTGGCGATGACGGTGGTTAACCGCATTATTGATCTTATAGGCTTGGATAATGAGAGTTA
The DNA here is from genome assembly GCF_025359345.1 of Mucilaginibacter sp. GTDB lineage: Bacteria > Bacteroidota > Bacteroidia > Sphingobacteriales > Sphingobacteriaceae > Mucilaginibacter. Next base: position 358,872 of record NZ_JANYGQ010000032.1, read on the forward strand.
TCGCTGGGGGAAATAACAAGTCGATAGTCTTAAGTCCGAAGCCATGAGTCGGGATATCTCAAAAAAGCTGGAATATACAGGCCGTTAAATTAAAGGCGAAGTGGATGGAAATACCATACCACAAGGTGTTTTCTTTAATACGTATGTAACCCAAAAATACCGCCAGGGGAAGCAGCCAGACGAGGCCAACAATTTGAAGATGCAGTATCGCGAACAAAAAAGCCGTTACATAAATTGCTTGCTGCTTGTCGGAAATTTTCAGCAGGCTTTGCATCAGGTAACCTCTAAAACCTAACTCTTCAAATACAGCAGGCGTTATCGCAGTAAAAAATACAATTATGGCGCTGTACAAGAAACCGCTCCCTGTCGCCTTATCAAAAAGTTCATTATTAGGGAAAATTACAACGTTTAGCCAACCCATGGCATAATGTATACTAAATGCGCCGGTTATTGTTATGGCCAAATAGGCACACAGTTTTTGCCACGAAAAACTTTGCCAACTGAGCAACTTTTTGTTCTCTCTCCAATTGATTGCGAAAAAGGCAACTATAGTAATCCATAGTGCCACCTCGAAAAAGAAAGCCCAAAAGGTAGTATCAAAATATTCCACATATTTTGGTAGCGCACACGAAACGATTAGGATAATGTAGAAAAGGGTTGCCTGCTTAAGCAAAGGCCATTTACTTTCTGCCTCTTGTAAACCTTGACTATTCTGATGCGCTCCGCATATGTTGCAGAATTTACTCTTAGCGTTTAGAGCAACTCCACAATTAACGCAGGCCGGTTTCGCTTCAATTAGATTGTCTTCGAGGTCCAAATTTATACTATGTTATGCTGCCGTTTTATTTTTTCAATGTCAACTGCCGATTTAATACCTTTTATTAAATAGCCTATAATTACGCCAATTATTATCAACGAAACTAAACCAATGCTTCCGGGGTTATTAACGATTATTAAAATTTCTACAACTACATACAGTGCCAGGCCCGAAATGAAACATGCTAAAGGCTTTTTCGCACTGTAGCCAGCCAATGCTACAAATAACATGGCTAATATCAAATTAGGGATTACAATGGCCAACATGTTATCTACTCCCCAAAAATGCCACGTATTCACCAGGCCAGCAAAAATAAAATAACCCGCAAGGTAATATAATGTCTCACCTGCGTTTTTTACCCTTTTTGTAAAGGCAACCAGGTCAAAATCAGATTTGTTTTGCCTATAAATGAACCTCTTTTGTTCATCGGGAGTGCCTTTTAATGGGTAACCGCAGTTTGCACAATAAACATCAACATCACTAATTGCTGTAAAGCAGCCATCGCAACGTAAAACCGGGGAAGGGGGTGTAGCAAAAGAATTTTCCATTTAATTACATGGCAAGATTTAAGACCTACTAATATAATTAAATAATAGATTTTTTGGATAATACGGCTTAATTCAAACCCTCCACAAACACAGGCGTTTCAGTCACTTGTAAAGTGATTTTTCCAATTGTGGTGTTCATATGTTTGCTATCCATCATATCAGCACCAATTTTTAAACTGTGGATGTTTGCTTTTTTAGCGCCACCTAAGTCAAGCGTGTAGCTGGCTTTTCGATTTGTTTCGTCGGGGATGGTTAGTACATACATGGTTTTATTGCCCAGTTTGTATTGGTCAACCAATGGGTCGTTACTAATGGTTTTGATATAGCTATAGTCGCCCATTAGTCGGGTGGTTTGCAGGATATAATCTGCAGCCGGCCTTCTTTTTATCCCTTCGGCAAGGCCTGAGGTGGCGTATTGCGAGGTGCCGCCGGCGTGATCGTCAAATAGCTGGTAAAAAAATACACGTTTTACGCCATAACGGATGTACAGGAGCGAGGTGCGTAAAATCCAATCGGCCTGGTTTGCCAGCACAGTTTTCAATCCTATCGATTCGGCTTTTTGATAGCTTTCCTGGTTGATGTCGTAACCCGTTTCGGTTACCCAAACTTCGGGATGCCCCGGCAGGGAATTTGCCAGTTTCACAAACTGATTGGCGACCTCACCAGATATAGACAATTCCGGCGCTATACCAGTGGCTGCCTTCTTTTGCTTCCGTACATCGCCGTTGTTCGAATACAGGTGATAGTTAATCACATCGAAACATAAATTAACGCTGCCGTCAGCTTTGAGGCCACGGTTTGTCCTGCACCAGTCGATCATACGTTGCACAAATTTTACGTCGGCGGTTGCCAGGCCGCCCATAACCACCTGCATATTGGGGTCGGCGGCTTTTACGCCAACGCCCTGCCCAAGCTTGCCCATATTGCCGTCATAAAACGCTGACATGTTTGCTGCATATTGCTCGGCAGTTTGATGGGTTTCGTCACCGCCCCACCAGCGGTCGCGCTCGTTGCCGCATTCAATATATTTTAGCAGGCCCATACCTACCAATGGTTCATTCGGTATGTCGCCGTTCCAGCGTTTGCGGGTGTCAACTTTTATCAGCGATTTATCAATGTTCTTGTTATAGCCATACCTTGCCGCTAACTGGAAAGCCATTCGCGCCTGGTCGGCGTATGATGCCGGGTCGTTCAGGCTTTGCCCGTATGCCACCGGGGCATTGTCGTTGTCGCGTGAGCTGGCAGGATAGGTGTTTTGCAGCCAATCGGGAATGTTTTTTAAATCCGCCAAAACTAAAATGCCATCCTGCTTACAGCGCTGGTAAATCAGGTCTTCATTCCAGCCTCCGTTATTGGTGGGGTTAAAGGTGTAATTGCCTTTAGTGGTTTCAACCCGGTTCCAGTTGAGATAATGCCGCATGCCCGAGAAGGTTTTAATCAGCGCCATGTTGTCTTCGTAAATGTGCTTACGGTCGTTGGGGCTGCCGGGGTTCTCCAAAAAATTCCACTCGTAACCATTTATGCCAAACATATTTTTTAATGGTACGGTATTATTACTGTGATCAGTATTAAGTTCGGGCTGATTTTTAGCGTCTATTTTATTAGTATCGGGACTGCTGGCCGCTTTGTTTAAATATTCAACACTATCCACTGTAGCTTTCGAGCTCGAACGGCAATTGATATTAAATAAAACGATGGTTATAACTATAGCAGCAGGCTTGTAAAAGTATCTCCAATTCATAGATGGGTGTTCGCGTTACCGCGTAAATTTAAACATAAAACCGCCTTAATCATCTATCGTAATAGAGTTTAGGGGTGCGGCTTATACGGATTCAACCCCTCTGTGGTTATAGAAACCGGATTAATTTACTTCAAATTGTAGCGCACTCAAATATCTGTAAAGCCCCTGCTCGTTGGCAAGTAATTCCTGGTGACTGCCCGACTCCACAATCTTGCCTTTCTCCAGCACAATTATCTTATCCGCTTCCCGGATGGTCGAAAGGCGGTGGGCAATAATGATTGATGTACGGTTTTTCATTAATTCTTCCAGTGCCTCCTGCACCAAACGCTCTGATTCCGAATCTAATGATGATGTGGCTTCATCAAGTATCAGTATCGCCGGATTTTTTAGCAAAGCCCTTGCAATGGCTATGCGCTGCCGTTGGCCGCCTGATAATTTCACCCCGCGTTCACCAACAACGGTATCATATCCTTCGGGGAACGACATAATAAACGCATGCGCATTTGCGCGTTGGGCTGCCTGGATAATTTCATCTTCTGTGGCGATAAGTTTACCGTAGGCGATGTTTTCTTTTATTGTACCGCCAAACAGCAAAACGTCTTGTGGCACAATGGCTACCTGGTTACGGATGTCGGTTAAAGAGTAATCCGATGCCGGCCGGCCATCAAACGATATAGTGCCGTTTTCGGGATGATAAAACTGCAGTATCAACGCCGCCATGGTTGATTTTCCTGAACCGCTTGGGCCAACTATCGCCACGCGCAGCCCGGCATCGGCATCAAACGAGATGTCGTTCAAAACGGTTAATTCCGGTCTCGACGGGTAGGCGAACTCCACGTTTGTGAATGACAGGTTACCTTTTATTTTTTGTTGGATGACGTTATCCTTGTCGTTGATAGATACGTCTTCGCCTTTTTCGTCCAGGATTTCCAGCACCCGCTCACTGGCGCCTACTGCTTTTTGTACATTGGCATACAGATCAGGGAAACTGCCCATGGCACTGCCCACATAGGTGGCGTACAGGGCAAAAGTAAACAGCTGGCCAACCTCCAACTCATGGTGGCTCACCAGTATACAGCCGTAACCTACGATCGCAACTACAGCGCCGAATAAGCAAAACACGATGAAGGACACAAAAATGCCGCGATATTTTGCGCCTTTGATGGCTATATCGGCCACATCGCGAATGTTTTTGCCATAGCGCCCGGCTTCAAAGGCTTCATTAACAAAAGCCTTTACATTTGCTATGCCCTGCAGAGTCTCTTCAACAATCGTGTTCGATTCTGCCAGCTTATCCTGTGCCTGCCGCGATAATTTGCGGATGAATTTGCCAAAAAATATTGCGAAAACAATTAGCGGCGGCAACAGCACGAGCAAAGCAATAGCAAGTTTTACAGATATTATTGCCATAGCAGCTATACCGCCTATTAATAAAACGGATTGCCTTATCATTTCGGCGATGGTGGTGGTCAGTGTATCCTGTATTTGTGATAAGTCGGCCGAGATACGGCTGTTTAGTTCGCCAACCCTTCGGTTCGAGAAAAAATTCATGGGCAGGGTTATCAGCTTAAAATAAGTATCGCGCCGTATATCAGCAAGTGAGCGTTCAGCTACATTTACAAACCACAATATCCTGAAAAATGAGACAAAAGCCTGCACAAATAACACGCCAAAGGCAAGCTCCAATATACCCTTTATAGTGCCTGGTAACCAAGGGTTGGTATGTGCTCCTTTTGCGGTATCAATCAACCCGCCAATAAACGCCGGGAATGCCAGGCCAACCAGGCTGGATAAAAACAAGAATACCAAACCCGCTATAAACCTTGCACGGTAAGGTTTAATATAAGCCAGTAACCGAGAAATTTTATGCAGCGTTTGCCTGTTTAGTTTTGCTTTGGGTAGTTCAGCCTCGGGTGCATTGCTGCTGTTTAATCGTCTTCTTGCCATTTAATGTAATGCTATTTTGAAGGTTAAGACGATTGGCGTTTAAAAATATTTTAACCGCCATAAAGATAAGTATAAACTACCTGCGACTGCTACTTTTGGGGCTTGCGCTACTTGTAGCGCGTTTGCCTTTTACCGGTACACTTTTCTTTCGGCGGAACACTATCATCAGGAAAATTAAAACAGCTAATACAATTATGGTGATGATCATCATTTTTCGCACTTCCGCTTCGTGTGCATTGTCTTTTTCGGCCTCCAGTTTTAAAGCGCCTATTTGCGCCCGCAGTTTGTTGATGGTTGACATGTAGCCGAGCGTACTGTTCTCGGTCTCTTTAGTATGCGTCAGTACCTGTTTTTGCTGAAAGGTGCGGTACTCGAGCAGGATTTTTAACTCACTGTAGATGTCGTTGTCGGTTTTAACAATGTCCATCAAAATTTCGTTGGAGCGACGGATATCTTTTTTTGTTTGTAAGCCGAATATGCCGGTGTGTTTGTCGAGACTTTCATCGTATTGCCCAAACTTCACTGCGCGCTGGGCAAGCATGGTGTTTATTTTTTTACGCTGGAGCTGGTAGGCAAGGGAATCAGTTTTGAATTGGGCGGATGCTCCGAAAAGTACAAGCGATAAAATGATTGAAAGGAAACTTTTCATTAATCCTCAAAATCAATAATCACACTATCACCTAAGCCCAACCCCAGTAAGCCACTGGCATTGCCTTTATTGATAGCAATTTCCAAATGGTCGCTTATACCAAACAAGCAAAGTTTTTCGCCTTCGGGTACTTCGTTGTAATGCCAGCTGAGGTGATTGATGGTTTCGTTGCGCTTAAATGATAGTGTAAAGCGCCGGTTTTGCTGTACCCGGTTGAAGAACTCTTTAGTAATATTGGTAATTACGTTTTGGAACGAATCGATATAAATAACCACGCCTTTTATCAGGTTTTTTTCGATAACAGGTTGCAGGTTCATTTTTTTCTCAAAGTCGCTCACGGGCAGGCCTATTTTGGCAAGGGTGCCTCCCTTAGCGAGGTGACAGGCAGCTTTCACAAAAATATCTGCCAGTGGAAAGTGCAGGAACTTCAAATCCTGCATGATGTTTAACTCAACAATTTCTTCTGCATCTTCCTCAAACATCAGGCTGAAAATTCCATTATCGGCGCCAACAAAATAATGATTGCGGTATTTTACAGCCAGGTAGCGGGTCTCGGTATTAAATACGGTATCAATACCTATTAGATGCACCGTTTCGTCCGGAAAATAATAAAAACTATTTTTTAATATGAAGGCGGCCTGCTGTATATTGTAGGCGGCAACGCTGTTGGTAATGTCAACAATGTTAACGGTGGGCAACAATTTTAGGATACTGCCTTTAAGGGCGGCCTGATAAATATCTTTATCGCCCAAATCAGTAGTTAAAGTTATTATTGCCATTAATTTTTTAGATATTTATCGCTAATCTTGTACGTGCATTTAGTGCCTACAAATATTCAATTTTAATTCATAAAAATCTGCAACTAAAAATCAATTTGTATTGAACGAGCTTAAATTGTCAATTGAACAAATCAACCCGGCAGTGCTATGGGGACCTAATAATGATCATTTCGAGATCATTAAAAAGCAGTATCCAAAGCTAAAAATAGTGGCCCGGGGGAACGAGGTGAAGGTATTGGGCGACGATCACGAGCTGAATATATTCCAGGAAAAGTTTCAACACCTGCTGCAGCATGTTGAGAAATATGAAAATTTAAACATCACCGACCTTGAACGCATTCTTGGGTCAAGCATCGAAGCGCCAAAGGCGGATACCTCGGCAGATAAGTTTGCCAGCGGCGAGGTTATCGTGTTCGGCCCCAACGGTGTAATGGTAAAAGCTCGTACCGCCAACCAGCGCAAAATGGTTGATTGTATTAATAAAAGCGATATACTTTTTGCCATTGGCCCCGCAGGTACCGGTAAAACTTATACTGCCGTTGCTTTGGCTGTAAGGGCGCTTAAAAATAAAGACATCAAACGTATCATATTAACCAGGCCGGCAGTTGAAGCAGGGGAGAACCTGGGCTTTTTGCCAGGTGATCTTAAAGAGAAAATAGATCCGTACCTGCGCCCTTTATATGATGCTTTAGATGATATGATCCCGGCTGAAAAGCTGAAATTTTATTTGGAAAACCGTACCATCGAGATTGCACCATTGGCATTTATGCGTGGCCGTACGCTTGACAATTGCTTTGTGATACTGGACGAAGCCCAAAATGCCACCGATATGCAGTTGAAGATGTTTTTAACGCGTATGGGGCCATCGGCTAAGTTTATTGTTACGGGTGACGTTACCCAGATAGATTTACCAAAAAAGCAACAGTCAGGTCTGCATACTGCGCTGCGAATCTTAACCGATATAAACGGAATTGAAATCGTGTACCTAAGCGGCGAAGACGTAGTAAGGCACAAATTAGTAAGGAAAATATTAGCTGCTTACGGCGATATACAATAGAGAAGGTTCATAGTTCATAGTTAGTGGTTCATGGCCATTTAAGTATGAATTGTGGATTTGAGTTAATTATTGACACGATAGATGAGGCCGCGGTAGCTGCTATGAACTGTCATCTATGAACCATGAACTAACACAATGAACGCAATAAAACAAACAAACTTCAGCTTCCCGGGCCAAACCAGTTTTTATAAAGGTAAGGTAAGGGACGTTTATACAATTGATGATAAATACCTGGTAATGGTGGTTAGCGACCGCATATCGGCTTTCGATGTGGTGCTGCCCGAGGCAATCCCTTACAAAGGGCAGGTGTTGAACCAAATTGCAGCTAAATTTTTAGCAGCAACGTCAGATATAGTGCCTAACTGGGTAGTAAGCGTGCCTGATCCAAGTGTAACCATTGGCCGCATCTGTGAGCCATTTAAGGTGGAGATGGTAATACGAGGATACCTGGCCGGCCATGCATGGCGCGAGTACAGCGCGGGCAGGAGGCAGGTTTGCGGTGTTAGTCTGCCCGAGGGCCTTAAAGAAAATGATAAGCTTTCTGAAGCGATCATTACACCTACCACCAAAGCATCGGTAGGGCACGACGAGGATATATCAAAAGAACAAATACTAGCGCGTGGAATCGTTTCGGCCGGAGACTATGAGCAATTGGAAAAATACACCCGCGCATTGTTTGCACGCGGTACCGAAATTGCCGGCAAACAAGGTTTAATTTTGGTAGATACCAAATACGAGTTCGGGAAGGTTGGAGACACAATTTACCTAATAGATGAGATACACACCCCTGACTCCTCAAGATATTTCTATAGTGACGGTTATAGCGAACGGCAGCAAGCCGGGGAGCCCCAAAAACAGCTTTCGAAGGAATTTGTGAGAAAGTGGCTGATTGAAAATGGTTTCCAGGGAAAGGACGGGCAAGTAGTGCCGGAAATGACGCCGGAGATTGTTCAATCTATCTCTGAGCGCTATATAGAGCTTTTTGAACAAATTACAGGCGAGCAATTTGTTAAGCCCGGTGGCGAAAATGTGTTGGCCCGCGTTGAAAAAGCTATAAATAATGAGCTTGCCGTGTTGTAATTTTTTTTATTGTCGACAAAATAATTATATCTTTAGCCTTTAATTTAAACAAGAAAATGAAATTTACGGTTGACAAGCACGAGAAATATATTCTGTTAAAGCTGAATGAATCAAAATTGAATTCATTAATAACGCCACAGCTTAAATCTGAATTGATATTAATCAATACTGAAGGTCAGCGGAATATTATTTTCGACCTTTCACAAGTTAAATTTGCCGACTCATCGGGACTAAGCAGCTTATTGGTTGGCCATCGCCTTTGTAAAAATGCCTCAGGCACATTTATACTTACCGGCCTTAACGAGCCTGTTGCCCGATTAATAACTATTTCCCAGCTCGACAGTGTGTTGTCAATTGTGCCTACATGCGAAGAAGCTATCGATTTAGTTTTTATGGAAGAAATAGAAAAAGAACTAAAAAGAGAAGCAAAATAGATATTCCGTTTGTTTACCAAGTATGAAATTTGAGGTAACAATACTTGGCAGCAGTTCTGCAACCCCCATTTTTAATCGAAACCCAACATCGCAAGCGGTCAACATAAATGATCGCTGGTATTTAATTGACTGCGGCGAAGGCACTCAGCAACAAATGTTGCGCTTTGATATAAAAGCAAGCAAAATTGACCATATTTTCATCAGCCATTTACATGGTGACCATTATCTTGGCTTGGTAGGCCTGCTTTCATCACTTCACTTAAATGGGCGTATTAAGCCGCTGCATATTTATTGCCCGGCACATTTGAAAGAGATTATTGATATACAGCTACTCTATTCAGAAACAACCATTCAATACCCGTTAGAGTACCGTTTTACAGATGCCGAAAAGGTTGAAGTTTTGTTGGATAACCAGGATATCACCGTTGAAACAATTCCCCTCAATCATCGTATTGCCTGCACCGGTTTCCTGTTTAAGGAAAAGAAACGTTTGCGCAAATTAATGAAGGAAAAGATAGAGCGATTGGGTGTTCCGATATCACATTATTCAGCGCTTAAAAAGGGGGAAGATTATGTTGCTCCTAACGGTGATATTTACAAAAATGATGCACTCACAACAGATTCAAGCGACCCCAAATCATACGCTTATTGCTCGGATACGATGTATGATGAACGGTATTTTAAACAGATAAGTGATGTAACCATGCTGTATCACGAGGCTACCTTCCTGGATAATATGCTGGACAGGGCACTTGAAACTCACCACACCACTGCACTGCAAGCCGGCGAAATTGCGCTAAAAGTAAATGCAAAGCGATTGTTGATCGGCCATTTCTCGGCACGCTACAAAACGTTAAACGAATTGCTGGAAGAAGCCCAAAGTGTTTTCAAGGATACGGAACTAGCGATTGAAGGACGGACGTTTATTATCGAGTAGAACTGTCCGATAGACCGAAAGACTGATTATTTCACGATCGGAACCCTACTAAACAAAAAGTCCGGAAACCATTTTTCGGACTTCTGGACTTTTCTGACTTTCTGACTAATTAGTCTTTCTTCCCGCCAAACACCGAAAAGCTGACATATCGCTTCGGATGGGCTTTCAAATCGATAAATAAGGCATTAAGATTAGCTGTAGCATCCTTCAGGTTGTTGTACATCTTATCGTCGTGCAGCAGCAGCCCAAGTGTACCCTGGCTGGTATTTATTGAGGCTATGGTTGCCTGTAAATCAGCCATGGCCTTGTTAGCGTTATCAAGCGTCTGTTTAATGTTTGCCGCGGCAATATCGTCGCTTACTTTTTGGAAATTGCTGGTGATACCGTTTAAGTTAGCCGTACTGTTTTTTAAATTACCCGACACTGTTTCTGCATTCGCTAATATTCCGTTTATGTGTTCGGTTTGACCACCTACCAGTGCGTCAATCTTTTTGGTAGTGCCTTCCAGTGTTTGCAGGGAGTTTGCGATACTTGTAAAGCTCCTGTCGACATTTCTCTGGAAATTGGGGTTCAAAATTTTATTTATTGATGCCAGCGACGAATCGAGCTTGTTTATCAGGTTCTCGGCTTTCATTTGTATCGGCTGCAGGCTCTCGGCCAGGCTGCCCTGGATGTCGGCACGAAGTGTATCGGTATCATCTGCAAAGGTATTGCTGTTGCCGTATTCAAATACAATAGCCTTACCGCCCAATAGGTCGGTGCTAACCAGTTTTGCCAGCGTGTTTGAAGGTACGTTATACTTACGGTCTACCTTAAACTCAACAACGGTGTGCCCATCTTGCCTTAGGGTCATTTTTGCCACATTGCCGATAGGGAAACCATTTACCAATACTGGTTTGGAAACTGAAAGCCCGTCAACGCTCCTATACACTGCATAATACTTATTTGAGCCGCTAAAAACATCGTTGCCTTTTAGAAAACTGTATCCAAGTATAAGCACGGTAATTCCGATGGCCGTTAGCGCGCCTATTTTAGTTTCATTTGATATTTTCATAGTGATGTAATGGCTGTTGAAATGTTGTAACCTTGAAAAGCTGTAAAGTTAGAATTATTTTGTTTGTCTTCCTGACTTAACTCTATAACCAATTATTGCGATACTTGTTCTACCTCGGCCTTATAACTTCCTAAGGCCCGTACTATAGTAGCTACTATTGCATCCTGGCCGGCTTCGGAGTTTAAGTAGTCTTCTTCCTCGTGATTATTTATAAAGCCGGTCTCAACCAATACTGCCGGCATTGCGCTGTGGCATAAAACCAGCACGCCCTGTTCTTTAACACCGTCGCTGCGGCGGCCGTCGCCTTCGGTAAACTCGGTATTAAGCATATTGGCAAAATGTATGCTTTGTTTGCGGTATTTGGCTTTAAATGCGTTTATTGCTATAATAGAAGCAGGATCGTCAAGCACATTTTGCTGCTCACTGTTGTCTTTTTCCTCAAATAAGTTTTCGCGTAAGGCTTCCTGTTCCTCTTCCGACCGGTGAAAACCATAAACCAGGAACAAAACGCCTTTACCCGAGCGGTCAGGAACGGAGTAGCTTTTGTATACAGCTTTACCATGTTTATGGCCAACAACTTCGCGCACCCGCCTGTCTGATAACGAGTTGCAATGGATTGATATAAATAGGTCGCCCTTATTTGAGTTAGCAATTTCTGACCGCGTTTTTAAGCCAACGTCGGCCTCGGAAGTGCGGGTCATTACCACTCTCAGGTCGGGTATATCTTTTTCTATCGCCTTTTGTAATTTAAGTGCTATGGCAAGCGTTACATTACTTTCTGTAGAATACGAGCCGGATGCACCGGAATGGGAACCGTTGGGACGTGTACCATGCCCTGCGTCAATTACAACTGTTTTAAGCTTGTACCCGGCAGTAACCGTATCATGCTTTACAGGATTAATTATTGCAAACGAAAAACAGGGTAAAGATGTAAGTAAAACCGATAAACCGTAAATCAATCTTTTCAATGCCTTATTTTTCATTATTTTTGAACGCTGTTAACTATATCTGCAAAAATACTATTCATAATCAATTTTGAAATTCACAAGTCTTTTTTTTCTGATTGCAATACTCTTAATAGCAAATGTGATGGCTTCATCACGTACCGGCTATGCCAACTATTATACACTACAAACGGATACAACTAAAAAATCTGATACAACTAAGACTAATAAACCTACTAAAGGTAAAAAAACTAAACCAATAAAGGGCACAAAAACTACAGGTGCCCCTAAAGACACCAGTAAGGACGCCTCTGCAGGCGACTTAAAATCGGAAGTAAAAACCCATGCCGATGATTCAGTGATAACAGATAAGGTGCACGATATTACCTATTTATATGGAAGGGCGCGCGTAACTTACGAGGATTTTGAGCTCGATGCCGACTATATCCGGCTCGACCAAAAAAGACACCTGATATTTGCTAAAGGCAGTATCGACCCTTTAACTAAACGGTATGTAGGCAGGCCTATCTCCAAGCAAAGCAAAGACAAACCTGTTGAATCAGACTCATTATTGTTCGACTATAAAACCAAAAAGGGGCTGGTTTATAACCCGTTTTCGAACCAGGACGGTAATTACCTGTCGGGTGGCGAAGTAAAAAAGCTTAACGAAACGGAGGTGGCCTATCACAATACAATTTTTAGTACCTGTGATTTACCTCAACCCGATACGCACTTTGGTATCGTAATAACAAAAGGCATTGGCGAAAAAAACAGGATAATATCGGGGCCGGCTTATCTCGAGATAGAAGGAATCCCGTTGCCGCTGGCTATTCCGTTTGGTTTTTTCCCGAAACCTGATACACGGGCGTCGGGCGTAATTATTCCCACATTTGGGGAAGATCAGAAGCTTGGGTTTTATCTCCGCAATTTCGGCTATTATATAGGAATAAACGATTACGTGGATTTAACTACTATGGGTACGGTTTATTCAAAAGGATCGTATGAGTTAAATACTACGGCACATTATAGAAAGAGGTATAAATATGACGGTACGGTATCATTAAGCTATGGTTCGCACAATTACGGGCTGGAGGGCGACCCCGCTCAAAAGGATTTTAACATAACCTGGTCACATAGTCAGGATCCTAATGCACATCCGGGAAGTACCTTCAGTGCGCAGGTAAATGCCGGTACATCAACGTATTATAGAAACGATCCGGCTCAAAACAACTATAATCTTAACTCGTTAACACAGAATAACTTACGATCTTCAGTTAACTACAGTAAAACCTGGGCCGGTACGCCGTTTAACTTAAGTTTCGGTGTTTCGCATAGCCAGGACCTGAGCGCGAAGACTGTAACGCTGCAATTACCGACATTGAGTTTTACAATGGCTTCTATTAACCCGTTTGACTCAAAAGACAGGGTAGGTGAGCAAAAGTGGTATCAGAAAATAAGCTTGAGCTACAGCCTGTCGGCAACAAACGAAGTGGATAACATACCGGAATCTCAATTATTTAAAGGCAGTATTTTAGCAAAACGGCTGCAAACCCGAGCGGTGCACCAGATACCCCTGGGCATTAGTTTAAACGTGGCCAAGTATTTCCAATTCAGTAGTTCGGCCAATTATACCGAGCACTGGTATTTACAGTCGATAAATGAGCGTTACGTGCGTGGCGGTGTAATAACAAACGGCATTATACCGGATGCGAATGGTCTTGTACGTGATACGTTAAGCGGCTTCAAAAGAGCAAGTTCTTATAATTTTAGCACAGGCGTATCAACCAAGGTGTACAGCACGTTCAACTTCAAAAAAGGCAACCTGGTTGCCATACGGCATGTGATGACGCCATCCATCAGCTTTAACTACAGTCCTGATTTTGCCGACCCAAGTTTTGGTTATTACAAAACAGTTGTAAGCAATGCACTGATCCCATTGCCAGCACACACCAGCACCTATTCTATCTTTCCGGACAACTTTCCTTCGGCAGGTAAGCAGGCCGGTATAAGCTTCAATTTGGATAATACCATCGAAATGAAGTTAAAGCCCAAAGCCACTGATACGTCGGGAAAGGCGAGAAAAGTGCATTTAATTGATGGTTTTTCTTTATCAACTTTTTACAATTTCGCCCAGGACTCGTTGAAATTATCGCCCATATCGTTTTCGGCGCATACGGCAATCTTAAACCAAAAGGTCAACCTGAGTATATATGGGTCGCTGAATCCTTATAAAGTATTGGTAATTGATACGATACAAAACCAGCAGATAACAAAGTTTACCCGGGAAATAAACCAGTACCAGTTTCCGAAGCTTACCAGCATCAGCTTTTCAATGAGTGGCAGTTTGAATTCGACGTCGTTTAAACCGCATTTGCCGGTTACACCACAAAATACGTTGCAAACCATCACCCCCCAACAGGCGCAAAGGCTGGCTTTTATTAACAGCGACCCCAGTGCCTACATTGATTTTAACGTACCCTGGAACCTGTCGTTCAATTATAACTTCAGCTTTAATAATAATATTATCAGCACAAATTCAACCAACACAGTAATGTTAAGTGGCGACGTGAGCGTAACCAAAGGGTGGAAGATACAATACAATACCAATATCGATTTAAAAGCAGGCAGACTTGCCGTAAGTTCGTTCTCGATATACCGCGATTTGCATTGCTGGGACCTTAACGTGCAATGGGTACCGTTCGGCATATATAAATCATATAATGTTACTTTAAAAGTTAAAGCCGCGGTTTTGCAGGACCTTAAACTCAGCAAAAGAAGCGACTACACCAGCAGTTCATACTTTAACGGCAATCAATAATGCTTGCAGAAATAATTACCATAGGCGACGAAATACTCATCGGTCAGATTGTTGATACCAACTCGGCATGGATGGCGGCTAAACTAAATAACATAGGTATCAGGATAAAACAAATTTCGTCTGTATCTGACGACCGGCAGCACATTTTAACCGCATTGGCGGAGGCGGCGAACCGGGCCGATGTAATACTGATAACAGGCGGACTTGGGCCGACCAAAGATGATATCACCAAAAAAACACTTGCTGAATACTTTAACGTGCGCATGGTTGAAAACAAGGATGCGCTGGCAAATGTTGAAGCCATTTTCAGGAGGATAAGAGGGACGTTAACCGAACTGCTCGAAGTAAACAAACAACAGGCTTTGGTGCCCGAAAATTGTGAAGTTATACTGAATGATAATGGTACTGCTCCGGGTATGTGGTTTAATCATAACGGGAAAATCTATATGTCGATGCCGGGTGTGCCGCACGAAATGATGTACATGATGGAGGAAAAGGTAATCCCGAAGCTTAAGGCATCGTTAAAGCTGCCCTTTATTATCCATAAAACAATACTAACGGTAGGAGAGGGCGAATCGTACCTGGCGCAACGGATTGCCGATATTGAAGATGTATTGCCGCCGTACATTAAATTGGCTTACTTGCCCAAACTTGGCCAGGTGCGGCTAAGGCTCAGCGGCTATGGTGAAAATGAAAACCTATTAAGTGATAAGGTAAATGAATTTGCTGCCCGGATAGTTGAGCGCGTGAAAAACGTTGTGGCCGCCGAAGAAGACATTACCATAGAAAAAGCGATACTCAACTACATGGCTGCAAAAGGCCTTACCCTATCGACTGCCGAAAGCTGTACAGGCGGGTATATCGCTCATTTAATAACTTCGAATGCAGGCTCATCCAAAGTATACCTCGGGGGGGCTGTCTCCTATTCAAACGAAATAAAAGAAAGCGTGCTGGGCGTTAAACATGAAACCCTGGCGCAATTTGGCGCGGTAAGCGAAGAATCAGTTAGGGAGATGGTTGAAGGTGCGCTAACAAATTTTAACTCCGATTATGCCATAGCTGTTACCGGTATTGCCGGGCCGGATGGGGGCACGCCCGACAAGCCGGTTGGGACCGTGTGGATAAGTGCTGCCCGGGTGGGTAAAACAGTGGTAAAGAAATTAACATTTGGGAATAAACGCCGCCAAAACATCGAAAGAAGCGCAATTACAGCCTTAAATATGTTGAATACTTTACTGCACGATTACGATAAATAACCGGAAATTCCGCTAATTTTGGGCTTGAATTGATATATTGTCATATGGCGAATTATAAACTGTTGCTGCCAAAAATGGGCGAAAGTGTTGAAGAGGCAACGATAATCAGGTGGACCAAAAATCCGGGTGATTATATAGAAGCCGACGAAACAGTAATGGAAATTGCTACCGACAAAGTAGATTCGGATGTTCCATCGCCGGTATCGGGAAAACTAGTTGAAAAGCTTTATAAGGATAACGATGTAGTTAAAGTTGGCGCCGTAATAGCGATAATTGAAACTAACGAACCAGGGGGCGAACCCGCACCAGCGCCAGCCGTAGAACAGGTTCAGGAACAACCGGTTCAGCATACACCGCCACCTGTGCCCGTACAACAAGCTCCAGAGGCGCCGATACAACACACACCGCCACCCGTGCCAATAGAGCATACTCCGGCACCTGTGGCAACCGCACAAGTTGAGTCGAAGCCGATTGAGGAGACAAAGCCTCCATTATTCAGCGAGCAAAGAAGAGACTACGCCGAGCCTGTCGCTGTGCCATATACCGAACAATTGCAACTAAAAGCTGAAGACAAATCAGAAGATGCTATAAAAGGCGAATCGCGGTTTTATTCGCCATTGGTGAAAAACATAGCTGCCCAGGAAGGCATCAGTAATGCGGAGTTAGATAAAATACCCGGTACAGGCGCCGAAGGCCGTTTGACAAAAGACGACTTGCTGGCCTACGTTCAGAATAGAACGCAAAGCGGGCAACCAACAAGTGCTCCTGTTGAAGAGCCTGTTGCTGTTGAAACTCCAAAAATAGAGCCGGTACAAGAGGCTGAACAGCCTGCTGTTGAAGCACCCGCACCACAACCAATTGCTGAATCGCCAAAATCGGAGCCGGTAGTTGAGGCTCCTAAGTCGCAGCCAGCAGCTGCCGCGGCAACTCTTGAGCCGACTGCTCAGCCAGAGCCGGCCGAAATAAAAATGGCTAAAGGCGTTTCGTTATCAAGCGGTGATGAAATAATTGAAATGGACAGGATGCGCCGCTTAATTGCCGACCATATGGTAATGAGCAAGCAGACCTCGGCACATGTTACGTCGTTTGTTGAGGCCGATGTTACCAACCTTGTTTTATGGCGCGAAAAGATAAAATTGAGCTTTGAGAAACGCGAGGGGCAGAAGATTACATTTACGCCGATATTTATTGAAGCGGTTGTAAGGGCCATTAAGGACCTGCCGATGATAAACATCCAGGTGAACGGCAACCAGATTATAAAGAAGAAGGATATTAACATCAGCATGGCTACCGCCTTGCCAAGCGGTAACCTGATAGTTCCGGTTATAAAACGTGCCGATGAATTGAACCTGGTGGGTTTAACCAAAGCTGTTAATGATTTAGCCAGCCGCGCCCGTGAAAATAAACTGAAACCTGATGATGTACAGGGTGGCACCTTTACGCTTACCAACGTAGGTACCTTTGGGAATGTTATGGGTACACCGATAATAAACCAGCCACAAGTAGCCATCCTTGCCGTTGGTGCGATCAGGAAAAAGCCCGCAGTAATCGAAACGTTGCAGGGGGATATGATAGGTATCCGCCACATGATGTTCCTCTCGCTATCGTATGACCATCGCGTTGTTGACGGTGCGCTCGGAGGGTCGTTTGTAAGGCGTGTTGCTGATTACCTCGAAAATTGGGAGACCGACAGGGAGTATTAGACCCCCGCCCCCCTAAAAGGGGAGTTTGAATAGAATATTTAAAGTTCCACCTATTAGGCGGGACTTTTTTGTTTTATACTATTATCAAAGACACCAACAACGTTTTTGACGCGCTTTCTCTTTAAGTTAATTTGCAATCTCAGTAGTAACACTAAAACTACACCAATACAAAATAAAAGTCGGTCATTCAATTGATTTGGCCGCCCGGCGGGACCAGTTCACAGCGGCTTTTTTTCAATCGTGCGGCCCATAAAAATCATATGTTTATGCGATATATATATATTAAAAATAATACGCGATTTTTGCTATTTAAACCACACGATAGCTCTACTTTATCATGTGATCACACACCATTTCTTACTGATCTTTTATCTTTTATCAAATTACTATGAAACAACGATTTTTATATTTATTTATGATTGGTATTGTACTGATCATTACCTCATGCAAAAAAGAAAGCATCAACAAACCGGCAACCGGTTTATCCAAACTCGCGGGTGCAAATGGAACAGAGATTTATAGTGGCGCTTCCGACCCGTCAATCACCATGGGCACGCCAGGCGACTATTTTATTAATCTTTCCACGGATAAGCTTTTCGGGCCGAAAACAGTAGGGGGGTGGGGCACCGGCGTTCTTCTCAGCGACGCGAGTTCTAATGCGGCAGCCATCAATGCTGCATCCGCGGCCCAGCTTTATAACGGAGTCGGTGCCCCGGCCGCTAGCTTTGGTGCAATTGGTGATTTTTATCTTGATACAGTGGCTTATCTTCTATATGGTCCGAAAACGGCCTCGGGTTGGGGCGTGCCCACAAAAGTACAGGCGCCTGGAACCAATGCCGGTGTAAAGACGGATGTTTTTTCAATCGGCGGCAGCAACTGGCTGTGGAATAGTGCATATGTTTATGAAACAGGCCCAGGAAGCTACACTGAATACTTTACCCGGTATTACGTCCGTTTAAACAATACAGTGACGCAGGATGTACTTGACAACGGCATGGTGCTGGTGTATATGCAACCCAGCCCGGTAAATAACCCCAATCAATGGGCGCCGGTGCCGTACCAGTTTGATTCAAGTTTTGGCTACACCGACAATTATGTTTATGTTACCTCGCCGGGGCAGGTTACACTCCATTATTTTTTTATACAGACAGATCCCAGCACTACATTACCTACACTGTCAACCTATAATGATGAGGTGCGCAAATTCAAGATCGTGACGGTAACCGGACAAGGCGGTGTATTTATGGCTCAGCACCACGTCCACCTGGATAATTATCAGGAAGTGAGTAGGATTACCGGCCTATGGCAGCAAGATGCTAAATAGCGCCGCCTGTTTGGTTAAAGATAGCCGTTGCGAAAATTTCGCAGCGGCTATCTAGAGTAAATCTGAATATAACAACTTGAAAAAGGAGGAAAAAGCTATGCCTGGCAGCAGCTTAAAACACAAATGACATGATAAAAACGTGCTGAGCTAAGTGGTAAAGGAACCTTGCCCATAACTATGATAGCAGGCCAGTTTTATGATACCCTAATATAATAAAGATGGATGATTCACCTGCGTATCCCAGTTAACTCTGACCTTGTAGTATTGGTTCGTCGTGAAACTTCCTGGTGAGCATCTCATAAATAATTTTTAACCAAATTAAAAACGATGGCAGTGCAATTAACGCATACGGCGTGACGTAAGCCAGCCGAAGCGGGCGCGGAAAAAGATCGGACTGTGCATTTGTTAGCACTAAAGCAAAAATTATCAAAAAGCGTTCGTAACCGGTTATCGGCCGGTCGAGGTTTACAAACCATATTCCGACGCCTATCATGGCTATAATGTAAGTGGGTGGCTCTGAACCGCTGCTGAAAATTATTGTAAAAATTAATACCGACGCAGCGAGCAGCAATTGATATTGAACATTTCGCCAGTACTTTATTCTAACCATCGAAACGCCAAACACTGCCAGCGCCGGTATAAGCACCATCATATTTGGCAAATTTGGGTAGTGAAAAATTTTGCTGATCATCCCCATAACACAAACGTAGCCGCGTGATGATACCACATTAGCCGCATTTTTTGCAACAAGGTCGGGGTACCAGTCGTGATAAGTTTTTAGTATGAACGACGGTGACGAGAATAACATGGGCAATGCAAACAATACAACAGCCCAAAATACCATGCTTAAAATCAGCTTGATTTTATTATCGGAAAAGAAAAAGAAAGCAAGCCCGACAATGCCGTAAAGTTTTATAGCGGTTCCTATTATTATCATTAAGGCCGCCCAAAAATCCTGCTTGTTCTTAATAAATATAAAACTGAACAACACCAGCGCCGTTATCAACGGGTTTACCTGCGCGTTTCCGGCCGAGCCCATTATGCTGAAAAGGCTTATCATTAGGATAGCCATTTTTTGGTTGTCGTTCAGGGGCAGTTTCATTACCGCCAGGTACAATATCCATGAGTTAAACATCACCCATAAAATAGCGCCAACGCTGTCTGGAAAAATGGTAAAAGGTGCAATAACCAGCGCGAATACTGGCCCGTAGTGGTTCAGGTCGAAATAATATTCAGGTTGTGAGCCAAAAAGGCTGTGTTGTTGTATTAAGTTTAAAAAGTTATGCTTGTAAATAATGTAGTTATTAATATTAGCGTTGCCAATATGGACATCAATAATATGAGGCATAAGTACGCCTTTTAAAACCGGCAGCAAGCTTAAAACAAACCATGCCCCAACAACGAACGATTTATTTGTGAAAAGCTTTGTGATTTTCTGCATCAGGTTGAATTTATCCAGTGTGTCGCAAAGATAATAAACTGGAAGTATCCCACTTAAAATTTTACCACGAGCGAAAAACTAAAAAGGCCCCTTTCGGAGCCGTTTTTAAAAACTAAATAAACCTACAAAAAAAATCTTATACTGCTTCGGCCGTTTCTTTAACCTCTGCTGCCAAATTAACGCCGGCCAGTTGGTCGGCAAAGGCTACAAACGCGTGATTGTCCGCTATTAGCTGTTGGTTAGCTACCAGGCTTTGAAGATTTATCTTCCCGATAACATATTTGTAGCTGCCCGATAAATACCGTTCGTGTATATGGATAAAATCCAAAGCCTCAACAAGGCTTTCATCCTCATACCTTAAATAAATATTCAACTCTATATTGTTAGTGAAGTTGAGCCCCTTGCGTTCTTTGGCTTTCTTATACTCGTACTGATAACCATAACGCAACGCAGCGATATCAGATAGTACAGCAGAACCTGTAGGGTGGCCGCCTGCGCCTTTACCGAAAAAGAACTGTTGATCGGCAAAAGCAGCCTGTACAATTACACCATTGTATTCGTACTCAACATTATATAAAAACTCTTTTTCGTTAACAAACTTAGGCAGTACAAAAAGCGCGACATGTTTATCATCAAGTTCTTTGGCAACGGGCACCAATTTTATCTTCAAATTCTTTTCGCGCGCATACTGTAAATCGTTGGCCGAAAGATTCTGGATTCCCAGGTTAAACACGTCATCCGGTTTTACTACAACGCCATAGGCGTGGGCAGCAGCTATAACCAGTTTGTATTTGGCATCAAAGCCGCCAACGTCACTGGTAGGGTCGGTTTCGGCAAAGCCGAGGTCTTGCGCCTGTTTTAATGCGGAGTCGTAGTCCAGGCCCTCGTTAAATCCTTTTGAAAGAATGTAGTTTGATGAACCGTTAAATATTCCACTCACCGAGTGCAGCAACTCATTGTCATAATACTCTTCGAGGTTGCGGATAATAGGAATACTGCCGCAAACCGATCCTTCATATAATAATGATGTTCCGTATTTGTGCTGAAGCTCAATCAATTCATCCAGGTGCAGCGCAATCATCTTTTTACTGGCCGATACCACGTTTTTGCCGGTGCTTAACGCGCGCGAAACAATTTCAAATGCAGCTTCTGTATCATTTATCAGCTCAACAATGGTGTTTATCTCCGGGTTATTAAGCAACTCATCCCTTTCCGTTGTAAACAAATGCGATGGGAGCGAACGCTGTTTATGCGCATCCTTTATAGCGATCTTTACAATCTCGAGGTTTAAATGCTTGGTTTTGATAATATCATACAATCCCTGGCCAACTACGCCAAATCCAAATAGTCCGATGTTTAATTTTTTACTCATTACGCTGTGCGTTGTAATTCAATAATCTTTCCTTTAACGTCTGTTTTAAAAAACGACGTCATTATTTTTGTTAATGGTTCTGTTTCTATTAAAAAGCCGTCGTGGCCGTAAAACGATTCCAGCTCGGCGAAAACGGCCTTTGGTATATGCTGAAAAAGGTATTGCTGTTCTTCGATCGGGAACAATACATCGGATTTTAGGCCGATAACCAGCGTTCTCGCTTTCACCAGGCTTAAAGCCTTTTCAACCCCATGCCTGCCGCGGCCCACATTATGCGAATCCATGCTTTTCGACAAGTACCAATAGCTGTAGGCATTGTAGCGATTCACCAGTTTCTGTCCCTGGTAATTTTGGTATGATGCCGCTTTGAAACTATCGGTTACACTGTCTTCATCCTCTTGCTGGGTAACCGAATAGGTTTTATAATTACGATAGGAGAGCAGGGCAACGCTCCGTGCCGCTTTTAATCCTTTTTGTCCGCCATCTGGTGAGTTGGAATAGAAAGTGCGGTCGGCACTGATAGCCAGGCGCTGCGACTCGTTGAAGGCAATGCCCCATGGCGAGTGTTTAGCGTTTGAAGCGATCAGGATTAGGTTTTTAATCCTCTCTGGTTGGGTTATCGCCCATTCAACAGCTTGCTGGCCGCCGAGCGAGCCACCAAGTAAAATTTCAATATCATTAATGCCGAGGTTGTCGGCCAGTAAGGTATGCGCTTTAACCATATCCCGAACCGTAAACTCCGGGAATGAAAGGTAATAGGGCTGCCCGGTTACGGGGTTTGTACTCAGCGGGCAAGTGGTGCCGTAGTGCGATCCCAGGATGTTGGCACAAACTATAAAATAATCTTCCGGGTTAAAGTAGTCATTGTCGCCAAATAAACCTTTCCACCAATCAAAAACGTCAGAATTTGCAGTGAGGGCATGGCATACCCAAACCACATTATCCGCGTTTTTATTAAGCTTTCCATAAGTATTGTAGCCTATCTGCAACTCTTTCAGCTGCTTTCCCGACTCCAGTTCAAATGGTTTGTTGTATTTAAATATTTCTGTACTCATTCTTCGTAGTCCTTAGTCTTGAGTCGAAAGTCTATAGTCGTTTTTTATTTACGACTATAGACTTTCGACTCAAGACTATTAATTTATGCACTGATTTTAGCAAATGCCTGCTCAAAATCGGCTTTAATGTCATCTATGTGTTCAATACCAACGGCTATCCTTAACGAATTTGGCAACACACCGGCCGATAATTGTTCTTCGTTTGAAAGCTGCTGGTGTGTTGTTGCCGACGGCTGTATGATTAATGTTTTGGCATCGCCAAGATTGGCCAAATGGCTAACCAGTTGTAAGCTATCAATAAGTTTGCTCGCATTTTCTTTACTGCCTTTAATTTCGACAGATAGAACCGCTCCAAAACCATGCTTTAAATATTTTTTTGCTAATGCATGGTGTGGCGATGACGGCAAACCCGGGTAATTTACCTTATCAACCAGCGGATGCTGTTCCAGCCATTTGGCTAGTTCGAGCGCATTGTCAACGTGGCGCTGAACCCGTAACGATAGCGTTTCAAGTCCTTGTATATTTAACCATGAATTGAATGGAGACTGCGATGGGCCAAAATCGCGCAACCCCTCAACGCGCGCGCGGATTATAAACTGGATATTACCAAATGGACCGCCAATGCCAAATACGTCGGCAAATACCAGGCCATGGTAACCTTCGGATGGCTCAGTAAACTGCGGGAATTTACCGTTGCCCCAGTTGTAAGTACCGCCGTCGACGATCACACCGCCAATGCTGGTACCATGACCACCGATCCATTTGGTTGTCGACTCAACCACAATATGTGCTCCATGTTCCAATGGCCTGAACAGGTAACCGCCTGCGCCGAATGTATTGTCAACTATCAACGGCAAGTCGTGCTTATTGGCTAATGCCGAGACTTTATCAAAATCAGCAATGTTAAAGCCGGGGTTGCCTATGGTTTCCAGGTAAATAGCTTTGGTTTTATCGTCAATTAGCAGTTCCAAGTTTTCGGCAGTGTCATCTTTGGCAAAACGAACATCAATTCCGAGGCGCTTAAAGGCTACTTTAAACTGGTTATAGGTACCTCCGTATAAAAATGGTGATGTCACAAAATTATCACCGGCCTGCAGTATATTATTTAAGGCAATAAACTGAGCTGACTGGCCCGACGCGGTTGCCAAAGCAGCTACGCCGCCTTCGAGGGCCGCGATACGCTTTTCAAAAACATCGGTGGTTGGGTTCATTATACGTGTGTAAATGTTGCCAAACTCCTTCAAGGCAAACAGGTTTGCACCGTGTTCGGCATTCTTAAATACGTATGATGTAGTTTGATAGATAGGCACAGCGCGTGAGCCTGTAGTTGGGTCGACCTCCTGACCCGCATGCAATTGTAATGTTTCGAATTTTAGATTGGCAGATGACATGTTTTCTAAGATTTAATTTTTATGAAATTTGTTGATTTAGCTACAATGGCGAAATATATCACCAGTTGTGAGACACGTACGTTTCCGGGAAAAGAAAGTAAAACGTGTTAAGGTTTAACGACTGCAACAAATACACATATAGCCTTTTGATGGACTATAAACATATACTAATGCGGCGCTTTTTGGGGCCTTAAAAAATGTTGGGAAAATTGTGTAAATCAAACTTTTCATGGTTATTAATTTATATTCCCCGGGGTATTTACCGGGCCAGGAATTGGCACCTTCTCCACTATCTGAGGGTTGCCAGCGGGTCACTGAGCCTGATCTCTCGCCGCTTCTTTATAAATCAAAACCTTTTGCGGAGGTAATGATCTTGGTATCGCTACCAAATATTGTTGCAAATATAAGGTGATATTTGCGAGGATTCCAAATTTAATTTTCTTTTACCGGGAAAGGTGAAAGGCAAAAGGTAAAAGCGGGAAGGTTTTGTGCGCTAGTTGCAGCAATTTTTTTGAGGTTTAAAAACTCAATCAACCGCTCAACCTAATCAACCACTCACCTAATTATAGGCCGTTATTTGCTTATCACCCACCACCTGTATATCGTATTCTTTTTTCAGCGGGTCGTATGGTACTGATTCGTTTATACTGATATAAATGTTTCCCAGTTCTTTGACCGAATAGGTTTGGATATCGGCAACCATGCCGTCTTTTATCAGGTACTGCGAAATAGATTCGCGGATGAGGTTGTATTGGTTAAGCTCGTTTGTTTCAATTTCAATAAAAAGCCGCCGTCCGTCGACTCTAAGTGAGATGATGTTGTGGGTGCCGCCATTAAGTGTTAATGCATATTTCCTGTTTTTCGTATTATTATCTTTTTTAGTGATCACGTAGCCTTTGGCAGTCAGAAAAGTATCGGCCTGGTGTATGTTGTTGTTTAATAGATATTTAATATCCTCGTATGAAATTAAACTTTTTTGACTGAGGCCGCGTGAGGCTATTATCATCAAAATAAAAAGAAAGAAATACTTCATACGATGTTATTAATATTACATCCAAGTTAAACTAATAATATGGTAAAGTATTACCTTAGCTTCATTGTTACAAAAATAGAATATGCCTAAAATAGAACTTGCTCGCGTAAAAGGCGACTTCGGCTTTGAAGCAAAAGACGAACAGGGACATGTAGTTAGAATGGATAGCAGCCCGGAAAGCGGTGGCTGGGATTTCGGAGTACGTCCGATGCAAATGCTGTTGATGGGCCTTGCAGGATGCTCGGCCATAGATGTAATAACCATCTTGAAAAAACAGCGCCAGGACGTTAAGGATTATAAAATGATAGTTAACGGCGACCGCGAAGCAGGCGTTGAGCCATCACTATGGAGAGAGGTATCGATCGAATTTCACCTATACGGGAAGGTTGACGAAGATAAGGCGGTGAAAGCTGCAGAATTATCAATTAACAAGTATTGCTCTGTTGCGGCTACTTTGGTAAAGGCCGGTGCCCAAATTAAATGGAAGGTTTTCGTGCATTCGGCTTGATGGATTAATCAAGAGCCAGGATAAACTGCTTTTATGGATAAGCCAATACCCATTCAAACGCTTCATCTTTTTCCTGTTTTAGATAAACTACTGATTGAGTTGTTGCGTTCGCTAGAGCCTGCAGACTGGGTTCGGCCAACCATTTGCCCGTTATGGACTGTTAAAGATATTGCAGCGCATTTGCTTGATACCGATATGCGTACCATTTCGGGTGCGCACAACCATTTCGGTAAAGCCCCTGAAAATATTAATTCCTACAGCGACCTGGTAGATTACCTTGACGAACTTAATGCCGTTTGGGTAAAGGCGATGGACCGGGTAAGTCCTCAGCAACTTGTTGCAATGCTTGAAGCAACCGGCCCTCAATATTGTGATATCATGGCGTTGCGCAAACCCTTCGAAACAGCGAAGTATGCAGTTTCATGGGCGGGCGAAGAACAATCGGAAAATTGGTTTGACGTCGCCCGGGAATACACCGAGAAGTGGCATCACCAACAGCAAATACGCGATGCCGTTGGCAAACCCGGAATCATGCATCGTGAATTATTTTACCCCTGCATGGACACCTTTATGCGGGCATTGCCACATACTTACCGAAATGTTAACGCTGAAGATGGCAGGCTAATACAATTCAGCATCAGCACAAGTGACGGCGGGGATTGGTATCTTCAAAAAAATGGAACAGGATGGGCTCTGGTTGATAACCAAGCGGGCAAAATGTCGGACGCAGTGATTGAGCTAATGCCTGATACAGCTTGGAAATTATTTACCAAAGGTATGACAGCAACGGCCGCCATTGGTGATTCTTTGTTGCAGGGAGATAATAAATTAACGCACCCTTTGTTTAGTATGCTATCGGTAATGGCATAATAAAATTCTGTATTTTACTATTGGATATTTTATTAGATTTATCCCTAAACCTTATTTGAATGAGAAAACTGATACTTTTCTGCTTCCTGTGCTGTTTTTCAATTGCTGCCAGCGCGCAGGGTGTTCAGCGTCATATTAATTTTAACCCGATTGATAACGACAGTTTGAATATGTCGTTAAATGCGGACTATAATTTGATTGAAGATAGTTGCGCAACAATTATCAGGCACGTACGCTTTAGCTTCGGGACCAGGAAATTTCACGGACGGTTTACCGATATTAGAAAGGACAATTCCGCAATTATCTTAACTGAAGGGAATTACAGCACGGACGGCCTGAAGGATGGCATTTTTATACTTCGGTACGGTAACGGAAACATAAGGGCAAAAGGTGCTTTCAAAAATGATGCGTTTATCGGCAAATGGGAATTGTTTTACGAAAGCGGCAAACCCGAATTAACTTTTGAAGCTAGTGAAGGAGTTTGTGATATTACTGACGCCTGGGATGCGAACGGGGGTAAAACGGTTGATAAAGGAAGCGGAAATTACGTTGTTAACCTGCAGGTTTTTTCGTGGAAGGGAAAGCTTACCGGCGGTAGACCCGATGGTACATGGAAAATGTATAAAAACAGCGACCCGGATAAAGAGACGGTTTCTACAGAGCATTTTAAAAAAGGGGAATTTGTTAACGGCGAAAATACAATGGGAGAGTACACCAACTCGTCGCGTATAAAACTGGTTGAACCGGCCATGTTTTCGTTCGTCAATACTGAATCGATGAAAATCGGTACACCATGTAACATGCAACCGGGTGGGCACACGGTTACAAACGCACATTATAAATCGGGCATGGACGCTTTTAATAGCATTCTTAATAATGAGTTTGCTACTTTTTTCTATAATAATAGTAAAAACAAATTATCCGATGTGCAGGACCATTTTGAAATAACAGGTGAGATATCTGTGGAAGGGCGCATCGTTAACCTTACAAGAAAAGGCGGCAGCAGCATAGGGTGGGTTGTGCAAAATATTATCAAAATTATACAACGCCAGCCGCAGCTTATACCAGCTACAATTGATGGTAAACCTGTGAAAGAGCAATTTAAAATTACGTTAGACTATACAAACGGGGAGTATTCTTACACGTTCAGATTTATGCCTTTATGGGGAAATTGATCCTGTTAACAACAAAAATTGTACTATTTTAAGGTCATATCTCAATAGCGGTAAGTTTATCCCGCGGATTTAACTCATCATTCTTTTCGGCATTTTTGTTAGCCTTGACCAGGCCCTTTGTTACCATTGCTACTCAACTCTTTACACCGTTGCTACAACTTTGACTATTGTTTTTACCTGCCCCGATATGTCAATATGTTGATAACCTTATTATGTTCATGGCACTGATGTTGCCATTCATGAGTATGCTTATAACTTAAAAAAAGCATACAATTAAATCACACAACAATGAAATCAAATTTTAAAAGAGCAAGCCTGCTGGTAACCGGACTTTTGGTAGGCGGTAAATTATTCGCTCAAAGCCCCGATACTACAAGGGCGACTACAACAGACTATGTTAAACCATTTTCGAGCGAAGATTCGTTCCGCACCTGGTCAATAGGAGTTAGCGGCGGTATATTAAGCCCTTACACTATTATCGGGTCGAACAGGAAACAAGACTTTACGCATCCAAAAGTTGAGTTGGGTTATGGAGCTTACATTAAAAAACAAATTACATCTGGTTTTGGCATCCAGGCCGACTTTATGGGCGGCAAACTTGGTGGCGAGAACAGCCAGGTAGGTCCATTAGGTAACACTTATGACAGCTACAGCACTAAATTGCATTATGCGGTAAGCTTAAGCGGAAATGTTACGGTGGGGAATATCAGCTGGCGCAACAACAAAAATGCTATCCAGCCATATGTTACCGCAGGTGTCGGTGCTATGCACTACACGCCGGTAATAACTTCGGGCGGAGTAAGCCAGAATTTTAAAACCGCCGATAACGGTTCGATAAACGAATTGTTTGTACCCGTAGGAGTTGGCGTTAAATTAAACGTTGCCCGTGGGGTGAACATTGATTTAGGCTACCAGCTTAACTTTGTTTATTCAGACAATGTTGATGGATTTAACTACGGCTCAAATAACGACAGGTTCTCGTATGCACACGCAGGTTTAGAGTTTGCACTCGGCAAATCGTCAAAACCACAGATGGCGTCGCATAACCCTGTTTCATCAATGAGGACAGAATATTTAACTGAAAATCAGAATACTAAAAACCAGTTGCAGAGCGAGATAGACGCTCAAAAAGCGCAAAACGACCAGTTGAAAGCAGATTTGGCTACAACTAATGCAAACCTTGCCAAATTCACTACCGACAGCGATGGCGATGGTGTCCCTGACTTTTTTGATAAGTGCCCTAACACTCCAACCGGAACAAAGGTTGATGGTGCAGGTTGCCCATTACCGGTCGCCAAGCCCGATGTTAAGGTTTACGTAACCGAAGAAGACAGAAAAGTTGTAAAAGAAGCTATTAAAAACCTTGAGTTTGATTTTGGTAAAGCAACTATACGTGCACACTCATACCCAAGTTTGGATCGTGTGGCCGATTTGCTGGTAGCTAAAAACTTCAGCTTGAAACTGGCAGGACACACTGATAATGTAGGTTCGAACGATGCTAACTTAAGGTTGTCGAAAGAACGTTCTGAATCAATCAAATCTTACCTGGTAAGCAAAGGTGCTAATGCATCACGTATTGAAGCTACCGGTTATGGCGAAACACAGCCAATTGCAAGTAATAAAACTGCAAAAGGCCGTCAGCAAAATCGCAGGGTTGAGTTTACATTATTTTAGTAATAACAACAACTCTATATAAATGTAAAGCGCCCGGTGACACCAGGCGCTTTTTTGTATAAGTAGATTATTTGTAGTTGTATTACTTAGGATTTATATTGCGATCAAATTCCGCAAATCCATACCATCCTGCAAATCGTGTTTACTCGACCTCAAAAAATTCAGCGAGTGCACCAAAGTAGCTGTTATCCCATCCTTCAGCAAAGTCATTAAACTCAGCGGCAGGTAAATTGGTGTGTCTTAGCTCAATGGACGTGCCGTCTTTATCCGGGTGCAGTTTAATCGTTACAATAGATTCTTCGGGTTGCCCGTCAAAGTACCACTGTTGTACAATTTTTTTGTTCTCCTCAAATTCAAGATTTCTACCAACAATACTTCCTTCCCACATTGAAAATTCAGAACCCGGCTCGGTCGACATTTCTGCGGTTTCGCCAGTCCATAGTTCAATGGTAAGCGGGTTAGTTAAAGCTGTATAAACCTCTTCGGGGGTTGCGGGTAAACGATAATATTTTTTAAAATCAGGCACAATTAACACGATTTAATGATTGAAATGATTAACACGATTTAATATCGCAAAGATATAACACCTGCACGTTAATCCTGTAAATCTTACAAATCCTTAAATCGTGTCTATCCAAGCGGTAAAACCGTCTTACCGTAAACTTCATTCAAAACATTTGCTATGCCCGCATAAATGGCCGAAGCGCCACAAAATATACCTTCGTATCCGGCAAATTTTTCAAAGCTTTCGTTGCCGGTGGCATGTTTGGCGGCCAACAAAAAGAACAATATAACCAATGTTCCGAATACAATCTGTAGTGCGCGGTTCAGCTTTAATGTGCCAAAGAACAGGAATAAAGTAAACAGACCCCACATTACCAGGTATGCGCACATCGCGCTTTCTGCTGGTTTTGCGGCCCAGCCGAATTTAGGGATCACGATTAAACCTACCAGCGACAGCCAGAAAAAGCCGTATGATGTAAATGCGGTGAGTCCGAAAGTATTGTTCTTTTTAGCCTCAATAATGCCGGCAATAACCTGTGCAAGGCCGCCGTAAAAAATACCCATAGCAAGTATCATCGAATTCATTTCGAAGAAGCCAGCGTTGTGAAGGTTAAGTAAAACGGTGGTCATGCCAAAGGCGCACAGACCGAGCGGGGCGGGGTTGGCAATGCCGTCCTTAACCGCAACTGGAGTTGTAGGAATCATAGTTTAAAGGTTTTTTTGTTGGTTTTCAATGCAATTTAACTGTTCCTGATACATTTACCAATTTTTTCTGCAAACTGATGAGTAACTTTATGGTTAACCACATAACCATGCAAAAAATAGTACTGCTGCGCCACGGCGAAAGTGTTTGGAATAAAGAGAACCGTTTCACCGGGTGGACTGATGTAGACCTGTCCGAAGAAGGCTTTAAACAGGCCAAACGCGCCGGAGAAATTTTAAAAGCACAAGGTTATAATTTTGATATGGGATTTACCTCGCTTTTAAAGCGCTCGATAAAGACCTTGCATATTGTACTGGAGGAATTAGACCATTTATGGATACCCGTACAAAAATCGTGGCGTTTAAATGAGCGTTTTTACGGGGCCTTACAGGGACTGAATAAAGACGAGACCATAGCCAAATACGGCCCCGAACTTGTTCAAAAATGGCGCCGGGATCCGCACGAACTGCCGCCTGCCATTACTAAAGATGATGACCGTTATCCCGGTAAAGACCTGCGCTACAAAGCTCTTACCGAACGTGAGCTGCCGTTAACCGAAAACCTGAGCCAGACCATGGACAGGGTTTTGCCTTTTTGGAACGAGTTTATTATACCGGCCATTCGCAAGAATCAAAAAGTGATTGTTTGCGCACACGGCAACAGTTTGCGGGCATTGATACAATATATCGACCACCTGACCGATGAAGAAGTCACCCAGCTTGATTTACCTACCGGCGTGCCGTTGGTGTATGAGTTGGATGAGGGGCTGAACAGGATAAGACATTATTATTTGGAGTGAAATAAAATTGGTTTTATTTCTAAATTTGATAAACCTGTCATTTCAATGGAGTTTAAAATCCGCTATAGCAACACTCTTGTGATGAATATATTCGCCATAATTGTTGCAATATTTTTTGCAATCATGAATTTTATATCTCCAATAGCAAAACATGGCCTTTCACATTATTTATATATTGGGTGGTTGCTCATTGCCATAGCAAGGTTCTTGATTTATCGAAAATATATTTATTTCGGTGTGAAAAATAAGGCAGTACTCACTGTTGACGAAATTTGTATTTATGACATGATAAAAAACACAAAATATTATTGGAGCGACATAAAGGAAGTTTATGAAAAAAATGCCTATCTCTACATAACGCTTTATAACCCGGTTGAATATTTAAATAATTTTCACAGTCCTATTAAAAAATATTTTGCAAAGCGCCGTATCAATTCAAAGAAACGGACGCCTTACTATATAAACATCGATGTAGTAAATGTTAATCCGAATGTGCTTTTAGAACTGTTGGACGACTACAGCATTGAGGCAGCGCAGTGATTAATGAGGGGATCTTAATTAAATAGTTACCGACAGCTTTCCAGGTGATGTCCCGCAAAAAAATAAGTAGTTAGACTAGAAAACTTCGGATTGAATTGTATTAACTAAACAATTTATTAAAATCCCCATAAGGCACTGTGCTATTTGCAAAAGTAAAGGTGCCTTTGCCGGCAACTTCCTGTGCTGCCCGCATAAAAGCGCCATAAGCCGCTCGGGCAAATGACGACCCAAGGCTTATCCGTTTTACCCCAAGTTCAGCAAGGCCCTCAACCGTAAAATCTGACGAACCAAGGCCCATAACAACCGAAACAGGTTTTGGCGCCACCGCATTTACTACAGCTTTTATATCGGCAACTGTTTTTAAACCGGGGGCAAACAACACGTCGGCGCCTGCATCAGCGAAAGCCACAAGGCGGCGTATGGTATCTTTTAAATCAGGCCGGCCGTGAATCAGGTTTTCCGCACGAGCCGTGAGCGTAAAATGGAAAGGCAGGCTTCTTGCAGCTTCAACGGCAGCCCTAACCCGTTCTAAGGCAAGGTCAAAGGGAATGATCGGGATATCCGGCTTTCCGGTAGAGTCCTCGATAGAGCCGCCGACAAGCCCGGCACTGGCAGCCAGCAAAATGGTTTCCGCACATGTTTCGGGGGATTCGCCGAATCCATTTTCCAAATCCGCTGCAACCGGGATATTGGTTGCCATAACGATATCATGCGCATTTTTTAATGTTTCCGTGAGGCTTACAGCACCCAGGCCATCTGGCTTGGCCAGTGAATAAGCGAGGCCTGCGCTGGTAGTAGTCAAAGCCTCAAAACCAAGGCTCTCTAAAATTTTGGCAGAGCCTGCATCCCATGGATTTGGGATTACAAAAATACCTTCGCGCTGGTGTAGAGCTTTTAATTTTTCGGCTTTGGCTGCTTGTAACGGATGAGATGATTGCATATTACTAAAGGTAGATGTTGTTTGAAAGCTATTAGTTGTTTTTAAAAACAGGTTTAGTGAGATAATACGTGTCGTTTAATTAACCCGCCTTTAACTTCTGATACTGAATGTGTTATGATAAATGCATTAGGATCAACCTGTTGAACTGTATTTACAAGGCGCGATACATCAAGTCTTGTTATCACAACATATAAAATGTCGATATCCTTATCTTCAATCGCGTTTCTGCCATAGCCGCGTTCTCCTTTATAAACGGTTACCCCCCTACGCAATTGCCGGATAATTACATTTTTTATCAATTCGCTTTTGGGCGATATAATGGTGACTGCCGTGTATTCATCAAAGCCCTGCACAATATAGTTAATCATTTGCGAGGCAGAGAGATAGGTGAGGATGGAATATAACGCCGAGTGTATCCCCAAAAAAAATGCCGCCACACCAAATATTAATATATTGATAACCAGGATAATTTGCCCTACAGAAAGGAATGATTTAGGGTTGATATAAACCGCCAGCAGTTCTGTACCATCAATAACGCACCCGCCCCGCATAGCTAACCCTATGCCTGTGCCCAGGAAAAAGCCACCAAAAACTGCGGTAAGCAACTTGTCATCAGTAACAATTGGAAATTTAAAAAGGTATAGAACAATTGATAGCAGACAGATAGCTATTAAAGTTTTAATAGCGTAAAGCTTATTGATCCGTTTAAAGCCGAGCCAAATAAATGGCAGGTTTATCACAATAATTAAAACAGATATCGGCGCACCGGTTGTTGAACTGACTAACAGTGATATACCCGTTACCCCGCCATCAATAAAGTGATTAGGGATTAAAAAACCTTTTAACCCGAAGGCAGCACTAAATATGCCGGCAATTATCAGCAGCACATTAGTAATTTCTTTTCGGGTGTTTACTTTGGTTCTTTTCATATATTGGCATTAGGATGTTTAAAAGTATCAAATTTTTAAATGCAAGGCTTTTTGTTATGCACAATTTAAGCCTTGCATATTAATAATTACATTTAAATGCTTTTCTGCACCTCCAAAACAGGCAGTCTGTTTTTAATACCGGCTTTTAACATTTCCTCCCATTGGACGGCTATCCGGCCAGCTTTCTTTAAATTGCCTTCGTTGTCAACATATTGCTTATAAAAATCAATACAGTATATGGGGCGTTTATTGTTATCCCATAGTACCAGTTGAAGAAGTTGAATTGAAGTACCTTGTCTTTTTTCGTCAAGAGTGCAATCGCTTATGTCTTTCAAGTCGATTAATTCTGATGAATAATCCTGAAGATTTACCTTTACAATGATTTTTTTCAACTGGTCAATAGCAATAGCAAGCGAATCAAGTTGGTCAACAACATGGAATATCAGGCCATGGTGTTGTTCGAGCAAATGGAGCTCATGTGTTATTCTTCTTTTCTTTTTGTTGCGCGAACTTCTGACAGCAAGGTATACGGGAATAAATATAATAAGGAATAAAATAGCCGCAATAAGGCCATTCTCTATGGTATTGTTCATTTTTTTAAATTTAAGATGGAAAAATCAGGCGTAGTTACGCCATGCAATGTTTAAGAAATTAACACAGCACGTTAGCTAAAAAAATGAAAGGGGAACAATAGCGACTGTAAAAACTCCTGCCGGTGAATTACGTGCTGCTTGTCTAAAATGAATAGGCTACGGCAGACTTTGGCGAAGCTGCACTGCGAAAAATCAAGATTACCAACCCACAGTGGTTTAACAAAGCCATGTACAACATAGGTGCTAATACTTTCGGCATGCAGGTTTTTTACCAGGGGCAATGACTGCGCCTGTTTTTTGATACCCGACTGGTAACTGCCTGTTAAAGCAGTGCCATTAAACTCGCTTAAGTTGTAAGCACCAGGGTTAAGTACTGCAAGTATAAGAAGGGGTAAAAATAGCTTCAGCAGTACTTTTTGCATTTGGCAAAGGTAGGGGTTATTATACATGTTATGGTATAAAGGGCGCTTTTATTGCACATAGTGGTGTTTTTTTATAATTACTTGTCACAATATCCCCCTTATGTTGTCATGCAAGGCACCCGCGTAAATCTAGTTACCACCGTATGTTTGTATTGTTCAATCAAACAAAATATTAACAGGTAAATCACACTAAAGAATATTACTATGAGCATTTTAACTACAGTTTTGGGCGTAATAGCGGGGATAGTTATCCTTGTTTTGCTTGCGGCTTTGTTTGTGAAAAAAGAATATACAGTGCAAAGCCAGGTAACTATCGACAAAAATAGCCGGGTAGTATTTGATTATATCAAATACATTAAAAACCAGGCCTATTACAGCAAATGGGTATTGATGGACCCTAATGCAAAAATGAATTACAGCGGCACAGATGGCACTGTGGGCTTCACCTCGGCTTGGGACAGTGAAAACAAAAATGTAGGCAAAGGCGTGCAGGAAGTCAAGAAAATACTTGATGGCGAGCGCATAGATTGCGAAATACGGTTTGAAAGGCCATTTAAAAACGTGGCACAAACCTTTATGGAGGTAACGCCAATATCAGAGAGTACTACAAATGTACAATGGGGAATGCTGGGTAAAAATCCATACCCGTTTAATTTAATGAATTTGTTTATACCCGGCATGCTCGAAAAAGATTTGGATACCAGCCTGGGGACTTTGAAAAATAACCTTGAAAAATAGAATAACCGGAACAGATGATAATTAAAAAAAAGCCAAGGCCCAACCCTGAACTCCAAAAACTCGACAAGTTGGTGGGGATATGGAATGTATCAGGCGAGGTATGCGGACAGGTGAGTTATAGCTGGATGGAAGGAGGCTTTTTTTTGGTACAATATATTGATATTGAAGGGGCGAAAGGGCTGGAATTTATAGGGTATGACGAGGAAAGCGGTAAACTAAAATCGCATTATTTTGATGGTGACGGCAAGGTGCTGGAGTACACCTACAATATAAGCGGCATCGACCATATAATTGATATAAAAATGCCCGGCATAACAGGGAAATTTGAAGGGCATTACAGCAATAATGGCAACACCATAACCGGTAGCTGGCATTGGGAGCAAAACGGCGAGGAAATGGCATACAAGGCAATATATAACCGCTTAAACTTAAGTTAATCAATTTATAAACAATAAACCTTTAATAAAATGAAACCAAAAACTATTAAAATAACCTATTGGTGCCTGATCGTATTATTTTCATTAGCCATGCTGGCCGATGCATTTGGCGGAATAACCAAACAACAAGCAGGAATAGATGTGCTGAACCATTTGGGTTATCCTATTTACATTATGCCGTTTATGGGATATCTGAAAGTCCTGGGCGTAATTGCGTTACTGCAAACTAAATTCCGCAATTTGAAGGAATGGGCGTTTGCGGGCTTTGCATTCAACTTTATCGGGGCCGCAGTTTCGCGGGCTGCCATGGGTGATGGGGCCGGAATGGTAGCTATGCCTTTGGTAATGCTGGCGGTGCTGTTTGTTACCTATTGGTTTTGGCGAAAATATGATGCACTTAATAACATCTAAATAAAAAAACATGAAAAACGAAGAGCTTGCGAAAGAGGCAGATCAAACTTTGACAGAATTAATTGCATTGGTAGGAACTGTGCCTGTTGAAAAGTTTAACACCGTACCTTTTGAAGGTAGCTGGACTGCCGGGCAATTGACACAACACATGGTATTGTCGAATTCGGGTTTTGCCGATTTACTAAAAGGCCCGGTAAAAGACACTGAAAGAGCGCCGGATGCCGCAGTTGAAGGGATAAAAAGCGCGTTCCTGAATTTCGATATTAAAATGCAAACCCCTGATTTTATACGCCCTGACGAAAAAAATTATGACAAAGGTGGGTTACTTGCGGCATTATCCGGTATTAAAGCAGACATAATCACATCAGCCGCCACGCTCGATTTATCAAAAACCTGTCTTTCGTTTGAATTGCCGGTACTTGGGTACATAACCCGGCAGGAGGCTGTTAGCTTTGTGATTTGCCATACGCAGCGGCATATACACCAATTAAAAAATATTTGTACTAAACTTATTAACTAAATCACTTTATTAAACTTTACATTAAAACTATTGAGATGAAAAAAATTAACATTATCTATTGGGTATCAACCGGTTTGATACTGGTGATGATGCTCCTTTCGGGAGTTATGAGCATAATAAACGGCCCGGAATCCGTAAAAATGATGCACGACCATTTAGGTTATCCTAATTACTTCACTGTGTTTCTAGGCGTAGCGAAGATATTAGGCATAATCGCAATACTGGTTCCTGGTTTCCCTAAATTAAAAGAATGGGTTTATGCCGGATTCACTTTTGATTTGTTGGGTGCGACCTATTCGTTTATTGCTGTGAAAGACCCCATTAGCAGTCTTGCATTCTTTCCGGTGCTTTTTGCACTATTAATTGTCTCTTATATTTATTTCCATAAAAAGTTGGCCGCTAAGGCTTCGAGCCCGGCCTGAAAATTATCATGACCGAATCAACAACATCAATAAATAAAACAAAACGTTTTTTTTCATTATTAAAACAAGCCATAAACGGCAAAACTGAGCAAGATTATACCATAGGCAGCATCCGCAAGGCAGTGTTCCTGCTGGCCATCCCCATGATTACTGAGATGATCATGGAATCAGTGTTTGCCCTGGTAGATATCTACTTTGTAGGTAAAATAGGAAACGCTGCAGTAGCAACGCTTGCTTTAACAGAATCAGTTCTTAGCCTTGTTTATTCAGTAGCCATTGGCTTAAGTATGGCGGCAACCGCGCTGGTTGCCCGTCGCGTAGGCGAGAAAAATTTGGATGGAGCAGCACATGCAGGTATGCAAACCATTTTGTTCTCAACCGTTCTTTCGTTAATTATATCGTTCACCGGCGTTTATTTTGCCGGGACGATACTGCACCTGATGGGTGCCAGTGACCGGATGATTGCCGAAAATATCGCCTACACACGCATCATGTTTGGCGGTAACATCGTTATTATGTTGCTGTTCCTCATCAATGGTATATTCCGTGGAGCTGGAGACGCCAGCATTGCCATGCGCAGCCTGATAATTGCTAATGTTTGCAACATAATTTTATGCCCCGTGCTTATTTACGGGTTAGGGCCAATTCCGGCTTTAGGTATAAAAGGAGCGGCAATTGCAACTACTACAGGTAGGGGCATAGGCGTATGTTACCAAATGTACCGTTTGTTTATCCGAAAGGGGCTGCTGCATTTTTACGCTGCCCAAATACGGCCGCATAAAGAGTTGCTTATCCAGATTGTAAAAATAGGAAGCACGGGTACTATCCAGTTCCTGGTAAGTTCAGCAAGCTGGATTTTTTTAGCAAGGCTGATGGCGGGATTTGGTGAAGGTGCCATGGCTGGCTACCAGGTGGCTATACGGATGTTGATATTCTTCCTGCTACCGGCATGGGGATTAAGCAATGCGGCTGCAACCTTAACAGGCCAAAACCTTGGCGCAGGCAAACCCGAACGCGCCGAGCAAAGCGTTAAAACAACGGCCGGCTACTCTGTAATATACATGGTGTGTGTAAGCTTGTTCTTTTTCCTGCTCGGCACGCCTGTTGTAAATTTTATGAACAGCGACCCGCAGGCGCGACACTTTGCTATACAGGCATTACAAATAATCAGCCTGGGCTACGTGTTTTTCGGCATAGAAATGGTGATGATGAACGCCTTTAACGGCGCCGGGGATACACAAACGCCAACTTTGGTTAATCTTATTGCGTTCTGGCTATTCCAGATACCGGTGGCTTGGGTATTGAGTACACATTTTATAAAAGAGCCGAGGGGCGTTTTTTATGCTGTATTAATATCGCAGGTAGTGGCCGCGGGATTAAGCTATTACCTGTTTAAAAAAGGCAGGTGGAAGAGGGTAAAGGTTTAGGTTAAAACATTAAAATTCACATTATTATGGTAGAGATATTCAGAACTAACGTGAAAAATAAACGAACGGCCGGCAAGGTGCTAAAAGCATTACAAGCGCACTTGCCCACCTTTCGTTTTAATTTCGACCTTGAGGATTGCGACTGCATATTGCGTGCGCAAAGCAACGGCTGCCCGGTTGAATGCACAAAAATTATACAGATAGTTAAAGACCATTCAGTTGAGATAAGCCTGTTCGAGGATTAGTTAACGTACAGAGGTTTGTCAACTTTTAAAAGTTGACAAACCTTTTGTTTACTCCGCACCCAAATCAACCATCCTGATTTTAATCACGATTTTCTTTACTACATCGTACCCGGCTACCTTAATATTAGGCCGATGGGCATCGCTGGGGAAAAACAGGAAGAACGTGCCGGGCATAGCAACGTAATATTGCCCCTGGACGTTGTAGTTGGCGCTGTCGCCAGCTTCATTATAAGGCTTGGTAACGGTGGCTTTGCTTACCGGGGCGACCCCTATTGTTTCCTGCCCTTTTATAACATATTGCAAATCAATATACTTGCGGTGCGACTCCCATGCCGAAGCTTCAAACTCCTTCGAAGGCGCTTCGGTAATTGTGGCGTAAACGTTAGTGCCATCAATCGGATATTTTCCCGGTTTAAGTTTGGTAAGGTCGCTGTCGCGTAAAAATGCAAAGGCTTTGTTCCATACTGCCTGGTTTCGGTGGTATTGCTCAGCAAACACTTTTTTATTTGTTGATGTATCCAGGTTTAGCTTAAGCCCGTTTTTCCATTCGTTTTTAGCAACCCACTCGGCGGCGGTGGATTTAGTCCAGGTATCTTGTGCTAACGTCGAAATAGCTACTCCTGAAAATATAAAAAGCAAAAGTAGTTTCTTATAAAATGATAAAGATTTCATGGTACAATCAGTTTTTTATTTGTTAGGTTTTTATGGTGACGTAATTTAGCTTTATTTGTAAAAACTATTTCACCTTTTTTTTGAACACGTAAATAGTAACTTTGGTTTCACTTACAACAGCCCCAAATACCTTGAAAGTTCTGCACAGCGTACACCCGGACGATTTTAAAAGTTACAACACATCCTTAATAAGGGAACGGTTTTTAATTGACAATACTGTTCAAAAAGACAAGATCAACTGCGTTTATACGCATTACGACCGGATGATTGTCGGCACAGCGCACCCGGCGAAACAAACGCTGGCTTTAGAGAACTACCCCAACCTTCGGGCTGATTATTTCCTGGAACGCCGCGAAATGGGAATAATAAATGTTGCGGGGGACGGCGTGGTTACGGCCGACAGCCAAAGCTATGAATTGAAAAAGTTTGATTGCCTTTACATAGGCAAGGGCATAAAGCAGGTGACTTTTGCCAGTAAAAATAGTGCCGATGCAGCAGTTTTTTACATACTGTCGGCTCCTGCGCATATGGCGTATCCGACAACCTTTATGGGGATAAATGAGGCTGCAAAAGTTGAAGCCGGTAGTGTGGCAACTGCTAACTTGCGCACTATAAACAAGTACATTCATACTGAAGGTATTAAAAGCTGTCAGCTGGTAATGGGACTTACCATATTAAAGCCCGGCAGCATTTGGAATACCATGCCCGCCCATACACACGACCGCCGGATGGAAGCTTATTTTTATTTCGACTTGCCGGAAGGTCAAAAAATTGTGCATTATATGGGCAAGGGTGATGAATCCCGACATATTATGATGAACAACTACGATGCCGTGGTATCGCCGCCCTGGAGCATCCATTCAGGCAGTGGCACCTGCAATTATAACTTTATATGGGGTATGGCAGGCGAGAACTTGGATTATACAGATATGGATGCGATTTCGATTGGCGACTTACGTTAGTGATTGGTTAATTGGAGGTTAGAGATTAGAAAAAAACTAAATTAATATTGAAGTCTTGAATCCTGGTTCCTGGCTTCCTGATTCTAAAATTATGTCAGATAAATTTTCATTAAGCGGAAAAGTAATAGTAGTAACCGGTGGCACCGGTATTTTGGGTAATGCCTTTGTTAACGGCATTGTTGAAGCCGGCGGCACAGTTGGTATATTAGGTCGCAAAAAAGAGGTTGCCGAAGAGCGGGCAGCCCATATTAATGCAAACGGCGGCAAGGCTATTGCTTTAGTAGCCGATGTAATGAAAATTGACGAGTTAATCGTCGCCAAAGATAAAATCCTGGAAGCCTTCGGCCGGATTGACGGCTTGGTAAATGGCGCGGGTGGCAACATGCCGCAAGGTGTTTTACAACCCGAGGAAGACATTTTTAGCATGAATTTGCAGGGGATGAAAGAAGTGCTGGATCTAAACCTTTGGGGAACCCTAAACCCAACCCAGGTCTTTGGTGAAGCAATCGCCAAAACAGGCAAGGGAAGCATTGTAAACATATCATCAATGAATTCAAAAAGGGCAATAACCAAGGTGCTTGGTTACAATATGGGTAAGGCAGCTGTAGATTGCTATAACCAATGGTTTGCTGTTGAGCTGGCTAACCGCTACGGCGACGCCATCCGCATGAATGCGCTGGCCCCCGGCTTTTTTCTTACCGAACAAAACCGCAACCTGCTTACTACTCCCGATGGCGGTTATACTGATCGTGGCGGCAAGGTTATCCGCAATACACCTTTTAAACGGTTTGGTCATCCCGATGAACTGATAGGCGCAATTGTTTGGCTGTTAAGCGATGCATCCGCGTTTGTTACCGGCTCGATGATTTGCGTGGATGGCGGATTTTCGGCATTCGCGGGGGTGTAAGTAATTAGTGAATTTTAATTCGTTATCCGGGATTTAATAACTTAATATAAATAACTGAACTTCAGTTGTTTATATTAAGTTTCACCAAGATGTCTTTCTCAAACTTTAATGAAAACGAGTGTAAATCTCTTTTTTTTTGTTAATTGACTGATAGTCGACTTTTTAAGTCGGAATATATCAAAATTGTGTAAACCCCTGTACCCCCCTTTTGGTTATTTTAAATATGGGGCCTTATAATTGGTTGTAAAAGCAACCAATTATAACCTTTACAACCACCACAACTCTTAAAACGTCTCCAACCTAAATTGTAACAAACCTGTTATCAATGTATAAACTTATACCCAATAGTTCATACATTAGTTTTATCAATGACAGGTTTTTTCGGGGCCGGTCGGCCTTGAAAAATTATAACCCTGCTAACCAAATCATTATGATAAAAAAACCAATTGCGCTGGTGTTTGCTATGGTTATTTCGTTCGGCGTTTTTTCTCAGGGGGTTACTTTACAGCCGGGCAACCCGTTGACTGAACATTTTTCTCCGGAGCGGTTACAGCGTATCGATAAGGTTATCAAACAATACGTCGACTCCGGCTGGGTGGTTGGCGCGGATGCTTTTATAGCTCGAAACGGCAAAATTGTTTATAATAAGGCGTTCGGCCTGGCCGATATAGATAAAAAAATACCTATGCGCACCGATGAGATTTTTCGCATCGCATCGCAAACCAAGGCCATTACCAGTGTCGCCGTTATGATGCTTTTTGAAGAGGGCAAATTCCTGTTAGACGACCCTATCTCGAGATATATCCCTTCGTTTGCCCACCCTAAAGTATTGGCGGAGTTTAACCCTAAAGATTCCACTTATACCACTGTTGCTGCCAGGCGTGAAGTAACGATACGTGATTTACTAACCCATACGTCGGGAGTGGATTATGCCCAAATTGGTTCAAACAGTATGAAGGCCATCTATGCAAAAAATGGTATTTATGCAGGTTTTTTAAGCGAGAAGCTATTGCTCGGCGATGCCATCAACAAACTTGGTGCACTGCCGCTGGTGCATCAACCCGGCGAAAAATTTACCTATGGTTTAAGCATCGATGTGCTGGGTTACCTTGTTGAGAAGGTATCAGGCAAATCCCTCGACCAATTTTTTAAAGAACGAATATTTACCCCGCTGGGGATGAATGATACCTATTTTTATCTGCCCCAATCGAAGTACCCGAGATTGGCGGAGGTTTACACACCCGATAAGCAGTATAAACACCTGGTTAAGTGGGACAAAACTACATTCCCGGGCGTCGACTTCAATTACCCGCTATCAAACGGCACTTATTACGCCGGTGGGGCCGGGCTGAACTCAACTGTACAGGATTATGCCACTTTTTTACAGATGATGCTCAACGGTGGTATTTACAACGGCCACAGGTTACTATCACGGCATACTGTTGAGATGATGACAATGAACCAGATAGGAAACTTGAATTTGAACGCAGAGGGCAACAAGTTTGGTTTAGGGTTTGAGGTTTTCACCAAAAGCGGACAGGCAAAGCTTGGAGAGACAGAGGGTTCGTTTAGCTGGGGTGGTTTTTACGGCACTATTTACTGGGCCGACCCCAAAGAGCACATGGTATGCCTGCTTTTTGTACAGGAATGGCCCTATCCTCACGGCGAATTGTCTGACAAATTTAAAGTGCTGGTATATTCGGCGCTTGAGTAAGTCCGAAAGTCCGAAAAGTCAGTAAAGTCCGAAAGACGAAAACCAGCGTAATCGGTATAATCCAAAAATAATAATCGGTGAAATCACATAAACCATGATAAACAGGAGAAAATTCATTAAAACCACCTCGGTAGCAGGCACCAGCTTTTTGCTGGCGCCGCAATTGGGTAAAGCCGCCGGATTTTTCAAAGGCTCGCCAAATGATAAAGTGGTGGTAGGCATGATGGGCACCCACAGCCGAGGCCTCTACCTGGCCCAAAACTTTGCCAAAATACCCAATACCGAAATTGGTTTTGTGTGCGATGTCGACTCGAAAGTAGTAGAGAACACCATTGCCGATATTTATAAACGAACAGGCAAAAAGCCTGAAGGCTATACCGACATCAGGAAATTACTGGAGCGCAAAGACGTTGACGCAATAGTTATCGCCGCACCCGATCATTGGCATGCCCCCGGCGCAATTATGGCTTGCCAGGCCGGTAAACATGTTTATGTTGAAAAACCCTGCAGCCATAACCCGCACGAAGGAGAAATGCTGGTAGCAGCATCAAAAAAATATAACCGGTTGGTACAAATGGGTAGCCAAAGGCGGTCATTTAATAACGTGCAGCAAATGGTGAAGGAACTGCACGATGGAGTTATCGGTCGCACTTATTATGCAAAAGGCTGGTACACCAATCACCGGGATACTATTGGTATTGGTAAACCGGCTGCGGTACCTGCAAACCTTAACTACGAGATGTGGCAGGGGCCGGCGCCACGCAGGCCATACCAGGACAACCTGATACATTATAACTGGCACTGGTTTTGGAACTGGGGTACCGGCGAAGCATTAAACAACGGCACACACGAGCTGGACGTAATCCGCTGGGGTTTGGGTGTCGATTTTCCAACTAAAGTTGTTTCCACTGGTGGCCGATTTCATTTTAAAGATGACTGGCAAACACCGGATACCCAAAATATCCTTTACAACTTCCCCAATAACACCGTAGCTGAATGGGAGGGAAGGAGCTGCAATGGCTATAATATTGAGGGTCTTGGCCGGGGCGTAATATTTTATGGCGATAAAGGCACGTTGTTTTACACTGGCGGTAATGGGTATAAAATTTACGATGGTGAAAACAAACTGGTGCGCGAGGTAAAAGACGAAGCGCCGGTAGATGCCACCAACAAAGTAAGCCCAACCGAAGCGCTGGACGGCGCGCACATGGCAAATTTTATCCAAAGCATACAAGGCACTGCCAAATTGAATTGCCCCATTGAAACCGGGTTTAAATCGACCCTGTTACCCCAATTGGG
The DNA here is from genome assembly GCF_025359345.1 of Mucilaginibacter sp. Taxonomy (GTDB): domain Bacteria; phylum Bacteroidota; class Bacteroidia; order Sphingobacteriales; family Sphingobacteriaceae; genus Mucilaginibacter. Next base: position 403,663 of record NZ_JANYGQ010000032.1, read on the forward strand.
CAATATTTCATACCGGGTTGACCGGGTGCTACACATTGACCCAACCAATGGTCATATTTTACACGACCCTGAAGCGCAGAAACTTTGGAGCAGGGAATATGAAAAAGGATGGGAGCCAAAAGTGTGATCATGGACTACAAAGAAATAAGCGTATGGTCACTCATTACAAATAACGAGTTCGAAAAGGCGTGTGAAAAAGCAGACGAGGAATACCGAGATTCGGGTAATATTTTTCCCCTAAGAAATAAGGTTTATGCATTATTTCATTTAAAAAAGTATGATGAAATCATCTCGATATCTAGAAAATGTATTGAGGCTAGAAATGGTGAATCGAGTGGCGATTTTATAAGTTTAGGTATTGCAAATTGGATTCTCGGTAATGTACCTAACGCAATCGGGATATGGAAGCAAGCACAAAATTGCCCTTATAAGGACGCTGCGGGAGGTATTGATACCCAGGTATTCTTATATTTTGCGGCAGTTAAAACCCACGACGATAAACTCAAATTAAACACCAAAAGAACAATAAAAAAGCTACTAAAAACAAAACGTGCTATTAATTATCCTGGACCGCTCGGGCATTATCTGTTAGATGATATTGATGAGCGACAATTAGTCAGTTACGTAGCGAATGTTCCGATACTTCGGGAAAGGCAGTTATGCCAGGCTCATTTTGTTTCCGCCATCAAATCATTGGAAGGCGGCAGTATTGAAAGATATTATAGAATGTTAAAAGCGTGTATAAATCACGGGTCGTCCTCTTATCTTGAACAAATGTATTACCTGGCAAAAATAGAATTGGAAAACAAGCCGCAAATAACAAATTCTGGTTTACTTTCTTAACATAACGATATCAAGCAATAAAATCTAACTAATAATAACTACAATCGATATGAAAAAACAAACACTGAGTACGGTAATATTGTTGACTACGGTTTTTATCATGCCGTTGATGTCCCAGGCCCAAAACACCCCCGGCCTGTTTGATGGTAAAACCCTTAAAGGCTGGCATAAGTTGGCCGGCACTGCCGATTACAAAGTAGAAAATGGCGCTATTGTTGGTACCACCGTATTAAACTCTGGTAATACTTTTTTAGTGACAGATAAAGAATATGGTGACTTTATCCTGGAACTGGATACTAAAATTGAGAGCAAGCTTAGTAATTCGGGTGTGCAAACCCGCAGCCACTTTGACCCGGCCGGGCATGACGGCAAAGGGCTGGTTTATGGCCGCCAGTTTGAAATTGACCCATCGGACAGGAAATGGTCTGGTGGAATTTATGATGAGGGCCGGAGAGACTGGCTGTACCCGCTTGATTTACACGAAAAAGCAAAGGATGTTTTTAAGGTTGGTGAGTATAACCACGTTCGCATAGAATGCATCGGCAACGAAATGCGCACCTGGATAAATGGCGTTGCAATAGCTGATGTGGTGGATACCGTAGATAGCAAAGGCTTCATCGGGTTGCAGGTTCATGCAGTTACCAAAGAGGAGCAGGCCGGAAAAAAGGTGTATTTTAAAAACCTGCGTATTCAAACTACAAACTTAAAGCGACTGCCTTTCCCTAAAGATATCTACACAGTAAACCTGGAACCCAATTCACTGTCAGCAAGTGAAAAAGCCGCAGGTTGGAAATTGCTCTATGACGGGCATACAAACAAGGGCTGGCATGGCGCAACTCTTACAACTTTCCCGGCAAAAGGCTGGGAGTATGCAAACGGAATAATGCACGATTTACCCTCTGAAGGAAAGGAAGAATCGGGTGGTGGCGATATTGTAACCGATGATTTGTACAGTGCGTTCGACCTTTCTTTTGAATTTAAGCTAACACCAGGTGCAAACAGCGGGGTGAAATATTTCGTAACCCTTAGCGAGCAAACCAAAGGTTCGGCAATAGGGTTGGAGTACCAGGTACTGGATGATAAACTGCACCCTGATGCTAAGCTTGGCCGCGACGGAGATCGTACACTGGCATCGTTATACGACCTTATCCCAGCCAAAAAGCAGGACCGTTTTGTACACCCCATAGGCGCATGGAATATAGGCCGCGTAGTTGTTTACCCCAATAACCATGTGGAGCATTATTTAAACGGAGTTAAAGTATTGGAATACGAACGTGGCTCAAAAGCTTACAAAGATTTGGTTGCCATCAGCAAATATGTAATCTGGAAAAACTTCGGCGAGGCAAAGAAAGGTCACATACTGTTACAAGACCATGGTAACGAGGTGTTTTTCAGGAGTATAAAAATTAAACCGCTAAACCGTTGATTTTTTTGATTACGTTGATTTCGCTGATTTTTGTTAATAAAGCAATCAGCGAAATCAACGTAATCATTCTTACATCAACGGTTTTTTTGAAAGCTATAATACAGGTAAAACAACGATGGCAATATTAACAAACTGCCGATTAATAGGCCTAACCCTAAATCGGTAATGGTTTTCTCCGGTGCCTGGTAGGCAAAAAGTGACAGGTTTTGTCCTCCTTTTACCATTAGCAAGTAGGGCCAATGCATATAGCCAACTGCCAGCAAGATCATCGTTACCTGGAAACCCGCGCCAATACGGATTATTTTGCGCTTGCCTTTATTAATTAATATCCACGAAGCCGCTAATGAAACAGACGCTGCAATTACTGCGGTTAAGCTAACCGGGTTGCCGAATATCCAACGTGCCAGGTGGATGTTTTCTACTTCGGAGGCCAGGAATACCAAACCGCCAAACACAACAGCGAAAATATTCATTATCCTGGCCTTCAGGATAAACCGGCGGACATCATGTTCATTATCTGCCTCGCCGATTAAGTAAATTGCTGCAAGGTATCCGCTCAAAGCTACCGTAAATAAGCCAACGGCTACGGAGAAGTAGTTTAACCAGCTAAAAATGTAAGCATCTAAAAATGAGGTCGCGTGTAAATCTATCTGTCTTGATACTGCACTGCCGGCGATAATTCCTAAAAATAAAGGCGTAACAAAGCTTGAGTAAACAAATACCCGGTTGTAGATCTTCTGTGTATGGGCGCCCTTAATAGCATCATAATTCCTGAAGGCAAAAGCTGTGCCCCGGGCGGTAATGCCCAGTAACATGATCAGCATAGGTATATGCAGGTAAGTACACATGGTGCTGTAAACAACCGGGAAGCCTACAAACATAATTACGACAGCGATAATCAGCCACATATGATTGGCCTCCCAAATAGGGCCAATGGCGTGGTAACTGGTCTGGCGCGTATTTTGCTTGTTTTTTTGCGAGGTAAAAAGCTCGATAATACCTGCTCCAAAATCGGCGCCACCAAGCAGGAAGTATAATACGATGGCTGAAAATAAAAATGCAGTTACTACAAATATCATAAGCTTATTTTAAAGGCGGCAACAGGTGCGCAGTTAAATAATAATTATACATTTCATCGGTTAGCTGAAACCTCTCCTTTATCACCAGCAAACGGTTAATTTCAAATATTTCGCTTTCATAATCGCGCACGTAATTGTAATCGCAGTATTGAAATCCACCTTCCGCATTATATACAAATTTGCAATAATTGGGGTCGATGTCGTTGCTATATTCACCTATGTATTTGGTGGTTTGCTCATAAATAGGCTGGCCGGAAACCAAATCGATTGGTTGGGTGCACAGTATAAAATCATCTGCATCAGCTAAAAATTTCCATTTTTCGGTAAGGTGATCCTCGGTGTAGCAATTTACGTTGATGATGGTAAAATCGCGGTACTGTTCTCTTGCTCTTATGTTGAAGGGAACTCCGTGGGGTTGTAATGCGGCAACAGCATCATCGACGGTCTCACCGTTATCTCTGTAATAATGTATCCGCACCAGTTTATCGTTGTCATACATTTCTTCCCTTTTTACCAAACCACCTGCCTCAACAAATACCTTCGAGTACTCATCCAATAACAAAGCCTGTGCTTCGCTTACTTCTTGTTCCCGGAAATTTTTATAGATAACTTTCATCTAGTTTTAAGTTAATTCCGGTTCAGTTTTTCGGTCGTACAATTCAGGAACCATCTTTATCTGCCTGCTTAATAGAAACACTACCGCTATGCTTAAAATAAGGTAAACTGCGGTGAACAGGTAAAACGAATATTGTATCCCCGGCATTGGCGTAACGGCCTCGCTTGTTCGCATTACACCCTGAATAATCCAGGGTTGACGGCCTACTTCGGTAACAGTCCAGCCGGCCTCAACAGCTATAAAACCAAACGGGGTAGAAAGGATAAATAGATTGAGAAACCATTTTTTCGATAGCCAGCTACGCTTTTTCCAAATGGCAATAAAATATAATATTCCAACAAGCATCATTGTCGACCCGATGGCTATCATAATTTCAAAAGCGATATGTGTTACTGCGATGGGTGGTTGATTTTTTATGGGGATGGTATCTAAACCTTTAACAGGCTGCTTGAAATTATCGTACACCAAGAAGCTTAACAACCCCGGTATCTCGATGCCATAGTTAACCTTTTTGTGGATGGTGTCGGGTATTCCGCCAATAGTTAGCGGGGAATAGGGCTGGGTATGGAAATAAGCTTCCATGGCAGCCAGTTTAGCGGGCTGTTTTTCGGCTGCATTTTTTGCGGATATATCGCCGCTGAGCGGCTGCAATATAGCAGCTATCGCCCCAAAAACTATTGCAATTTTAAATGCTTTGGTATGAAACAGCACATTCTGCTTTCGTGCTATCATTAAAGCATGAATACCTGCAACTGCAAAGCCTGTTGCCGAAAATGCAGCAATAGTCATATGCAACGCTTCGGAGAACCAGGAGCCATTGAACATGGCTTTTATCGGGTCGATGTTAAGGTATTGGCCGTTAATGTAGTCAAAGCCTGCCGGGCTATTCATCCATGAATTTGCCGATACCACTAAAATACCCGAAGCTATTCCGCTGACACCTACCATTATCCCGGTTATCCAATGGAACCATTTGTTAAACCTGTTCCATCCGTAAAGGAAAAAGCCAAGCGCAATTGCTTCTATAAAAAATGCCACGCCCTCCAGCGAAAATGGCATCCCGAATATGGGCCCGGCATGCTCCATGAATTTTGGCCAAAGCAAGCCAAGTTCAAACGACAAAATAGTGCCTGATACAGCCCCTGTAGCAAAAAATATTGCCACGCCTTTGCTCCAGGCCTGGGTGATGTTCTTGTAAACAGGTTCGCTGGTTTTTATCCATTTATAATGCGATATGGCCATGAAAACCGGCATCACCATGCCGATGCAGGAATAGATGATGTGGAAACCCAATGAAATGGCCATTTGCGACCGTGCGGCTAAAAAATCGTTCATTGTAATTATATTTTATTATTCGGGCAGACGCTCGCGTAGTAACCCATAAACCCATGTTCCGGCTACCGCACTTAGCAATGTTACAATAGTCACTAAAAAACCGCTCCCAATTTGTGCATATAACGGCCCCGGGCAAGCGCCGGTGATTGCCCAGCCTATACCAAATATCAGTCCTCCATAAATATTTCCTTTGGTGAATGGCTTCGTTGGTATGATAATCTTTTCACCTTCGGTGGTTTTGATGTTGATTTTTTTAATGATAAACACTGAAATCATTCCCACTGCAATGGCGCTGCCAATTATCCCATACATGTGAAAAGCCTGTAGCCTGAACATTTCCTGGATCCGGAACCATGATATTACTTCCGACTTTACCAGCACAATACCAAAAAATGCACCGGCAATTAAATATTTAATGTTCCGCATTATAATTTAATAAGGTAAGGTAAAATAAACCAGGTGCTCACCAAACCACCTATCATAAAGCAGCAGGTAGCAACTAAGGATGGCCCCTGCAGGGTTGCAATACCCATTATGGAGTGACCTGATGTACAGCCGTTAGCCCACCGGGTTCCAAAACCTACCAAAAAACCGCCTACAACCATGAACACAAAGCCCCGCAACGTTAGCAATTGCCGAAAGCTGAAAATATCATTTGGTAAAAGTCCGCTGAAATCTTTAATGCCCTGGTGTTTAAGGACAGCTGTTGTGTCGGCAGATAGTTTAACAGCGTGCTGCCCGTTTAAAAAATGTGCGGCTATAAATCCTCCTGCAACTATACCTGCTACAAAAAAAAGGTTCCATGCTTCTTTTTTCCAGTCGTATTTAAAAAAAGAAATGTTTGCCGGGATACATGCGGCGCAAATGTGTTTTAAAGACGAAGAGATACCGAATGGTTTATTGTCCGCAAGTAATAATATTGGCACAATAAGGCCTATAAGCGGGCCGGCGATATACCAGGGCCAGGGTTGTTCTAAAAATTCCATTTGATGCGATGATGTACAAATATATCCATAACTGAAAGGAAGTAAGGGGCATTAAATAAATGATTGCTAAATAGAATATTTCTAAATATTACCCTGTATGATGATTTTTGAAAAAAAAGTTTGCATTGCTAATCAAAAAAATATATACATTTACTACCGAATAATAGACCAAATTTTAAACCCAATTAATTGAAACGGCTTATAGCTATAGCTTTATTGAGCATTCACCTGTTTAGCATGGGTGGATATTCGGTGCTGTTTCAATATTACATCCACCAGTCGGATGTTAAAATGGTAAAAGAGATCTTCGATAACAAGGTGGATAACTCCAAATTAATCGAGATAAAAATACCTGTCAACATGCCTACCATACAGGATTGGGACGAATATGAAGTTATCACCGGGCAGATCCAGTTAAAAGATGCCTATTACAATTATGTAAGGCTAAGGATGACCCGCGATACGATGTATTTTGTTTGCGTGCCCAACACCAACAAAACACGGCTGGTTAATGCTAATATTATCACCGCAAAAGAAATTAACGATGTGCCAATCAGCAAAAAAGGGCACGATGCGCCAGTAAAAAAAGTAAACATTTTAAGTGAGTATAATATCCAGGCGTTTCAGTACAACTATGTTGCTCCTGAAATGCAGCTTAAACCTAATGACAAATCTATATTTGTTAAAGTAACCAATCCGTTCATTGCCTCACCCGGCAAACCCCCCAATTTCGGCTGCTAAAGCTGCTTTATAACATTGTTTGTGCTGTCTTATTAATTAGGACTGTTAATTCAATTTGTTTATAGCTTAAAATTTGTCAATCGTACGTTTTACGTGTGGCGTTTTGCTATAGCTTTTCATCAAAGTTTTGCTCGCAGCTTTTCTATTTTACCGATGCCGCTTACTTAGCGGCGCCAAATTAACCGTGTAACTTTTTATTTTTCATTCTTACATTTTTTAATTAAACCCATGATTAAATCTTTACAACTGTACCTATGCAGGTATTGTTTAGTTGTGTGCTGTTGCTTTGTGTTTTGCAAAACGGCGAGTGCGCAAACCGATGCCGATGCATTAATGATCCCGAAAAATTACTTCTGCACAGGTGTTGTTTATACCCATAGCAGCTGGACTAATTACTGGGAAGGCACTTTTAAACGTGATAATGCCAACATTGGCAAGCTATCCTCAAACACCTACACCGTTGTTGGCAACTACGGGCTTACCAACAAGCTTGATTTTATTTTTATGGCCCCGTACATTAAAACTAATGCTTCGCAAGGTACGCTTAAGGGCCAGAGCGGGGTGCAGGATTTAACACTTGCTTTAAAATATCTTGCCTATAACACCGAGATTGGCAAAGGTATTTTTAGCGTGCACGCTATTGCCGAGGGCTCAATCCCTTTAACCAATTACGAGCCAGATTTTCTGCCTGTATCTATCGGCTTACACAGTAAAAGTATTTCGCTTCGCGGATTATTAAACTACCAGGTAAAACAATTTTTTATTGCCGGCGCCGGTCAATATGTTCTGCGTAGCAATATCACCATCGACAGGAACGCCTACTACACCGACCACTTGATTTACAGTAACCAGGTTGATATGCCCAATGTAACCAACTTTTTATTAAGCGCCGGTTATCGCAGCTTGAAATTAAACATTGAAGGTATTGTTTCAAAAACTACTTCGATAGGCGGTTTTGATATCCGTAAAAATGACATGCCTTTCCCAAGTAACCGCATGAATATGACAACTGTGGGTGGTCTTGCAAAATACAGCTTCGAAAACCTTACAGGTCTTGAACTTGTCGCAGGAGGCAACTACGTAGTAAGTGGGCGTAATGTTGGCCAAAGTACCAACCTTTTCGCCGCTGTGTACTATATTTTAGACTTTAACAAAAAAACTAAATAGATAAACCATGAAAAAACAAATACTATATGTAACGACGCTGGTAACCCTAACAGCATCAGTTTTTTTAGGGTCGTGTAATAAAGCGGTAACCGATCGTACAACGGCTTACCCGGCCCTCGCACCGGCAAGCATTGATTTGAACGCAGACACCTGGAAACCTGTATTGGTAAAAGACCCCACAGTTTTTAACGTTCCAGCTCCGGACGCAACCAATTCCCCTGCATACGTTGCAGATTTGAATGAAATTAAATCGTACCAGGGCAAGCTAACTGACGACCAGGCCGCTATTGTAAAGTATTGGAGTGCAGGTGCTGTTTTAAGGTGGAACGAGATTTTGCGCGATTTGGTAGCAAAACACAATGTGCCCCCTTATCAAAATGCTGATGGCACTTACCCGGCACCAAGTTCAACCAACCCGTTTGCTTATCCTATTTTCCCTTTTGCAAACCCGCCTTATGCTGCCCGCGCCTATGCATATGTGAGCGCTGCACAATACGATGCGTTGGTTACGGCCTATCATTTTAAAAATACGTACAACCGTGTTGCACCTTATACTTTTGATGCGACCATTAAGCCGCTTATTCCCAAATCGGCATTGCCATCATACCCAAGCGAGGATGCAGTGGTTTCGGGTGCAACAGTTGAAATAATGAAGCTGTTGTTTCCGGCAGATATTGGTTATATAGAACAAAAAGCAGCCGACGAAAAATTATACCGTATTATGGCTGGTGCTAATGTTAGAGGCGAACTAAACGCTGGTGAAGCGTTGGGTACACAGGTGGCCGATGTTTTTGCTGCCCGTGCCCGTACCGACCGTGCCGGCAAAGCAATTGGGACCCCGGCATTTTGGACACAATTGCAAACACAAACAGCGGCGAAAGGCGAAACCTTTTGGATAAGCCAGGACGCACCTAAACGCCCGCCGATGTTGCCATTGTTTGGCAAAGTACTGCCGTTTTTGTTCGACACACTTACGGTTGTAGCCTTAAGGCCGTCACCGCCGCCGCTTACGAATTCAGACGCATTTAAAAAAGAAGTTGCTGAGGTGCTTACTTATAGCGAAAACCCAACACGCGATCACCAGGCGACTGTGGAGTTTTGGGCAGATGGTGTTGGTACATACACCCCGCCAGGGCATTGGGATGCAATTGCAGCTGATGAGTTTGTAAAACAAAACTACAGCGAAGTTCGCTGGGCCCGCAACTTTGCTTTACTAAACTTGGCTGAAATGGATGCCGCTATTGTGTGCTGGGACACCAAATATTTTTATTTTAACCAGCGTCCCACCCAGGCAAACCCCAAGATCAAAACGCTAACCGGCTTGCCAAATTTCCCGGCATACACATCAGGTCACTCAAACTTTAGCGGTGCCGCTGCAACGGTGTTGACCTACTTATTGCCCGATAGGGGAACCAAGTTCACCGATCTGGCTAACCAGGCTTCATTGTCACGGCTTTACGGCGCAATCCATTATCGGTCGGATATCGAAGCAGGGATGCAAACCGGTATAAAAGTAGGCCAATATGCCGTACAGCGCGGAAAAACAGACGGGGCAGGAAATTAACTAAATACACAGCAAACAAATACTCAATTACACAAGAATACTCAATCACACACAAACCCTTACATTAAATTATGAAACATACTTTTAAAATTGTCTTAACACTTGCATTATTCGTTCTCTTTACCAAATCAAATACTTTCGCACAAGGTTGCGTAGCCATACGCAGCACTGGTGGCCTTTGCACAATGAGCGAACATCCAGATAGCCTGGCACCCCAGGGCAGCTGGCTTTTTAATGCCAACAGCCGCTACTTTCGTTCATTTAGACATTTTGTTGGTAAAGACGAACAAAAACAACGTATCCAACAGGGTACAAACGTTATTAATCACGCTTTTACCCAGGATTTTAGTTTAACCCGCAATTTTAATAACCGTTGGTCATTTGCCTTAGATTTACCACTTGTACTTAACAACCGGTCATCTTTATATGAACATGGTGGTGCAAACCGCAGGTCGACTCAATCAGCCGGGATAGGTGACATTCGTTTAACAGGATACCGCTGGCTGTTGAACCCTGCAACCGCACATAATGGTAATATCCAGCTTGGGTTAGGTGTTAAATTGCCGACAGGGAAGTACGGCGCTACCGACGATTTTTACAACGTTGGGCCTAACGGCGGGTCGCGCGTTGGCCCGGTCGACCAATCGATACAACCAGGTGATGGCGGTTGGGGAATCACTACCGAAATAAACGCGTACTACAACTTTACCCATAATTTTGGAATGTACGGAACATTCTTTTATTTGTTTAACCCGCGCGACGTAAATGGTGTATCAACCGCAAGAGGCGGTACGCCAAGTGCAACAGCAATAGCCAATACAAGCGCAGTTATGAGCGTGCCAGATCAGGAACTGGTTAGGATTGGATTTAGTTTAGGAACAAAAAGCCTGGATTTTTCGGCGGGGGTACGATACGAGTGCTTACCTGTTAAAGATATAATTGGTAAAAGTGATGGATTCCGGAGACCAGGTTACATACTGTCAGCTGAGCCAGGTGTAACCTACAGACTTAAGAAATTCTCGGTATATGCGTTTGTTCCAGTTGCTGTAATGCGCGATCGTACGCAAAGCGTAGCCGATATGCGAACTACAGCGCTGACAGGAAAATACGCACATGGCGATGCGGCATTTGCCGACTACGTTGTAAACGTAGGCGCAAGCTTCAGATTTTAAGATAGAGTTGATTGTTTGATTTATTAAAGCCGGGCGTGAGATACCCGGCTTTTTATTTTTATGTTTGTTTTCAAATACTACCTTTTTAATAATGAATACTGCAGATCAGAATTTTGCCGCGCTGGGTCTTAACCTGCCGCCGGCACCAAAACCCCTTGGCGTTTACAAGCCGTGTTTAATTGATGGAAAATATTTATATGTATCGGGGCATGGTACAGTACAGGACGATGGTAGTCTTATCATCGGCAGGATTGGCGATACAATTACAATGGAAGATGGAAAGCTGGCAGCACGCCAGGTCGGTCTCGCAATACTGGCTACCATAACTGCTAACCTCGGAACTTTAAATAAAGTGAAAAGGGTAATAAAGGTATTGGGCATGGTTAACTGCACGCCCGATTTTGAAAAACACCCTTTCATTATCAACGGTTGCAGCGAATTGTTTGCAAAAGTTTGGGGTGAAGATAATGGCATAGGCGTACGGAGCGCGGTAGGAATGGGCTCGTTGCCGGATAATATTCCTGTGGAAATAGAAGCCTTATTTGAACTATTCTGAGTCGTTAGTCTTAAGTCTGTAGTCTTGAGTCAAAAAAACTCATATTAGAACGCCGACTTAAGACTTTAGACTCGAGACTACAGACTTATGACTTAAAGATGGATTGGTACACAATAAACGATATTGATAAACTAGATACACCGGTATTGGTAGTTTACCCTGCCAGGGTAAAGCTGAATATCGATACGGCGATTGGTATGATAGATAATGTGGCCCGGTTAAGGCCGCATGTTAAAACTCATAAAAGTGCCGAGGTTACCCTACTAATGCTGCAGGCCGGCATTACCAAATTTAAATGCGCTACTATAGCCGAGGCGGAAATGCTTGGTATGTGTAAGGCGCCGGATGTGCTGCTGGCTTATCAGCCAATAGGGCCGAAGCTGGATAGATTTATCAAGTTGATTTCATTATATCCAAATACGAAATTTTCCTGCCTGGTTGATAATCTGCCGGCTGCGATTGGAATATCTGAAGCCGCAATCAAAAGCGAAATAAAAGTTCCGGTTTATATTGATTTAAATATTGGTCAAAACCGCACCGGGATAAAGCCGGGAGACGCGGCTTTAGAACTTTATGTTAATTGCCAGGAGCTAGCCGGAATAGAAATAATTGGACTGCACGCCTATGATGGTCATATTCATGGTGCCGATTTGGCTGCGCGGACCCAAGAATGCGATAAGTGTTTTGAAAAAGTTGTTAAACTGCAGTCCGAAATTGTGGCTATGGGCTATCCAAAACCGGTAATTGTTGCCGGCGGGTCGCCAACATTTCCTATTCACGCTAAAAGAAAAGAAATTGAATGTAGTCCCGGTACTTTTGTTTATTGGGATAAGGGTTATCAAGGCAGCTTTGCTGAACAGCACTTTTTACCAGCGGTATTGGTGGTTGCACGCGTTATATCACTACCAGGCGAAACTACGTTATGCCTGGATTTGGGCCATAAGTCAATTGCAGCAGAACGTGAGCTAAAAACGCGCGTATATTTCATAAATGCTACTGAACTGGAAGCGGTCGGCCAAAGTGAAGAACATTTGGTTGTTGAAGCAGGCAAAGATCACAATTACAAAACCGGCGATGTAATTTACGGTATGCCTTACCATGTTTGTCCAACAGTGGCGTTATATGAAAGAGCGATTACTATAGAAGACAAAAAAATAAGCGGGGAGTGGAAGAATATTGCCCGCGACAGGAAGATAACAATCTGATTTTTAATGTAATCAACTCGATCAACTAATACAAAATGTTCACCATCGACGCCCATTTAGATCTTAGCATGAATGCCCTTGAATGGAACCGCGACTTGCGGAAACCCATTGCAGAAATTAACGCACGCGAAGCAGGCCTTACGGATAAGCCCGACCGTGCGAAAGGTGTAGTTTCGCTACCTGAATTGCGTAAGGGTAATATTGGGCTGGTTGTGGCCACTCAAATAGCACGTTATGTTGCGTTGGGAAATCCACTGCCCGGCTTGCATTCGCCCGAACAGGCTTGGGCGCAAACACAGGGACAGGTTGCCTGGTATAAAGCGATGGAAGATGCCGGCGAAATGGTGCAGGTGAATGATTTAACCAGTTTGGAAAAGCATCTTAACCTCTGGAACAATGGACATCCAAACGACACCAAAGCAGTTGGCTATATTTTAAGCCTGGAAGGGGCCGATTCCATTGTCACCATAAATCATTTGGAGCGAGCTTATAATTATGGGTTGCGCGCTGTAGGACCGGCACATTATGGCCCCGGCCGTTATGCGCAGGGAACCGACGCCACTGGTTTTATGGGACAGGAAGGGCATGGGCTATTAAAAGAAATGGAACGGCTCAATATTATTTTAGATGCAACCCATTTGTGCGACGACAGCTTTTGGGAGGCCTTAGACAATTTTAATGGTCACGTTTGGGCCAGCCACAACAATTGCCGCGCATTGGTGAACCATAACCGCCAGTTTAGCGACGAGCAGATAAAGGAACTGGTAAACCGTGGCGCCGTAATTGGCGGCGCGCTGGACGCCTGGATGATGGTGCAGGGATGGGTAAGGAGACAGTCGGATCCTAAGGCGATGAATTGTAGCCTTGAAGTGATGATAGACCATATCGACCATATTTGCCAGATTGCAGGCAATGCCATGCATGTAGGCATAGGTTCTGACCTTGACGGCGCCTTCGGCCGGGAACAGTGCCCTTACGATTTGGAAACGATTGCGGACCTGCAGAAAATACCAGCTATATTAAAAACCAGGGGTTATACACAAACTGATATCGAAAATATGATGCACGGTAATTGGCTAAGATTTTTGCGAAATGCGTGGAAATAAATCATGAATAAAGAGCAAGAAAGATTAAAGGATTCGTCCTGGAAAAAGTGGGGGCCGTATGTGAGCGACCGCCAGTGGGGAACTGTGCGTGAAGATTATAGCGAAAATGGCGATGCATGGAACTACATAACGCATGATATGGCGCGTAGTAAAGCCTATCGCTGGGGCGAGGAAGGTATTGGCGGCATCTGCGACAATGAACAACTTTTGTGTTTTTCCGTTGCTTTGTGGAACAAGAAAGACCCGATTATAAAAGAGCGGTATTTTGGACTTAGTAATCCCGAAGGTAACCATGGTGAGGACGTTAAGGAGTTGTATTATTACCTCGACAATACACCGACGCACTCCTATCAAAAAATGCTTTATAAATACCCGCAGCAGGAATTTCCCTACGGCTGGCTGGTGGACGAAAATAAACGCCGGACACGCAACGATCCTGAGTTTGAACTAATTGATACCGGAATATTTAATAACGATGACTACTTTGATGTATTTATTGAATATGTTAAAAACACCCAGCACGATACATTAATTAAAATAACCGTTAACAATAGGGGAAGTGCCGATGCTGCTATAAACGTGCTGCCAACCGTATGGTTTCGCAACACCTGGGCCTGGGGATATGATAGTTACGTGCCGGAACTGACTGCCGACTCGCATGGAGTAATAGAGATATATCACCAACACTTCGGGCAGATGTGGTTGAATGCTGAAGGCTCGCCTGAATTGATGTTTTGCGACAACGAAACCAATACGCAACGCCTGTACAATATTAACGACGGCAAGCAGTTTTATAAAGACGGTATAAACGATTATATTGTTCATGGCGCAGACACCATAAATCCGAAAAGAACAGGAACTAAAGCTGCTGTGAATTTTGAAGTAAATGTTCCTGCAAGACAAAGCGTTACGCTTAGGTTGCGTTTATCAACGGATGCGAGCAACGGGTTCGACGATTTTGATAAATTGTTTGACGCCAGGAAATCGGAAGTCGATGAATTCTATTCGGATTTAGAGAAAGGTGTCGAAAATGCCGATAGAATTATGATTCAACGGCAGGCGTTGGCCGGAATGCTCTGGAACAAGCAATTTTACTATTTCGACATCAACCACTGGCTGCACGGCGATCCGGCGCAACCTGCGCCACCTCAGCAGCGCAAAAATTCCCGCAACAGCAAATGGACGCATTTTAATACCCGTGACATTATATCTATGCCCGATAAATGGGAGTATCCGTGGTTTGCTGCATGGGATCTGGCTTTCCATTGTATCCCCCTTGCAAAAGTTGATATGGCTTTTGCCAAAAATCAGCTTAGCCTGCTTATAAAGGACTGGTATATGCACCCCAATGGCCAGTTACCGGCTTATGAGTGGGATTTCAACGACGCTAACCCACCGGTGCATGCTATGGTTACCTGGAAAATTTATCAGCAGGATAAAGCGGCAAACAATAACCAGGGCGATACTTATTTTTTGGAGCGCATATTCCACAAACTAATGTTAAACTTCACCTGGTGGGTGAATCGTAAGGATGCGCAAGGCAATAATATTTTCGAGGGAGGATTTTTAGGATTAGATAATATCGGTGTGTTCGATCGAAACGCACACCTGCCTATGGGCGAACATTTGGAACAGGCTGACGGCACCAGCTGGATGGCCATATACTCGCTGAATTTATTACGCATAGCCGCTGAACTGGCTGAGACCAACAATGCTTACAACGATATTGCGAGCAAGTTTTTTGAACACTTTATATACATCGCCGGGGCCATATCAAACATTGGGCAGGATAACGAAGGTTTATGGGATGATACAGACGGCTTTTTTTACGACCAATTGCGCCTTCCGGATAACAGCACTCAGAAAATGCGCGTGCGCAGTATTGTCGGTTTAATCCCCTTGATTGCTGCTGAGGTTTTGGATGAAAATGATATTACCAATAACCCGATATTCAGTAACCGGATGAAATGGTTTGCCGAAAATCGCCCGGATCTTGCCGGCCTTGTGTCGCGTTGGGGTGAGACTAAAACACCGGGTAAGCACCTTGTAAGCTTGTTGCGGGGGTACCGTATGAAATCACTTTTAAAATATCTACTGGACGAAAATGAGTTTCTCAGTAAATATGGCATCCGTTCGGTTTCGCGATATCATTTGGATAATCCTTATAATGTTGCTATTGACGGTGCGCAATTCAGCATTAAATATACGCCAGCCGAAAGTGACAGCGGCCTGTTCGGTGGCAATAGTAATTGGCGCGGCCCTATCTGGATGCCAATAAATTACCTGTTGATTGAAAGCCTGCACAAATTTTACCGGTATTATGGCGATGATTTTAAAATAGAATGCCCCACAGGCTCTGGGGATTTTATGAACCTGCAACAGGTGGCTGAAGATCTATACAGTCGCTTGTCAAATCTGTTTTTACGCGACGACGAGGGGAGACGGGCGGTATATGGCGACTATCAAAAAATGCAAACCGACCCTAATTTTAAAGATTATATCTTGTTTCATGAGTATTTTGACGGCGACACAGGGCGTGGAATGGGCGCGTCGCACCAAACCGGCTGGACGGGCCTGATTGCAACTTGTTTGTAACGGCAAATCAATGCCTGGTGTATTTTATATCATGGATATAAATCATACCTTATGCAAATTCTAACAGGGAAATAATCTTGAAAATGAAAACAACCAAGTTTACCGAATCAATTATTATTGAACGTGTGCCTGAGGTTGTTTTTGACTTTTCGCAGGACTACACCAAAAGGCTCAAATGGGATACCTTTTTAAGGAAAGCCGACTTGTTGTTCGGCGCTAAAAAGGCAGCGAAAGGTGTAAAAGCCTTGTGTGTTGCAAAAAATGGTTATGGTATGGTTACAGAATATGTAAGCTTTAGCCGGCCAAAGGTGACCGCCATTAAAATGACCGATGGGCCATATATGTTTAAGTTGTTTTTAGGCTAGTGGACTTTTAACGAATTACCGGAAGGTTGCACGGAGGTAGTTTTCCTTTACGCTTACGAGTTTCGCTTCCCCTTTAATTTAATAAGCGCCGTCATTAAAACGAAAATACAGCGGGAAGTTAAAAAAAGGCTTTTCGATCTTAAAAACAACATCGAAAAGGAGCCTTCATAGTGTCAATCGCGATGGTATTTACTTTTTTTCTTTCCTGTCTTCAATAGTCCCGTTAAACGAAATCGGGTCGCGGTTATTGCTGATTACCTGCAAGCTGGCGTAGCCGGTAGCCGAAACCTGTAACCGCATATACCGCACATCTTTCGATCCCTGGTTAAAATTATCCTTTAGTTTGATGATAATTTCATAGCCGCCTTTTTTACCTGCCTTGGCTTCGTAGCTAAAGTTTGTAGTGTTCAGCTTTATACCGCCATCACTTGCATCGGTAGGTGCTAATGTAACCTGGCCGTAGTAAGGCAGGTATGTTTGCAAAGTATCTTTAGATACTACCATATCATACCCAAACGTCAATGACTTGGAATTGCCCCGTTGTGGAATAACATAGTCAGCCTGGAAAACGTAGTTTTGAGCGTCGATCAGCGCCTTTACCTTGGCAACCTTTGCGGCCTCTCTTGCTGCCCGCGAAGTTTTCTGGGCCAAAACGGTTTGAAAGCATGATAATATCAATACAGATACTATTGCCAGTTTTGTTAATTTTTTCATCCTGTATATTTTATTAAGTAATTATCTACCAGATGCAATTTTTTACAAAATTCCATAAATTATTTAACGAATACTATATTAACGCCTAAATTGTTTTCTAAATAAAAAAAGCCGCCTTGTGGGCAGCTTTTAGGCCAAGATGTAAGAACCAAGAATCAAGAGCCAAGAATCAAAATAAAAAAGCGTTCAATACGATAATGAAGCGATGTTTTCTTGTATCTTGGGTCTTGTATCTTGGTTCTAAAAATTATATCAGGTTGACGCTGCGGTTCACAAACTCTGTAAGTTCGGCACCCGTCAATAGTCCCTGTGATAATAATGCAAGATCGAAGGCTTGTTTTGAAAGAGCTGCCTGCACTTCCTCATTCTCTTCGTTCAATATCCTGCTTATTAATTTATGGTTACCATTTACTATAACTTTATAATTATCGGGCATGCTGCCATAAAAACCCATACCACCACCCATGGCTGCCATTTCTTTCATGCGGCGCATAAACTCATCCATTGTAACGGTTACCGGCAATTCGTCGGGATTTAAGCTTTCCAGTTCAACTTTATACGCTGGCTTATTAATGGCTTTATCAAAAATGCCTTTTACTGTTTTTGCCTGCTCTTCGGTAAGTACATGCTCAGGAGCATCTTCTTTTTTGATAAGCTTGTCGGCAACATCAGCGTCCACACGCTTAAAGGAGGTCTTCTCCAGTTTTTGCTCAAGGTGCCCAATAAAGTGGTTATCGATAGGAGAGTTCATTACCAAAATATCGTAACCTTTTTTATTTGCCGATTGGATAAATGCATCCTGTTTGGCGGGGTCGTTGGTGTAAATGTAAACAAGCTGCCCGTCTTTGTCGGTTTGCTCAGGTGTTACCTTGTCTTTATACTCATTTAGTGTAAAGTTTTCCTTTTGAGTATTGCTCAGCAAAACAAAGTCTTTGGCCTTGTCATAAAACTTCTCTTCGCTTACCATCCCATATTTTACAAACAGGCCGATGTCGGTCCATTTTTCTTCATATGCCTTGCGGTCAGCTTTGAATAATTCTGCCAATTTATCAGCTACTTTTTTGGTGATGTAGCTGTTAATTTTCTTCACACTGCTATCAGCCTGTAAAAAGCTACGCGACACATTTAGCGGGATATCCGGTGAATCGATAACACCATGCAGCAGCATCAAAAACTCTGGCACTATATCCTTTACCTCGTCGGTAATAAATACCTGGCGCGAGAACAGTTTGATTTTGTTTTTCTGTATCTCGAAATCGTTTTTAAGCTTAGGGAAATATAGTACGCCAGTTAAGTTAAACGGATAGTCAACATT
The DNA here is from genome assembly GCF_025359345.1 of Mucilaginibacter sp. Taxonomy (GTDB): domain Bacteria; phylum Bacteroidota; class Bacteroidia; order Sphingobacteriales; family Sphingobacteriaceae; genus Mucilaginibacter. The sequence goes on from NZ_JANYGQ010000032.1 coordinate 422,448, forward strand.
CAGGTGTATCCAGAACAGCGGGTCTTCAGAAAACGGATAAAGCTGTTTGTAAAAATTCAAGTAATCCTCATCCATTAGCTCACTTGGCGCTTTAGTCCAAATTGGGTTGGTATCGTTGATGATATTATCAACCTCAATCGATTTGTATTTAGGTTTGCCTTCTTCATCAACGCCATCTTCTTCTTCCTGTGTGTTGGTGCCGAATTTAATAGGAACAGGCAAAAATTTGCAATATTTATCAAGGATTTGCTGTAAGCGATATTTGCTTAAAAACTCTTCCGATTCCTTATTTATATGCAGCGTAATCTCTGTACCGCGCTCCTGCAGGCTGCCTTCGCTCAATTCAAATTCGGTGCTGCCGTCGCAAGTCCAGTGTGCAGGTTCAGCGCCTTCCTGGTATGACAACGATTCAATTTCAACCTTGTCGGCAACCATAAACGCCGAATAAAAACCTAAGCCAAAACGGCCGATTATTTCGTTGGCGTCTTTAGCTTCTTTGAACTTCTCCATAAACTCAGTAGCACCCGAGAATGCTATCTGGTTGATGTATTTTTTTATTTCTTCGGCGGTCATACCCAAACCATTGTCGGATATCGTGATGGTTTTAGCTTTTTCGTCGAAAGCTATTTCAACTCGTAAATCACCAAGCTCGCCATTGTATTGGCCCAAAGAGGCCAGGCGTTTAACTTTTTGCGTAGCATCAACTGCATTTGATACCAGTTCCCTTAAAAATATCTCGGTATCTGAGTATAAGAATTTTTTGATGATAGGGAAAATATTTTCGGTATGGATCGAAATTGTGCCTTTTTCTTGCATAATCTATTCGGTTATAAAATTTAATGTTTTAGTGATACTACTGCTCATCAATGCATGTTCCAAATGATGGATAGTTGACAAATTGGCAGTAGTATTTTAAAACGAAGAATGGGGAATAGCAATTATTTTATAAGAAAATGAAAGATGCCGTAGACGATTAATACACCTAAAGCCAGCAAGATGAAACCGGTTCGCCGTTTCTTTTTCATATAGCAAAGCATAATAATGCCGGTTAATGAGATCAGCGACATCAAAATGGCTGTTATATCTATAACCACGCTCCAACTTTTGCCGGTATCGCGCCCTTTATGCAGATCATTTAAAACCGCAATCAATCCGAAGCTTGTTTCGGTAATTTGATAGTTGCCATCGTTGCGATTTATATATACATCTGCCGAGTTGCCAGGGCCGTTGAATGCTACAGAAACAGCCGGGCCATCTATTCGAAATTCGCTAACATGCCCGCTTATTTTGTTTGTTTTACGAAGAAATTCGACAATGTTCAGTTTTTCAACCCTCGTCGTATCTTTATTGTTGACCCAATTTACATTTAACCTACCAGTTTGCTTTTTTACTACAGGTTTGCTGCCGAACCATTCGGCGTGATTAAGGGTAAGCCCTGTAACTGCAAAAAACAGAACAATCACAAAGCTTACCATCGAAAGGTAAATATGCAGCCAGCGCGATAACGAAACCGGGCGCTTTTTTGATGCTGATTTTGCTGATCTTACAGTTCTTATCCTTTTGTGCGGGCCACCGGCGGGTAAATTACTATTGGGCATCCTTTGGCTTTTTCCGGTAATCTAATGTGGCTGCTGCAATTTCCGCGTTGCCTGTTAGCTGCACTTGTTTAAATCCGCCTGTAAAATCCATCTTTTGCTCCATTAACTGGTAGGTACCATGTTCGCGGGCAGCCTCGATGTAGATGGTGTAAGTACCGCGATTGACTAATTTACCATTATCGTCTTTGCCATCCCATTTCAACGTGTATTTTCCTGCCGATCTTGTAGCGCTTGATGTTGAACTTACGCTCGCATTGGCATCCATAAAGCTTTGGTAATAAGTTCGGTACCAGGCATGCATTTCATCCAGGTACCGGGTTTTGTTATACCATAATGCAATATTGCGAACGGGTTTGTTATCTTTATCAACCACCCAAACGGCAACATATGGCCGGTGTACCCTGAAACCCTGTATTTCTGCAAGTTCAATGTTAATAGCAAGTTCGGTGTTCGGATCCCAGGTATTCGCTTTGATGTCTGTTGCCGGGGTAGCAGTGTTTGCCACAGATAGTTCAATTGCTTTCCATCCTTCACTTTCAATCCGTTCCCCTTTGTTCGTGAATATTAAATATTGCACGCCCGGCATGCTGGCCGCAAGTTTTACACTTTCTGCAGGTTTAAGCACGCTGAAAGCCGTGGCAAGCGCGCCGGCATCGGAAGCATTATCTGCAACTACGGTCGAGCTTATTACAGTTTCGGCAGGTATTCCGGTGCGCGGGTCAACAATATGTGAATACCATTTCCCATTAATTAATTCTCCCCGGCGGTAGTTGCCGCTGGTGGCAATTGCTTTATTGCTCAAAGCAACTTTTGCTATAGCGGCATCATTTTCTGCATCGGCTTTTGGGTTGCTGATTTGGACCTGCTCAGTATGATTTCCTCTTATAACAATATCACCACCAATATTCAGGACTATCGCCGTAACGCCGTTTAAGCCCAACGCAGCATCGCAGGCTTTATTAATGATATAGCTTTTAGCAAAGGAGTTGAGTATCAAAGGCGCATTATCCAGGCGTTGCACGGTGCTGTTTTCGGCATTTAGTATGTAATGCGTGCCGCGGACGGTTTTAACTGCCTCGTCAATTTCAATTTGTGTTGGCACCCGGTTTTCTTTCGCCGCCGATTTCCATAGTTTAGTGATCACCTCGGCCGATGGGTCTAATGCGCCGTTGGTACGTTTTCGCCATTTATCAAACAAATCGAGCACCTGGAATAGTTCGGGTGATATCTTTGTCACCTTTTGCGATCCGTTCATCCAACGGCTAAATTCGCTTTGAGTATTGTAACCGCTAAGAATATGGTCGAGCCGGTCTATTTCGTTCAGGGCCTTTGCTTCGGCCTGGTCAGCGACATTTTGATCAGGCGCCGAAATTTTTATTTGCAGGGAAGTTCCTAAAATATTTTCGTAATCAGAGACATAGGTTTTTCCCGTGTTTAAGGGGGCGTTGCCAGTATTGCTGCAAAGCAGTATTGCCAGGCAAACCATTAAGGCGCCGGGCACAAGTTTGATTTTAATAAACAGACGGTTCATAAAGTATTTTCGTGTTATGGGTATGGGAACAAATTATTCAAACAATAATATTAAAAATATATTGTTTGAAAATAGGCTATAAATTTGGAGGAATATTGAACCTAACAAAATTGTTGCTTTCAATATTATTTAATAGCATTAATAACCGTGGTAAGCACGGCTTTTAAGTTGTCACTTGTCTGTTCATCTGTTATATTTCCATTCCCATCCATTTTCGACCTGATAAAAGAAATTAACAAAGTAATATCTTCCTGCCGGTTGGCATCTATTGCCCCGAGTACCTTTTTCAATGCTTCATGCGCATTTTCGCCGCCTGTTGACGCAGTTATCAATGCAGTCAGCTTTCCGGTGAAAGAGCCGCTCGACACCATCCAATCCAAAGCATTTTTTAGCTGACCCGGTATGCCAAAGGCGTATTCAGGGGTGCAGATGATGACAGCATCTGCGTTTGTTATAAAATTGCGGAGCTCGGCTACAGCCTCCTGTGGCATATCGTGGTCGCTTCCCGGGTCGAAAGGTGGGATATCGGCTAACCTGTCGTAAATAGAGAAGGCAATGTCGGCCGGTGCCATCGACTTCAAAAAATTAAGAATAGCATGGTTTGATGACCCGGAGCGCAGGCTGCCGGGTATGGCGAAGATGTTTTTTTTGACAGTTAACTGCATTTTTAAGATTTATAAATACAATAGTACTTTTATATGCTGGAGACCTGTTTTATTACTGAAAAATATGATGAAATATTGCCGTGCAGCCATCTGCCACATATTTTTTGTCGCGCATCCTATTATCCTAAAAATCCTGCAAATCTTAGTTTTAGCCTCCCTGCGTACTAAACTGCAATATGAATGTAGCTCCCATACCTTGTGTCGATTGCACTTGTATGTTTCCCTTATGCAATAGCATGATCTGTTTACAGAGACTAAGCCCAATGCCGCTTCCACTTTTGCGTGTACTGAAGAACGGGATAAATATTTTATCCAGCAATTCGGGTGGCATACCCAGTCCATTGTCCGAAACTTTTACGAGTGTTTTATTGTTGCTCAATACCTCTGCAGATAGCGTTAGGGTAGGACTCTCGCGATCCTTTACCGCCTCTATGGCGTTCACCAGCAGGTTTATCATTACCTGCTCAATGAGGTTCAAATCGGCTTCGATAGCCAGGGTGGGGTCGCGCAGGATGATCTCCAGTTCGATGTGTTTCTTTTCCAGCGTAGGGCGCATCAGCCGGTTAAGGGATTCGAACAAGTTACGTACCAGTATCTTGGTTAAATCAAGCTTGGTGATTTTATTCAGGCTACGGTAGCTCTCGGTAAATTTAAGCAAACCTTCGCTGCGGCGCTTAATGGTATCGATACCCAGTTCCAAATCCTCCATTTGGGTGCTCACTGGGCTGTTCTTAATTTCGGGGCTTTGCAGGCGGTTTTTTAGCGTGTCGGCAAGTGATGATATCGGTGCCACGGAGTTCATAATCTCGTGCGTCATTACATTCAGCAGCTTTTGCCAGGCCTTTGATTCGGTTTCGTCCAGGGCCTCGCTCACGTTTTGGAAGGCAATCAACTTATACATCTTATCCTCGCTACGCATTACACTCGCAGTAACCAATATTTTAACCAATTGTTGGTTGCGGGTTACCGTCAATATTTTGCTGTCGCCAGGCTTAAGTTTAATTATCTCGTTGTATAACTCTTCCTCCCGCTTTTCGAGCGAGTGGATGGTTTTAAGATAAGGCACGCCAATCAACTTCTTAAAAGCCTCGTTGATCCAGCCGGTTTCGCCGCTTTCCTGCTCATACGATATGATGCCGGTATCAACCAGCTCCAATATTTTTTGCAAGTAATGATACTGGGTTTCGCGCTCGCGGCTTATCAACTTAAACGTTGTATTTATTTCGTTAAATCCTTTACGTAACGGTTTTAATTCGTTTGGCGCTTTACGCACGTCAAAGTGGCGCGAAAAATCGCGGTAATGTATCGACTCTACAAACTGGCTCACCTCGTCCTGTGCCTTTTTCTGGAAACGTATAAGGTCGAGCACCTGGTAAGCGCAAAGGGGCACGGTTATTACCAGAAACATTTTCTGGCTGTCAACTAAAAGATACGACGAAACGCTAAGTGTAATAAACATTAATATTACACGCATCACCAAACGCCATTCGTAACGGTTAAATATCATACTTGCTCAATCTGCGGTAAAGGGCGGTGCGGGTAAGTCCTAATTCTTTTGCAGCCCTGGTAATATTGCCGTTGTGCTTTTCTATCACACGTAAAATGGCGTTTTTCTCCAGCGTGCTCAATGGTACATTATCGTCGTCGACAATAACTTCGCCCGGTGTTTCCAATATCGAAAATATCAAGTCGTCTGGCCGGAGCAACTGGTCATCGGCCATAATAACGGCGCGCTCGATTGTATACTGCAATTCGCGTACGTTGCCCGGGTAATTGTACGATTTTAATTTCACTAAAGACGCGGCATCAAAATCAACAGATGGTTTTAAGTACTTAGTGGCATAAAGCTTTGCAAAATGCCGGGCAAGTATCACAATATCCTCATTACGTTTGCGTAGTGGCGGCATATTAATTTCAACCGTGTTTATGCGATAAATTAAATCTTTACGGAAACGGTTTTCGTTAGCCAGTTCAGACAAAGGCAGGTTGGTGGCGCATATTAGCCTGATGTCGATATCGACGGCCTTATTTGTGCCCAACCTGGTTACCTGCCTGTTTTGCAAAACGGTTAACAGTTTTGCCTGTTGTTGTAATGATATATTCCCTATTTCGTCCAAAAACAGGGTGCCGCCCTGTGCATCCTCAAAACGTCCGCTGCGGTCTTCCCGGGCATCGGTATAGGCGCCTTTTTTGTGTCCAAACAGCTCGCTTTCAAACAGGGTGTCGGTAAGGGCACCCACATCTACCTTAATAAATGGCTTGTCTGCCCTTAAGGAACGCTCATGAATCGCCTTGGCCATCAAATCCTTACCGGTTCCATTTTCGCCTAAAAGTAAAATATTAGCGTCGGTGGGGGCAATTTTATTTACTTTATGAAAGATATCCTGCATTACTTCCGACTCGCCCAATATGGATGTATCCCCGGTTGCAGTTTTGGATGAAGTTTTAACAGTTTTAACACCTTCTCTTTTATCAAGCAGGTCTTTAATGGTATCGATCAGCTTTTCGTTATGCCACGGCTTAACAATAAAGTCATTGGCGCCTTCTTTTAACGAACGTACTGCAAGATCGATATCGCCATAAGCGGTAATCATAATTACACAAACAGCCGGTTTCCACTCCTTAATTTTCCGCAGCCAGTATATGCCCTCGTTACCTGTGTTAATGGCGCTGTTAAAATTCATATCCAGCAACACCAGGTCGACCTGGTTGCGCTGTAGCAGCCAGTTAAGGTTTTCCGGGTTCTTTTCGGTAATAATTTCCTGCGCTTCGGTCTTAAGCAATAGCTTCACGGCCGTAAGCACATCAGGGTCGTCATCAACAATTAGTACGTTAGCTTTTTTTAGTATCATTATCTAGAAGTTCATGGTCGATAGTTCATGGTTTATAGTCAACCAATCACCAATTATACCATTAATATTATTTAATCAACAAATCTTTATAATTTTAATACTGCTTTCTTACAGTAAATTCTCAACCTTGATCTAATCAGCTCCTATTCAACAATTTTTATGCTAAATATTAAAAACTCCGGATTATTAAACATAAATCATTAACTATGAACCATCAACCACCAACTATGTGTAAATAAACCTAAATTAAACCGTAAATACCTTTAAATGTATTGTATCATAAACGTACACTTGCTGTAACAGAAGCGTACGCCCGTACATTACATTTGACCTTTAAAATACTGATAAACAGGTATTTAATTTGTGGCATATTCTTTTGTAACTAATAACAAAATATAAATTATTAAACAGTGGACAGAGTAATTGAAAAAAAGACCTGGAATACCAAACGGATACTAACTATTGCCGGTATAGCGGGCATTGTATTGTTAATTGGCGGAAGCATTTATTTTACATCGGGCAAAAGCAAGCTCGATGTTGATACAGAACGTATAACCATAAGTGAAATTAAAAAAGGCCCTTTCCAGGAGTTTATCCCTGTTAACGGCGTGGTAATGCCACTCACTACTATTTACATTGATGCAACAGATGGTGGCCGCGTAGAACAAAAATATGTTGATGACGGCGCTCTTGTAAAAGAGGGTGACCCGATACTTAAATTATCAAATACCGACCTTGAGCTTAGCCTGGCAAATGAGCAAAGCACCGTTTATGGTAACCAGACACAGATGCAGATATCCCACATCCAGGCTCAGCAAAGTACCATTGGTAAACTAACCAGCATGGAAGATGTTGATGTACAGCTTAAAGAAGCAGAGCGGATTTATAAGCTTGATAAAGACCTTTACGCAAAAAAGGCTATCGGCTCGCAGGAAATGGAAACCGCAACTCATCAATACAATTACAATTTGGCCAAATGGAGACTTGCTAAGAAGATATTGCAGCAGGATACCTTATCTGTTAAACAACAGGATAAACAAAACCTGGAGCAGTATGCACAGATGAAAAACACCCTTGACCTGTTACGTAAAAAAGTAGACGCCCTGACAGTACGGGCACCTGTTGGTGGCCAATTAACCAACTTTGATGCGGAAATAGGACAAAATAAAAATAAAGGGGAACATTTGGGACAACTCGACGTCTTATCAGGTTTTAAGGTAAGATGCGGAATTGAAGAGCATTATTTATCGAGAGTTTTCACCGGCCTAAAAGCGCATTTTGATTTTGCCGGAAAAACTTACCAGCTGATTGTTAAAAAGGTGTTTTCGAATATCGTAAACGGGCAGTTTAATGTTGACATGGCATTTGTAGGCGAAACTGCTAAAGGCATTAAAAAAGGGCAAACCTTGCAGGTATACCTTAATTTAAGTGAAGAAACAACAGCGCTATTATTGCCAAAAGGCGGCTTTTTCCAGCAAACCGGTGGTAACTGGATATTTAAAGTAAGTGCAGATGGTAAAAAAGCCTATAAGGTTGATATACAGATAAACCGTCAGAGCCCTGATTACTTTGAGCTGACATCGGGTTTACAGCCAGGCGATAAAGTTATCACCTCGAGCTACGAAACGTATGGAGACATTCAGGAGCTGGTGCTTAAGAAGTAGCTTGTTAGAGATTAGAGATCAGAGGTTAGTTAATATAAAACTAATGAACCAGTGAACTATTGTATAAATAAAAAAGGCAATTAATTTAAACTACACATAAAATAAAATTAAACTTATATGAGCAAAAATGAAGTAGGTGACGGCAGCACCATGATAAAAATCACCGACCTGGAGAAGTTTTATCGCACCGAAGAGGTTGAAACAATCGCTTTGAACAAACTGTCAATCGAAATTAAAACCGGCGAGTTTGTTGCCATCATGGGCCCTTCGGGCTGTGGTAAATCAACATTGCTTAACATCCTGGGTATGCTTGACGATCCGGATGAAGGCAGCTATGTTTTCAACGGCATCGAGGTAGCTCATTTCACCGAGCGCAAAAGGGCTGATTTACGCAAACACAACATTGGCTTCGTATTCCAGAGCTTTAACCTTATTGACGAGCTGACTGTATTTGAAAATGTTGAGCTTCCGTTAATTTACACTGGCGTTCCATCGGCCGAACGTGTAAAAAGGGTAGAAGAAGTTTTGGACAAAATGCAGATCATGCACCGCCGCAACCACTATCCGCAACAGTTGTCGGGTGGTCAGCAACAACGTGTGGCAATAGCCCGTGCGGTTGTTAACAAACCAAAACTGATACTTGCGGATGAGCCCACCGGTAACCTTGACTCGAGCAACGGTAACGACGTGATGGAGCTACTGACCGACCTTAACGAACAGGGTACTACCATTATAATGGTAACACACTCTGAGCATGATGCCCGTTACAGCCACCGTATCATCCGCTTACTGGATGGACAGAGTGTAATGGAAAACATTATGATATAATGTACTGGTAACCTAACCGGTCACAAAAGAAAGTTTATATAAGTTAATAAAGTGCCTCTGCTATCCCCTCCTAAATGGAGGGGTAGCTTGAGTGTTGCCCGGACTTTCCGGTGGTAGTTTGTTTTAAAACATTGATAATGAAATAAGTTGTAATAAAACGGCAGCAAATTTCATCATCCGGTATCAAAAGCCTGAACCCGTTTTTCGTTAACTATTAACTATTGTACGATGTTTAAAAACTACATAAAAATTGCATTTCGCAACCTGAAAAAAGACAGGCAGTTTACCTTTTTAAACGTAGTAGGGCTTTCGGCGGGCATTGCATGTACCTTGCTGATTTACCTGTGGGTTCATGACGAAATGAGCTACGACAAGTTTTTTGATAACGATAACCGCCTGTACCAGGTAATGGAGCATCGCAAAGGCGGCGAGGTTGATGGCATATCTGACGAGTCATCGGGCCTGGTTAGCGAAACTCTCATCGTACAGAACCCAGAGGTAGAATATGCAACCCCGGTTGCCCCGGCAGACTGGTGGCAAAAATTCACATTAACGGTAGGCGATAAAAACCTTAAAGCCACGGGTCAATATGTTGGCAAAGATTACTTCAATGTTTTTTCCTTTAAAATGATAAAGGGAAAAAAGGGAGACGTGCTTGCAGCAAAAAATAACATTGTAATTTCCGACGAGCTTGCTAAAAAGCTGTTCAATAGTACTGAAAATGCTATAGGGAAGGCAATCAAATTTCAGCACGACAAAGACTTTTTTGTATCGGGTGTGTTTGAAAAACTACCCATACATTCCTCACAACAATTTGATTTCGTTTTATCCTTCGGTTACCTGGCCGATGTACAGGGCTGGGTAAAAACATGGCCCAATGGCGGCCCGCACAATTATGTGCTTTTGAAAAATGGGGCCGATGCCAATAAGTTAAGTCACAATATTACCGACATGATAACGAAAGCCGACGGTGATACCACCCGTCATCTTTTTTTATCAAAATTCTCTGACATTTACCTCAAACATACATTTAACCATGGTTCGCGCATCGGCGGTAAAGAGGAATATGTAAAACTCTTTTCCGTTATCGCACTTTTTATACTAATAATAGCCTGTATCAATTTCATGAACCTGTCCACCGCCAAAGCATCAGGCAGGATGAAGGAAGTAGGTATAAAGAAGGTTGTGGGGGCCGAGCGAAGCCAGTTAATAATACAGTTTCTATCCGAATCGGTATTAATGGCCTTTTTTACCACACTACTCGCAGTATGTATTGCCTGGTTGCTATTGCCGCAGTTTAACCAGCTTACGGGCAAACAAATAACATTAACTTTTGATAGCACCCTCATTCTTACATTAACAGGTATTATGTTATTTACCGGCCTGGTTTCCGGAAGTTACCCGGCCTTGTACCTTTCTAAGTTTAATCCCCTGGCTATTTTAAAAGGCAAGCTTAAATCTTCGGTGTCTGAGCTTATTGCCCGTAAAGGTTTAGTGGTGTTTCAATTTACGCTTTCGGTTACCCTGATTGTGGCCGTGCTGGTGGTTTACCGGCAAATACAGTACATACAGTCAACGTCACTTGGGTACAATAAAAATAACGTTATAAGGATTGATTCAGAAGGGAAGCTCGCCGGTAACGAGGACCGGTTTGCTACGGAATTAAAAAATATTTCCGGCGTGGTCAATGCCAGCTACACCCAGCATAATATTGTCGGCAGAAACTATGCAACAGGCGGTCTAAGCTGGGATGGCAACGTTGCTGCCGACCAGGCAATTTATTTCGAGGGCTTTTTTGGCGGGTTTAATTTGACAGAAACCCTTGGGATGCAGGTAATAGCCGGCAGGTCGTTCTCAAAAAACTACGGCGCCGAGGGCAACAAAATTCTGCTGAACGAAGCGGCGGTTAAAACCATGCACCTTAAAAATCCTGTAGGGGCAAATATTAAAGCTTATGGCTCCAACCACCAGGTTATTGGTGTGGTTAAGGATTTTCACTTCGAATCATTACACGAAATAGTGAAACCATCCTTTATAATGCTTAACGGCGGAAGCCCGTATAATAAAATGATGATCAGAATCAAAGACGATCATCAGAAAGAAACCATTGCGCAAATCCGCCGGTTGTATGAGTCGTTTAATCCAGGCTTTCCTTTTGCTTACAGTTTTTTGGATGAAGCCTATCAAAAGCAATACGAAACAGAAACCAGGGTGTCGTTACTTTCAGAATACTTCTCGGTATTAGCCATCCTTATTTCATGCCTTGGCCTGTTCGGTCTTGTTGCGTTCACAGCACAAAAACGGCAAAAGGAAATCGGTATCCGCAAGGTTATCGGGGCATCGGTTAACAGCATCGCTTTGATGCTAACGCAGGATTTCCTGAAGCTGGTTAGCATAGCAGTCATAATTGCCTTCCCGCTATCATGGTGGCTGATGAACAAATGGCTGAATAGCTTCGCTTACCGTATTGACCTTGGGCCGGGCGTATTTATAATAGCTTGTGCAGCTGTTGTTTTAATAACTGTACTTACAGTGAGTTTCCAGGCTGTAAAAGCGGCAGTGGCAAACCCGGTGAAGAGTTTGAGAAGCGAATAGGCAGTAGTAGTAGCAGCTGGCAGTTTTAAAGAAAAAGGTTCTACCAATGAACTAGTGAACAATTGAACTAATGAACAAACAATGATCAGGAATTATTTAAAAACAGCTTACCGCAGCCTTTCAAAAAACAGGGGCTTTACCACCCTGAACATTTTAGGGCTATCATTAGGCCTGGCAAGTTGCCTGCTCATAATTTTTTACGTTGTTGACGAGTTAAGCTACGATCGTTATAATACAAAAGCCGGCAGGATATACCGTGTTAACGAGGATTTAAAGCTTGGCGAGAATAATGTTCTTTATGCTGTGGCTATGCCGCCCTTGGCCAAAACGCTAAAAAGCGATTTTCCTTATATCGAAAATACTGTACGAATTAAAAATGCAGGTTCAGCGCATGTAAAAAAAGGGACAGCCAGTATTCTCGAAAATCGAATGGCCTTCGCTGATCCCTCGTTATTTGACGTGTTTACCCTGCCTATGATAACCGGCGACCCTAAATCGGCATTGGCAGAGCCCAACAGTGTTGTGTTAACCGAAAGCACAGCAAAAAAATACTTCAACAGTACCAATGTAGTAGGCAAGACTTTGGCTTTTGATAACAACGGGTTTTTCAAAATAACCGGTGTTATAAAAGACATACCACAGCAATCTCATTTTAATTTTGACTTCTTCATCTCCATGTCCAGCTTTCCGGATAGCAAATCGAACGAATGGCTGAGAAGTGATTATAATACTTATGTTTTATTGAAGGATGCCGCAGACAGTAAAAAAATGGAAGCATCATTACCCGCGTTTTTAAACAAATATAGCGGCGACCAAATGAAATCGCAACTTCATATGGATATGGGCGCATTTGAAAAAAGCGGCAGTTTCTTCCGGCTCAATTTAACTCCTCTAACGGATATTCACCTGAAATCGAACCGCAGCGGCGAACTTAGCGCAAATGGCAGTGTACAGTATGTTTATATTTTTTCGGCTATCGCACTATTCATCCTGTTAATCGCTTGTCTGAATTTTATGAATTTATCAACAGCACGCTCTGCCAACAGGGCACGCGAGGTTGGTGTGCGCAAAGTTTTGGGTTCAGGAAAAAAACATTTGATCGCCCAGTTTTTAACGGAGTCGACTTTACTAACCTTTGCTGCTACTGTTATTGCGTTTGTAGCTACCATGGCCATGCTGCCTGCATTTAACCAGTTATCGGGCAAGCAAATTACTGTGGACGCCCATACGCTGGGGTGGCTTATTCCAGCATTACTGCTCATTGTGATGTTTGTCGGCGCAATTGCAGGTTCCTATCCGGCTTTTTATTTATCCGCATTTCAGCCTATCGATGTTTTAAAGGGAAAGCTGGCAGCCGGCTTTAAAGGCAGCAGCCTACGGAGTTTTTTAGTTGTACTTCAATTCTCCATCTCCATTTTTTTAATAATCAGCACAATCGTTATTTACAATCAGCTTCATTTTATACAAAGCAAAAATTTAGGGTATAACCGTGGCCAGGTTTTAATTGTACAAAATGTTTTTGAGCTAAATAAACAGGCCGGAGTATTTAAGCAGGAGGTGAAAAAACTCCCCGGCGTTGTTGATGCTACTTTAACAGGTTTTTTGCCCACTTCTAACTGGAAAAGTACAGCCATCTATTTTAAAGATGCCGGCTTTGACCAAAAGAAAGCGCTATTCCCGCAAAGCTGGGAAGTTGACGAAGATTACATTAGCACACTCGAAATGAAGATGGCTGCCGGTCGCAATTTCTCGGCGGACATGCTGACAGATTCATCGGGAGTCATTATAAACGAAGCCGCCGCAAAATTCCTGGGGCTTAAAGACCCGATAAACAAACCTTTATACAAATCAAATGGCGGCGAGCAGAATGTGGCGAACTCAAAACAGCTCCATATTATCGGCGTTGTAAAAGATTTTAATTTCAGTTCATTACGTGATGTGGTTGGTCCGGTTGTTTTAACGCTGGCGCATAATACTGGCGCATTGAGCATTCGGGTACGTACCACAAACATACCCGCGCTTTTAGCACAAATTAATGCGGGTTGGAAGGAACTGTCGCCAGGTATACAAATGAACTATTCGTTTATGGACCAGGATTTTGACGCGTCGTACCGCGCGGAACAACGCACAGGTACTATTTCGCTGATATTTAGTTCGCTGGCCATAATAATTGCCTGCCTTGGTTTATTCGGTCTTGCGGCCTACGCTGCCGAGCAACGGGCCAAAGAAATCGGCGTCCGGAAAATATTAGGCGCCCGGATAACGGCCATTGCCGGTATGTTGTCTTTCGATTTTATAAAGCTGGTATTGGTTGCCATTTTAATTGCCTTGCCCGCAGGCTGGTATTTAATGAATAAATGGTTGCAAAGTTTTGCCTACCGCCAGGAAATAAAATGGTGGGTTTTAGTGCTGGCAGGTTTTACTGCAATATTTATTGCGCTGATCACTGTAAGTTTTCAATCGATAAAAGCAGCATTGAGCAACCCGGTGGAGAGCCTTCGCTCAGAATGAGCTATGGCTCTCGAAGAGAGTTAAAGAGGTGAGTAGGGATTGGCAGTAGCAGTAGCAGTTATTCCTGCTATAACCACCAATGAACTAATGAACAATTGAACCAATGAACAAATAACATGATATTCAACTACATAAAAATTGCCTGGCGCAACCTGGTTAAGCAGAAGCTGTTTAGCCTGATAAATATAACCGGTTTGGCTGTTGGCCTGGCGGTATGTATGATGATTATGATGTACGTAACGCACGAAAGTAGCTACGACCGTTTTCATAAAAATGCCGAAAGGATTTTTAACCCGCACGTGGGATTTAAAATGGGAGGGACCTCTGTAAATATGGCGTTTATGAGCTACGCGGCTGCCGATATCATGAAGCAAAAGCAGCCAGCCGTGGCAGACTATAACCGCACAATGGCCTATTTTAAACCGGTAGTAGCCAGTAACCCCGAAAAGCCGGATTCAAAGTATTCGGAATCGAAATTGTTATTTGCCGACGCGAATTTCTTTAACTTCTTCTCATTCAAGCTCGTATCGGGCAACGCATCAACCGTGCTTAACAGGCCGTTTACTGTAGTGTTGTCGGAAGATATGTCCAAAAAGTATTTTGGCGACGAAAACCCAATTGGCAAACTCATTACGTTAAAAACCGACAGCGCATTTACGTACCAGGTTACCGGCGTGGCCCAAAATAACCCGTCAAACTCTTCAATCGAATTCAATTTCGTTACGTCGAACCTGAGCCTGCTTACAATGAAAGAGGCGAAGTTGTACACAGGTGCCAAAGAAATTAGTTTTGGCAACTTCAGTGTATACCTCTTGTTAAACCACGCCTCTGACACTGTAGCACTAAGGCGTAGCCTCGACCTGATGGCAAAGCATGACAAAACATTCGACAATGTGCATTATTATCTTGCGGCACTGCCTGATTCGCACCTGAAAAGCAATTTTGGAGATTCATCAAATACAAAATACCTGAAGATATTCCCGCTGGTGGCTATATTGATATTGCTATTGGCACTGGTTAATTACATGAGCCTTTCAACCGCCCGGGCAACGCTTCGCGCTAAAGAAGTAGGCGTGCGTAAAGTAGCAGGTGCAAGCCGGAAAACTATTGCTACCCAGTTTTATGTTGAATCAGCAATGTTTGCCACTATTTCGTTTGTGCTGGGTTACTTATTATGCTACGCCTTTAAACCGTGGTTTTTAAATGTGCTGCAGCTTAAAATTGATGACACGTTTCTATATAGCCCGACTGTATTAATATTACTATTTGCGTTATTGATATTAACGATCTTAATTGCAGGTAGTTATCCATCATTGGTTCTATCTGCATTTAAGCCTGTTGCAACGCTGAAAGGCAAAATGGGCAAAAGCACGGGCGGCGTAGTGGTACGTAAAGTATTTACCACTTTGCAATTTGCCATATCGGTAGGCCTTATTATTTGCGGCATAGTTATCGACCGCCAGCTGTATTATTTTCGGCATGTGGATACAGGCGTTAGCCGCGAAAACGTGGTGATGATACCGGTGCATAATACATTTGGCAACAATTACCTGGCCTTCCGGCAGGATGTTAAGTCGCTAAGCGGCATAGAAAGCGCTGCTACGTCGCATTATCCTATGTTTAAGGGGTATGACATGAATCAGTTTACGGGCAAAACCAAGGATGAAAATATTATGCTGGCCTCTCTGTTAGGCGATGACCAGTATATAAAAACATTAGGCTTGAAATGGAAATATGCGCCAGCGGCCGGCGAGAAACTGGCGGGTACGGACAGGATAGTGATTAACGAGGCAGCTATCGAAAAGCTTCATCTTCCGGCAAACCCTATTGGCAGCTATGCACAGTCGGGCAACCAAAAAGTGAGAGTTATCGGTGTATTAAAGAATTTCAATTTTAGTTCCCTGCAGTCAGACATTTCGGGAATGGTGCTTAATGTTGAGCCTGACCAATACCTGTTTTCGCCAAGAGATGGCTGCAATCTGTATGCCAGGATAAAACCGTATACCAACATCCCTACATTACTTCAAAAAATGGAAGCGATTTATAAGAAATATGATAAAGACACGCCATTCGAGTACACTTTTATGGACGATGCCTTCAATGCGCAATACAAAGCAGAAGACCGCCTCGCTTCCATATTTAGCGTATTTACCTATATCACCATCATATTGGCCACGCTCGGTTTATTTGGCTTGGCAGCGTTCACTATAGAGCAACGCACCAAAGAAATTGGCATCCGCAAGGTTTTGGGTGCAAGCTTGGTATCAATCAATACTTTGTTATCGCGCGACTTTTTAGTGCTGGTGGTATTATCAATTACAATTGCTTCGCCAATAGCGTGGTGGGCTATGCACAAATGGCTGGAAGGTTTTGCCTACCGGATAACTATTTCGTGGTGGATGTTTGCTGTGGCGGGTTTAGCAGCAATAATAACTGCAATTGTAACGGTTAGCTACCACGCCATAAAAGCGGGAATTGCAAACCCGGTGGATAGTTTGCGTTCCGAGTGATCAGCGACTTGAGATTAGAGATTAGGAAATGTAATGGGAGTTAAATAGTCCGTTTAAAAATCAAATTCTGCAACGTTTAAAACACTTTAACAGTCATCCTTACTAATGAACCAGTGAACTAATGAACAAATGAACCATATATCATGATAAAAAATTATATTAAAATAGCATGGCGAAACCTTAGCAGGAACAAAGGCTTTACTATTACCAATTTGTTGGGTTTAACAATTGGCATAACTTGTGCCATTTTCATTTTTTTGTGGGTAAATGATGAACTTATGTTTGATAAGTTCAATACCAGGTACAAGAATATTTACCAGGTAATCGCCAACCGCGATTTTAAGAATAACATATTTACCGACCAAAATATGGTGTTCCCGCTGGCAAAATCGCTGGAGACAGGCTATCCACAGATAAAAAATGCAGTGATGTCCAGCTATACCTCGCCTCAGCAGTTTGAGTACGGACAAACCAAACTGAAAAAGGACCTGGCTGTTGTAGGCGGACGCTACTTTGATATGTTTACCTGTAAATTCATCAAGGGCAATCCGAAAACAGCGTTACTTGAACCAAACAGCCTCGTGCTAACGGAGTCGACCGCCAAATCGTTTTTTGGGGATGCAGATCCCATCAATAAAGCGATTAAAATTAACGACAAGTTGCTGAAGGTAACAGCTGTAATAGCCGATATGCCAGGCAATTCAACCCGCCAGTTTGAAGCTTTGTCGGCATTTAGTCCATCCGACCCGCAGGTTCAAAATGCGATGAAAGAATGGCAGAACTCATCTTATTCGGTTTATATTGAAACTGCAACGAATCCAAATATTGCTGCTATCGAAAAAGCCATCAACAAGATAATGTATGACCATAACCACGATAAAATTAGTACCTATTTTACCGTGCCGATGAACAGATGGCACCTTTACAGCGATTATAAAGGCGGGAAGAACACTGGCGGGCAGATTGAGTATGTGCGGTTATTCACTATCATAGCCATCATTATATTGCTTATTGCCTGCGTAAACTTCATGAACCTTTCAACCGCGCGGTCAGAAAAACGGGCCAAAGAAGTTGGCATAAGGAAAACGCTGGGCTCAGGAAAAAAACAGTTAATAACACAATTTTATTTCGAGTCGCTGCTGTTGTCGCTGATGGCTTTTGCATTGTCAATTGTTGCAGTATATCTTTTAATGCCGTCATTTAATTCGTTGGTAGGCAAACGATTAAGCTTAAATGTAGCCGATCCGGTGTTTTTGACAGGTGCTTTTATTATCATTCTGTTTACCGGTGTTATGGCAGGCAGCTACCCGGCTTTGTACCTATCATCTTTCAACCCGGTGAAGGTGTTAAAAGGAACCTTTGCTGCCGGCAAAAGTGCCGTGTTGCCAAGGCGTATACTGGTGGTTGGCCAGTTTGTAATCTCTATTTTTTTAATAGCTGCAACGCTTATCATCTATAAACAAATTCAGCATGTTAAGGACAGGGATATGGGGTATAACTCCAATAACCTGATTATGCTGCCGTCGACACCAAACGCCGATAAAAACTTTAAGGCGATAAAAAATGATATGTTAAAGTCGGGACTGATAAAAGAGGTGACCCGCACCTCATCACCGATTACTGATATCTGGTGGAGGTCGCCGTCGCCGTCTTACGAAGGTATGCCGACCGATTCGAAGATCATTTTCTCAGGCATCCGCACAGATGTTGATTTTACTGCGACCATGGGTATTAAACTACTTCAGGGTAAAGATTTTGCGGGTACACCATCCGATTCAGCTTCAATGATGTTAAATAAAGCTGCTGTTGAGGCCATGCACGTTAAAAATCCGGTGGGCATGCAAATGCACTATGGCCAGCAGAAATACACCGTTATTGGTGTAATTGACAACGTGGTTATGACGTCGCCCTACGCCCCGGTTGACCCATTGATGGTTTATTACGGTGACAGAGGCTCCTCATACATAACTGTGAGGCTAAAAGACGGGATACAACCTCAGAAGGCTATCGATTTGTTTAAAAAACTTTTTGCGGAATACAGCCCGGCAGATATTTTCGAATACCAATTTGTAGATAAAGAATTTGGTAAGAAATTTATCGCCGAAGAACTGATCAGCAGCCTGACCAACATTTTTGCAGGCCTGGCCATTTTTATCTGCTGTATAGGTTTGGCGGGATTAGCGTCGTTTACTATAGAAAAACGTTTCCGCGAGATAGGCATCCGCAAAGTGTTGGGCGCTACGGTGAAACAACTATTGATGCTGATTGCTACTGAATTTTTAAAGCTGGTATTGATTGCATTTGTTGTAGCTGTACCCTTAACCTGGTGGATGATGCACAACTGGCTCCAAAAATACACCTACCATATCGATATCAGTATCTGGATGTTCGGCATAGTAGGGGTGCTTATTTTACTGTTAACCATGGTGGTTGTAAGCCTGAATACATTAAGCGCCGCTACCGCAAATCCGGTGAAAAGCCTGAGAAGTGAGTAGGCAGTTGGAAATAGCAGTTGGCAATAAAAAACAATCTAATGAACCAGTGAACAAATGAACTAAGTATGATAAAGAACTATATAAAAATTGCATTCCGTAACCTTTGGCGGCATAAAAGCTTTTCGCTGATAAATATTATAGGATTGGCTGTTGGGATGACAGCCTGTTTCCTGATTTTTATGTATGTGCGGTTTGAACTTAGTTACGACAAATTCAATCAAAATTTCGACAATGTTTACCGGCTCAATACCGATATTAAATCGCCAACCGAAGTACTGCATTGGAACAGTGCATCGGCGCCCATGGGGCCCGCTTTGCAGCAGGATTTCCCGGAAGTAAAAGCTAACGCGAGGCTATTTGGCTTCGGCTTTCTGGTTGAATACCAGAATCATCGCTTCCAGGAAAATAATATCCAGTTTACCGACCCTGATATTTTCAAAATTTTTACTTTCCCGTTTGTTGCCGGTGACCCGGAAACCGCGCTTAAGGAGCCGTTCAGTATTGTGATTACCGAGACAGCAGCGAAAAAATATTTCGGGGATGGGGTTGCGCTCGGAAAATCGCTCCGGCTTGATGGTAAAACTCCGGTTAAGGTTACCGGCGTAGTCAAAGACGTTCCGCTTAATTCGCATTTTTCTTTTGATATGCTCATTTCCACCTCTACAATGGAGCCGATGAAGCTTATCAACATGAAGGAATGGGGCAATTTTAGTAACAATACCTACCTGTTGCTTGGAAAAGGTTATAACCCTGCAAACCTACAGGCAAAACTTCCCGATTTTCTGCGTGCACATATCAGCGAAGACCAGCGCCGCCGCGGCTATAATTATGACTTATTTATAGAGCCGCTTAAGGAAATATACATGGACAGCTTTAGAGGAGCGCCTGTAAATGGCAGCCAATCAAACGTCTACATATTTTCTATCGTTGCGGTTTTCATTCTGCTTATTGCCTGCATCAACTTTGTTAACTTAACTACTGCACGCGCTTCGGAGCGGGCTAAGGAGGTAGGTATCCGAAAAGTAGTTGGAGCAATAAACCAACAGCTTACCGCCCAGTTTTTAGGCGAATCGATCATTATATGTTTGATATCCTTTGTTGTTTCGGCGGTACTTAGTGTAGTGATGCTCCCGTTGTTTAACACGCTGGCAGGCAAAATAATAAGCCAAAATATTTTTTCGCACGGCTATATTTTTATCCTGTTTGCAATATCGGTTATAATTGGCTGTATGGCAGGATTTTATCCGGCATTGGTGCTTACCAACTTTAGTATTCTCTCGGTATTGAAAGGCAAATTTACTACTTCTGTTAAGGGCATATTTTTGCGCAAGGGCTTGGTTGTGGTGCAGTTTACCATATCTATCGTATTGATAGTCGGAACCATCATCGTGTATAACCAGCTCAATTACATGCGTAACCAGTCGCTCGGCTTTCAGCAAGACCAAATGCTTGTATTGAATACAGGCGGCGACTCGGCAGTGATAAAGAATATGGAAAGCATTAAAAACGAGTTCAGGGGTGTGCAGGGGGTTCTGTCGGTGTCGGGCTCAGGCACAACTTTTGGTAATGGAAATGGCGTTGCTTACAGCGAAATTCAGAGCGTAACCGGCAAAATGCAGCCCATGAATATGAACTTGATCGAGGTTGATTTTGATTTTATATCCCAGTATGGCATAAAGATAGTTGCGGGCAGGGCGTTCAATAGGGAGTTTGCTACTGATACCACCCAGGCAATTGTTTTAAACCAGGCAGCTGTTAAAGAGCTTGGTTACGCTAATGCAAACGATGCCATAGGTAAGCTGTTTACGCAATGGGGACGTAAAGGTAAGATAATCGGCGTTGCGCAGGATTTTCACTTCGTATCGTTGCAGCAAAATATTAAACCTTTAAACTTCAGGCTTAACCCTGGAAACACCAGCGTATTTACACTTAAACTTAAAGGCGGAAACATACATGCTACCCTGGCTGCCATTGAAAGTAAATGGAAAAGCCTGGTGCCCCAACGGCCATTTTCTTATTTCTTTCTTGATGATAATTTCAATAAACAATACCAGACTGAAGACCGCTTTGGCAAGTTGTTTATGTATTTTGCGGTGCTTGCTATCATGATATCGTGCTTAGGACTGCTGGGGCTTGCGTCATACAGTACACTGCAGCGTACCCGCGAAATAGGTATCCGCAAAGTACTGGGTGCCTCTGTGCCGGGCATTGTCGGCATGCTTTCGAAAGAATTTATTTTATTGGTATTAATAGCTGCGGTTATTGCGTTTCCGCTGGCCTGGATAGGCATGCATAGCTGGCTTAAAGATTTTGCGTACCGTATAAATATTGGCTGGTGGGTATTTGCGGTTGCAGGCGTGCTATCTATGTTTATCGCGCTTACAACCGTTAGCTACCAAGCATTAAAAGCCGCGCTGGCAAACCCGGTGAAGAGCCTGAGGAGTGAGTAGGAGGTTGAAAGTAGCAGCTGGACAGTTAAAAAAGGCGGGGAGGACGACGCAGGAATAGTTATTTATATGGCTTATTTATCAGTTATTCGCAAGTTATAAAAAGTAAATATCCTGATAATGAGCATGTTTCACAACGTTCCGGGTGTTCCGCATGTAAAAATGGAACGTTGAATTGAAACCGTAGCGCGACGACCGAAAAAGTTTTCGAAGTGAATAGGGGTAAAAGGCAGGTTAATTGTAATAATGTTGGATGGTAGTGAAACCTAATTGGTTAAGCTGTCGTCAAATATTAAACCAAAAATTAACCTGCTTTTAAACTGAATCGCTATGATTAAAACCTATCTTAAAACAGCATTCCGCAGCCTGGTAAAAAACAAGGGTTTTACCTTTATCAATGTATTGGGGCTTGCCCTTGGGCTCGCTGCCTGTATGCTCATTGTTTTTTATGTGTTCGATGAGTTAAGCTACGACCGATTTAACACAAAGGTCGACCGCATATTCCGCGTTAATAACGAGGTTAAATTTGGCGGCAACACCAATAGCTATGCCTGTTCGCCGGCGCCAACAGCCGCGGCATTAAAAGCCGATTTCCCCGAAATTGAGCAGGTGGTCCGTTTCAGGAACAGGGGTGGCAACAATGTTAAAAAAGGCAACCAGGACATCCGCGAGGAGAAAATGATATATGCCGACAATTCCATATTCGATGTTTTTACGCTTCCGATGATAAGCGGTAGCAAGGCCACCGCCTTAACCGCTCCCAACACGGTTGTTATAAACGAAACGACTGCGCTTAAATATTTTAACAAAACCAATGCAGTGGGAGAAACGCTGACTTTTAATGGCAATCAACCATATAAAGTAACGGCCGTTATTAAAGACATTCCCAAACAGTCGCATTTTAATTTCGATTTTTTTATAGCGATGCCTGGTTTGGACGAGAGCAAGGAAGATGCATGGTTCAGCGAGGATTTTAACACTTATGTTTTACTGAAAGCTGGTGCTAATGCCAATAAACTATCAGGCAAGCTTACCGATTTCTTCCGCAGGCGTGCGGGCCCGCAACTGGCTGGTCTACTGCATTTAACGTTCGACAAGTTTGAGCAGTCGGGCAATTATATTAAGCTCTATCTTTTCCCACTCAAAAAAATACACCTTGAATCGAACATTGGCTCGGAACTGGGTGCAAACGGAAATATCCAGTATGTATACATTTTTGCGCTGGTGGCTATATTTATTTTACTGATAGCCTGTGTTAACTTCATGAACCTTTCCACCGCGCGCTCATCAAACCGGGCCCGCGAGGTAGGAGTACGCAAGGTTTTAGGCTCGCCGCGCAAATACCTGATCGCTCAATTTCTAACCGAATCGATATTAGTTACACTGTTTGCCACGGTGATAGCCGTTTTGGCGGCATGGGCTTTATTGCCGCTATTTAACCAAATGGCCGGGAAGGAGCTTGAAATTACCCGGCAAATAGTGCGCTGGATACTGCCGGCGCTACTAGTTATTGTTATTATAATAGGTTGCCTGGCAGGCTCGTATCCTGCTCTTTATCTCTCAGCGTTCCAGCCGATAAAGGTGCTTAAAGGCACAATTTCGACAGGGTTTAAGGGAGGGGTGCTGCGAAGTTTCCTGGTGGTTTTCCAGTTCGCTATTTCTATATTCCTGATTATCGGTACACTGGTTATCAATAATCAATTAAAATACATCCAAAGCAAAGACCTGGGCTTTAATCGCGACCATGTGTTGGTAGTTTATAATCTTTGGGCGCTGGGCGAGGGTGCCAAAACATTTAAGCAGGAAATTAAACAGTTATCGGGTGTTGAAAGTGTAAGCATCAGCGGCGCATTACCAACCGGCGGAACAAGAAATGCCACCAGCTTTTTTAAAGACCAGGTGCTCGACCAGAAAAGGGCGGTAACAAGCCAGGAATGGACAGTTGATGAAGATTATATCAAAACGCTGAAAATTAAGATGGTATCCGGCCGAAACTTTTCAGCCGCTATGCGGACTGATACTGCGGGGCTCATCATCAACGAAGCAGCAGCGAAACTGTTGAATTTTAAGGACCCGTTAAATCAAACACTTTATACTCCTGCCGATAATATGCTAACAAAAATGGCGCAATTTCACATTATCGGGGTGATGAAGGATTTTAACTTTAAATCGCTTAGGGATAATGTAACACCTTTGGTATTTCTTTATGGCCAAGACCGCGGCGCCATGAGTATTAGGCTTAAATCGAACAATATCCCATTATTAATTAGCCAGGTGGGAACTAAATATAAAGAGTTAGGAAAGGGGCAGCAGTTCAACTATTCATTTATGGATAATGATTTTGATGCATTATATCGCTCTGAACAGCGTATGGGCCAGATCTTTATAACGTTTACCTCGCTCGCGATAATAATAGCGTGTTTGGGTTTGTTTGGCCTGACAGCGTATGCAGCCGAACAGCGCACCAAAGAAATTGGCATCCGCAAGGTTTTGGGGGCTAGCGTGTCAGCTATTGTGGGTATGCTTTCAAAGGATTTTATTTTGCTGGTATTTATTTCGATAGTCATTGCTACCCCACTTGCGTGGTGGGCAATGCACAACTGGCTCGAAGGGTTTGCTTACCGGCAAAATATACAATGGTGGGTGGTGGCGCTGGCTGGTGCAGGGGCTATTGCAATAGCTTTTGTAACCATCAGCTTCCAATCGGTAAAAGCAGCGCTTACAAACCCCGTTAAAAGTTTAAAAAGCGAATAATTAAGTAAAATTTATTATAAAACCGGTGCAACTAAATGGACTACTAAGTCGTCTTGTTTTTATAAAAGTTGCCCCAACCTAAAACTAAACAGAAATGATAAAAAACTATATAAAAACTGCGTTTCGCGGTTTGATGAAAAACAAGGGTTTTACATTTATTAACGTTTTCGGCCTGGCTTTAGGACTGGCAACCTGCCTGTTAATTGTATTTTATGTTTTTGATGAGCTAAGCTTTGACAGCTACAATACAAAAGCCGACAGGATTTTCCGCGTTAACAATAATATAAAGTTCGGCGGTAACGAAAACTCGTATGCTGTATCGCCGGCACCTACTGCTGCCGCTATGAAAGCAGATTTTGCCGAGATCGAACAAGTAGCCCGTTTCCGTAATAATGGTGGTAACCAGGTAAAAAAAGGTAAGCAAAATATTGTTGAGGATAGAATGGTTTATGCTGATAATTCCATATTCAGCATTTTTACATTACCAATGATAAGCGGCAGCCCTCAAAATGCCCTTACCGCGCCCCACACGGTTGTTATAACCGAAAAGATGGCCAAAAAATATTTTGACCGCACCGATGTTGTGGGGCAAACATTAACTTTTAATGATACATCGCTTTATAAAGTAACCGCAGTTTTAAAAGATATCCCCAAACAGTCGCACTTTAATTTCGACTTTTTTATTGCAATGCCAGGCCTTGCAGAAAGTAAGGAAGACGCCTGGTTAAGCAATAACTTTAATACCTATGTGTTACTGAAGGAAGGCGCTGATATAAAAAAGCTTGATGCTAAAATGACGGCGTTTATGATAAAGCATGCCGGCCCACAATTGCAAAGCATGATACATTTAACCTTCAGCGACTTTGAAAAGGCGGGTAATTATTACAAGCTTGATTTTATTCCGTTAAGAAGGATACATCTGCATTCAATCAGCGTGGCGGAGCTTGATGTAAACGGCGATATTAAATATGTGTATATATTTTCGGGCGTCGCTATTTTAATCCTGTTGATAGCCTGTGTTAATTTCATGAATCTTTCAACAGCCCGCTCGTCAAACCGGGCCCGCGAGGTGGGGGTGCGCAAAGTACTGGGCTCGCCGCGTAAACATCTTATATTTCAGTTTTTAACAGAGTCGGTACTGGTTACGTTATTTGCAACCCTAATTGCTTTGTTGGCTGCGTGGCTGTTTTTGCCACAGTTTAACAAAATGGCAGGCAAAGAGTTGGTAGTGACCGGGCAAATTATATCGTGGCTATTGCCAACGCTGCTTTTAATAATTGTAATAATTGGCTGCTTAGCAGGCTCATACCCCGCGTTATACATGTCGGCCTTTCAACCTATTGAGGTATTGAAGGGAAAAATTGCTGCAGGGTTTAAAGGGGGGATGTTTCGCAACATACTGGTCGTTGGCCAGTTTTGTATCTCTATATTTCTGATAATAAGTACACTGGTCATCTACAATCAGCTCCAATACATACAAAGTAAGGACCTGGGTTACAACCGCGACCATGTACTGGTTATAAAAAATGTTTGGTCGCTGGGCAAAGGAGCAAAGTCATTCCGCGATGAGGTAAAAGGTTTGGGCGGTGTGCAAAATGCTTCATTATCCGGTGCATTACCCACAGGAGGCTACGGCAATAGCAGCGCGTTTTTTAAAACGCCGACAATGGATCAAAAGCAATCGATGCTTACCCAGATATGGCCGGCCGATGAAAACTACCTGCCGACACTCGGTATAAAAATTATTGCCGGCAGAAATTTTTCGAAAGAGATGTCGACTGATACTGCGGCATTAGTTATCAATGAGGCTGCCGCTAAACAGCTTGGTTTTATAAATTCCATCGATCAATTTCTATATTCTCCAAACGACAGGATGGGTAAAACCATCAAAAAGTACCACATTATCGGCGTGATAAAAAACTTTAACTACCAGTCGCTTAAAGATAACATAACGCCGTTAATGTTCAATATGGATGAAGATCGGGGCGCTGTAACAGTCCGCGTTAAGTCTGCTAATATCCCGGGCATAATCCAACAAATAAAAAACAAATACAATTCATTCTCGCCTACACAGGCATTTGCCTATTCATTTATGGACGAGGACTTTGACGCTATATACCGCGCAGAACAACGTATCGGGACAATATCTGTAGCATTTACCTCGCTGGCCATCGTAATAGCTTGTTTGGGTCTGTTTGGTCTTGCAGCCTACGCCGCCGAGCAGCGAATTAAAGAAATAGGCATTCGTAAGGTTTTGGGCGCCAGCATATCAACAATAGTAGGTATGCTATCAAAAGATTTTATTAAGCTCGTATTGATTTCTATAGTAATTGCAACCCCTCTGGCATGGTGGGCGATGCATGGCTGGTTACAGGGCTTTGCCTACCGGCAAAATGTACAATGGTGGGTTCTGGCGCTGGCGGGCGTTGGCGCAATTACCATTGCGTTTGTAACCATCAGCTTTCAATCAATAAAGGCTGCGCTTACTAATCCGGTTAAAAGTTTGAAAAGTGAGTGATTAGAGGTTGGAGACTAGAGATTAGTTGAAAAATGCACTGTGAAATTGTTCGTGGTAAGTATGCGATTCGTTCTTTACCAATGAACTAATGAACAACTGAACTAATGAACCAAACATGATAAAGAACTATTTCAAAATTGCCTGGCGTAACCTGGTACGCAACAAAGTAAGCAGTATAATAAACATAAGCGGGCTGGCCATCGGGCTGGCCTGCGTGCTGTTGATTAGTATGTATGTAGCCGATGAACTGAGCTACGACCGCTTTTTTAAGGATGCTAACCGCATTTACCGCGTAAACATTGACGGTAAAATGGGTAACAACCAGTTTGTGGTTGGACATACTGGTCCGCCTGTGGGGGCTGCATTACAAAATAACTTCCCGCAAGTTGAAAGCTACACCCGTATGTACTTGCCCGGCGACGAGATTATCCATTTCGAAAACAACGGGCAGAAAAGTTCAGTTACCGAAAAAGGCCTGCTGGCAGTTGATTCCAATTTCCTTAAGTTTTTCAATTTCCCATTAGTTGCCGGTGATGCTTCTACCTGTCTAAATGGCATCAACTCGGTTGTACTTACCCAAAAAGCTGCTAAAAAGTATTTTGGTGACGCATCGCCGATAGGCAAAACGTTAGTGTTTGATGAATACAAGACGCCTTTTACGGTCACCGCTGTTTTAAAAGATATCCCAAAGCAGTCGTCATTACAATTCGAGCTGTTACAAAATACAGCAAGTATCCCTCCGGTAAAACGTTTTGCCTGGAGCTGGGTATGGTTACAAATGGCCACTTATATAAAGCTTACTCCTGATGCTGCGGCCGACCCGAAATTGTCAATATTGGTAATACTACGGGAGATACAGATTGGGATGGGAAGGCTAAAGACAGGCAGTTTATGATACATCCAATGGCAATTGACCAGGATTTTATTAAATTCTTTAAGCTGAAACTGGATGCCGGCGCAAGCTTCACTGGCATAAAACCTGACAGCGCTCATTATATTTTGAATGAAACTGCAGTGCGCGACGCCGGGATTAAAAACCCTATTGGCAAACGCTTTAAATTATGGGGGACAGATGGTGTTATCATCGGGGTATTAAAAGATTTTCATTTTGCATCGTTAAAACAAAAAATTGAGCCTTTTATCTTTCACTATCAACCACACACCTGGCAATTACTGGTGAAAACTACAGGTAAGAACGCGCCAAAGGCCCTTAAAACTGTTGAAAATACATGGAAAAGATATAACCCCAATTTTCCATTCACTTATACATTCCTCGACCAAACCTATGATTCACTTTATAAATCAGACCAGCGCACGGGGACACTATTTAACGTATTTGCCGGCATAGCAATCCTGATTTCGTGCCTGGGGTTATTTGGGCTGGCAACTTATACTGCACAGGTAAAGGTTAAAGAAATTGGTATCCGTAAGGTACTGGGGGCAAGCATAGCCAATATTACCACCATGTTATCTCGCGATTTTTTAACACTGATAGTGCTCGCCATTCTTATCGCCAGCCCGATTGCCTGGTATGCGATGAATAAGTGGCTGCAGGACTTTGTGTACCGGGCACCTATCCAGTGGTGGATATTTGCCGTGGCCGGTATAGCAGCTATTTTAATTGCATTGATAACTATTAGCTACCAGTCGATAAAAGCAGCGCTGGCTAATCCCGTAAAAAGTTTACGCAGCGAATAACTAGTCATTACTCATTGGTCATAGTATCTTCGGTATTCAATGACTAATAACGGCGAAGCGAAATTACTAATGATAGAAAAGAAATCCCCCTAGGGGGGTGATACACACACAAACGAAACATGAAATAGATTTATATGGCCTTAAAATGCAATAAAGTTTTAAACTGATGCAACGCATTGGTAATTTTAACAGTCTATTAAATTATTAAAATAAACGCTCAACTTTTTTCACGATGTTTAAAAATTACCTGAAAATCACCTGGAGAAATTTACTACGGCATAAGGCATTTTCTGCTATTAATATTGTTGGCCTGGCGATAGGTATGGCAAGCGCAGCGCTGATACTGTTATGGATACAAAACGAAGTTAGTTTCGACAAATTTCACGAAAAGAATGACAGGCTATACTCAGTTTATAATCGCTCGGTGTTTGATGGTAAACTTTGGTGCTGGAATACCACACCAAAAGTAATGGGCAAGATTATAAAACAGGAATATCCGCAGGTTGAAGATGTTTGCCGTACAAACTGGGGCTCCACATTCCTGTTTACTGTTGGCGATAAACATTTAAACCTGCAGGGAAACTTTACCGATCCCAGCTTTTTAACTATGTTCAGCTTTCCGCTGGTGCACGGCGATAAACATACGGCGCTTAACACTATACACAGCATTGTGATAACCGAGAAGCTATCGAAAAAGCTTTTTGGGAATGATAACGCCATGGGTAAAAGTATTAAAATAGATAGTAATGCCTACTTTACGGTAACCGGCGTTATGAAGGATTTACCCAATAATACCAGGTTTAGTTTTGAGTATTTGATGCCCTGGACATATATGACGAAAATTGGGCAGGACGACCAGTATTGGGGCAACAATTCCATCCAAACCTGGGTATTACTAAAACCCGGGGTTACCGAAGCCCTAGCGAACAAGGCGCTTGTTAACGTCACCAAATCACATTCGGATACAAAGGACATACAGCAATTTGTGTACCCGCTAAGTAAACTTCGGCTATATTCAAAATTTGACGAAAAAGGCCATCCCGATGGCGGGCGAATATCTACCGTTCGTACTTTTTCGCTTATTGCCGCATTTATATTGCTGATAGCCTGTATCAATTTTATGAACCTTAGCACCGCCCGCAGCGAACGGCGCGCCCGCGAGGTGGGCATCCGCAAGGTTGTTGGTGCATTAAGGGGTTCATTGATCAGTCAATTTTTAGGTGAATCGGTTTTAATAGCTTTTATTGCAGGCGTAATTGCCCTGGTAGCTGTGCAAATCAGCATGTCGGGCTTTAATTTACTTACCGACAAAACGTTATTCGTTCCTTATGGCAGCGTTAGTTTCTGGCTTGTATTTGTAGGTTTTATTTTATTTACCGGTTTAATTTCGGGCAGCTATCCGGCGCTGTATCTTTCCTCATTTAAACCGGTAAGTGTATTAAAAGGCACATTTAAAGCAGCTAATGCAATAATTACACCGCGTAAGGTGCTGGTGGTTGTGCAGTTTTGGTTTGCTGTTGTGTTGATAATCTGCACTATAATAATCCGTCAGCAACTGCAATATGCACAGGACAGGGACATCGGCTATAAAAAGGACAACCTGGTTTATGTTTCCATGACAGGCAATATTGAAAAAAATTATTTAGCTATACGGAATGACCTAATTGCAAGCGGTGCGGCTACTTCTGTTACCAAAACAAGTGCACCGATTACGCAGGGCTGGAGCGATAGCTGGGGTTACACCTGGAAAGGCCACATGGACAAAAACAAAATTGACTTTAACATATTTAACACCGACGGTGACTTTGTAAAAACCATGGGCCTTAAAATTATTGCCGGCCGCGACATTGATGTTAAAACCTATCCAACCGATTCGATGGCGATGCTTTTAAATGAAGCTGCCGTTAAAATTATGGGACTTAAAAATCCCGTTGGCGAAATTGTAAACAACGGCGAGGGGAAAGACGCCCGCCACTATAAAGTTGTGGGCGTAGTTAAAGATTTTATACTGCAATCGCCATATGAGCCCGTTAAACATATGCTTATACAAGGCCCAAAGTCGTGGTTTAACTTTATACATTTTAAGCTTAACCCCGCCAACACTACGGCTAATAACCTAAAACGCGCCGAGGGAGTATTTAAAAAATACAATCCTGATTACCCTTTTGAATACAATTTCGTCGACCAGGAATATGCCCGCAAATTTGGGGACGAGCAACGGTTAGGCACTTTAGCCAGTTTATTTGCAGGATTAACCATTTTTATTTCGTGCCTTGGTTTATTTGGTTTAGCTACCTACATGGCTCACAACCGGATAAAGGAAATTGGTGTGCGTAAAGTTTTGGGCGCATCCGTTACCAGCGTTACTACTTTACTGTCAAAAGACTTTTTAATACTGGTGATGATAGCCTTTGTTTTGGCAATACCAATGGCCTGGTGGGCCATGCACACATGGCTGCAAAGCTACGCTTATCGCGTACCGATAAGCATCTGGGTATTTGTGGTCGCAGCATTTGTAACCGTATTTATTTCACTGGCAACCGTAAGTTTCCAGGCTATAAAAGCTGCGCTTACTAACCCGGTTAAAAGTTTGCGGACAAACGATTAATGGGAACAATTAACGGTCTTTTCACTATTGACTAAACATGATTAAAAATTATTTAAAAATAGCCTGGAGAAACTTGTGGAAAAATAAGTTTTTCTCCGCTATTAACATTCTTGGTCTTGGACTGGGCATGGCCTGCAGTATTTTGATAATGCTTTGGGTGCAAAATGAACTCAGCGTCGACGCTTTCCACACCAATAGCGGGCGTTTATACTCAGTTATTGAGCGCCAATATTACGACCATAAAATTGTTGGGCAATATGCAACTCCCGGTTTATTGGGGCAGGAGATGAAGAAAACGCTGCCACAGGTTGAATATGCGGTTGACATGGGTTTTAATAACACCAGTACATTCCAGGTTGGCAATAAGATAATCAAGTTAGAAGGCACAGCTGCCAGTGCTGACTTTTTTAAAATGTTTAGCTATAAGCTGCTAAAGGGCAGTCCGCAAACAGCTTTAAATTCGCCAGTTAGTATTGCCGTATCCAAGAAAATGGCAGGTGAGTTTTTTGGCAGCCCGCAAATGGCAATAGGCAAAACCATAAAATACCAGAACAAGAAGGATTTTACCGTAACAGCGGTTTTTGAAGACCTGCCGCACAACACATCTCAAAAATTTGAGTTTTTGCTAAACTGGGACAACTTTTTGAAGGAAAACGAGTGGGCCAAAGCTTGGGGTAACAACGGTCCAACTACCTATGTAATGTTGCGCGAAGGAAGCAACCCGGCACTGTTTAACAAAAAAATAGCACGATTTTTAGATAACTACAATAAAGAACAAAATGCCGCTTTTCGCGTGGAGTTGGGTATTCAGAAATTTGGCGATGTTTATCTGCGCAGCAATTTTAAAAATGGCGTACCAGAAGAAGGCCGTATACAGTACGTTCACTTGTTTAGCATAATTGCAATAATTATCCTTGTTATTGCCTGCATCAACTTTATGAATTTAACTACTGCCCGCTCCGTAAAACGGGCCCGTGAGATAGGGGTCAGAAAAGTTGTCGGGGCAGTCCGCTCTGTACTGATTCAGCAATTTATTGGCGAGGCCGTTTTACTTACCTGCTACGCGGCGTCTATTGCCATCGTAATAGTATTATTGTTGTTGCCTGTATTTAATTCAGTTACGCAAAAGCAAATAGAGTTTCCGTTTTGGCAGAGCGATTTTTGGCTGGGATTAATTGGATTGACTTTAATAACTGGCATATTATCAGGTAGTTATCCGGCTTTATTTCTATCGTCATTTAACCCTGTTAAGGTACTTAAGGGTACTGCGAAACTTAGCGCCGGCGCGGCGTGGTTTCGTAAGGGGTTGGTTGTTGTTCAATTTGTTTTGTCTGTTGTACTGATAATCAGTACTATAGTTATTTCAAAACAGGTTAACTATATCCAAACCAAAAGTTTAGGTTACGACCGCGAGAACTTAATCTATATCCCCTTAGAGGGCAACCTGCCTGCGCAATATAAGGTGTTTAAAGATGAAGCTATGAAAATGCCCGGGATACAGCAAATTGCCCGTTTGAGCGATTCGCCAATCGGTTTTGGCAGTACTACCGGCGGTGTAAACTGGGATGGCAAGGACCCCAATCTTAATGTCGAGTTTACTCAGGTGTCAGCAGGTTACGACCTTATTAAAACCATGAAGCTTACAATGGCTGCCGGCAGGGATTTTTCGCGTGATTTTGCGACTGATTCGGTGGGTTATATAATTAACGAAAGTGCTTTGAAGCGAGTAGGTTATACTAATCCTATCGGCAGGGACCTTACTATGTGGGGTAAAAAAGGGAAAATTATCGGGGTACTAAAGGATTTTCATTTCAATTCCCTTCATGACCCTATTCAGCCACTAATAATCCGCTTTGGCGAAGAAGAAAAATACGGGATGGTCTTATTGCGTACCAAACCCGGCCAAACCAAACAGGCGCTGGCGACCGCAGAGAAATTATGTAAAGAATTAAACCCGAGTTTCCAATTCAGTTACTACTTTGCCGATGCCGAATATCAGAAACTATATCAAAACGAGCAGGTGGTAGGGAAGCTTTCGGATGCTTTTGCGTTCCTGGCCATCTTTATTTCGTGTCTCGGCCTGCTTGGGCTGGCTATGTTTACAGCAGAACAACGCATCAAAGAAATTGGTATCCGTAAAGTACTAGGCGCCAGTGTAAGTTCATTATTTACATTATTATCAAGAGAGTTTTTAATACTGGTTTTAATAGCTTTGTGTATTGCCACTCCTTTGGCGTGGCTGGCTATGGATAAATGGCTGCAAGGTTACAGCTACCGCACTACTGTTGACTGGTGGGTATTTGGATTGGCAGGGGTGGTAGCAATTGTAATTGCTTTAGTTACCGTAAGCTTTCAATCGTTTAAAGCTGCGCTGATGAACCCGGTTAAGAGCCTGCGCTCTGAGTGATTAGAGTCAAGAATCAAGAGCCAAGAGTCAAGACAAAAGCGAGGTGCGAATTACAGCGGCTATGAACTATGAACCATTAACTATGAACTAACATGATAAAAAACTATTTCAAAATTGCCTGGCGAAATTTAAAAAAGAACCGGCTATATGCGTTTGTAAACATTATAGGCTTAACTATCGGCATTGTAAGCTGCCTTTTAATTGGCATTTATATTAAAGATGAGTTAAGCTACGACCGTTTTAATGATAATGCCGACAGGATTGTGCGGGTAACGATGGACTATTTCCAGGGTGGGGCGCCGCAAAAAATAGCGGTCACAGGCACCAAAGTTGGCCCGCAGTTTAAACGGATGTTCCCCGCAGTTAGTGATTTTGTGAGGATTGAGAAGCGGTCGGGTATAATGTCGTACAACAACCGGGTGTTCGACGAGCAGGCTATCCTTTATGCCGATCCTTCATTCTTTAAAATATTCTCATACAAATTGTTGAATGGTGATGCTTCAGGTTTAAGTGTACCCGAAAAAATTATAGTTACCCAAAGTG
Organism: Mucilaginibacter sp.; assembly: GCF_025359345.1. Taxonomy (GTDB): domain Bacteria; phylum Bacteroidota; class Bacteroidia; order Sphingobacteriales; family Sphingobacteriaceae; genus Mucilaginibacter. The sequence goes on from NZ_JANYGQ010000032.1 coordinate 456,672, forward strand.
CTGCAAAAAAATACTTTGACGCAGAAAACCCCATAGGTAAAATATTAAAAATCGGCACTAAAAATTTTATGGTTTCGGCAGTTGCTGCCGATGCGCCATCTAACTCGCAAATAAAATTCGACTTTATTACATCGTTTAATAACCTCGATGCATCAAAACAGGAAAAATGGTGGGAAGCCAATTATATCACCTACCTGCTGTTGAAAAACGGCACCCAGCTTGAGCCATTGCAAAAGCAGGTAAACGTTTATATGAACAGGGTAAGCCGTTCCGAATTAAAAATGGAAGGCAGTCAATACCTTACCTACCATTTTGAGCCGTTAACCAGTGTTCACCTGCATTCAAATCTTCCTGATGCACCTGAGCCCAATGGCAGTGTTACGTATATCTACATAATGATTGTGGTGGCGGTATTGATACTGATTATAGCGTGTGTGAACTATGTTAACTTGTCAATTGCACAATCGGCCGGTAGGGGGGCAGAAATTGGCATCCGTAAGGTTATGGGGGCGGCAAAAGGGCAATTGTTCAGGCAGTTTATCGGTGAGTCGGTTTTTGTTACGGCTATAGGGGTGATACTGGCAATAGGCTTTGCCTTTTTGTTACTGCCGTCATTTAACCAGTTGGCCGGAAAAACATTGCAATTCAGCGCCCTGCTTGATCCCGTTATAATAGGCTGTATTATTTTACTTGGCGTTGGGATAGGCTTTGCAGCGGGTGCTTACCCGGCTTTACTATTGTCGGGCGTTAAATTGGCTAAGATTTTGAAATCCGGTTTTTCGTTTACATCGGGCCAGGGTGTCCGCAGGTCGCTAATTGTATTCCAGTTTGTAATTTCCATTTTCCTGATTATAACCACGGTAGTTATCCTGCAGCAGCTTTCCTTTATTCGTAATAAAGATATCGGCTATAACAAGAGTAATGTGGTTGTGTTGCCTATAAACTGGCAGATTCTGCCCAAAGTAAAGGGGCTCAAAAACGAGATTGCCAACATTCCCGGAGTTAAAGGCGTGGCAACTGCCAATAGTGAGCCGATAAACGTTGGATGGGGTGATGGCATAACTACTGCCGATGGAAAAGCAATCTCCGTTAACGCGCTGCCAATGGATGAGGATTTTATAAAAACCATGCAGCTGAAAATAATTGCCGGTACCGATTATAACCAAACCGATGTTTTACAAATAGATACAACCAATGGCGGTAAAAACTTCCAATACTCATTTATGCTAAATGAAACTGCCGCAAAAGCATTGGGATGGACACCACAGCAAGCAATCGGCAAGCAGCTTTCAAAGGGCTCGCTGGGCAGGGTTAAGGCGGTTGTTAAAGATTTCAACTTTAAATCGTTTCACGATCCGATCGGACCGTTGCTGATATTCCTCGACCATTTTCAGACCCAAAAAATGTTTGTACGCATTGATGGTCAGAATACAGTCGCTGCTATTCAACATATCGAACAAATATGGAAGAGCCGGGTACCCGAAAGGCCATTCTCCTATAAATTCCTTGATGACGATTACGATGCCATGTACCGAAGCGAGCAGCGTACCGCAGGCGTATTTACAACCTTTTCTGCCTTGGCTATTATGCTGGCCTGCCTTGGTTTATTTGCTGTAACAGCTTATGCTGTGGTACAACGCACCAAAGAAATTGGTATCCGTAAAGTTTTGGGCGCAACTATACCCAATATCATAACATTGATATCAAAAGACTTTTTGGGGCTGGTTGTCATCGCCACAATAATTGCTTCGCCAATTGCATGGTTTATGGCGCATTCGTGGCTGGAAGATTTTGCTTACAGGGTTAACATCCAGTGGTGGATATTTATAGTTGCCGGTGCGGCGTCATTACTGGTGGCGGCCATTACCGTGAGCATCCAGGCAATTAAAGCCGCCCTTGCAAACCCGGTAAAGAGTTTGAAGTCGGAGTAGTCGTTAGTCATAAGAAAAACGACTAATGACCAAATTATTTGTAATTTGATGCAACGTATCCGTATAATAGCTGTCTATTAGTTAAACAAACTTAAAATGATGAAAAAGTACCTTTTGATATTATTACTCGCCTGTTCTGGTTCTGTGGTTTTTGCCCAAAAAGCCCCATACCAAACAAAATCGTTGGCCGGCGATGGCATTAAAGATGTATTTGTGAACACTTCTGGAGGGAGTATTAGTGTAAGTGGTTCGGGCGAATCACCGCGGATAGAAGTTTATGTAAACGGGAATAATGGTCAGGACCTATCGAAAGAAGAAATTGACAAACGTATTGCTGAAGATTACATTTTGAATATTACAGTAAATAACCATGAATTGCGTGCCACTGCTAAAAGAAAGCACGAAGGCGGCTTTAACTGGCGCAGGCAATTGAGCATTTCCTTCAAAATATTCACACCAAGGCAGGTAGCTACGCATTTAAGCACCAGCGGCGGCAGTATCCACCTTGATAACCTGACCGGTAATGAAGAGTTTAGCACCAGCGGCGGCAGCTTGCATATTGATAACCTTGCAGGAATTATAAAGGGCGAAACCTCTGGCGGCAGCATTGAAGTATCAAACTCAAAAGACAATATACAGTTGGAAACAAGTGGTGGCAGTGTGCGCGCCAAAAACTGCCAGGGAAAAATTAAACTGGAAACAAGCGGGGGATCGCTGCATATGGAAGGCCTGAACGGCATAATAAAGGCGGAAACAAGCGGTGGCAGCATACAAGCCAGCGATATTGAAGGCGAACTTATTACCGGTACTTCTGGTGGCAGCGTAAACTTAACACGTATGGCTTGCAGTCTTGAAGCCTCAACAAGCGGCGGCAGTATGCATGTTGATATGACGCGCTTAGGAAAATATATTAAACTGGATGTTAGTGGCGGTCATGTTGATTTAAAGGTACCTGGAGACAAAGGGATGGATCTAGACCTTTCGGCCAGCAGGATTAACACTGCCCGTGTAAGCAAATTTAGCGGCGAGTGGGAAAAAGATCGTGTAAAAGGCAGTTTGAACGGCGGTGGTGTAAGCGTAAAAGTTGATGCCAGCGACAGCCTTAACCTGAGTTTTAACTAACAGATTAAATAGTTCTAAATAAGCGGCCCCGGTGTATGTAGAAACACCGGGGCTTTTTTTATCCGGAATTTTTTTAAGATGAGAGGATAAAGGATTTTATATCGGTTTACAATCATTTAATTGATGTAAGACAAACGCTGTACGAACTGTTCGGACGCGTAACACACTGTGTTCGGATATGATACACATTAAATAAAATAAATAATATAATTTCCTGATTAATAGTATTTTATATAATTGGTATGGCTTTTAAACCTATCTGTAAAAATTATTGTAATTGTTTAGGAATTATATAAAACGGGTTGAGAAGTGAGCAGGTAGTTTGCTTCAAAGAGATTGCAACCGGTGACCTAAAGGATGATTGAAAAAATGAACTAACTCATGATAAAAAATTTTATTAAAACAGCGTGGCGGAACCTAAGCAGAAATAAAGCATTCTCGTTTATTAACGTTTTTGGGTTGGCTGTGGGGCTTACCTGCTGTATGCTCATCAGCGCATACCTGTATAGCGAATTGAGTTATGACACCTACCCGGTGAATGCCAAACAAATTTATCGCGTCGTACTTCGCACAATTAACGGCAATACTACCACCGAATTTCCTAATCCGGATGTTGCCGTGGGGCCTGGCATAAAAAGCGCTTTCCCGCAGGTGTTAGACTATACCCGCATGACCACTAACCCACCTGCATTTGTGAGTTACGAAACAAAAAAGTTTAAAGAAAATAGCATAATAGGCGCCGAACCAAATTTCTTCCGGATGTTCTCCATTCCATTATTAAGCGGAGATATCAAAACTGCCCTCACGGCGCCCAACTCAATAGTGATAACCAAAGCCATTGAAAAAAAGTATTTTGGCAATTCACCGGGTGTAGGTAAAGCACTTTTAATTGGCGGCGTTGTTTTTAACGTAACCGGTGTAATTGACAAAGTTCCGGATGATTCGCACTTTCATGCTGACATATTTACCAGTATGTCAACATATATTAAGCCATCGTCAAGGCAAAGCTGGAGCAACATTGGTTTTTATACATACCTGCTGCTTGATAAAAATGCTGACCCTAAACAACTGGAGGCTCGCTTACCGATACTTGTTGAAAGGAATGTGGTGCCCGAAATGCAGCACGATATGGGTATTAGCCTTGCCGAAGCAAGGAAATCGGCAAAAACATTTATTTTCTTTTTACAACCGCTTACCAGTATTCATTTACACTCTGCGGCCAGGTTTGAGTTTGAACCCAATGGCGACATTCACTATGTTTACATTTTTGGTGCTTTAGCCATATTTATATTACTGCTGGCATGCATAAATTTCACTAACCTGTCGACAGCAAGCGCCGCCAAACGCTCGAAAGAGATAGGTATCCGCAAAGTGTTAGGCTCAGCAAAAAATAGGCTTGTATCGCAGTTCCTAACCGAGTCGGTAATGCTTACGTTGCTGGCAACTGTTTTTGCGTTCGGGTTGGTTTTCCTGCTGCTTCCATATTTTAACGATGTTTCGGGCAAGCAATTCACTTTTGAATTTTTTCTTAATTATAAGTCGTTGCTTTTAGCAGTTGGTTTAGCGCTTTTTGTTGGCATAGTTGCTGGTATTTATCCCGCGTTCTTTTTATCATCTTTTAAAATAATTTCCATCCTAAAAGGTAACGGTGGCAGTATGCAGGCAAATAAAAGCAACTTGCGCAGCAGCCTGATTGTGTTCCAGTTTGCCATATCAACTGCCCTTATCATAGCAACATTTGTAGTTTACCAGCAGCTGCATTATATGCAGAACAAAAAGCTTGGCTATAATAAAGACCAGGTACTGGTGATAAATGACGGGTACGTGCTTGGTAACAATATTGCGCCGTTGAAGCAGCAGTTACTAAGTGATAACAGGGTGGTAAATGCTACTATATCTGATAATATACCGACCTACAACAATGCGGGGGGAACCGTAATTAATGTAAAGGAACTGGCCGACAAAGGCTCACGCTCCGAAATAGCTACAGGTATTTACTGGGTTGAAAATTCATATGTACCTACGATGGGAATGCAAATAGTAAAAGGGCGTAATTTCTACCCGCCATCACCGGCCGACTCCATTTCTGTTATCATAAATGAGGCAGCGGTGCGCGACTTAGGAATAGGTAATGAAGACCCTATTGGTAAAACCATTATCCGCTCGGGCCAGCGGCATTATACCGTTGTTGGTGTTATTAAAGACTTTAATACTACATCTGCAAAACAAAAAATAGCGCCGTTAATGATATTGCCAATTGGCAAACCGGCGGGTAACCTTATCGTTAGGGTAAAAACACGGGACGTGGGCAAATTGGTTACTGATATTAAAGCTCAATGGGATGCATATAGTTCGGGTGAGCCATTTAGCTATTCTTTCCTGGACGACAAGTTTGGTTCGCTATATAAAGCAGAGGAGCGCACCGGGAAAATATTTACGTCGTTTGCCATTATTGCGGTAATTATAGCGAGCCTGGGCTTGTTTGGGTTAGCCGCATTTATGATACGTCAACGGGTCAAAGAAATTGGTATCCGGAAAGTACTGGGCGCATCATCGGGCAGTATCACCTTTATGTTATCCAAAGAATTTTTGAAACTGATTGTAATTGCATCGTTTATAGCAATGCCGATAACATGGTATGCCATGAGTAAATGGTTGCAGGATTTTGCCTATCGTATGGATATTCAATGGTGGGTATTTCTGTTAGCCGGTTTTATTGCCTTACTGGTGGCGGCCATAACTATAAGTTTCCAATCCATAAAGGCATCGCTGGCAAATCCGGTGAAGAGCCTGCGTTCCGAGTGATTAGAGATCGGAGGTTAGAGATTAGTTAAAATATCTCCGGCTATGAAACATTAACTATGAACTAAAAAATGATAAAAAACTATATAAAAATAGCCTGGCGTAACCTTGTAAAAAACAAGTTTTACTCTATTATCAATATCGCAGGGCTTACTATGGGCCTGGTAATAGGTATGCTTATTTTGTTGTGGGTGCAGGATGAATTGAGCTTCGATTCTTTTCATAAAAATGGCAAAAATATCTATCGCGTAAATTCATTTTTGGGCAGCGGTACCAGCAAACGGGTTTGGGATAACACCCAGGGACCGGTTGCAACATATGCGCTGCGCGAAGTTCCGGGGGTTAAAAATGCAGTACGCATTACAAGCGGTTTCAATGGTGTGTTTACCTATAAAGATAAACTATTAAAGGAAAAGAATACGGCCTTTACCGACCCGTCGTTTTTTAAAATGTTTGATTTTAAGTTGCTGAAAGGTAACCCGGACAATCCTTTTCCAGATAACCAATCAGTTATAATTACCCAATCAACGTCTAAAAGGTATTTTGGTGATGATGACCCAGTAGGTAAAGTGCTGCAATTAGATCATAAAGACAATTTTACAGTTTGCGGAGTTATTGCTGATTTTCCGGGGAATTCGAGCATCAACTACGATATGCTTTTCCCGATGGATATTGTTGCTAAAAGTTACAACAAGAATGATTTCTGGAAATCGCTCGACAGCGATTGGGGTAATTTTGGCTTTACCACATTTTTTGATATTAAACCTGGCATGCAGTTAAAACCGATAGGCGAGAAGCTAATAAGGATACAGGCTAAAAATGCACCATGGATTAAAGTAAACGTAAAGGATAACGCCTACCAATTGCAGCCGATTTCTACTATCCACCTGTATCAAGCGGATGGTTCGGCTTCAGGCGCGCAGACGGTAAACATATTTTTGTTGGTTGCGGTATTGATATTGCTTATTGCTTGCATTAACTATGTAAATCTTTCAACCGCGCGCTCAATTATCAGGGCGAAAGAAGTAAGCATACGGAAAATAGTTGGCGCCAAAAAAATGCAGTTGTTTGGGCAGTTTATAGTTGAAACGCTCATATTTTTCGGTATCGCGTTAGTGCTGGCATTTGTGCTTATAACGCAGCTCATGCCTTCCTATAATGATATTTCGGGCAAGCAAATGCATTTTGACCTGCTGCAGGCAGGCGTGTGGAAAGTAGTGTCGGTTACAGTTTTAGGCACATTGCTGGCCTCATCAATTTATCCTGCATTATTGTTGTCGTCGTTTGAGCCCTTAAAAGCTTTAAAAGGTAAAATAAGCCTTGGTATGGGCAATGTTGCCTTTCGCAAAATATTGGTAACCACCCAGTTTGTGTTCTCGGTTACCCTGATAATTGTAACATTGGTAATAGGTAAACAACTAAAATATGTGCGGGAACAAAACCCAGGTTACGATCGGTCGCAAACATTCGCTTTCAGGCTGGGCGCGTTGCAAAACCATATTGATGCAGTTAAAGCCGAGTTAAATAAAGAGCCTGCGATAAACGGCATTGCTTTTACAGACAACACGCTTGTAGATAATGGGCATACAACAGCCGGTGTAAACTGGGATGGGAAAAATCTTAATGAAACCGTAATTGTACATCATTTGGGTGTTGACGAAAAGTTTATCCCGATGATGAAGATTAAACTGCTTGCCGGCAGCAACTTCACTGGTGTAAAAACAGACAGTGCGCATTTTATATTAAATGAAACGGCGGTTAAACTTACCGGGATTAAAAATTCTTTGGGAAAACGCTTTAAATTACAGGAGACTGAAGGGACAATAATTGGGGTGGTTAAAGATTTCAACACTGCATCCTTTAAAGAACGGATTGAGCCAACTATAATTTATTACGAGCCGAAAGGCTGGCAGGTATATGTTAAAACTACGGGTAAAAATGCCGCCAAAGCGGTTGCCGCAGCTTCAAGATTGTGGAACCAGTACAATCCTGGTTTCCCTTTTGAATATAATTTTTTAGACGACCAATATGCAAAGCTGTATAAAACAGACCAGCGTACCGGTACCTTATTCAATATCTTCTCAACCATTGCGATATTTATTTCGTGCCTTGGGCTGCTGGGCCTGGCTACCTATACCGCCCAGATAATGACCAAGGAGATAGGCATCCGCAAAGTATTGGGTGCCAGTGTAACCGGTATAGTTACGCTGATATCGAAAGACTTTTTAAAGTTGGTGGTTATTGCTATTGCAATTGGCTCGCCAATAGCGTGGTGGGCCATGAATAAATGGCTTCAAAGCTACGTTTACCGCATTGATTTATCATGGTGGATATTTTTGGCAGCCGGGGCGCTTGCTATTGGTATTGCATTAATAACCATCAGTTTTCAGTCAATAAAAGCCGCGATGGCAAACCCAGTGAAGAGCCTTAGAAGTGAGTAGGCAGTAGGCAGTAGCAGTTTACAGTCAGACGCACTATATCGATACACCACTAATGAACAAGTGAACTAATGAATATAAAATCATGATCAGAAACTATTTAAGGAGCGCGCTTCGGAATATCAAGCGGCATCCATTCATATCCTTCATCAACATATTTGGTTTAACAGTAGGGTTAACCTGCTGCCTGCTTATCCTCGCTTATATCATAAATGAGCGCAGCTATGATAAGTTTAATAAAAACTCGAATGATATCTACCGGGTTACGCGCACGTTTTACACTGCACCGGGGGTGGAGAACCTGCACCTAAGTTCGGTTGCCCCTCCGTTTGGGCCGTTGCTGCAAACAGCATTTTCTGATATTAAGAAAATCACCCGCGTGCTGCCAACTGGTACAACTGCTTTGAAATATAAAGACAAGCTTTTTAACGAGAAAGGCGCCGCTTTTGCCGACGAGAACTTTTTCACGTTTTTTAATGTGCCGATAGTTAAGGGCGACTCGAAAAGAGGACTATCCGACCCTTACAGCATAATGCTTAGTGAGGCTATGGCGAAAAAATATTTTGGCGATGAGGACCCTTTAAACAAGGGCATCAGGCTGGATAATAATGGTCATGATTTTAAGGTTACCGGGGTTTACCAGTCGTTTCCGGCAAATTCGCATATGCACCCGGAGATATTAATGTCATTCAACACATTGAAAGACAATGCTATTTATGGCGAAAAGGGGCTTCAGGGCGATTTTGGCAATAATTCATTTTATACTTTCCTGCTTTTTCCGAAGGATTACAATGTTGCCAGGGTTTCGGGACAGTTGCCCGACTTTCTTGACAAATACGTGCATTTGCAGGGTATGCCGGGCAACTTAAAAACTCACCAGGTTACCAAGCTCAGCTTGCAAAAATTGACCGATATTCACCTGAGGTCGCACCTGGATGACGAGTATGAAGAGAATGGCGATATCAATCGTGTATATATATTTTCAGCCATCGCTTTATTTATTTTGCTGATAGCCTGTATCAATTACATGAACCTGTCGACCGCGCGCTCAGTATTAAGGGCAAAAGAAATAGGCATAAGGAAAGTAATAGGCGCGGAGCGTAAAGAAATTATCACACAGTTTTTAAGCGAATCGGTGCTCATCACATTTATGGCGCTGGTGCTCGCTGCGATTTTGACGGCGATAGTCATTCCCTTCGTTAATAATATGTCGGCGCAGCACCTCTCAATCCAAGGCTTGCTGCAACGAAATGTTTTGCTGCCGATATTATTGCTTCCTTTTTTTATAGGGATCATCAGCGGCATTTACCCGGCTGTGTTTATGTCATCGTTTTTACCGGTTAAGGTGCTCAAGGGAATAGTTAAAGCGGGCGGTGACGCCTACCGACTGGGGTGGTACCACATCTGCATCGCAACTGTTTATTAAACTATCGCCAACTGCAAAGGTGGCTGGTATTGAAAAGCAGCTAAACGCTATCCTGAAGAAAAATAATCCGCCTAAGCCCGAAAACAGGGGCAGCAGCAGTGGATTTGGCTTGCAACCGTTAAGCGACCTACATTTTAATAGCAATTACGGCAATTTTGATACCGGGCATATAGCCAACAAAAATACACTGAATGGCCTTTTAATTATTGCAGGCTTTTTGTTGTTATTAGGTTGTATTAACTTTATAAACCTTACCACTGCACAGGCTAACCAACGTGCAAAGGAAATTGGTATACGTAAAACAATGGGCAGCAGCCGTGCGCAACTTGTTTTCCAGTTCTTAAGCGAAACGTTTATTGTTACACTGGTTGCCGTTGTCCTGTCGGCCGCGCTGGCCCCGGTTGTGCTGAAAATATTTTCTGACTTTATAACGACGGGTATTAAAGTTGATTACTTGCATCAGCCTGATCTTGTCGTATTTCTCTTAGTACTCGTATTAGCCGTGAGCCTGTTGTCAGGATTTTATCCGGCAATGGTACTATCGGGCTACAAACCGGTTTCAGTACTAAAAAACCAGGTAACCGGTAGCAAAAGTCGTAAAGTATGGCTGCGTAAATCGTTGTCGGTGGCGCAATTTGTAATTGCACAGTTCTTTATAATGGCAACGGTATTGGTAAGCAAGCAAATACATTATGCACTGCATAAGGACCTCGGCTTTAAAAAAGATGCGATAATCACTTTTTCCTCGCCGTATAAAAACCGTACCGATGCGCGTAACCGTGTTTTTTTTAACAAGCTAAGCGCAATGCCGCAGGTAGAAATGGTGAGCCTCGGCGGTGCGCCGCCCTCATCAGGCAGTACCCACTCTACTGAAGTTACCTACCAGGATGGTAAAAAAGAGATAAAAACCGATGTTCAGCTAAAATTCGGCGACGCTAACTACATGAAGTTGTATAAGCTAAGAATGCTTGCCGGTAGGACATTACTCACCACTGATTCTTCGACAGGTGTGGTAATAAATGAAAAATACTCGCAAATACTTGGGTTTAAAACACCAGCTGCAGCTTTGGGCGCCACGCTAAACCATTTTAATGGTGTAAAAACATTACAGGTGGTTGGCGTTGTGGCCGATTTTCATGAGAAATCGTTACATGAAGCTATTAAACCGCTTGCCATATACAAAGGCAATAACAGTTTTATGAGGGGCACGTTCCACATAGCCCTTAAGCCTGAAACTGCCGGTGGTGGCGAATGGAAAACAGCCATTGCCGGTATACAGAAAACCTGGAAAGAAATTTACCCGGACGATGATTTTGAGTATCACTTTTTTGATGAAACCATCGCCAAATTTTATGAAAGCGAGCAACATATTTCAACATTGCTGACATGGGCAACCGGGCTGTCTATATTTATCAGCTGCCTTGGCTTACTCGGCCTCGCTATTTACACCACCAATCAGCGTACAAAAGAAATAGGCGTACGAAAGGTGCTTGGCGCGTCGGTGGCTCAGGTGGTAAGGCTTCTGTCGTCTGAATTGATAATGCTTATCCTGCTGGCATTTATAATAGTAACCCCAATTGCCTGGTATGCATTAAATCAATGGATGCAAGGCTTTGCCGATCGCACCACTATAAGCTGGTGGATTTTTGCGCTAAGCGGCACAGGGATGCTGTTAGCTGCTATATTTACATCAAGTTTTCAAACAATTAAAGCGGCAATTGCAAACCCGGTAAAGAGCCTTAGAAGTGAGTAGGCAGTGGGTAGTAGCAGTTGGTAGTCAAAATCTGCGCATGTGCATCACCAATGAACTAATGAACAATTGAACTAATGAACCAATCACAATGATAAAGAACTATTTTAAAATCGCTTTCCGGAGCTTCAGGCAGCATAAATTATTTACGCTGATCAACGTTGTAGGCTTATCGATAGGTATCAGCACCGCGCTGGTGATTTACCTGATAGTAAACTACGATTATACGTTTGATAAGTTTCATAAGGACGGTGACAGGATTTACAGGGTGGTTAGCAATTATTTCATTTAATGGTTCGCCTAGGTAACAGGGCCATTGGGATTGGCGGTGCATACTGAGGCAACCGGTATAGAAGAGTCGGCGCCGTTTCGCACCACCGGGGGAAACATTTTAATACGCGACGGTAGCAAAGCGCCAGTAAAATTTAAAAATCAAGGCAATATTGTTTACGCCGAGGCGTCGTATTTTAATTTGTTTGAATACAAATGGCTGGCTGGCTCTCCAAAAACGTCGTTAACTAATGCGCACCAGGTGGTGTTAACATTAAGCCAGGCACAAAAGTATTTCCCAAACCAAAGTATCGATAAAATTGTTGGAAAACAGGTAATTTATGATGACACTGTTAAAAATACCGTAACGGGAATCGTCGCTGATATTAAGGATAACACCGATTTTACGTTTCACGACTTTATTTCGCTTGCTACGCTTCGAATAAATAAAAACGAAAACCCAGATGTTCAAAACTGGGGCAGCACATCGTCAAATTCACAATTATTCTTAAAACTTGGTAAAGGTTCGCAGCCAAAAAATATCGAGCGACAATTAAACGCTTTGCTTAAAAGGCACAACCCACCCAAGGCCGGCAATAAAGGGTTTAACCAGGTTTTTGCTTTGCAGCCGCTGGCTGATATGCATTTTAATGAAAGGTACTCTAATTTCGATATACCGGTTGTAAGCACAAAGACCTTGTATAGCTTAATGACGCTGGCTGCATTCCTGCTGTTGTTAGGCTGTATCAACTTTGTGAACCTTACTACAGCTCAAGCTTCACAAAAAGCAAAAGAGATTGGTATACGCAAAACGCTGGGCAGTACACGTGGACAGCTAATAGGCCAATTTCTTAGCGAGACTTTTTTGGTTACCTTGTTTGCCGTTATTGTGGCGGTCGCCCTATCGCCGGTTATTTTGAAATTGTTCGAAGGGTTTATCCCCCCAGGATTAAAAGTTGACTTTTTACATCATCCCGGCATCGGTCTGTTTTTATTAGCGCTAACTATTGTGGTGAGCCTTCTTTCGGGCTTTTACCCCGCGCTGGTATTGTCATCATACAAACCGGTACATGTGCTAAAAAACCAGGCTGTTGGCGGCAAGAGCAAAACCCGGAATGCCTTGCTGAGAAAATCGTTAACCGTAACCCAGTTTATGATAGCCCAGTTTTTTATAATGGCTACCATATTGGTTAGCAAACAAATTTATTACGCGCTGCATAAAGATCTCGGGTTTAAAAAAGATGCGATAATTTACGTAGATACCCCATGGAACGATAAAAAGCCGGAAAATAAAAAGGTATTTTTAGATAAAGTTCGCGCTATTCCGCAAATTGAACTTGTTGCTATGGGCGGTGATATTCCATCGTCGAACGGTTGGAACTCGAGAGATATAACCTATAAAGACGGCAAGAAAGAAGTGAAAGTTGAGTTGCAGACAAAATCTGGTGATGAAAATTACATTAAGGTTTATAAGATAAAGCTGCTTGCCGGCCGCAACATAATGCTGAGTGATTCGACTACCGGGATGCTGATTAATAAAACTTATGCGCAGATATTGGGCTTTAAAACACCAACGGATGCACTAGGCAAGTTTATCGATTTTAGCGAAAAACAAAAGATGCAGATTGTAGGCATAATAGCTGACTTTCACCAGGGCTCGCTTCACTCGGAAATTAAACCAATGGCTATTTACCCTGACAAATGGAATTTTGGTTCGTTACATATCGCCTTAAAGCCGCAGACAGCAAATAACGGTGGCGACTGGAAAAAAGGCATTGCCGCCATTGAACGGGCATGGAAAGAAATTTACCCCGACTATGATTTTGAATCTCATTTTTTTGATGAAACCATTGCCAAATTTTACGAAACTGAACAAAAAACATCCACGCTTTTAAGTTGGGCGACCGGCTTATGCATCTTTATAAGTTGCCTGGGCTTACTTGGCCTGGCTATTTATACCACCAACCAACGCACCAAAGAAATTGGCGTACGCAAAGTGCTAGGTGCTTCGGTAGCACAAATAGTAACATTGTTATCAACCGAATTGGTATGGCTTATTATACTCGCGTCAGTTTTAATAACACCGATGGCCTGGTATGCCATGAACCGATGGATGGAGGGGTTTGCAGATCGCACCACGATAAGCTGGTGGATATTCGCCCTAAGTGGAGCCGGAATGTTGCTGGCCGCAGTATTTACATCGAGCTTTCAAACAATTAAGGCGGCTGTTACAAACCCGGTGAAGAGCCTGCGTTCTGAGTGATTAGAGACTGCAGATTAGGAAAGCATGCCGGAAATGAGTGCCTTCCGCCCATGAACTATAAACTATTAACTAATAAATATGCTTAAAATTAACCTAAAGCTTGCGTTCCGGAATATATTCAGGAACAAATTGTACACAGCCATAAATATTGTTGGCCTTAGCGTTGCAAGTGCATTCTGTATTTTGGTTTACCTGTACGTTAAAAGTGAACAATCGTTCGACAGGTTTCACCATGACCAGTCGCAGCTTTTCAGGGTTGAGAAATCGGAGGCACCCGACCCTGTATTTGACAAAAAGCCGGTAAAAAGTATGTTTTCGTTTTTGATGAAAGACGAAGAACAAAAAAACATGATAGCTACACCAACGAAACTTGCTGTAGACTTTAAAAGAAATTTACCGGAAATAGATGCTGCAATTCGCCTTGGGGGTATGGGGGATGCAAACGTAAAAGTCGGTAATGTAACTTTTAAGGAAAAGGACAATGTTACTTACGCCGATGCCGACTTTTTTAAGGTGTTTAATTATCCGCTGGTAAATGGTAACTCATCTTCGGTACTTGCAACCCGCAATACGGTGGTGATAAGCCAACGGCTTGCCGAAAAATATTTTGGCGCCGCAAACCCGGTGGGTAAAACATTGCTTTTTACTGATGAGGATAAAATGCCGCCGTTTACAATCAGCGGCGTGTTTAAAAACTTCCCTGCAAACTCAAGTTTTCAGTACGATTTGATACTTCCAATGGAATCAGACCCTAACTATGCAGGCAACGTCGCCAGCGGTTTAAACTCATCAAATAAATTACTTGTTTTGAAGCTAAAGCCGGGGGTTAACAGCGCTAAATTTACTTCCAAGCTTAACCAGTATGCCAAAAGCCTTTACGAGCCATATAACGAAAAGCTAAAAACAATGATACCCGGCTATAAAGTAGCCGACCCGAACTTTATTTTACGACCGTTTGCCGACGCGCACTATAATCAAAGTGAAGGCTGGCCGCATTTTACCGACCTGAAAAATATTTACCAACTGGTGTGCCTAACTGTAGTTATATTACTGATAGCATGCTTAAACTATATTTTGCTAACGTTAACCAGTGCAGTTTCGCGGTCTCAGGATGTGGGTATTCGTAAAACAATAGGAGCGAACAGGAAGCAAATAGTATTTAAATACTATATCGAAACCCAGTTACTGGCCTTTATAGCCGTTATTGCCGGCCTGCTGCTGGCAGTAATTTGTATGCCGTTTTTCAATAGCCTTACGGGCGCGGTGCTCTCATTAGCCTCATTTTCATTTGGCACCATTACGCTAATGCTTTTTGCATTGGCTATGCTATTGGGCTTGCTTGCGGGTATTTATCCGGCCATGGCCATGTCGGGTTTAAAACCGCTGAATATTATGAAGAGCTTTTCAGCCTATAAAATTAACCCGATCCTTTCAAAAAGCCTGGTGGTTGTGCAGTTTACCATTTGCGTTATATTGGTTATTTCGGCGCTGGCCATCAATAAGCAGATGCATTTTGTAAACTCGGCCGATTTGGGCTTTGATAAAGACCTTGTGTTACGTGCCGAAAACCCGTACGGATGGCAGGAATCGGCAAAAGCGGCTGCGTTTAAAGACAAACTCTCTCATTACGCAGAAATAAACCCGGCGTTGCTGGGAATGACGGGTACGTCTTTTTCCTTCGGAATGCACAACCTGAACAATTTCATTATCAATGGTGAAAGAAACATGGTGCAGTTTTTAAATGTGGATTATAACTATTTCTCATTCAATAAGATTAAAATAATAGCAGGCCGCGACTTTTCAAGAAATATTGCTTCGGACAGTTCGAAGACAATTATTCCCGACTTGGAGAAATCGCATAAGGGTAGCCTTGCACGGCATACAGTAATTGTTAACGAAACCCTTTACAAAATGTTGGGCAAACCAGAGTTGGGCGTAATTAACCGTACAATGGGCGGCATTATAATAGGCGTTTGTAAAGATTATCATACCGACGACTTTACCAAAAAAATAGGACCGGCGTACCACACGGTTAACTATGGCAGCCTTTACAGCTACTACATAAAAGTTAAACCGGGTCAATCGATACCAAAAGTGATGGATAACATTAAATCAACCTGGAATAATCTAACTGGTAACCTGCCTTTTAGCTATACTTTTTTAGATGAAGAAGTTGCCAAAAGCTATGATGCTTATCAGCGTTGGATGACAACCATAACCACATCGTGTATACTGGCGATTATAATTGCCTGCCTGGGCTTATTTGGACTATCGGGCCTCAATACCATTAACCGCACCAAAGAAATTGGCATACGCAAAGTATTAGGTGCATCGGTAAGCAATCTTTTCCTGCTGCTTAACCGGGGGACTTTGATTATAGCTACTGGCTCATTTGTCGTAGCAGCTCCTATAGCCTGGTACCTGGTTCACCAATGGCTCGATAATTTTGCTTATCGCATAACGCCCGATTGGCGGCTGTTTATTACAGCTGGTATCATCGCCATGATAACAGCTATTATTGCGGTGAGTTACCATACCGTTAAGGCAGCTATGAGTAGCCCCGTTAATAGCCTGCGGTCGGAGTAGAATTTGTCGGTTAGAGACTAGAGACCGGAATTAGCAAACGCTAGTCCGGTCTTTGCTTTTTAACTAACCTCTGATCTCTAACCTCCCACCTGTATCAAAACCGAACACTTACTGTTACACTTACGAACATGTTCGTACACCTGTGTAATGCTTATGTTATTGATTTGTAATAACTTAAATATTTGGTATGTATTTTAACCCTATATCATCATAACAAATTATCATGATTAAAAATTACTTCAAAATAGCGTGGCGCAACATTGTTCACCACAAAGGATATACAGCTATAAATGTCTCGGGTTTAACGGTTGGCATCGCAGCCTGCCTGCTCATATACGTGGTTGTACAATACGAATTGAGCTTCGATACTTTTCAGCCCAATTTTAAAAATACTTACCACATTGTTACGGAGCAAAAGCGCGAAGGTGATATGGCCTATAACCCGGGAGTGCCAGCACCAGCAACTGAGGCGTTAAGGCTTGATTTTCCGCAGATAAAAGTTGCGGCCCTTAATTCAAGCTACGGCAGCCAGATAACCGTACCTGAAGGCAACTCGGCGACCGGCGTGGGCGATAAAAAGTTTGCCGAATCTGTCGGTGTGGTATTTGTTGAACCGCGGTACTTCGATATTTTCAGTGTAGACTGGCTGGCCGGCAGCAAATCGGCATTGAAGGATGCAAATACAGTGGTGATAGACAAAAGCAGGGCTGAAAAATACTTTGGCGATTGGAAAAATGCCATGGGTAAAACCCTAAAAATGGATAACCTGCTAAATTTAAAAGTGGTAGGTATTATTGAAGATGCGCCGGCTAACTCAGATGTTCCGTTTCGTGTATTGGTATCGTTCATTACCTGCAAACAACACCCCAATGAATATGGTTACAACGACAACTGGCACGCGCTAAGCAGCAATCACCAGGTTTTTGTGCAACTCCCGGCAAACGAATCTGTTGAGCGAATTAATAATCAACTTAAAACTTTTGCACACAGGCATGCAGGCGAAAAAGGCAAAGTTGGCATGACGAATTTTTTACAGCCATTGGGCGAACTGCATTTCGATAAGCGTGTTGGCAATACATTGGGCGACCATTTAACCAGCAAGTCTACTTTACGCGTTCTGTCATTCATCGCCATTTTGGTAATCATTATGGCATCCATCAATTTCATAAATCTTTCAACAGCGCAGTCTGTAGGCCGGTCGAAAGAGGTGGGTATCCGTAAAGTGCTGGGCAGTTCACGCGGTCAGCTAATAGGGCAGGTGATGGGCGAAACAACTATCATTGTTGCCGTATCCTTAGTCCTTGGGCTTATTGTGGCTAAGATAGCTTTGCCGTATTTAAAAAATATAGCCAGCGTACCTGACGACATTGCATTGCTTAGCGTGGGCAGTGTATTATTTTTGATTGCAGCAACCGTTATTATAATCCTTTTGTCTGGTGTTTACCCCGCGTTGGTAGTATCAGGCTTTAAACCTGTATCGGCGCTTAAAAATAAAATCACTGCGGCCTCTATAGGTGGCATCCCGCTGCGCAGGGGACTTGTGGTATTGCAGTTTGGTATTTCTCAGCTGCTCATCATCGGTACCATTATAGCAGTTAAGCAAATGCGCTACGTCAATGAAGCTGATTTAGGCTTTAACAAGGAAGCAATATTAGTTATACCCGGCTCAACAGATAGCCTGAGTTTACGCAAAATGCAATCGTTTAAGGAACAGTTGCTTCAAAGTCCAGAGATAAAATCGGTAAGTTTTGTATCTGATGTGCCATCGTCTGATAACAACTGGGGCACCAATTTTTATTACAATCAGGAGAATAAGGAAAACGGTATTACCACATTTTTAAAATATGGCGACGACGATTACTTTAAAACCTTTCAACTGCAATTTGTAGCGGGCAAAGGCTACGACCGTAGCGATACGGCAAGGCAGGCAGTAGTTAACGAGACGTTTTTGAAAAAACTGAACGTGCTAAAACCCGAAGACGCTATAGGTAAAACAGTAAAGCTTGGTGGTAATAACAGCCCGTGGCTACCTATTGTGGGCGTTGTTAAAGATTTTAAAACTAACTCTTTACGCGAGTCTGTTAAACCAATAGTAATAACGTCGCGCAAGAGCCAGGAAGGCGAGATAGCCGTAAAGCTGCAAACTAAAAGCCTCACCAAAACAATATCAACCATACAACATCAATGGGAAAAAACGTACCCCGAATATGCTTATACCGGGTATTTCCTGGACGACAATATCGCTCAGTTTTACAACCAGGAAAACCAGTTGGCGCTGGTTTATAAAATATTTGCGGGCATAGCTGTATTTATTTCGTGCCTTGGCTTGTATGGCCTGGTGTCTTTTATGGTAGTGCAGCGCACCAAAGAAGTAGGCGTTCGCAAGGTTTTGGGTGCATCGGTAAGCAGTATAGTAATGCTGTTTTCGAAGGAGTTTATGATACTGATTGCAATTTCGTTTGTAATAGCCATGCCGGTATCGTGGTACCTGATGTCGGGCTGGCTGCAAAGCTTTGTTTACCGCATAAATATCACATTTGACGTGTTTTTACTGGCCGTAGTATCATCAGTAATACTGGCCTGGGTAACAGTAGGCTACAAAGCAATAAAAGCAGCGCTTGCAAACCCGGTAAAGAGCATGAGGGCCGAGTAGTTCATAGTTGAACCAATGAACCACCATTATGATAAAGAACTATTTTAAAACCACCATGCGCAGCTTGTTAAAAAACAGGGGCTACAGTTTTTTAAATATCACCGGGCTGGCTATCGGTATAGCTTGTGCTTCGCTGATATTTTTATGGGTGCAGGATGAACTGACCTTTAATCACAGTTATCAAAAGAAGGATCAGTTGTACACTATCTACGAAAACCAAACGTATAATGGTAAGGTGAGTACTTTTCATGCAACACCAGGGCCTATGGCGAAGGTTTTAAAAGCTGAAATACCCGGTATAAAAATTGCAGCGAGAATAAGCGGTTTTGGTGACCAGTTGTTTGCGCTGGGCGATAAAATCATTAACGAAAAAGGCACCTATGCCGACGTCGAACTGTTTTCAATGCTTCAATTGCCGTTTGTATACGGCAGCGCGTCAAATGCATTTCAGCAAATACATTCGGTAGTTATTAATGAAACCATGTCGAAGAAATTCTTTGGGGATGCTGATCCAATTGGGAAATCACTGAAGGTGAACAACTAACAGGAATATACTGTTACAGGCGTATTTAAAGACCTTCCAAAAAATTCAACCTTACAGTTTCACTGGCTTGCGCCGATGGCCAACATCGACCATAAACAGCCCTGGATGGATATGTGGGGCGCCAACTGGGCCCGCACCTATGTTGAGCTTGAATCGAACGCTAATTTAGCGTTGGTTAACAGAAAGTTAAGCAACTTTATAGCTGGTAAAACACAAAGTAAAAATACAACTGTGTGCTTTCTGTTCGGGATGAATGACTGGAACCTGCATGATAATTTCGCAGACGGTAAAATGACCGGTGGCCGTATACAGTATGTAAAACTCTTCTTTTTTATTGCCTGGATAATCTTACTAATTGCATGTATCAATTTCATGAACCTGGCTACCGCACGTTCGGAGCAACGGGCTAAAGAAGTTGGTGTGCGTAAAGTGATGGGCGCCGGCAAAGGCAAGTTGATACGTCAATTTATCAGCGAAGCGCTGGTATTGTCGTTTGTGGCTGTATTAGTCGCCATTGGTTTAGTGTACATTGTATTGCCATCATTTAACAACCTGGTTCAAAAGGAAATGCTCGTAAACATCCTTGAGCCCTCGCACCTCATTTATTTAGTAAGTATAAGCATTGTAACTGGTTTATTGGCAGGTAGTTATCCGGCATTCTATCTATCGTCCTTTAATCCTATCGCTGTTCTTAAAAATATAAAGATAAAATCAAGTTCCGGTTCAGGTTTTATCAGGCAGAGTTTGGTGGTAATTCAGTTTACCGTTTCTATTATTTTAATTATCGGTACGGTAATTATCTACCAGCAAATTCAGCATGTAAAAAGTCGCGAGCTTGGGTACAATAAAGACAACCTGGTTTATGTAAATCTGCAGGGCAAACAGGGCGACCAGTTTACCGCAATATATAATGATTTGATGAAGTCAGGCATTGCAACAAATGCAGCCTTAAGTAATGACCGTGCTATTGAAGTTGGCAGTAACACCGATAATTATAGCTGGGATGGTAAGGATGCTTCAAAAAATCCCTTGATATCCTGGCAAAATGTTAGTTCGCAATTTATCTCGACAATGGGAATAAAGATGGCTGCCGGGCGCGATTTTTACCCACAGTCAGCATTGGATAGCAACTATGTGATCATCAATGAGGCCTTCGCCAAACAAATGGGTAAAGAAGGTCGGGTAGGCGGCATGATTAGGGATGGCGGCAAAAGGGCATTCCAGATTGCAGGCATCATGAAGGACTATCTTTATAACGATATGTACGGCAAAGCGGACCCATTGCTGATATACAATCACCCTGCAGATACCAGGGTGTTGACTATCCGCTTAAAAAACGGTGCAAACAAACAGGATGCAATTGTAAAGGCCGGAAATATTGTAAAAGCAGACAGCCCCGGCTATCCGTTCGATTATCAATTTGTTGATAATGACTTTGACGAACTATTTAAAACGGAAACGCTTACGGGGAGCCTCGCTGGTGTATTTGCTGCCTTGGCTGTATTCATTTCGTGCCTTGGATTATTTGGCTTAGCTGCCTACACCGCCGAAAGAAGGATAAAGGAAATAGGCATACGCAAAGTGCTTGGTGCCACCGTAGCCGGCCTTACCGGTTTGTTGTCAAAAGATTTCTTAAAGTTGGTTTGCATCTCATGTTTAATAGCTTTCCCGGTAGCCTGGTGGGCAATAAACAACTGGCTGCAAACCTATCAATACCGGATAAGTATTCAATGGTGGGTTTTTGCTATGGCAGGTGTTATATCACTGGTTATAGCATTGGCAACGGTAAGCTTCCAGGCAGTTAAAGCCGCTGTCGCCAACCCGGTGATGAGTTTGCGTTCGGAATAATTATGGGGCAATTCGAGGCGCTGTCATTATTCATGGGTAGTTTGGGGTAGACCTTTTTATCACAATAAAACAAAAGAGCCAATTGAAATAAATCTCAATTGGCTCTTTATATGTAACCGTAGTTAGACTAAGTGCCTAAGCCCGGCAATTCTATATAAAATATAGTTCCTTTGTCTACATTATTCTCGAACCATATTTTGCCGTTGTGCAGCTCAATAATTTTTTTGGATATGGAAAGGCCCAATCCAAATGGTTGTTCGCCGTGTGTGCCGTTTCTTTTCGCGGGTGTAAACATTTCAAAAACGACTTCCTTTTGCTCTGGTGCAATACCCATTCCATTATCGGCAACCCAGATAAGTACCAGGTGATTATTTTCTTTTATGCCCACCTTAATCGTACTGTTTGAGTAGCTGAATTTAATGGCATTAACAATCAGGTTATTGACAACCCGCCATATTTTCTCGTGGTTAATTTCAGCCAAAACAGGCTTGTTATCATTTTCAAAAACAATTTGCTGGTTCTTCTCCTTTGCCCTAAACTGTAATAGTTCTACTGAGTCGTAAAGCAAAGAGCGCAAATCAAATTGCTGTTTTATTAATATTTCGTTATCATCCTCAAGCCCCGATTTTAGCAACTCGTTTATCATTTCCATGGAGTGGAGGCCTGTAGTTTCAATCAGTTTCAGCATGTACTTGCTGTCGTCCGAGAATTCTTCTTCATCCATCAGCACACTGGCTAGCCCGGTTATACCCGAAAGCGGGTTACGCAGGTCGTGCGCCATTACTCTCATAATGCGCAGGTAGTTTTTATTTACACGCTCCAATTCCTCAAGCGATTGTTGCAATTTCCTGTTATGCTGCGTAAGCACCGTCAGGTTTCCTTTAGTGTTCTTAAGTGTTCGGCTTATCATCAAAATATAGAATATGGTTAAGGTATATGTTCGGTTTGAATGTTTTATATCAGTGTAAATTACCCGGTTAAACGGAAAATATTGTGAAAGGGTTGTATTTTTTTATTGCTCAGGGGCACTATAATAATCAATGGCTTTTTATCATCCAATATTACGATGTATATTAACGCCGTAAACCGTTTCGCTGATGATGAAAATCCTAAGTAATATTTACATAGCCGTTCTGCTTTGTTTGCTGATAACCGGCTGTAAAAATACCAACGCCCAAAATATGCAAGCCGGTAAGAATTTCAGAGTGATAGGTTACCTGCCTGCCTTTGGGATGCGCAATGGCGGCAATGTTAATTTTGATTTTGCGCGAATAAATTACCTTAATATAGCGTTTGTCAATCCGGATTCTACTGGTAATTTCAACGTATCGCCTGCGATGACCACAATTGTGGAAGCGGCCCATGCAAAACACACAAAGGTGTTGATATCCATAGGCGGAGGTTCGGCTCCGGCTTATTATTCAAAGTTACTATCAGATACGCTGCGTAATGTCTTAATAACCAACCTGGTAAATATTGCTGTTAAATATAACTTGGATGGGATAGATGTTGATTTGGAGGGCGAACGGATCGACAATAACTACGAAGCTTTTGTAACCGGATTATCGGATGCCTTACGACCGAAGGGCAAACTACTTACTTCGGCTGTAGCCACGGCCTACAAATCGCGTTATACTGACAAATCATTGGCTGTTTATGATTTCATAAACATCATGTCGTACGACAAAACGGGCCCGTGGCGACCACAGGATGCAGGTCCGCATGCGCCTTATGATATGGCGGTGGCCGATTTGGATTACTGGACAAATACCCGCCATATTGCAAAAGATAAGCTGAGCCTCGGCTTGCCTTTTTATGGCTATGGCTTTGGTACCGGTGCACCTACCGATATCAACTTTAAAAACCTGGTAATCCAATATCCGGGTGCCGAAAATGCCGACCAATTTATCGTACCTGGTGGCGGGGTTATTTACTATAATGGCGTCAACACTATAAAAAATAAAACTACGCTTGCGCTGCAAAATGCAGGGGGTATAATGATATGGCAACTACTGGGGGATGCAGAAGGAGACAAGTCGCTTTTAAACGTGATCAACAATACCGTCAGCGTGGGTAAATAATTGTGGTTTCAACAGTATTTTTGAAATAATTTTGAAATCCGGCGTATTAAACACATCTTTAATAACCCAATTTAACCGATAAATATATTGAAACGGCTAATTGCCATAACCTTGTTATCATTACACCTCTTTAATATAGGCGGGTATCTGGCGCTATATCAATATTTTTCGTACAAATCCGATAAGTTTTTTAACGAGCAAACCAGCAAAAACAAATATAACATTCACGACCTTACCGAGATTAAAATACCGGTGGACATGCCAACGGTTACGGAATGGCCAACATACGAGAATGTGAGCGGGCGCATACAATTTGAAGACGCCAGTTACAATTATGTAAAAATGAGGGTAACGCGCACCGCTATTTATATAATGTGTGTGCCAAACTATGAAACCACCCGGCTGGTTGGCCATAACGTTATCTGTGCGAAGCACATAAAGGATGTTCCGGTACCTAAAAAGAATCATGTGCCGTTTGGTAAAATAACCGCTATTGAAAAATTTCAGTTTAACTTTATACAGTTTGCTTTTAGTGTCCCCGCTAAAAGCTTAAAAACTTTCGCTATTCAACCCGTTCAAAGGGTTCAATCAAATTGCCCGGACATCCCGGAGCAACCGCCAAAATCTGCCTGTTAATTCCTGCATTTATTTTTCCGGGAAGGCGTATTAGCTACTGCTTGTATTTTATTGCTTGTTTTTTGTTTTGGGTTAATGCCGTGTTGATAAACAGCGGCAAACCTAAACGTCGCTTTAATTTATCGGTCGGCAAAATAATATAATCCGTCGTTCCAGCTATTTCTCAATTTCTATTTTTTAAAGATTATGGCACACATACCAGTTGAAGCACATCTGCCGGGTATTACCGGCTTGTTAGAATACCGTAAAGACACCGCTCAGCCCATCCGAGAGCTTACCCAGATTTTATTGCGCGGACCCTCCACGCTCACCGAAGGTGAGCGCGAATTGATAGCCACCGTAGTGTCAAACGGCAACAAATGCAAATTCTGTACTGCGGCCCATACCGCTGCAGCCGATTTATATTTAGGCGATAAAGAAACTTGCGAAATGGTCAAAACCGATATCAGTTCAGCACCGGTTAGCGAAAAGATGAAAGCCCTGCTTGTAATTGCTGATAAAGTGCGCGAAGGCGGCAAGTTAGTGACCACCGCCCATATCGAAAATGCAAAAGCCGAAGGCGCAACCGACCTTGAAATACACGATACGGTTTTAATAGCCGCACTTTTTTGTCTTTACAATAAATATGTTGATGGCCTGGATACCGCACTGCCCGACGATGCCGGCTACTTTGATGTGCTGGCCGGCCGGCTGATTAACAATGGCTACATGCGCCTGCCGCAAGGGTACGACCATTTAAAGAAAACTTAACCAATCACCCAATCTCAAAATGAAAAAATTTATCCTTATTATATTACTATTGAGCGGCGTTAAACTATACGCGCAGCAAAATCGCATAAGCGGCACCATAACGGATGGCGCCACCAACCAGCCAATAAACGGAGCAAGTATCACTGTAAAAGGCAAGATAGCAGGAACCATTACCGACAGTAAGGGGTTTTATAGCATTAACGCCGAACATTTGAAATTCCCGGTAATCCTGCAGGTATCAACCGTAGGTTACGCCAATTTCGAAATTACCGTTAAAAGCGCTGGCGATAACAACAACGGTAAATTACTGCAAACAGCCGTGGTACTTAATGAAGTGGTTACGGCAGCGACCCGCGTAAACCAAAGCATTTTAAACTCGCCGGTAAGTATCGAAAAAATGACACAGAAGGCTATTCGTGAAAACCCATCCTTCACTTTTTACGATGGCTTGCAAAGCCTAAAGGGAGTTGAAGCCGTAACCAGCAGTATTACCTATAAACAGGTTAATACCCGTGGTTTTAATACTACCGGCAATTCCCGTTTTTTGCAGCTGATTGACGGGGTTGATAATCAGACACCGGGCTTGAACTTTGCCGTGGGTAACCTTTTCGGCGCATCTGATTTGGATATTGATAATGTTGAAATTATACCCGGTGCAGCCTCGGCTTTGTATGGCCCGGTTGCTTTTAACGGCGCACTGCTGATGCACACTAAAGATGCCTTTGAATACCAGGGGCTGTCGTTATCGGCTAAAACAGGTATTAACCACCTGGGCGAAAGTAATGTGGGTATTAAAGGGATGTACGACTTTGCTTTGCGATACGCCAAAGCTTTTAATGACAAATTTGCCTTCAAAATAAACGCGTCGTACCTCACCGGCACCGATTGGTACGCCGATAACTATACCGATGTAAGTGCTTCAACCCCGCCTAATTTACGAGGGCCTAATAACCCGGGCCGCGATGCGTTGAATATTTATGGTGACGAAGTTTCAAGAACGTTACCAAATATCGGCCTTGTTTCAAGAACAGGTTACGAAGAAAAAGACCTAATGAATTACAACGTCTATAGTTTGAAACTGAACGGAGCATTGGAATACAAAATCACCAATAACCTCGAAGCCATTTACCAGTACAATTACGGCCGTGGTACCGCCAGTTATACAGGCAGCAGCAGGTTTGACCTGAATAACTTTGTGCTGCAAACCCATAAACTTGAGTTAAAGGGAAGCAATTTCTTTATCCGTAGCTATGCGGTTATTGAAAACTCGCACGACTCATATAACACCCGCTCACTTGCACAATTTATTAACCGCGACTGGGTGAAGGATATGAACGGTAATGTAGTAGCTCCTGCCCAGGCTGACGAAATGTGGTTTACCCGCTATCAAAATGCTTTTAACGGCACCGTAAACGGGGTTACCGGGCACGATAACAATGCCGCGCGGGCATTTGCCGATCAGGGCAGGTTTTTACCCGGCACACCAGAGTTTAACCAGGCTAAAGACGCATCTATTCATAACTATGGCTTAAGTGGCGCGGGGGTATTTAGTAACAGTAAATTTTACCACACCGAAGGCCAGTATGATTTTAGCAGCGCCATTAAAATATTTGATTTGCAGGCAGGTGGCAGCACACGCCATTATAGCATGTTTACCAACGGCAGTTTGTTTGACGATAAGGACAAGCGGATAACCATCAATGAATACGGCGCCTTCGCACAGGCGGGAAAGAAGCTGTTTGAAGATAAGCTAAGCCTGCTTGCTTCTGTAAGGTATGATAAAAATGAAAACTTTAAAGGCAGCTTTACTCCCCGTTTTGCAGCTGTTTACACTGTCGACCATACGCACAACTTCAGGGCATCGTACCAAACAGGGTTCCGTAACCCAACGCCGGTCGACCAGTTTATACACCTTAATGTTGGGCCTATCACCATATTGGGTGGCGCGCCAAATAACAGTAAGGGCTTAAACGTTTATGAAAATTCGTTTACAGCAGCATCGGTAAGTGCATTTGGTGCAGCATTTGGCCAGGCAGTTGGTAGCGGTACGCCATTCCCGCAGGCAGTTGCCAATAATAAGGACCTGATGGTAAAATCGAACGTGGCTTATGTGAAACCCGAACAGCAAAAGGCGTTCGAGTTGGGCTACAAAGGATTAATTGCTGAAAAACTATTAATCGATGTAAATTACTATTACAGCACTTATACCAACTTTATTTTAAACACTGTGGTTATACAACCACAGGATAATGTTTTAGGCGCCGATGGTAAAATAAACCCGGTTGCCGCAGGCGATATACCGGCCGGAAAAATCCATGCTTTCCAGTTGTACACCAATGCACCTGACAAAGTTTCGGCTTCGGGTGTTGGCTTGGGCGCGACCTATCTTATACCGAGAGGCTATTCGGTGGGTACAAATCTTACTATCTCGTCATTTAATATCCGTAACGCCAACCCAAACAACATAGCCCAATATAACACGCCAAAATATAGTGGTAATGTAACGTTTGCCAATAGCAATGCTTACAATGGTTTTGGTTTTAACTTAAACTGGCATTACCAAAGCGCGTTCGACTGGTATGGTACATTTAATGGCGTTAGGCCGGGCAGGGTAGATGCTTATTCGCTGGTTGACCTGCAGGTGAATAAAAAACTGCCGAAAATAAATGCCACATTAAAAATTGGCGCAAGCAACTTGCTGAATACCCAAATATCGCAGGCATACGGCTCGCCAACCATTGGCGGAATTTATTATGTAGGGATAACATTTGATAATTTGTTAAAATAATATGGAAACATTAACCATTAACGCCACCGAGAGGGCGCAAGTAAAATCGGCAACGCTATTTGCGCTGTTTGTGATTTGTTTTTTCAGCAGTGCATTCGGCGGGGCGACATCGACATTAATGTCTGTTTACCTGCCGGATGTAGTAAAACAGATGGGAGGCAACAAAACGCCGGGAGAGGTAGGTTACCTGAGCGGCCTCATTAATTCGCTTTTTATTTTTGGCTGGTCGGTGGGGGGCTTTTTCTGGGGTTTTATAAGCGACAACATCGGTCGCAAAAAAGCACTTGTGCTCGCAACCTCCAGTTATGGATTGTTTACCATCCTTACCGGCTTTATGCCGGGCTGGGGCGGTATTATGGTTTGCCGTTTTATGAGCGGCTTTGGCGTAGGAGGCGACTTAGTTATTGCATTTACCCTGATAAGCGAAGTTTGGCCGAAAAAAACCAAAGCTGTTTTTACAGGCATCCTTTCTATATCATTCCCGGTTGGTATATTCTCGGCTGGGGCTACGCGGTATTTGGTATCATCATGGCGCCAGGCATTTTATATCGGTGCGGTTCCAATTCTTTTAGGAATCATGGCATTGCTTTTTATTTCCGAGTCGGATTTGTGGAAACGCCATAAAGAAGATAAACATACCAACCCAATTTTGGACAACCAGCTATTCTCACCAACAAACCGCAAATCACTTTTTATTGGTTCGGTAATTTTTGGCGCTATGCTGATAGGGTTATGGGCCATATTTTCGTGGATGCCGACCTGGATACAGAGTCTGATTGCCGGCGATGGCAGTAAGCAGGCCGGCCTGAGTATGATGTTTTTGGGAATGGGCGGCTTAAGCGGTGGTTTTATATCGGGCTGGGTGGCGAATTTGATGGGACTGCGAAAATCGCTTATAGCGTGTTTTGCTGTATGTACTGCGATGGCTTTTTTGTTGTTTAAAACCAACGCAACTTTTACGCCGGCTATTTACGTGGAAATTGCTGCATTGGCGGTGTTTTTCGGGATAAGCCAGGGAGTTTTGTCGGTTTATATTCCGCAATTGTTTTCGACAGGGGTGCGTGCATCGGCAACAGGTATTTGCTTTAACGCCGGGCGGCTGTTTACTGCATTGGCGGTGTTGTTTGTTGGGGTGCTGGTAGTTAATTTAGGCGGATATAGTAACGCATTATTCATATTCTCGCTGGTATTTTTACCGGGATTATTGATTGTGCTTTTTGCAAAAAATATACAACCGGGCGATCACCCTTGAAAAGAGATACAAGAAGTTAAGAGTCAAGAGCCAAGAGAGAGAAAATGCGAATATTAGCTATTTACAGGTTATCGCATGGGCCTTTTTATCTTGACTCTTGGTTCTTGATTTCTTGACTCTTGTCCTAAAATTTATATAAAAATTAAATAACATGGCACATATTAAACTTGATAACGATTTGCCCGGCATACGCGGGTTGATGGCTTACCGGCCGGTAATGGCTGAACCTTTGAATGCATTGGCAGAAGTGCTTTTGCGGGATGATAACAACACACTAACCCGCGGCGAACGGGAATTAATTGGGGCATACGTATCGTACCTGAACGATTGTTTTTTTTGCCAAAATGTACATGGCGCTTTGGCCGGGCATTACCTTAAATGCGATATCGATGAAATTGAACAGATTAAGCAGGATTTTCAATCGGCAGAAATATCTCCAAAAATGAAGGCTTTGCTGAGCATAGCAGGTAGTGTTCAAAAAGGAGGGAAGCAGGTTACCGCTGACCAAATTGAAACCGCGAAAGGTGCAGGCGCAACCGATATTGAAATACACGATACCGTTTTAATTGCTGCTTCATTTTGTATGTTTAACCGCTATGTTGACGGCTTGGGTACCTGGGCGCCACAGGATAAACAATTTTATGTTGAACGGGCACCACGCAGGGCCGAAGAAGGGTATCAATCAAGCGTTTATCGCTAAAACAATAAAACAAAATCATGGCACATATAACTTTAAAAAATGAAGAACTGCCGGGCATAGTGGGCTTATTAAACTTTAGACCCGAAACTGCCCGGCCGTTGCTCGACCTTGCTGAGACACTTTTACGCGGTCCGTCGGACCTTACCAGTGGCGAGCGCGAAATTATAGCAGCATCGGTTTCATATTGGAACAATTGTCACTTTTGCCATACTTCACACGCAGCCGCGGCTTGCGCGCACCTTGGCGCCGGGCTCGGTTTTATTGATGAGATAAAGGCAGGCCTGCCAAGCGCCCCGGTTTCGGATAAGTTGCGGGCTTTGCTGCACATTGCGCACCAGGTGCAAAAAGGTGGTAAAAATGTGTCGGATGCTGATGTTGCCGCTGCCCGTGAAGCCGGTGCAAATGATAGCGAAATACACGATGCCGTGCTTATTGCCGCCGCCTTTTGTATGTTTAACCGCTATGTAGACGGCCTGGGTACCTGGGCGCCGCAGCCAAATGAGGCTTACAAAGAAATGGGTGAGCGTATGGCTTTTTTTGGATACGGAAAAAGTTAGATTTTTAGAGTCAAGAGCCAAGAATCAAAAACCAAGACATAATTTGGCGGCAGTTTTCTTGACTCTTGGTTCTTGCCTCTTGACTCTTTTTTAATATTATTTGATAAAACCCTGTAAATCTCTATATTCAGTTCGCCAATATTAACCTGATTTTTTAAATGAAAAACACTTCAATGGGGCCTTGGATATTTTGGACAGGCTTTTGTTTACTGCTTATCCCCGGGCTGGTACATGCTTACCTGTTGATGCCTTTTCCGGGCAGCCAGGATCTTAATGCTATAACCGCCTCTTATTATCTCGAAAAAATAGTAACGCCATTGCGGATTGCTGGGGCATTAATAGTGCTTTACTATATCATCAAATACTTTGCAGCCAACTCCACCAAAAACAAGGTTATAAAAGTTGCCTGCTTGGCGCTGTTTTTGGGAAGCTACTATGTGAGTGACGTGATGTACAAAGCTGAAACCATGTTCGAAGAACCAAAAACCGTAAAGTTTGCCGATGCTGCCGGCAATCATGTACCAGGCAATATGGTGATATTGGGAGTGGTAAACAATGGCGTGGCAAAGGCATACCCGCTTGTTTACCTGGGGTACCACCATAAAGTACAGGACGATGTAGGTGGCGAGCCAGTGTTGGTTACCTATTGTACCATGTGCCGCACTGGTCGGGTATACAGCCCTGTTGTAAACGGCAAACGGCAGCAGTTCAGGTTAGTGGGAGCGAGGCACTATAACGCAATAATTGAGGATGAGTCTACAAAAACCTGGTGGTACCAGGCAACGGGTATTGCGGCGGTTGGAGCATTGAAAGGGACTCACTTAAAAGAATTGAACTACGAACAGTCAACCCTGGCATCGTGGCTGGAGAAATATCCTGGCTCGCTGATCTTGCAGCCCGACAATCACTTTAAGACGGATTACGCCGACCTGGAAAACTACGATAGGATACAAGCCATCGACCGTGACAGCACTGTAAAAAATAAAGACACTATATTAAGGAAAAGCTGGGTGCTGGGTGTTATCATAAACAACCAGGCCAAGGCATACAACTGGCGTAAATTGGTTAAAACAAAAGTAATAAACGATAATTTTGCCAACACTCCCACCATGATTGGCCTTGAAAATGACAGTCTTACATTTCATGCCTACAATCGTATGGTAAAAGGGCGCGAATTACATTTCAACCTTGACTCTGTTGGCAGGCTTACAGATAAAGAAACCGTATCAACGTGGAACTGGAACGGCTTGTGTACCGACGGCTTAAATAAAGGTATACAATTGGATAAAATACAGGCCTACCAGGAATACATGCACTCATGGAAACATTTTCACCCAAAAACACTGTTTGAATAGGCTGGTGAGTTAATTGAAAAAGATGGCTGCTTAATAAAACATAGCCCGGTATAGTAAAATATGTCGGGCCTTTTTATAGTTGGCTTTTTTATATCAATCCGTCAAAATCACCTAAGAAAAAAGATTAAGAATAGAGGCGTTTAATTAAATGCAACTAATTTGCAATAAATTTCATTTTATATCAATATAGCACTATTTTAGGACACCAATTCATTAACCCCGATAAAATGAAAAAACCTTGCCTGTTATTACTCTTCCTGTTGTCAGCCTTTTATCACCAAACCACCTTTGCTCAAAAGGCTAAAATTGAATGGGACGAATGGGGCGTACCACATATTACTGCAGCCAACCAAAAGGATTTGTTTTTCGCGCAGGGCTGGGCCGAAATGCAGGCACATGCCAACCTGGTATTACGCCTGTATGCCAACGCAAGGGGCAAAGCAGCTGCATATTGGGGGCCTATTTACGAGCAATCGGACCAACTGGTGCATAGCCTGAATATACCGCAAACGGCAATATTGTTTCGAAAAACACAAAGCCTTGAACTAAAACAGATCATCAGATCTTTCACCGATGGAATGAATGCCTATGCAAAAGCACATCCTGAAGTAATCGATAAAGACAAATTACCAATACTACCGGTTACCCCGGACGATGTAAACCTGCAAAGCCTGTATGTATTTGTGATGGAATTTACCGGTGGCAATGAATTGAATAAAGTGCCGGAGTGGTCAGACATGGGGTCAAACGCCTATGCTATAAGCGGTAAGCGCACCGCCAGCCACAACACTATGCTGGTACAAAACCCGCATTTGATATGGGGCAATGAATTTACCTGGTTTGAAACGGAATTAACCCTTAACGGCAACCCGATATATGGTGCAAACCTGGTCGGTTTCCCCGGTTGCGCCATTGCTTTTAATAAATATCTGGGGTGGACCCATACCGATAATACGCTGGATAATGCCGATAGCTTTGAAATAACACTTAAAGATGGAGGTTACATGCTCGATGGGAAAAAGCAGGCACTAAAAGAACGGGCAGATACAATTTGGGTGAAGCAAAAAGATGGCAGCCTGTTGGCAAAACCCATGAAGTTTTACTCAACAGCTTTTGGCGATATTTTGAAAATGGATAAGAACAAAGCGTTGGCTTTGAAAGTTGCGGGTATGGACAGGCCGAATGCACTGCTGGAATGGTGGAGAATGGCAAATAGTAAAAATTTTGGGCAATTTGAGGCTGCTTTAAAAATGCAGCAGATGCCATTTTGGAACGTACTATACGCTGATACCGACAAAAATATTTTCTATCTTTTTAACGGCCTCGTACCGCGCAGGCCGGGTGGTACATTTGAAGACTGGAACCAAATAATAAAAGGAGATTCATCAAAAAACATCTGGAGCGGCTATTTAAGATACGATGAGCTGCCAAAATTGAAGAACCCGAAGAGTGGCTGGCTGCAAAATGCCAACGACCCGCCATGGCGCGCCACACTGCCACAGGAATTGGATAAGCACAATTACCCAAGCTATATAGCACCCGACAAAATGCCACTACGCCCCCAACGGGCAGCAAACATGATGATGGGCGACGGTAATATTACTTTTGAGCATTTGATAGACTATAAACTATCCACGCATGCGGAACTGGCCGACAGGGTTTTGACGGATTTGCTATCCGGTATCGACACTACTTCATCTCCGTTGTTACAGGAAGCCAAACAGGTTTTAAGCCAATGGGACAGGAACGCTGATAACGATAGTAAAGGCATGCTGTTGTTTTACTTTTGGTCGCGACGTTTTCAGCCATCAAACGAGTATAATTACGCGGTGAGGTGGGACCCTAACAGACCAAGTACTACACCAACCGGCCTCCGCGACAAAAAGCACTGCGTGGAACTGCTTGAACAGGTAGCTAAACAGATCAAAACAACTTTCGGCGATTTGGCAACGCCCTGGGGTACTTATTACCGGTTGAAAAGAAATGGCATCGACCTGCCCGGTAATGGAGCTGACGGCGAACTGGGCGTGTTTCGGGTAGCTAATGCTGGCAGGGGCACCAAAACAGTGACCGTAAGCAGCGGCGACTCGTGGGTTGGGATAATTGAATTTGGTAAACGCATAAAAGCAAAAGTACTCGTGAGCTATGGTAATTCCTCACAAAGCCAATCGGTACATAACGGCGACCAGTTGAAGTTGTTTTCAGAAAAAAAACTGCGCGATGCCTGGTTTTATCCCGAAGATTTAAAAGGCCATATTGTATTTACAGAAGTTTTGGAAGGCGATACATTTATCACTCAAAAATAAACCGGCATGAAAAAGATTTTATTGTTATTTATAGTGTTAGCGCTTAGACAAAGCGCTTTTGCCGGTGCCACAGAAGCAAAAACCATCATCAATCAACAAACTGACAGCCTTTCGGCTTATACCGGCAAATTTAAAATGACCCGGCAAAATCAATCTATATTTTTGCAACTGGATATTGTTAATAATGAATTAGTGGCCACCCAGGTTTGGGATGGGGAAAAGCTGCTGGTGAAACATATATCAGGCGATAAATTTATGGTAGCCGGTTTCGACTGGCCGGTTAAGTTTATAAGGGGCGCCGATGGCGACGTAATTAAGATAATTGTTAGCGGCACGGGCCTTTGGGTAAAAGAAATGCCCTAAAACGCTGCTTTCAATCCTTATCGGCGCAAATTTTTCCTTTACCTGCACATTTATCGCAAACTTCGTAATTGGGTATGCTGCGGGTGTGGCTGTTTGATACGCTTTCAATTTCGGTGTGCCTGTTGCCATGACTATCAATAGAGTAGGTACCGGGCACGGTATACGAATATGTTGTAACTATGGGCTTACTTAAAACTTTACGGCCGCCGCATTTGGGGCATACCTCGAAATTTTTGCAGGGTTTTTCGCCCGTCAAATCGCCGTAAACAATTATAGCGCCCCGGGGAAGGTTTGCGGGCAAGGTATAAACAGGCTCTGGTGCAATAACCTGGCCATGGTCAAGTCTTGTAGCTGTACCCGCAGGGTTGTAATATAATCCGTCGAACATATCACCTTTGCTGTCCCAACTTCCGGTAAACCTGTAGCCGTTATTAAACCGGTAGGTGCCGTTAACAATTGCGTTTGCATAAAAATTCCCTTCGAGTATATCGCCGTTGGCAAAAGCCATGGTACCTTTTCCCTGCCGGCGCTCATCCACAAAATTGCCGGTATAAACGTTCCCGCTTGGAAATTTGAAGGTGCCGAAGCCTGTTTCACAATCACCGTTAATGCAACCTGCATTTGTACCTTTTATTTCTTTCCAGTCAGCGGCGTTAACTTTGGCCGGCCCGGCTGCCGATTTCACCCCTTTACTGTAAAGTACACTTTCGGTTTTACCGCTTTTATAAATTATAACACCCTGTCCATCCTCAACACCGTTGCTGAATGAGCCTGTGTAGGTGTAGTCATCATATTTCATAGTTCCCTGGCCATCGGGCTTGCCATTTTTGAACTCGCCATTGTAAACGCACCAGCCAAAATCGTAAACGCCTTTACCTGTGGTGCAGTTGCCACTTTTGCATTGTGCGCCGGCAAGTTTAACCGTAAACAATAAAATAACCAAACAATACAGCCGTGCCATCGTCATTAATTTTTTGTGCCCAATTCCTTTGCCTTTTGATTGTCAGCATCAGACATCGCAATATTGCCTTTAAACTTGTAAACCGCCGAACGTAGCGAGTAATACATATAATTATCAGGGAAAAGTTTGAGCCCATCGTTTATTGCAGCTATTGCATCATCATAACGCTCCATATTGCTGTAGGCGGTAGCTTTTAGCAGATAGCCATCGGCGTTTACTTTATCCATTGCTATTACCTTTTCGGCTGCGGCCAGGCCTTCAGCGTTTTTATCGGCCCCTAATAAAATTTTTGCATAAACAGTGTAATAACTTGCTACTCTATTGTTTATGCCGATTGCTTTTTCGATGTTTTGCTGAGCAGGTGGGTAATTGCGCTGTTTTTGATAAAGCTTGGCCAATTCATAGTAGGCATCGTCAAAATTTGCGTCGATAGTTTTTGCGTGGTTATAATCTGCCATTGCCTTATCGGCAGCGCCTGTTTCAGCATAAAGAATACCCCGGTTAACCAAAGCATATTTCTGGTCTTTATTAAGTTCTATAGCCTTGGAGTAGTCTGCCAATGCTTCTGTGTTTTTGCCGAGCTTATGATTGGTTGAGCCCCGCATATTATAACCTTCGTCATTATCGGGTATCATTTCTATAAACTTGTTGTAATCAGTAAGCGCGTTTTCGTAACGGCTTATCGAGGCAAAATCTTCAGCGCGGCTTAGGTAAGCAAAAGGAAAGTCAGGCTTCAATTGTATAGATTTGCTGTAAGCGCCAATTGCCAACTGTATTTTGTTCTGGTCGTCGAGGACATTGCCTTTAATAACATAAAGTATAAATACATCATCGTGTTTAGTAATGGCGGCGTCCATAATGGTAAGCGCTTCATCATCACGGCTAAGTGCCATAGCGGCTTTAGCTTTTGTAATATTCAGGTCGATATTATCGGGGGCAATGCCGAGACCGCGTGTAGCGACATCATAACCCTGTTGGGCTTTATTGCTGCGTAAATAAAGCTGGCTAAGCACGTTGATGGCATTTACATTTTTGCCGTCGGCGGTAATGATTTTCTCGAATGCAGCAATAGCTTCGGGGTATTTGCCTTGTTTTGCAAGTTCCAGTGCCGCCTGTTCTTCCGGCGGCTGGCAAAATGCTGTTATGGATAAAATAAAGCAGCTAATGGTGATAAGTATCTTTTTCATAACGGATATTTGTTTTGACTGAATTAACCGTAACAAATATGGCTTTGATTATAGCGGCGGGCAATAATACATATGTAGTATTTTGATGTGGTGATGGCGATTTTTATGGTAGAGAACGCAATATTTTGCGCCTTACATAGGATAGGTTTACAATTACCCCGGAGGTTATACCTGGTTTAAATAATTCATCGTAAATTAATAAGATTATCGTTAAAAAATATCAACTACAATCAATTCTAAAAATCCATTTAATACCTAAAAAGTATATCCCCCATTGTCGGTGATATTTTGACGCTATTTTTTGTTGATTTTTAAACCGATATCCATATTTTAGCAAGGCGCATTATCATTACCGCCGCTACCTTATTTTGATGGGACAAAACAGCTATTTACACATGATAAATTTAAAAAGGGGATTATACATCATCACTGTTTTTATAATTACCTCCTGTAATAATTTATCAAACCAAAGCAATACCAAACAACCACCGGCGTTTAAACAGCCGGTCATCCAGCCAATAAAGTTCAGCAAAGCAAAAAAGATAAACTGGGATGCTATTGTAACCGCACATGTGCAACCGCTGTTCCGCAACCTGGATTTTAGCAAATTGCCCAGCGAAACTTATGACACGACTGATTATAAACCATTTTCGAAGCCGGTTGAGCAGGCGACATTAAATTTCAAAGCACTGCCCACTAAAAACCTCGATATAGATTTACTGCCGGCAAAGCCGCTGAAATTTAAAACCTATATTTTACAGCCACCAAAACTTATTAAACGAGGACCACTTGCCCGGGTAAATTCATCGCAGCTTATTTACGATTTTGGCGATATCCCCGGCCCGCAGGGCAATTCGGTTTCGTGCCTTTATACAGACCATGATGGCTTTTTGTGGTTTGCAACCTTCCAGGGCGGGCTTTTTAGGTACGATGGCGAAAATTTGCAGCAGTATATTGCAGGTCCGCTTGATTATAGTATAGATTGTATTTTACAGGATAAGCAGGGGCAAATTTGGATCAGCGAGTTTGGTGGTGGCATATCGGTGCTTGATATTAAGAATGGTGTCATAAAAAAAACAGGTGTAGCGCAAGGGTTGAATAGCGACAAGCCCAACCGGATGATGATTGATAATGAACAACGGATATGGGTTACTTATAGTACCGGGGGAGTAGATATACTGGATACACAATTATCAATTGTTAAATTCCTGGGGAAAGAAAACGGATTATCGACGGCCATGGCAACTGTGTCGACGCTGGAGGACGACAAGGGGAGTATATGGATTAGCACTTTAGGCGGCGGCCTGAATATCATCGACCCGGTTAATAAAAAGATAAAATATCTGGATAAAGCGCATGGGTTAAAATCAGATTCGCTGACATGGCTGGTAAATGACCGCACCAACCATGTTTGGGCGGGCTATGCAGATGGAGTATTAAGCGTATTGGGCAGTGCTGATAACACCATACAAAACATAAGGGAGGCACAACTGCCAAAAACTTTTGCCACGTGTTTGTTTGTAAATGATGACGGCAAGGTTTGGTGCGGCACCAACAGCGGCTTGTATATTTTTGATTTAAACAAACGCCTTGTGCGAACCCTTAAACAGCATGACGGTTTAAGCAACGCGCTTATACTGCGGATGGACAAAGATAATAACGGGCATATATGGATAGCGACGAACGGTGGGTTGAATGCAATAAATGTTCGTAAAACCGTAACCGAACGCATAGGCAGCGTAGGGACGGCCAGCGTATTTGAAGACAAAAACGGGCTGATATGGCAGGGTACAAATGATGGGGTTTATATCGTGAACCGTAAAAACAAAACTATAAGGCATTTGTCCAAATTACAGGGGCTTTATAATGATACTGTACAGACTATAAGAGAAATACAGGGCGAAGTATTTATTTGCACCAACAATGGCCTGGATATAATTGATTCGGCGCACACTTCAATAGCTCATTTTGGTACTGAAGAAGGGTTTACAAACAGGGTAATATTATCAGCTGCTGCTGATAAAAAGAACAGGCTGTGGATAGGCGGCGACCAGGACGGGTTGGATGTACTTGACCTGGGCGATTTAAGCCTAAAGCATATTGGCAAAGCAAGAGGATTAAGCAACGGGCAAAATATTGATGATATCAGGCTTGATAAGCAGGGCCGTATCTGGGTGTCTACGCGTATCGGCGGTATAAATGTTATTGACCCGGATACTTGGACTATAAAGTCGGTAAATGCTGTTAACGGGGTAAAAATGCTGCAGGCCGACGAAAGCGGAAATATGTGGATAGGAACGGCAAAAGGCATTTTAATAGCAAATGCGAAAGACAACGAATTAATATCTTTTTCTACGCCGCAGGGGCTCGTAGACGAGCGGGTAATTTCGTTGATAAACCGTAACGGTAAAATGTATGCAGGCACCAATAAGGGTGTTAGCGAAATAACTCCGCCCAAGGCAGGTTTAACCAGCGGGGATGGCTGGAAAGTAAGGTCGTTTGGCGAAGCTAACGGTATTATAAAACGCGCTAGAGGCAATTGGCTGACTGACATAATAACGCGTGATAATTATTTTTGCATGGGCGATTCGGGGCTGATAATGTTGAACTTGTCGCGGAAAAGCATGGCAGCACCGCAGGTATACATCAGCGGGCTTAATGTTATGGACGAGCCAGGTGCTTTCATGAACAAAACTGCCTACGATTTAACCGGCAGAGACACACTTTGGCTTAATGAAGATGTATCGTATATCAGCGGTCAGCACCCGGAAACTACCGGGTACACTTCGCAAAGCGGGATAAGATGGGACAGCGTTAAAACACCTTATAACATACCGGTTAATTTGCACGTGCGGTACGACCAGAATTTTATCCAATTTCAGTTTAATACGTTAAACCTCGCCAAACATGATACTACCTGGTATAGGTACCGGTTGCTTGGTCTTGATAAGGATTGGAACCAACTTACCAATTTAACAGCCAGCAGGAACTATTTTAGCCTGGCACCGGGCGAGTATACCTTTGAAGTATCTGGCAAAACAATTGACAGGGACTGGACAGCACCGGCACGGTTAAGCTTTACCATCGACCCGCCGTGGTGGCAAAAATGGTGGGCTTATTTGATTTACCTCGGAATTTTTGCCGGATTGGTATGGGGCTTTACACATGTGCGGGCGCTGCAACTGGTGAAAGATAAACGCAGGCTGGAGCAAAAAATAACAGAACGCACCGAAGAGGTGATGCAACAAAAAGAGGAAATTGAAACCCAGCGCGATCACCTTGAAAAGATGGTGGATGAGCTGAAGGTGGCACAATCACAACTGGTTCAGAGTGAAAAACTGGCATCATTAGGTGAATTGACCGCCGCCATTGCGCATGAAATTCAGAATCCGCTGAACTTTGTAAATAACTTCTCGGAAGTGAGTATCGAGATGCTGAACGAACTGAAAGAGGCGCAACAAAAAGAAAGCCGGGATTTGGAGGATGAAAAAGATCTGTTTGACACGCTGGAACAAAACCTTGATAAAATACAATTTCACGGCAAACGGGCCGATGGCATTGTGAAAACCATGTTACAACACTCGCGCAACAACAGCAGCGAACGTGAACCAACTGATATTAACGCACTGACGGATGAATACATGCGCTTATCGTACCATGGGCTGCGCGCTAAGGATAAGTCATTCAACGCAGGCATGCTGATGGACCAGGGCAATAAAATACCTAAGCTAAATATCGTTCCGCAGGAGGTTGGCAGGGTTATGCTAAATATATTTAATAATGCGTTTTATGCGGTCCATCAAAAAAGCAAGCTCAATATTCCCAAATACCAGCCGCAGGTAACGCTTTCAACGCGCTCGGAAAAAGGGTTTGTGAGCATAACCGTAAAGGATAACGGTACCGGCATACCCGATAGCATAAAAGATAAAATTATGCAGCCCTTTTTTACCACCAAGCCAACGGGCGAAGGTACAGGGCTGGGCCTTTCATTAAGCCATGATATTATTGTGAAAGGTTATGGGGGTGATATACGGATCAATAGCAAAGAAGGGGAGTTTACTGAGTTTACGGTGATGATACCGGTGTAGGTAAAACAAGACTAAAAATTTACGCGATTTTTTAGATCCAAAAACCTGGAATAGGCTAATTTAAAATAGATTACAGTACTGCATACACAAGTGTCAAATTTTATCACGTTTGATTATCAGTAACTTACAAATGTTGTAAAATTATAGTGTTTGATAATCAGGATGTTCCATAGCGTTCGGGGTGTTCCGGATGTTCAAAAATGGAACGCTTTGTCGGAATGTAACCTGCCGACTGGTTTCCGTTTGAACGGCCCGGATCTACTACAAGCCTGCTAAATATGTGGAAGGAATTCCCCGATAATTACTTAATTAATTAACAATCAACATGTTGAGTATTGGCAAAAGATAAAGTGGTTGATAATCAATATGTTCCATAGCGTTCGGGGTGTTCCGCGTGCAAAAATGGAACGCTTATGCTTCCTCTTTAAAATACACCTTATAATAATTCATAGCCTTGCCGTCGTCAAAACCTTTCTCAATCAGGTCCTTATTGCCGTGGATGTAGATATGAAAATTCTTATCCAGCTTTAGTACGCTTTTATAAATCTTAGCCTGTTTTTTTACCGCGTTGTCTGATATTTCGAAGGTATCGGAGATAGGGGTGTCGAACTCCTGTTCGTATTGGTTTTTAAAGTTTTTGAACGATTCTATTGCCTGCGGGTTGCCGATTACTTCACCGGTAAACTCGTCCATATCAAAGGTGTCTTTTTCCTTAAAATATTTCATGGAGCGGTTTAGCAGGTCAATTTTATCAGCCTTGCTCATTTCAAACTCATCATCCAATTTATTGGTGACAAAGTTTTTGTAAATGCCCAGCGCATTGCTGGTTTGGTTATAGCTGTCGTTGCGAATTTTTAATTGCAGGAAATCGTCTTTCCAATATACCGCTGCGTCGCTGCTGCTATTACCGTTTTTATCGATTACTACTACTTTATAGCCATTCTCTTTTTCAATATTGAAAATCAGCGCACCTTTATCCAGCTTGTTAATGTTGATGGCATTTTCTTCGTAATCAACCTGGAAACCACCTTTGTCGGGGTAAACCTTCAGGTAAGTCTCTTTATTTTCTGATTTGAAAATACCGATACAATCCAGTGGGTTACCCTCAATCTGCACCTTGTTAAAGTAAACCACGTAAAGTTCGCCGCCTTTTATATTGGGATGCGTGGTTACCTTAAAAAGGAACTTGGCAATCAGCTCAGATGCTTCATGAAATTTTTCTTTTTGCTCGAATATCCTGGTAACAAAATGGTGGATTTCGTTTAGGGCAAGGTCGCCGCTGCTGTGGGTGAGATGGTAAACCTCGTTCGCTTTTTCAAATGGCTTTAGAAAATACTGCATCAAAAGGTTGGGGATAACGTCGTCCTTTAATTCGAGCGGGTTATCAGATAGCGAATACAACTCATTTATCGACGGGTTGCCGACATGATGTACAGAAATAGTATCAAGCGAAGCTTCAAAAAAGGTTACCATAATAGGGCGAAAGTAGCTTTTTTAGTTCATGGTTCATAGTTGATTGTTCATAGCCGGAAATCACATCGAAGCGTAAGAAAGCTGTTTTATTGCGAAAGAATGCTACCAAATGCCGAACTTTGCGCCCTGTTTATCCGCTTGCTTCGCCGCAAACGCCCTAATGACTAATGACCCAATGACTAATGACCAAACAATCGTCGCCCTTGCCACCCCAACCGGAACCGGGGCTATAGGTATTATCCGCCTTTCAGGACCAGAGGCTATCACAATAGCCAACAGCGTTTTTAAAGGCAAGGACTTAACCCGGCAGGCATCGCACACCATTCATTTTGGCAGCATTGCCGATGGCGATATGTTATTGGACGAGGTTTTGGTTTCGTTATTCATTGCCCCGCGTTCTTACACCAAGGAAAACGTAGTTGAGATTTCATGCCATGGTTCGGCGTACATAATTGAATCAATTATAAAACTACTGATAAAGAAAGGGGCCAGGTCTGCAAAAGCGGGGGAGTTTACGTTAAGAGCTTTTCTGAATGGTCAGCTGGATTTATCGCAGGCAGAGGCCGTTGCCGATTTAATCGCATCCAACTCCAAAGCTTCCCAACAGGTGGCCTTAAACCAGCTTAGAGGCGGCTTTAGCAATCAGTTACAAGCCCTGCGCGACCAACTGGTTCAGTTTGCATCGCTTATCGAGCTGGAACTTGATTTTGCCGAAGAGGATGTGGAATTTGCCAACCGCGACCAGCTTAAAAAGTTAATCAACGAAATTAACCGGGTAATTGGCAGCCTTATCCGGTCGTTCGAGTTGGGCAATGCCATAAAACAGGGCGTAAATACCGTAATTGCTGGTCGACCAAACGCTGGTAAATCAACGCTTTTAAACGCTTTACTCAATGAGGAGCGCGCTATAGTCAGCCATATCCCCGGCACCACCCGTGATACCATTGAGGAAGTGCTGAACATCCAGGGCATCAATTTCAGGCTGATTGACACTGCCGGCATCCGCGAAGCCACCGATACAATAGAACAGATCGGGGTGCAGCGCACCATGGAAAAAATCAGTCAGTCAGCATTGCTGATTTACGTTTACGATGCATCTGAAATGACGGAAAAAGATCTAAACCAGGATATTGAAAGCCTGCAAAAGCCTGGCATTAATATGCTGTTGGTGGCTAACAAAATTGATTTATTAAATGGTGCGCCTATCCTCTTGTATTTCCCGGCTTATGGCTTCTCAAACTTGATCTCCATATCAGCCAAAGAAAAACTCCATATCGATGACTTGAAAAGCAGCATATACAATGCCGCCATCAAAAGCCAGCTAAACGATGATGAAACGTTGGTAACTAATATTCGCCACCTGGAAGCGCTTCAAAAAACTGAAGACGCCTTAAGCCGGGTGCTGTACGGTATGGACAGCGTAACCTCCGACTTTTTGGCGATGGATATTAAGCAAGCTTTGCATTATCTAGGC
Source organism: Mucilaginibacter sp. (assembly GCF_025359345.1). GTDB lineage: Bacteria > Bacteroidota > Bacteroidia > Sphingobacteriales > Sphingobacteriaceae > Mucilaginibacter. The sequence goes on from NZ_JANYGQ010000032.1 coordinate 500,276, forward strand.
GAGATTACCGGAGCGGTTACAACTGACGATTTGCTTGAGAATATATTTAGTAAGTTTTGTATCGGAAA
>NZ_JANYGQ010000015.1 GCF_025359345.1 Mucilaginibacter sp.
CATTATGCAATTACAGCATTATGTATTTATAACAATTTAGAATTACATACAATGGGAAAGATCATCACAGTAGCCCACCAAAAAGGGGGCGTAGGTAAAAGCACACTGGCTATGAATTTAGCAGTCTGTTTTCAGGATCAACTAAAGCAACATTTAATTGATCCTGAAAACACACTGCTAAATTCATTGCCAATGTGCTTTTTCCAACGCCCCCTTTTTGGTGGGCTACTGTAATGATCTTTCCCATGTTATGTAATTTCTAAATTGTTATAAATACATAATGCTGTAATTGCATAATGCCGTAAATCATTAAATACATAAATCTTTAATTGCAGACTTTTGTAAATACATAATGCTGTAAACCTGTATTTCTAAAAATGCAGGTTTCTTGAATTGTATAACTCTATAATTGCAAATTGCTGTAGATACATAAATCTGTAATTATGCATCAGGAAAGACTTTGCTCGTTGCTCTCCGACGTTCCATTATTTTTGCTTTTAAATGGCAATTAATTAACAATCGTTTGCTAAACATTCACATTTTAATCACTTAATGTTGATGCCCGATTTGATTACACTTTTAAGACCACAGCGAACCACTTTGTGATTCGGTGAACAAAGTTCAAGATCAACTAAACCGCCAAATTGTCATCAACATTTATAATTGTTACTCAGAACGATTCGCTGTAAAACGGCGACTTCCTTAACCGCATCTTCATTGCCTGCCTATAATCATAAATCCAATCAGCAGCACAAACTTTCCAGTTAATTATCGGGTGGCCGGTAGCACTTTTCCATTCCCGCAATTCATGTTCGGTGAAGAAATCGGCAGCAATTTCCGCCAGGCCTTTTTGATCAAAATAAATTTTAATGCTGATAAGCGATGGCGGCATGGAGGTGCCTAAGCCATCATCATTACGTACAACATTGGCAATCCTGTCTGTTGACTGTTTATCAAGATTTGAAACAATCCGCTTTGCCTTTCGCTTCATGCCATTTTCATTTGATCGTTCAACTTACCGGAACTCATCAGCGCCTCGATATCTTCCAGGTTGTAATAAGTTATACCACCTAACTTTTTAAAAGGTATTAGGCCTTTATCACGGAGATATTGGAGCTTGCTTTCAGAAAGGCGCAGCATCTTTTTAATCTCGAATGCTTTGAGCCATTGATGTCCCGGATGCCCGGTTTGTTCCTTCAATAGCTTTTTAATGTCAACAATCAATTGTTGTTTAAAATCAATCAAGTCCTGGACCGTGATCAGTTGATCGCGGTGAACTTTCGGAAAGTCATTTTGGGTTTCATTGTAATTTGCCATAGCTTAAATATTTACTCCAGCAAATGTGAGGAAGGGGAAAGTATTTTTTTCACACCTCATGTACGAGGTAGGTGTTTTTTTTCGGTAGTGCGGCCCATTCTATATGATAGATATAAGGCATGTTGATAACGTAACTATAATTTGTTAGATTAATCAACCAGTCACTATTTTTATATCACGCAATGAGATACTATATATTTGGTTACTTTAGTAAAAAGTTTCATCTCAATGAATCGTATAAAGGTAATCCTTGATCAAAAAGGAATCAAACAAACTTGGCTGGCTGAGAAATGCGGTAAAAGCTACAATATGATTAACTCATATGTGCAAAACCGAAGGCAACCAAGCTTGGAATTTCTTTATAAGATAGCAGAGATACTGGAAGTCAATGTGAAAGAGCTTTTAGTTGAGAAGGAGGATACAAAATGAGTACTAAGTTTTTTACAAACGACGGCGAGAATACCTTACTTAAAAAATTCGATGGCATATTTAAATATACAAATGTGTTTTATTTTGATGCGTTGGTCGGATATTTTCGTTCATCAGGTTATTTTAAAATCAGAGAACATTTAAGCCAGGTCAAGAAGATCCGCATACTTGTTGGCATTGACGTTGATCAATTAATAAGTCAAGCTGCCCTGAAAGGTTTAGAATTTAATTTTAATTCTGATATAACAAAAGAAGAATTTCTAAAGGATCTAAAAAACGATATACAATGCGCATTATATAAAAAAGAAATTGAGGAAGGTATATTAGAGTTCATAGAAGATATTGTAAATGGGAAAATTGAAATAAAAGCCCACCCGGATAAAAATATTCATGCGAAGATATATGTGTTTCGTCCAGAAATATGGAATGAACATAACAGCGGGTCTGTAATAACTGGTTCCAGTAATTTAAGTGAAGCCGGACTTGATAGAAATTTCGAATTTAATGTCGAACTTAGGGATTATGACGATGTTGTTTATGCCAATAAAACATTCGAAAACTTATGGGCGGAATCAATCAATATTTTGGCCACAGAGATTTCTAACTTAAAAAAAGAAACGTATCTCAACACAGATTTCACTCCGTTCGAAATATACATCAAATTATTAATCACTTATTTTGGCAACAGCATAGAATACGATCCTGAGTCGATTACAGATTTGCCCAAAGGCTACAAAAAGTTAGCTTATCAAATTGATGCTGTTAATGACGGATTCGCCAAATTGATGAAACACAATGGTTTCATTTTAGCCGATGTGGTGGGACTTGGAAAAACTATAATTGCTACTATCATCACTAAGAAATTCTACTTCTCGAATGGTTATCGCACCAAAACACTTGTAATTCATCCTCCCGCTTTAGGCGATAATTGGAAAAAAACTATGCGAGACTTTGAAGTGCCCAACGTGGATTATGTTACGAATGGGAGTCTTCATAAAGTTAAACATCCAGAGGACTACGATCTGATTATTGTCGATGAAGCGCATAAGTTTAGATCGGACGAATCGGAAATGTTTAATGAATTGCAAAAACTTTGTAAAACGGAAAGAAAACGACCAGGAATTAACGGGGCAAATCATAAGAAAGTCATGCTGGTTACTGCAACCCCTTTAAACAATAAACCGGAAGATATTCGTAATCAATTGTATTTGTTTCAAGACTCAAAGAAATCGACACTGGAAGTCGGTAATTTACAACACTTCTTTAGACCGCTGATTGACGAATACAAGAAACTTAAGCGAGAATTGAATCATGAAAAGATTGCGCATGGTGTAAAACGCATTTATGACGAAATTAGAGTAAAGGTATTAGAATCTATTATTGTTAGAAGAACTCGGACTGATATTCGAAATACGCCCGCTTATTGGGAGGATATAAAGCAACAGGGCGTTACATTTCCAGATATAGAACCACCAAGACAAATCCTATATCAATTGGATGAGCAATTAAATGAGTTGTATGACCATACATTCGATATTATCAAAGACACTCAAAACGGGTTGGGTTATTTTCGATACCAGGCGATCAAATACTTGAACCCCGATGCAAAAAAACAATATAAACAGGCCAATTTGATATCGGAACAATTGGCTCATATAATGAGAATCTTGTTGGTGAAAAGGATTGATAGCAGCTTCTTTGCCTTCAAAATGAGTTTAGCCAGGTATTATGATGCAAATCGAGCAATGTTAAAAATGATCGAGAATGATAAAATTTACATTGCACCTAAAATTCCAATAAGTGATTTCATATTGGAAGATAATGAAGACAAACTGGAGGAATTGTTACGAAATACGGATAATCCAGAAATAATTCAACAGTTCAAGGTTGAAGATTTCTCTGATATATTTATTAAGGGCATTAAAAAAGACAATGAGATTTTAAAAAAATTGAACGAGGCTTGGTCGTTAGTAAACAGCGATCCTAAATACGACACCTTCCTTCAGAAATTGAAATCGGAATTTTTAATAGATGGTATTAATGACAATAAAAAGTTAGTTGTTTTCTCTGAATCTCGCGAAACCACGGATTACATTTTTAATCGATTGAAACAGGATGGCATTGAAAAGGTATTATCTGTAAATAGTTCAAATCAAAAAGAACTTACTAAAATCATTGCTAAAAATTTCGATGCAAATCAGTTGAATATTTTAGACAGCAGTGATTACAATATCATAATTACAACAGAAGTCCTTGCAGAGGGCGTTAATTTGCATTTATCAAATGTTATCATCAATTATGATATACCCTGGAATGCTACTAAATTAATGCAGCGTATAGGACGAGTAAATAGAATTGGAACGCGATCTTCTAAAATATTTATTTATAATTTCTTTCCGACTGTCAAAACTGACAGTGAAATTGAATTAAATAAAAAAGCCTATATGAAGTTGCAGGCCTTTCACTCGGCCTTGGGCGAGGACAGCCAAATTTATTCTGTTAAAGAAGAGTTTAGTACTTTTGGCTTGTTCGAAAAATTGCCGAGTGAAGAAAAAGATGAGCGTTTAGAATATCTCAATTTTATCAGGCAATTCAAGGATCAATTTCCGGATATCTATGAAAGAATAAAAAAGAAAATTCCTGAGCGAGGCCGTGTTGGTAGAAAAGATGCAGGCCTTAATGACCAAACTGTAACTTTCATTAGAAATAAGCGACGAGATGCTTTCTATTTAATTAAGCCTGATTTGTTTTTAGAAGAGTTGACTTTCACTGAAGCCGCGCGTTTATTTAAGGCTCAAGCCGACGAAAAATCAATCCCACTACACCATCTTCATCATCAACATATAAATGAAGGTCTGAACTGTTTCCATAAAGAAAGTGATATTGTCAATTTGGGAGATATTGCTCCAGTTAAATTAGGGCCTAATGAAAAAAGAGCGCTTGCTTTTATTTCCCACAATATAGAATTAGATTTTGTTTCGAGTGAGGAAAGGACCCTTTTAGACAATGCAAAAATTGCAATAAAAAAGGGTCGTTTTCAGAAGTTACCTCGGGAAATAAATCAACTAATGAAAGGTGGTAAGGACGGCGCTAAAGGGCTGATAGACGTTTATAGTGCGTTAATAAAAATAGTAGAAAAATACCCGGTAGTAGAAAACCTGTATATTCAACAGGCTTCCAGTTTGCCAAAAAAAATTGAAATGCCAAAAATAATATTGTCCGAATCTTTTTCAAGTTAAGATGGAAAACCATTTAATAGCTGACGTTTTCAAATCGTCTTATAATTATGAAAACTGGAAAAGTATATTGATTTTTCTTTTTCCAGATGCTAACTTTTACAATACACCAATTCAAAGTGTTGATAAAAGTCTGGCTAAACACAGCATCGTAAAGTCCATTTGCGAATTCGGCAGCGCAAAGTTAACTGATGGGAAATTGATCAGGTTTTATGACGTAAGCCTTGAGGATGGCAAAAGTGTAAATAAAAACAGAGTTGGGTTAAGAAATCTTATCCATACTGAACTAAATCCTGGAGACACTGACGCATTGTTTGCGGTATATCATGCTCAAAATGAGCTGGACTGGCGTTTGACTTTTATTTCTAAATCAATTTACTGGGATAAAGATTTTGTTGAACACGTTAACATAACACACCCAAAGAGGTTCACCTACGTTCTTGGCGTAAACGAAACCGTAAAGACAGCTATATCACAATTCGATAGCTTGGTAGAAAAGAAGATAGACTTAAAAAGTTTGATCAATGCGTTTTCGGTTGAAAAACTCAATAGGGAATTTTTTACGCTTTATAAATCGCAATACGAAAAATTCTTTCTGTATCTGGCCACACACGATAGTTATCGTAATATTTTATTGGATAAAAATAAAATCAGTACAGACGACCAGGAAAAACCGTTAAGGGATTTTACAAAAAAACTTCTTGGAAGGATCGTTTTTTTATATTTTTTGCAAAAAAAAGGCTGGATGGGGTGTCCGGTAAATTCTGAAAATTGGGAGAAAGGTGACAAACAATTTTTGCTAAACTTATTTATAAGTTTTGAAAACAAGCCCTGCTTTCTAAGTTCATGCCTAAGCGAACTTTTTTTTAATACACTAAATCGCAGATCGGAAATATTTAAATTTACTGGTACACGTGTACCTTATTTAAATGGCGGTTTATTTGAACCGGACGAACCAAAGGAGTCCCAAAATATTGACTTTCCGGTAAGTTTTTTTGAAAAATTGTTCGACTTTTTTAGCCAATACAATTTTACTATCGATGAAAATAGCCCGGATGATCACGAAGTAGGCATTGATCCCGAAATGTTGGGACATATTTTTGAAAACCTATTGGATGATAATAAAAGTAACGGAACCTTTTACACGCCGAAGGAAATCGTTCAATATATGACCCAGGAAAGCTTGGTGCAATATTTGGAAACACACTTGGGTAAAAATGAGGCTATCGGCGCATTTATTCGTTATGGACAAAAGGGTGATGAAAACACCAGACATAATTTTATTCGAGATAATGCAAAGAGAATTGAAGAGCTTCTTGACAATGTAAAAATTTGTGATCCGGCTATTGGTTCGGGTGCGTTCCCAATGGGCATGCTTCATGAGATTTTTAAAGCTAAGCTTTCTTTGGATTGGACGCTGGACAGAGTTGAAGTTAAAAAGAATATTATTCAAAAGTCCATCTACGGGGTTGATCTTGATAGTGGAGCAATTGATATTGCAAGGCTCCGTTTTTGGCTCGCTTTAATTGTAGATGAGGATGAACCACATCCACTACCCAATCTGGATTTCAAAATTATGCAGGGAAATAGCTTAATGGAGAAATTTGAAGGTATTGATTTGAGTAAAATCCATGAAGGGCAAATTTATAATATTGAAGTAAAGGACCCCCAAATAAATATGTTTTCAGGGCAGTCCAAGCGGAAGGTTACACAAAGCCTGAATTTCGAACGGATTGAGGATTTAATGAATCTTTACTATAACGCAAATACACCTGAAGACAAAAAGGATCTGCACCAACGCATTGATAAACATGTCCTTGACCACATACACTTCACCTTAGAGGAACATAAAAGTGAACTTACGAAAGACTCCAAAAAATACATTAAAAATATAGCAACAAAGGTATCTGATCTAAAAACAGCAGAACAAAAGATCGCCTATCAAAACGATAGTAAGGATGCCAAAAATTTGAAAACACTAAACCTTAGATTAGATCAAGTAAACCAAAAGGAAATTGAGTTATTCCGCCTTAGCCAATCTTCAGACCGACCTTTTTTTCTTTGGCATTTATTTTTTAAAGAAGTATTTGACTGCGGGGGATTTGATATATTAATCGGAAACCCGCCTTACATCAATGCAAATGCGCTAAAAAAGATGTATGGAACAGACAAATATGATGAACTGAAAAGTGGCTATGAAACTGCTAAGGGGACAATTGATATCTATATTCTTTTTTATGAATTAGGAATTAACATACTTAAAGATCATGGTGTATTAAGTTATATCAATCCTAATAGATACCTGTCGGCAAGCTATGGTGAAGAATTAAGAAGATTTATACATAAAAGGACACAACTGGTATCCTTAGCAGATTACAGTGGAATAAAGGTATTTAAAGAAGCAAGTACCTATCCAGTTGTCACTATACTTCAAAAGGATGGCAACGAGCAGACAACGCCTATTATTATTAGACATTTTAACTCGTTAGGAAAAATGAGTTCAGAAAGGGAAGTTCCCTCAACTGATTTAACTTATTTGCCAGGCTATATTTGGGGCTACCTTTTAAATGAAAAAATTAATATTACTAAATTTATTATTGAACAGAGTGAGCCAATTTCAAATGTAGGGTTGATCAACGCAACTTCTACAGCTAAGGAAGCTGATGAATATCATTATTTACTCAATGAGAACAATATTGGCAAAAAGGTAATCAACACAGGAACCATTGATCGATACACATCTACCTGGGGAATAAGAAAAATGATTGATAAGGGTTCAGAATACCTTCGGCCCTGCATCGATATTAATGATTCCAGAATCAGCCGCAATAGAAGAGAGTTATACTCAACACCTAAGATTATTTTCGCTAAGATTGCTATTAGAACGGAGGCTTTTTTTGATAAGCATGGCGACTATGCGTCGGTTAATACAAATTGTATTCATTCCTTCCGCCCCGAATACATTCCCGAATATGTATTATGTTGGATTAATTCCAAGCTTTATCAATTTCTATTTGAAAGCTTTTTTGACGGGCTTAGAATGTCTGGTGGGTTTTTGCTGTATTCTGCCCCCAATGTTCTAAATACCAATATTAAAAAGGTTCCTATCCCAATTCAAAAGATTTTTGTCAACCTTTCAGAAATAATAACAGAGCTAATAAAAGAACAGGAAAGTGATAAAAAAAAGGACTCTCTCATTGAGCATGTTGCACTTTTTTTCGATGATATTATTGACGGTTGTATTTACGAGTTGTTTTTTGCTGATCATATGGTAGACCGCAACCTCAATATTCTAAATCTTGTACAAGAGCTTGTACCTCATATGCAGCGGATAAAGGCCGAGGATAAGATCAGCGTTATTATGGATAACTATCAAGAACTTCGTAAGAGTGAAATAAATGCAAGAATGAAGCTTTTCGTAGTAAAAAGCCCGGATATTCTTAAACCAATAATTCAAAATTAGCATGTCCGGTATAGACAAAATTATTTTACAAAACTTCAAAGCATTTCCAGCAGAAGAAACAATCTCTATTGAAGGTAGACACTTGCTGGTATATGGTGAAAATGGCAGTGGTAAATCATCCATCTACTGGGCATTGTATACCTTATTACAGGCTAAGGACAAAGGTGTCGACAAAACAAAAAAATACTTCGAAAGAGCAAATGAGGAAAATTTGCTGAATATTTTTACTCCAGGTGACGAATCTCATATTAAGATTTCATTTGTTGATGAGAAAGATGTTTTTTATAAACTTGACGTTAATGGAATTACCATCGAAGGGCAATCATTAAAAACTGATGATATTTTAACTGGACTTAACAATAATAGTGATTTTATAAGTCACAGGTTGTTATTTGCATTTTATCATTTTAGAAATTCCCACGAAATTGATTTATGGACAGTTTTTGAGCGGGATGTATTGCCATTTATTAAAACGGATAGAGGGACAGGTGAAAAGACGTTGTCTCAATCGTACAAAGAAATAATTGACAGTAAACCCTTTCGATTGCTTCGGGATGGTAAGATTGAGAATATTAAACCAAAAGCATTTTTCACTCGGGCCATTAAAAAATTTAATGAAGATCTGTTATGGTGGATCAATGAAATAAATCAAGAGGTAAATCAATTTTTTGAAAGCCATTTTCAAAAAGACAATGAAGAAAAGATCATTATAGAATTGAAATTTGAGGAACCGAATTATTTAAGTTTTGGCGGAATCAAGCAAAAAAGAAAAATTGGCACTCGCGAATATATTCACCAATCAAGAGAAATAAAAGATTTGATTGATCCGGTAATAGGGCTTTCTTTAAAAGCAGTAAAACTGGACAATACAATAATTCCGATAACCAGGCCCCAATCATACCTAAATGAAGCAAAATTAACGGCAATAGCACTTTCAGTTAGGTTTTCACTATTGTCGGACAATATAAGGGTTCCTTATGATGGGAAAGTTTTAGTACTTGACGACTTGCTGGTAAGTCTGGATATGAGCAATCGCGACAAAGTATTAGATATCATTTTGAACGAATTCGCAAGAGTCGATAAATATAAGGTTTACATTTTTACACATGATCGGGCGTTTTTCGAAATGGCTAAAAGCAGGATTACATATGCCCCAGGTCAAAATGAAAAAGATTGGAAGTTTCACGAAGTATATGCTTCAAAAAATGCTCAATTTCAAAGAAAACCTAAAATCTACGATTCCAAAGATCATATTGCCAAAGCAAGCTATCACTTGCACTCAACCCACGATTATCCGGCAGCTGCAAATTATTTAAGGAAAGCCACAGAGGATATACTTTCAAAATTACTGCCAAGTAAAGTGCTGAAAAACGATAATGGATCTGATAAAGAAAAGCTTGATAGTCAGCTACAGTCGGCAATAGTTTTCATTAAAAGGTTTAATATTGATCCAGCTTTCCTTGAAAGACTCAAAGAGTTCGTATCAACGCTTCTAAATCCACTTTCTCATAAGTCTGACAATTATGAATCAGCTTACAGAGAGGAAATCGAAAAAATTATTGATATAGTCGAAAAAATTAGGTCAACGCTGTCGGCGCTGAATTTTGTAGAAATAATACCCAGGCTCGCCGAAGTAAGATTACAATTAACAAAAAATGTTAATACTATTGATAACTACCGTTTAAGACTAAAAGATGATTTTTACGTCTGCCGGTCGATTACTGGTGTCGCAGTATCTAAATGCCAACTTGAGCGTGAACTGATTTGTTACGAGGTGATTGATGGGGCAAAACAAGCTGATGTGCCGTATACCGTGCCTGCGGCAAGCAATCAATGTGATGACCTAAAGATCTTTTATGACGGCGTTTGCAATAGAAGCCATATTGCAATTATGCCAAATTATTTAGATTTTTATTTAAGAAGTCAGGGCGAGGTTCAATTATCAACTTTGATCGTTTAATTTTGAATACTAAAAATATTAGTATAAATTAGCGTTTTGATATAAATTATTAATAATTAACTTATGTTTAGTGCATATATGGGCTTTGATAGTGGTCTTCAGTTGATAAATAATCTTTTAACTTAGAAATGGATAAGAGTTTTTTTATTGAAGAATTGGATTTTGCCCGTGCTGTTTCAACCAGTGATTCAAGTCCAGGAATATCTGATTATCAGAGCGATGTCATTCAGCTTGCTAAAGCATTTGACATTGACCAGGTCTACTTTTGCGCTGATTTTCCTGCGGTATTTATAAAAAACGTACCGGATTTTGAACTAAACTCATTAAAACAAATAGCAAACATCCATCACGATGTTTGGAATTATAAAAAGGTGTTGCAATTGTATGTAATATCAGATGTTGAAATTCGCATTTACAATTGTTCCGAAAAACCAGTTTATCTTTCACAAGACACAGATTTTGAGAAAGAAACCCAAAAATTGGAATTATACCGTTGTAAAAAAACCGACAAGGAAAGGTTAGCTACGTTAAATAAGATATTTTCACGCATAGCTGTAGACACAGGAATAATTTGGACGCTGGACGAAGCAACTGAAATAAGAAAAAAAATTAATCTTCAACGTCGTGTTGATAAATACCTGGTCAATAGCTTAATAGGTGTAGCATCTAAATTGCAGGACGATGGTTTGCCGGATATTAATTTAATTCATAAATTGATAATGCGGTCATTGTTCCTGTTGTTTTTAGAGGACAGGAATGCAACAGATGAAAAGTTCTATAAGGCGATAGACACTAAAGCAAAAAATTATTTTGATATATTGGGGAGTGTTTCGGCTACCTATAAATTATTTGATGAGTTAGAAACCCACTTTAAAGGTAATTTATTTACAGTAAATATTGATGAGCAGCAATTGGTTAAGCCGCAGCACCTGGATCTTATCAAGAGATGTTTTATAACTGGGTTTGACAACCCAAATCAAACGACATTATTTGACAACTGGCGGGTATTCAATTTTAATATTATTGAAATTGAGTTACTTAGTGAGATTTACGAGAACTTTTTAACCGCAGTCGACGCTAAAAAGAAAGATGAAACTGGTACATTTTACACACCACCTTCACTTGTTGAATTAATATTAAACCAAAAAATCCCTGTAAATAATGCCGAGACTCATTATAATATTAAAATACTTGACCCGGCCTGCGGTTCTGGAATTTTTCTTGTTGAAAGCTTTAAACGGTTGGTTAAACGTTATGAAAATAATAAAGGTGAAAAGCTAACTGATTATAGCGTTTTAAAAAAATTATTGATTGATAATATTTTTGGGATTGAATTAGATCCAAAAGCGATTAAAGTAGCCGCTTTCAGTCTCTATTTGGCTTTATTGGAGAATCTTAACCCAAAAACACTATGGCAAAAAAAGGAATTGCCTAATTTAATAAATGATCCTTTAGACCTAACACTTAAAGAACAGGGAAAGAACTTGTTTAGAAGGGATACCATTGCAGAAAACATAGAAATCGAAAATTTACAATTCGACCTGGTTGTTGGAAATCCGCCCTTTGGAACAAAGAAACTTTCAAAAACCATAAGTGATTACTGTGCTAAATTTGGTTTTGCAAAAGAAATGGTATTGCCATTTTTACACAAGGCAATTAAGTTTTCACCAAAGGGAGAAATTGCTTTGATTTTTAATACTAAAGTATTAACCAATACAGGTACTACATATCAAAAATTTAGAGATTGGCTATTCAATGACTGTTATGTCGAAAAGGTATTTAATTTTTCAATTCTTCGTAGAGTACCGATCAATTTAGGGGGACAATTGTTTGGCTCAGCCGTTGGCCCCATTAGCATTGTGTTTTACAAAAAAGAAGGTCCTGAAAAGGCAAGTGATACTATACTTTATTATGCCCCAAAAACATATCTTAAAATGGACGTGCTGGAAGGAATAGTAATTGATAGTACTGATGTTAAGTACCTGCCCAGGGAAGATTGTAAGACCTCCAATGCAAAGATATGGAAGATAGCTATGTGGGGTGGAACGGGTGACATCAATTTAATAAGAAAGTTGGACACGGTAAGTAAACTTTCCGACTTTATAACTAACAAAAAAATAAGGAAAGGGTTGGGCTTTCAATTTTTGATGGATTCTGCCAAAAATCCAATAACTGATAACGAGATACCTGAGAGATATCTTCCACCTCAGAATATAGCAAGGTATCATTCAAGTGCTTTTGTTAATATTAACAAAGGTTTAACACCTAACTCCATCAAACTATATGCGAAACACTATGGCGTTGCTATTGACCAACTGCCGACCATAAATATCTTTAGGCGAACGGGTGTAAAAGCAGCTTACAAGGGTCCGCATATTCTAATTAAAGAAGGCTTAAATAACTGGCAAATATGTAGCTCGTATGTCGGCACTGATTGTTCTTTTAACAGTAAGGTTCTTGGCTTACATCATTCTGACGAAAAGCTATTGAAGGGACTTACCTGTTACATCAACTCGAACTTTGCCTATTACTATCTATTTATGGTCTCCGCGTCGATTGGTATTGAAAGAGAAGAAATAAAACCCAACGAAATTTACGATCTGCCATTTATTTTAAGTGACGAACAATTATATGCCCTTGCAGATCTATATGACACAGCAATCAAGCCGAATGAGTTTTTCAAGAAAGACTTATCACGATTTGAGAGTGAGGTTGATCAATTGATTTATGGTTTTTATGATCTTTCTATTAAAAGCCGGATTATAATTGACAATGCGGTAAATACCACATTTCCATTGTTGTTTAAAGGAAGTAAATCCGTCAGTTTGTTGCCAGTTAACGGAAATCAATTCAAGGAATATGCTCAATCCTTAAGTAAGGAATTAGGGGATTTTTTACAGAATTCAGATTTAAAAGTCGCTGTAACAAACTACCAACTTTATAAAAGCAGCCCTATAGCCATGATCAAGCTAAGTTTTGGCAATAGCGGTGAAATTATTTATTCTCGGGAAGACGTAAATATTGAATTAAAACAACTTGATAAAAAACTGTTTAAAAAGGAGGCAACTAATATTTTTTTTAGAAAGAAGTTAAATTATTATGATGGTGATGATATATATATCATCCGCCCAAATCAGCGAAGATTTTGGTCAAACGGTGCGGCATTAGAAGATGCTACCGATTTAATTAACGAGATATTAAATATGCGTTAAGATGACCGGAGGATTTAACCCAGTTTATGTTGCTGTTTTCAAACAAGAATTTAATTCAAGATGTATGCAATTAGTTATTAATGCATACCATTCAGCAATCTCTGCAAAGTCAATTACACCTGTTTTGGAAGAAGAAGATATAACCGCAGTACTTTCAAAATTTATAGATGACAACCCAGTAAGGCTGGATTGGGGTATTGTGAACAATACAGAAGACCGGCTAAGAAATGATAAAATAACGGTTGCGAAAGGTTTTGCCAAAAAATCCGCGAGAATAGATTTAAGGTTTACAACTATTAATGCATCTACGGAGCATAGATATTATATGGAGGCTAAAAATCTAAAAGAAAGCGATTCCGCTTTAAAAAGAAGATATATTGTAACGGGTATTGACAATTATGTTTCTACAAAGTATAATGACGGTTTTTTAGTTGGTTATTTATTAGAAGGCAATGTCATGAACAATGTCGACGGTTTAAATAAGCTGCTGGTAAAGGATAACCGAAATGTCGAAGTAATCAATATCAGCCCTACCCAAATAAGTGGTTATAATTATTATGTTTCTGATCATACCACCATTAAAATAAAGCATTTATTTTTTGATTTCAACTGAAGAATCCATCAGAATTAATTCTACCTATCATCCGTTCGGAGTTCATGCCGACAAAAGGAGTTTATTCAAAAATTAAAATGTAATCCAATTCATTTATTAAAATCTGATAGACGTGACACAACAGCAATAATTGTAGAATTTAACGAAAAACCGTCACAATCCCTTCATTCAATTACTTGCAAAAAAGAAAATATATTCAAAAATTAACCTTAAGGAAGTCGAAAACGCAGTTTTTGGCTCAAGATATTTAGTTTAAATAGACAACTAATAATCTTTTGGTCTATATCTTTTCTTTTAAGGTATTAATTATGAGATCGTTATAAAACGATCTCATAATTATTTTACTATAATCGATCACTCGTTACACTAAATTCAGACGATTTTTTAAAGCCTCCATATCTTCCTTTAATTTTCGCTCTACTACCTTAGCATATATCTGAGTGGTAGTAATTTTAGTGTGACCTAAAATTTTACTTACCGTTTCAATGGGAACGCCGTTAGATAATGTAACCGTAGTAGCGAAAGTATGCCGGGCAATATGAAAAGTAACTTTTTTAGTAATCCCACATATGTCCGCAATCTCTTTCAGATAACTATTTACCTTTTGATTAGATACGGTTGGGAAAACTTTGCCATCTGAAAGTGACCTAATATTATCTTCGTACTTATCCAAGATTTTCAAGGCCGGGGGCAATAGGGGTACGTTTACCGGTATCAATGTTTTCTCTCGGCATGTCCTAACCCACCGTTCTCCATCGCTACCAGCAATGATATGGGCAGGAGTTAGATTAATCATATCCACATAAGACAATCCTGTGTAGCAACTAAAAACGAACATATCCCTTACCATATCTAAACGGGCGATGGCAAGCTTCTTACCTTCCATATCCGACAACTCTTTTTCAGATAGCTGCTCGCGATTAACTTTAAGAATTTTTAATTTGTAGGTAGCGAAAGGGTCATTGGTGATCCACTGCAAGTTTAAAGCAAGATTTACCATTTTCTTGAGACGAATAATATGTTTCATCACCCCATTATTATTTAAGGGCTGTTGATGATCTTTAGGTTTGTGGTTTCGTAGAAAAACTTCGAAGTCCTTGACAAACTTATAGTCTAATTGATGCAGGTAGATATCCGTAGCGCAAAACTGCGCTTCCAGAAACTTTACTAAATACCGCTGTGTAACATAATAATGTTTCAGGGTACTCCACTTCAAATCTTCGGTCGAAGTCTCGTTGTGGTAAGTGAAAAGACGGCTTAGCGTATAAACCTGTGCCTCTTCGCCCAAATATAGATCCTTAACTGCTTTGGCCGATAACATCTTCCTTTTGATTTGAAGTTCCTTATAACTGTTGCCTATGGCAAGGCGTACTTCCTCCAGGTAGTTATTAATGGATTTAACTTCTTCTTTGTTGCCTTTAGCCACACCCTTGCGGCCATCCCAATTTTTGGGGTCAACGTTTTGCTTCAAAGCAATGTAAGCGCGCTGCTTATTTACGGTAACGCAGGCATAAATAGGTTCTTTTCCGTCCTTTACTTTGTCTGGGCGGGTGGTAAAATGAATACCGAACGACTGTGATGTTTGCATAATATTAATTTTTAAGTTCAAAATGCTTACTAAACACCCTGTTTTCAGGTAACGAAAAGGTAACGCAGGGATGCTTAAAAAAGACCACTTTTTACAAACTTTTATCGATGTAATTGATTGTATGTCAACTAATTGAATAGGTTTGTGTTACCTAAGTTAAAAATTAAAAACAGGTAGTCGGATAGGTAACGAGAACGTTAGCTTTACAAAGGGTTGTTAAGGGGATAATTAATGAAAAAACCCCTTAAATCAGCGATTCAAGGGGTTTTTAGGTGTGGAAGGCTTCCACTTTGTGCGCCCACCTGGGCTCGAACCAGGGACCAAAAGATCATGAGTCTTCTACTCTAACCAACTGAGCTATAGGCGCTGGTTATTTTTGTGAGTTGCAAAGGTAAAAAAAAGTTGATTACTTAAAAATGAAATTATACAAATTATAAATATTCTATTTTCCGTGGCCTAATTTTCCTCTTATTAGTATGTTTGCTGTCAACGTTTAACCTCACTTTATGGCCACTATAAAAAATATCATTTTCGACTACGGCAATGTAATTTTCATGCTCGATTTCTTAAAATCGCAGAAAGCATGGGAGGAAATCGGAATTAGTAATTCGAATGAGTTTTACGGACACAGGGTGCAGGACCCAATTTTTACGGCGTTTGAAGATGGCTCTGCGACGGCTGAAGAGTTCAGGGCCTATATCCGTCAAAAGATTGGCAACCCAGGTTTAACTGATGCGCAAATTGATAGCGCATGGAACGGATTACTTGTTGGTGTAACACCCGGCAACCACGAATTACTGCTGAGCCTAAAACCGAAGTACCGGACTTTTTTATTGAGCAACATCAATCCAATTCATTATGATTACATAATGGATTACCTGCAAAAAGAGTTTGGGTTTGCCGGAAACGACCATTTGTTCGAGAAAGCGTATTACTCGCACCTTGTGGGCAAGCGCAAGCCCAATGCCGAAATTTTCGAACAGGTGCTAAACGAAAACAGCCTCGACCCGGCGGAAACGCTGTTTATTGATGACAGTCCGCAGCATATTGCAACTGCAACAAAACTCGGCATTCAAACTTATTTAATGACCGCACCGGATAGTATACAGGCCTTGAGGTTTTTAGAATAACCGATTACCAGTCATTTACCCCCATGGTTCGGGTACAAGCAGGCATATAATTCACGAGATTCGTAAAAATTCCCTATATTTAAACCTGCTAAACATACTTAACTCACTCCCAATGATCCAAGTTTTTATTTTTGCCGTTATAGCCATAGGATTTGCAATTTGGCTCATAATAGCCAGTAAAAATAAATCCAAATGGGGCATAAATTTAAAGCGCGTACACTGCCCCGTATGTCAGACCAGGCAACCTATTGTTCGTATGCCCAAAAGCGGATCGCAGGCACTTTGGGGCGGAACATCCTGCCCTAAATGCAACACTAACCTTGATAAGTATGGCAATGTAATTCCCTGAACAGCATCTTTCCCAATGGGGAAATAATGCAGCAAGCCAAAATATGTACGGCGCTGGTGTTATATTGTCCAGGTATTGGAAGTTGTCACCACGAACGACTGATTATTAAGCGCAATGGTTATGGTATCATTCGTATTAAACATATCGTCGATAATACTGCCACGGGTAACCACAATTTGGTTGGAGATGATGTAGCCGCCAAGGGCAAGTGTCGAAATCTCCAGTTGATCCATAAACAGGTTATTAGGATCGCCGTAATTAACTACCTGCTGCGACCCCATCGACGAATCCAATACAAATTGAACCGAATTTAAGTTTTGGCCGGGTTGACTGCCTGCCCTTACGGTAAGGTTGCCGTTAATTTCGTACCCGGTGTTGTTTACAAATAGTTTAGCTGGCATGGTAATATTTTTATGGTTGGTTGAAAAAATCTTAAAAATTGTGCATGTATTATTAAATATCCAATACTCCCGGCAGGCGTTCATCTGTTTTTATTGCCGTTAAATTTGCTGTTACGTAGTAAATATTGTTTTGTTTACAAAAGTCATTAGGGTAGCTGGTTTCGATAAACGACGCCTGAAATCTTGCCTTAATTTGCGGCACAAAATTCCTGATGTTTGATTTTGTGTAATACCAGAACGAGTTTTCGTTCCAGAAGCTTACGTGTGTTGGGTCCTGGAAAGCACCCCTCCCATCGGTTGATGGTGTCATCGACAGCAGCATGCCGCCATGTGCAAGCACCCTGTAAAACTCGTTCATCAGGTGAATCGAATCTTTTACATGTTCCATAAAATCAACCGCCCTTATAACCCCTACCGAATTATCTTCAAACGGCAGTCTTTGATTGCAGTCGGCAACAATATCCACATGCGGCAAATCGTACATATCAACGCCTAAGAAACCGGGCCTTTTACGGTGTGCAGCCCCCATATCCAGGGCCAGCAGGTTATTGCGTTTGGCCCAGCTGAGCATAATATCGCTAATATTCTGCTTATATAATTCTGTATTTTTTTGCTGTATAAGCTGATTCTGAACAACCTGTGTTTGCGCCTGGTGGATGCGCTGAAAATAAAGTGGTTTTTCAATATGTGCAAATCGTGAATCGGTAATGTACATGCGCTGAATCAGATCCTGGTCGTCGCAAACCGATAATTCTGTATTATATCCACCAGCCGATTGGTAAAGTTCTTTTGTAAAAGCGCGCAAATGGTTTGGCATATACCATATGTACGACATGGTTTGCGGCGTGGGCGAAAACGAGAGGCATTCGTTGTATGTTTTGCCATTATGCTCAAATGGCCGGTATGCCCATCCGTGCCTTTTATTGTATTCTGTAAACTCAGGCTCGCCTGTTTCCGTCATCCGGCTGGTGTTCGAAAATACAAATTGTGCTCCCTGCCCAAAGGCTTGCATTACCTCGGTAAAAGCATTAGGGTGCAACATGTCATCGTGGTCAAGCTCCAGCATATATTTACCGGCAGCGTGTTGCAGGCATTGCGCTTTTGCATCGCCGACGCCTTTAATAACCGGCGAGTAAAACAGCTTCACCCTCGGGTCGTTAACAAGAGCTGCAGGGAGGTCGTTTTTTGAGGCGTTGCCGTTTAATAAGAGCAGCCACTCCCAATCTGTTACGGATTGTTGCTGCAACGATGCGTAGGCATCCCCGAGAAAGCGCGTTTGATGCGTAGGTGTAAAAACTGACAGATTGCCCATTGGTAAATTAAATGACTTATAGTTTTCTTAAAAGATAAAACAAATTAGCTTCGCTTGTCTGTGTATTAGCCAGGGCCGGGCCGTTAAGCGTTGTGCCCCCACCTATCACGTACATGGCATTGCCAACCGCTGCCGATGACAAGCCAGCTGTTGCAACCGCAAGTTCGATGGTGCTGTTAGTCCAGGTATTGGTTTTATAGTCAAGCACATATACCGAGCTCCACGAGGAGCCGTTGTAGTTAACGCCGCCCATCAGGTATATTTTATCGTTCAAAAGCGCTGCGCCCGAAAAATAGAACCCTACCGACGATGGCGCCGGTATCGATGTCCAGCTCAGGTTCGACATCTCGAGATAACCGTATATAGACGAGGTAGCGCCCGAACTGAAGCCCTTGGTATTGCCGCCAAGTACATACAACCTGGAACCTACCATCACTGCACCCCCACCCGTAAATTGAGGCGCCGGGGTATTATAAGTACTCCATTGATTTGTTTGGGGCGTATAAACCTGTAAGGTTGCGTTACCTCCACCGTTGCCACCTAACAAAATCACCATGTTATTGTAACGCGCACCTGCCGCGCCGACAGCCGACATTGGCACTGCTGCCGGCTGGCTGGGGGACCACGAATTGCTCCTGGGCGAATATGCTTCGTTTGCATTTACCGGTGTCGAACCTGTAAAGCCACCCATTACAAATATCGTGTCGTCGAAAGTTACGGCTGCTGCTGCAAAACGACGTGCCGACATCGGTTCCATTACCTTCCAGCCGCCAGCCGATGTATCGTACATTTGATTGATAACAGAATTCATATCTACAGCGCTGGTATTGGGCGCTCCGCCAAACGCGTATATTTGGTTACCATATACAGCGCTTGCCTGCCACATACGTGCCAAAGGCATATCGTTTTTAAGGCTGAATGCCCTGGTAAGGGTAGTGGGCAATACAATAAGGCCTGTATTAACAAATCCATCAGGCGGCACATCCGAGTTTGAAAGCATTACGAGGCCCGCGGGTATATTGCCCGAGCTGCCACTATTGCCCTGGTAGCCCTGATTACCCTGGTCGCCCTGGTATCCCTGATCTCCTTTATTGCCCTGGTTACCTTGATTCCCCTGGTCGCCTTTGTCCCCTTGAAAACCCTGATTACCCTGATCACCTTTATTGCCCTGGAAACCCTGGTTGCCCTGATCTCCTTTATCACCCTGGAAACCCTGGTTGCCCTGTTCGCCTTTATCACCCTGGAAACCTTGATTGCCCTGATCCCCTTTATCCCCCTGGAAACCCTGATTGCCCTGGTCGCCTTTATCGCCTTGAAAGCCTTGATTTCCCTGGTCGCCTTTATCTCCCTGGAAACCCTGATTGCCTTGATCACCTTTGTCACCCTGAAAACCCTGATTGCCTTGATCACCTTTGTCACCCTGAAAACCCTGGTTGCCCTGGTCGCCTTTATCGCCTTGAAATCCCTGGTTACCCTGGTCGCCTTTATCGCCTTGAAATCCCTGGTTACCCTGGTCGCCTTTATCGCCTTGAAATCCCTGGTTACCCCGGTCGCCTTTATCGCCTTGAAATCCTTGATTGCCCTGATCGCCTTTATCTCCCTGGGAACCTTGATTGCCTTGAAAACCCTGGTTACCCTGGAAACCCTGATCACCCTGTATTCCATTAAGAATCATATAGCTCCAGTTGCCACCCGGCACGCCTACTTTGCCCTGGTTACCCTGGTCGCCCTGATCTCCCTGGAAACCCTTGTCTCCCTGGTAACCTTGTGTGCCCTGGTCGCCCTGGTAACCTTGATTACCCTGGAATCCCTGGTCGCCCTGAAACCCCTGGTACCCTTGCGGACCCTGATCTCCCTGCGGGCCTTGCTCGCCCTGGTCGCCCTGGTTCCCGTCGGTTAGTTTATCAGCTGCTTTAGCAGGCTCTTTTTTTTCCTCTTTCATTGCTTCTTTATTTTCAATTTTATCAATACGAAGATTTTAGCTCCATTTAATATTTTTTTCTTCCAGGTACAAATTGCGTATCCTCAGCACCGGCAACTGGGTGTTTGAAAGCCCTGAGAATAACTCGATATCAAACCTGAATTTTGCATTTGTAGTAACAGGGACATTCCCGGCAAACCAGTTTTGCAGTAAGGCTGTCAGCTGGCACACAAACGGGCTTTCGGGTGTTATATCGCCGGGCAATACCGGGCATAAGGTATTATCCCAGTCAGCAGGTATCGCGAAATTATATGGTGTGGAAATACTGATTGGTATTTCGGCGCTTAAGCCCGGGATATTTTCCTGTATATCATAAACATAGCTGCTGCCTATTTTAATCTGCCTTGTTGTTGTTTCATCAATCAACTCCGTAAACAGGGCTTGCAGGAAATTGCTTAAGTATAACTGCAACGGTTGTTTGGCTGGTTCGGATGTATAGTCCGCTATGTTAATCTCAATATTAGGGTCCAGCAGCGGCGTAAGTACGCTTACAAAACGTATGGTTGGTGTTGTGTAAATAAATTCCTCGTTGGTCTTTATTCCCGGAACCAGTATTTTATTACGTGTTATTGCAATCCCCGACCATATATTTTCTTCGTTAATGATATTGAATTTATCGTACCCGATTATACGCTGCGTTATTTTACGGCCATCATCGGGCGACAGATATTTCTTTTTACCATCAACCATGGTATAATAGGCAAAGCTTTTAAGCTCTTCCGTGTTATCAACCGGATGGGTAATAAAGCCTTCAATTTTTACATAAGGCAGCTTGTATTTTGTACCGGGCCGCGGCGTAACTGAAATCAAGAGTGCATTTTGTTCATCAATTACTATCCCGCTTTCCACTATCTCGTACTTGTAATTTACCTCGCCGGTACTTGCATCGGCGTATAGCTGCCTGTTTTCTTCCCATTTGCCCCATGCGGTCGCCACGCGTTTTACCAGCCAGGCGAACGACTGCATTGCTGTGCACGCATAATCAGGGTTCGACTGGTCGAGCAGGAACTCGTTGAAATCCCGCTGTATGCCGGGGTAAGCATTCGAGAATTGCAGTAAAGCCGCAAACAGGTCAGGGTCTTCATCGTCGGCAAAGCGGGCATTCATTAACGATTGTGAAGGAACATTAAGAATTATACCAGTATTGATAGTGTCCTGCTGTGCTCTCAGGTAATCATACGTATAGGTATAATTCCATTCTTTGGCTTCCAACAATTTATCTTCAACAGGCGCAGCATTTTCAATCAGTCCGGCGGCATCAGCAACCGATTTAAAGGTTTGCGCGGTAAGCGACGGCGCTGTTGGATAGGCCCGCAGCGGGATAGGTATCTTCAATTTGCCCAGCCCGGTATCAGCATCATCAAACGGCAGAATAAACGTTAGCCACGATGATGCCTTATAGCCTTTTATGCTATCAACATTTTGTATATCATGTTCAATCGAATTGATCTCATACTGCAGGTCGATCCCAAAGAAGCTGCTTTCGCCATGCAGATCATTGTCTTTTTTAGAATTGAACAAGATAGTCAGGTACGATTGCTTATCACCACCTAGGTCCGATTTTTCGAGCGAGAATCGCGTGGTCGAGAAAGCATAGGCCTTCTGATCGGCCTGCGTAGTGTCATTCGGGTCTAACACCTTACCAAACAGGTTAGGCGCTATAACATTCGCATCATTATATGGCGATTTCACATCCACGTTAAACTGCAGCACAGTATCTATGCTGTAGGCATTTGAAAGGCTGATGAGCAACTCCTGCCTTAACCGTTCCATCGCATTCGCCAGGTTGTGGTCATTAGGCTTATTGTCGTCGGCAAGCACGGTAGCCATGTGCTTAACAATGTTGCCCGCAAGTTCCTTTTTGGCATTTATAATGTATTGGTACGGATGGAGTATCGCCCCTGCCCCACTATCGCTTAGAGGTTTATCAATGGTATTTTCAATCTGCCAGGCGGGTATCGAAAAATCGGCTTGCAGGAATATGTCTATAGCGGCCAAACATGTTTGGGCCATCTTCTCAATATCAATACCATTGAAGGCCGATTCGAGCGGAGTTTCGTCTGATATCGGGGTACCTGTATGGTAAGGATATATCTTAACCATATCGCGCGATAGCAGGTGGGTTGCCAGCGGTAGCAACGCAAAGTAATACGGGTTGCCAACATCCGGAATTGAAAACTGGATTCCGGTAGCACTGTCATTAAACCTGGCCACCCAAATATCAATCGGGCTATTGTCTTCCGTTCCCAATTTAGGCATACCCGAAGCTGCTTTCAGTTCGGGGAATGCTGCTTGCAGTTTTTGGGCAAACTCCTGTATCGTAATGGCACTACCAGGCCCGCCGAAACTTGCGGAATTATCCTTTGTGAGGTTAGGGCCAAGCACCGAGGTTGAAAAAAGCACCGAAGGTTCATCCTTAAAACCATCGTCAACAAGGTCTAACTCGCGCGCAAGTTTCAGCTTGGTAACCAGCGCAAACAAGGCCAGCGGATTGCTGTCGCTTACCGGGCTTTCAATTATCTGGTTGGCCGGTATGGTAACCAAAGGCACAATGATTACCTCGCCCTCTTTGAGTTTTCCATCGGCCGGTATTGAAGGATTGGCCATGCGGATATTCTGCGGGGTTGTATCGTATTTGGTCGCTATCTTTTCCAGCGTATCACCTTCTTCAACAGTGTAGAACACGTAAGGGTCCGCGCCTGGTTTTAAAATTTCGCCAAGGTATTGATAAATGGCTATTACCATGTTTGTCAACACAGCCTTAGGGTCTGTTTCGATTGCCGCAAGGCCCGTATCACCCTCCAACGAGTTGGATATGATAACCTTCATATCCTCCTGTATGAGCTGGTAATATATTTGCACATAAGTCCCGCGGTCGGCTTCGGCGCGTTTTTTCCAGGCCACATCAGCAGCGCTTTCAACCGGCAAATAATTGGTAGGATTAAATGCCAGTGTAATGTACAGGTTAGGCGAACCACCTTCCGGCTTATCCACAATGTACGATGCCGAAACACTTGGGAAAAGGCTAAGGCCAATAACCGGATCGGTGTAACCTACGGTTATATCCGGCAATATTGCAGGCCCCGGATCAGGGATATTTTGGAACGATGTGAGGTTACCGAAGATATCCTGCCAGCGCATATCAATCTGCACGGTTTTGCCAACTGCACGATACGGATCCTCCTTTTCGGGCGGCAAATCCTCCGATGAGGCGTCCGTCACCACGGTTTTTACGAAAGGATACACCGGCACAATACGGTTGTATGGCATATCCTCGTCGGTAACGCCTGTTGGGCGCATTGGTTCGTCTAAATCACTTGGTGGCGGCGGGTTATTATCGCCCGGTGCAGCCGGAAGGCCGGCGACAGCTTCATCAAAATCATCATTTTTGGCGATGTTGTAGCCCAATAAATTGTAAAGCTCCTGCAGGTTTTGTTCAGCGTCGGTTAACGGGGTAACTGCTTCCGGACCTTTCCGCTTCATGGTGAAACCGATATTTCCAGGCGGAACGGTGGCTACTTTCACCTCTATCCGGCTATCGAAAGTCAACGGCGCTTCGAAGAGTTGCGGTTGGTGTTTATTGGCATGGGCAAGCGCAATAATGCTTACGCCATATTTTTCTGCCAATACTTCCAGGCTTTCGGCCGCCGCAGTAAGGTGCCCGTTTTGGGCGGCATTTGCTTTGCTTCCCGGGATAGCGAGCCGGGTATTTTTCCTGAAATGCGCTGTTTTATTTTGCGTGGCAATTTCGCCAACAGTAGTACTGTACCGCCTGGCAAAGGCGTGCAGCGTTTCGCCTTCGGCCATTGTGACATCTGATACCGTTTGGGCCAGGGTTTCGATGTACAATATTTCGTCCTGGATATTAATTGGCTCCCTTATAATTACGCTGTTAAGGAAGTTATGCAGCACGTTATTGGTTATATCGTAAGTAATTACTACCGAAATAGTAACCTCGGTATCGCCGTTAAATAAATAATCAGGCAGGCCATTTTTGCTGTCTTTAACCAGGTAGTATAAATAATATCCGCCGGTGCCAACAATGGCAGCCTCCCACATGTAGGTTAGAAAATCCAGTTGACTCATGCCCAAAAGGTTATCCTGCATACCGGGCACCGCTCCCAAAGCCCTGGCGCTTGCCAGTTGAGGCGGATTTGAGAGGGTCGAAAGATTTGTTTGCAGCAAATACATGCTGGTGTTGGCAATACTGTCAGACCGTAAACCACTTGGCGGTTCCTTCTGCCCATCCTGTGCAGGGTCTTTTGAATACAGAATATCTATTTGGTTGATTATCGTACCTGGATTAGCCGCGTAGTATTCAATAAGGTTTTGCAGCAAGCTCATGGATGCAGGGTCGATGCCGTGCAACTCGTATACATTCGGCATCAGTTTGGCAGGGTCCTCGCTCGATTTTACCTGCCGCAGCCTAACATCAATTTTGGTAGACCATGTATAATCATTAATAGGTACAGGCTTTGCCGTCCTTGTTTTGGTTTCCTGAACCTGCTTCAGCAAGCTAACTTTAGGCGCAATGGCATCGTAACCACTTAGCAAAGCTTGCAGGCTGTTTTTAAACATCCAGATGGATGGGTCGATGTTATCCTGCAGCAGGTTATCGCCGTTCATCAATGTCATAGGTACTGGTAAAGCCCAGGTTATATTGCTTGGCAGGCTAAACTTACGCGGCTGCACCCTGAAAAGGTCGCTGGCTTTCAGTTCAACAATAACAGGTTTTAACTTCGCTTTTTGCAGGTCCTGCAATGCGCCAATATCAACCCCTAAAAGGGTAAACGGCAGTTCGGTGCCGCCCGGCGTGCCTAAATTAAGCCATGGAAGCGATTCGGGTAATTTCAGGATGAGCTCATCGCCATCCACAAGCTTGGACGCATCAATTTCCTGGCCTGATATTTTGTACATCGCTTCGGGCTTGCCTATGGCCGAATCTTTTTCGGGCAGCGGTACCCGTAGGCCTTGCAACATCATATTGGCCGATAAGCCCGACAGGTGTTCAAAGTCATGGTTTTCTTCCATGGCTTTTATCAGGTCGGCAACCGTTATTTTCTCGACAAACGGCACCAGTATTTTGCTTTGATGTGGTAACAGCCCGGCTACCCCTATATTTTCGGCAATCAAGTCGAGCACATCAATGCCATGTTTGTTCGCTACTGAAAGCAAGGTTTCGTGTTCGTTTGCCGATGTGGTGTACTTTACATTCGGTATAAATATCCGCTCGCCGGCAATAAATTGATTGTTTTCATCAGCGCCAAACAGCCTTTCGCTTGTTTGCATCAGCTGGCCGGTGGGCAGGCAGGGGTCCACAACTTGTTCTCTCAGGAAAATATTGGCCTGCAATATTTCATTGTGCCCAACATTAAACCGTTTGCTAATTGAATGCAGCGTATCATTATGCCTTACGGTATAGGGTACTCTTTTCAGATTAAGCCCAACGTTAACGCTAAGTTTGCGCGTGCGGTTTGCATGCGCCAACTCAATTGCCGAGATACCAAAATGAGGGTTATCGGCAACTATGCTTTCGAAGCTGTCGCCTTCGTCTACAGGTACTACCATGGTAGTTAACCTGTCGATGCCTTTTTGTGTGCTTTCTTTGGCTAAAAGGGCGATATAATCAATCAGCATAAAAGTTGCCAGCGATTGTTTTTCTTCATCAATTGGTAAAATCGAAGGATTTTTAGTGTTGGCCCCGGTATTACGCACCGACAGCGCCCTAAAATAGTCGTGTACCAAACGCAGTTGCAGCTGGTCGTAGGTATATTCTGCCTCTTTATTATCGAAATGAATGTCGCCGGCCGGCGTTCCAAACACCAGGTTTGGCAGCATCGGCAATACGCTTACCGTTTTTTCAGCAACAACCTGGGTAGTGCGTGCCGGGGTAGTAATGGTGGCATTCAAATAATTCTCCATAAAGGTGAATACCTGCTCCACCGAAAATGGCTCTACCAAATCGTTTTGCGAGAAGTAGCAAATAATTTCGTTAAGGTTTGCTATGGTTACTTCCTGCGCCAAAATGGTGTCGACAGGTATGCCTTCGGTGGTTTTATTGAAGTAAGCGCCCAATACCCATAAAAACGCACCTTTGGCAAACTTTGTGAACGGATAATCAACTTCTTCTATAACGCCGTTTATTAAAAGTTGCTGCTTGGTTGTTGGCTGGTCAATGGCGCTTTCCAAATAAAGCATGGCCACAACACGGGCCTTTTGTTCAGCTGAGCCTTCGTCGGTGGCAACGGTAAACTGTGGTATATAAATTATCTCCAGGTCGACTTTTGTTACCGGGATTATTGGCAGCCAGTTCATTACCGGTAGAAACAAGCAATCCGTTTCTTCGTCGAGCGCCTGCAGGCTGAGCTGCCTGAACTGGGCAGCGTACAAACCTTTGCCATCCCATGGCTTCAGTTCGCGTTTGCCGATGGTAAATGAGAACTCGATAGTTGTTGAGAACGACAAACCGATGGTTATTTTAAATAAGCCCAGGTTTATCCGCACTTTTACCGATACGCTTACACCGGCAGACAGCGTAATTAAAATAGGCTCGTAGCTTTCAAAAACAATCCGCGCACTAACAAAAACTTTCAGGTCCACCTCGGCTGAGATGATCAGGAAATCGATGGCGCCGTACACATGGCCCACAATGGATATCTTGCCCAGTACATAATAATAGGTTATATCATCTTTATTGCCGTCGTAATAATTAAATGAGGCAAAGGTACCTTCCAGCAGGCCTTGTACTACTATGCTTATCCCCGCCTTTAGTATTCCTTTATTTATTTCTTTACCCACACCCACGCGCAGGCCCACGCCGAATACAATTACCGGGCTAAAGTTCCCGATGGTTGATGCAGGTACGGTCTCCGCAGTTTCGGCACTCAATACGCCGAAATAGAAGCCGCCGGAACCGATAAATGGCAATAGCTGCAAGCCAAACGATTCAGAAAAGTCGTCGTTAAGCGGGAAGCCGAAATCAATCTTGAAATCACCGTTGGTATAAATGTATATTTTTATGCTTGGCAGTGTTACCGATACGGTGCCGAAATCTATCTGCCTGATGGCATCCGGCAGTTTCAGGTAAACCTGGTAAACGCCAACGGTATCAGTTACTTTTTTATAAAGTATCTCGAACTTAAGCCCCTGGAAAACTTTTGCTTTTGGCCCGTCAACATAAATCGATAACCCATAAAGGTCAGGGTCAAAGAATACTATTCCGATGGCAAAAGTATCTACAATTACAAACTGCGAGCCGATGAGCCAATTGCTCGAACTGTTAAATTTAAGCTTAGTGCCGTCAATTGGATTAGTAGGATCAGGGTCTTTTTTATCACTTTCAAACGAATCCTTCAGCATAGTTATCGCTTCGGATACCGAATTTGGAGACTTGGGGTCAATTAACGACACGTGCTGCCCCATACCCAAAAACTCTAAACGGAAAAGGTTTTCGCCCTGGCCCGGTACGGCAGGGGCGGTTTCGGGTTTGGCAACATCCCACGGCCCGGGTAGCGGCAACGCGCCGCCAAGGAATGAACCCTCTGTAATTTGAATTTCCACAATTCCTTCCTTGTTCGGATCGTTCGGGAAATAGGTGTAGTAAAGCGTAATTTTTTTAATATCGATAAAGCCAAGGTTAATGCCAATCGGCACCGTAAAGCCGATTTTGTTTTTGGTGATATTGAAGGAGAAACCAAAATCTGCGAGCCTGATATTATTCATCACATTCCACGGCGATGGCAGGGTAATACTTTGGCCGGTGGCTGCATTTATCAGCAGTTCAATCATACCGCCCAGTGTAGAGTCGTCGGTAAACTTGAAGCAAATAATGCTATCCTTCTCGGCATTTTGGGTAAGCTTGGCCTCGAAGCCGTTAAAGAAAAACGTATAGTCGTTGTATGCATCTCTAAAATCAACCCGTGCGCCTACGTGTATGTTGCCAAAGTTCAATGCGCCCTCTATAAAGCCCGTATATGGCGAACCTGTTAGCGATTTTTTATAGGCTATTTCGGTAAGCCCGGTAATAATAAACGGACTCGAAAGGCCAAGATCGAGTTTCCACTCGGCGCCTAATTTAAAGTTGTAGGTATTTTCTGCGCCGTCTTCGTTGCCAGGGGTTGCCGGCGGAGCCTGGGTAAACGATGCAAACAGTGTGGTAATGGTAATATCGAACGGATTGAATTTGTGATATTCAACCGGCAAATAGGTATCTATAAGCTGTTTTAACTTTATAGTGCTGCCATCCTTTAATCCGCCGCTAAATACCCAGGTGTCTTCTTCGCCGGCGTATTCAGCGGTAACAAACAGGAACGGTGCTTCGTCGCCGGTGCCTACCTGGAACTCGCCGGTAATACTGCCGCTTGGCACCCCGGCTACGTAGCTTATGTTGAATGATACCGTCCGAACCACAATAGTGGTCAGTATCACAGGTATCTGCATGTCAGTAGTAAGCGCGGTCTCCAGCGAATAGGTGCTGTTTTTAGGGTCGACGGCTATATTTAGCACGCCTAGTTCAAGTGTATTGGGCAAACTGTTTGCAACGGTATCGCCTAAGAAATAGGCCACTATGCCTTTTAAATCCACAGGTGTCTCCGGATCGAGGGCTCCCATAAACACGTAGCTTGGGAACGCGGCCGAAATAATAAAGTTTACAGCAGACGGGCCTGTGCCAAGGGTGATGATACCTTCTATTGCAAGCGATGGACTGAATACACTATTCAGGTAAACCATCCCAAACCAAAGCTTAACAGATTTTAAGGTGATAAAGCCCGGGATAATAGCCCAGCTGTAATCATCGCGTGTGCCTACTTCAATGGTAAGCAGCGATATCGATTTTTGCGATGTGTTGAATGTAAGCTGCCAATCCTTTAATACAAAATCGTTAATAACCGGGATGTTGGATGGCATAACCGCCAGCAAATTCTCATCATTTGCCAACGAGATAAGCTCGGCTATCCCAACGTCCATGGTATCGGGAAGTATGGCCTGCATGATCAGCGATTCGGACTGCGTGCCAATTACGGTTGCAACGCCAATACGGTCGTTATTAATAGGCATGGTAGTTTCAACCAATATTTCAAGCACCGGAAGCGGCTTGCCTTTATTATCGCCTTTGTCGACAATATAAGCGGAGGCATTCATCGAAAATGCAAGGGTGAATACCGGGAATGAGCCCAGTTTGAGGTCAATGGTGCCTATTTTACCTGCGAGGTGCATTTCGGGCACGACGGTATCGGTGGTAACGATATAGCCGTCTTTGCCTTTGTTCAGGGTTACTTCGCCTTTAACTTCAATTACTTCGGCATTGAACAAACCGGCCAACGCGCTAAGCATACTATCGAGTTTAAGAAATCCCGAAAATATGAGGCCGGTTGCTGTAAGCGAAAAGTGTGCGCTGTCAAAAAATATGTATTGTATCCACTTTTTGGGGTCTCCCGGGTCGTAAAAACCGCTCCAGTTGCCAAACATCAACACCGGGAAGCTTTTGCCAAATGTCCAGCCGCCTTCGGCCTTTATTATCGCATCTGCCTCTATCGTCATCGTAGGAACGGTGCCGGTAACCGTGAATGCCAGCGAATTAACGTTAGTATCAAAAAATATCAGCGAATTTCCGGTTCCTTTAACAGTAACGCTGCCGGCGTTTAGCAAGGGTACCGCATCATCAATTACCAGGTCGGTATTTAATAAATATTTATCAAACAGTTCGGTTATCTCGGGAGAAGAGATAGTATCGGGTGCCAGCTTCAACGATCCCTCGTTTGCTGCGATATTTGCACTAATTATATCGAATATCTCCTGGAGTGTCATGTTCGTTTTTTCGTTTTAAATTAAATGTTGACTGTTACTACAACCGGGTAATGGTTACTGATGCCTTCCCTAACAAAATCCCATGCCGTATCCATGTCTACCGGTGGTAAAGCCACTATAGGGTTAGCTATACGCGCCAGGTAAACGTTTAGCGCTGCAATATTAAATGCACCAGCGGCGGCCGATAAATCCCCCACACCGGGCTGGGCTGCGGGTGGCCCGGGTTGCGGCGCCGGAACAACGGCCGATTCTACCATAAGGTTGACTACATTTCCGGTAGGTGTAACGGCAGCAACGGTTTGAAAAATATTATCATACGCATTGGCCATAAACGTCGCCGGGTTATTACCACCCAATGGATTATCTTTTAAACTGGTATTACTGGCAGTTGCCTGATAGGTTGGCAGGCCAAGTAAATTACCATACCAGAAGGCATTCAAATTATAATCGACGTTAAAATCGCCCGATACCATGCTCGCATCAAGGGGGGTACCGTCGTCAAATTCAGTAATAGAATTGAGGTTAGCTATTCGTTGAACGCCCAAAGGGGTGAAAGCCCCAAACATAGCATGATAAGAAATAACAGAAAACCGCTGGGCAGCCATGGCGTTTGTTTCAAACATGGCGAAAAATGGCCGCCGCCCGCCGTTTGCCGTCATCCTGCTTGGAAAAGGAAGCGGTCCATTGGTCAGGATATTAAAATAACCAAGCCCGTGATCCGGTACTACATTAGCGCCGACTGCCATCCCCAGGTCAATTGGTAAAAAGTTCCTGTCGGTGCGGTACATAATTATATACGCCTCGTTATTATACCCGCTGTTTGCCCTTACCGACCGCCATGGATTGGCCGCGGGTAAAATTCCCTGTAAAGCGTTAACGGCATTTGCAATAATGGGGGGCACCAATAACGAAGTGCTGTTTTTAACCTCAACCATGGCAAAAATTTCAGCATCCACATTATTTATCAATGTTGCTATGTAATTGATAAAATTTGCGCTGTTGGCGTTAAAATACTTTGCCGGCCCGTATGTTTCAATATTCCAATGTAATAAGGTTACGTTTGCCATGGTAGGTTCAATAAATTATATTTCAATTGTTAAAGGCCCGGTTGGTGGCGCAGTCACCGTTTTTTTAGGTGCGTAATAAGCAGCATACCAGGCCAACGTTGTTTTATCAACCCCGGTGGCATCGCCAAAAAGTATAAATTGCGTATCGGCAGCGCCGGGCAGCTTTTTACCCAATATGCTTAGCTTAACATTATTCAACTTTAACAGGTAGGCCAAATCAGCACCCTGCTCGCCTGCCACAAAGGTGAAACTCTGTATATTTATGCTTAATACGCTCTGCAGGCTCAGCGTTTTTTGGCCCCCAACACCCGGTAGTTTTATGCCAGTGGCCAGGCGCTTAACCGACGTGTCTGGGCTCCAGGCTGTGGATATCTGCGATACAAAACCCGCTTTGGCCGCCAGTGCGCCCATGCTGCCCAAATTAAGATTGTATAAAAGCGCATACCATTTTTCGGTGAGCGACTGCCCGTTAACCGGTACTTTTGAACGTATAACTACCGGCAGGAAACCAAGATCGGATGGTTTGGATTCGTCATCTTTTTTCGAATAGATGAGGCCGGCAAGATTTATCGGAAAATTACGGAACAGGCTATTGGCTCGCGGGGTGCTTTGCGACAAATCGAACGACATCCGTGCAGGGTCGAAAGTAAAAACCCGGTCGGTTGCGTCCCCGGTTACATTATCCAGCATAAAATCCATGTTAACAGCCAGGCCCGAGAAATAAAGCCCCGTGTTGTTTGTATTTTTCTGGTCGGCCCTGTCGCCAAATGAAAACAAGTCGAAGGATTCTATCAGTTTAAAATTCATATAGCCCCAAAACACAAAACGCGACGATATCTTTTCCGTATCCACGCCGGCAAGCAAAAACGGATTATCTTTTGTTTCGTCGGTAATGGTATAAAACTGGGCCTTTACTATCTCCACATAGTTCATGGTCTGGCTTTCAAGCAAAAACTTATAGGTTTGGCCGGGGCGGGTAACAAATGTGTAGGTGTTTACCCCATTATGCTTTTCATAGCTGCCGTTAAACTCAATGGTCTGATTTTTTAACGAGCTGCCCATATTGCTGGTATTGAGCTGCGCAGGTTCATCAAACCAGGCGGTGGTAACCAGCTGTATCTTGCTCGCAAAATCCTTTATTTCTGAATTTTCGAATACCACCTGTAAGGTCAATACCTTAAAATCATAAAGTGCCTGGGTATTTGATACCGGCGAAGGGGCTTGTTGCACCGAAACAAATGGCGAATTGGCCAGGTGGTCCCGGGTGTCCTGCTGTGCCCTGTAATCCTTATCGATATAGTTGATCAGCCCGAATAGCGAACTTTTTGGCAACGTTAGCTCACCGTTTACCGGCTCGATAAAGTTTACGTTCATGCCGAAGTGGTGCGCATAAAATTCGTCGCGCTTGATGCCGGCTAATAAACCTTTAAGGTCATCAGGGAAATTTTCGACGCCTATATCTACCTTTAAAACCAATATGCCGTTCCAGCTTGGGTTTTGCACTATCTCAAGAAAATTGAGATAACGGGTATCCGTCTGGGCATTCAGTTTCGTGGTTTCTATGTAGGAGGTTATCCATTTTGAAACCAGCGCCGGGTATTGGTTAAAAGTGGATGCGTTCGACCATGACTGCGTGTCCATCACCCTGTTTTCGAGGCTGCCGCCGGCGAATTTGAATATAATGATGTTGCGAAAATCTCCCTTATCGCTTCCCTTCCCTACATTTATGGTAAATGGCCAGTCGGCAATGGTAATTTTGTTGAGGAAAGTGCCCAGCGGTGCAGCTTCTGTAGCCACCAGGAAAAGCTGGTTCGATTGCAGCGAATCCCGCAGCTCTTTTGTAACCCCATTGGTAAACTCAAGGTTATAGTCAATACCCTTGCTTTGGCTTTTTGCCAGCAGCACCGATTGCCAGTCGAGCCCAAAATCGGGTATGGTTGCAAGCAGGCCTTGCGGAGTAGTGGTAAGCAATGTGGCAGCCGAAAGCAAAAGATTATTGGTTTGCGTATCCTGCGGGATAGATGTCACCGTATCGCGCCGTACCGGGATTATGATTTGCTTTTCGAACTGCTGTATATCATCATACAAAAATTGAGCGGATGAAGTTACACCCGAATAAGGCACCATTGGCAGCGACTGGGTTACCTGTTCAGGAAAGAAAGCTGCGGGGGTGTTGCGCAATTGTAACAGTTCGTCAGTTACATCAACTTTCACGCCCTCGTGGTCGTAAAGTGCAGCATCGTTTGGTTGGGAATAGTACACCGGTACCTGGTTTGGCAGGCCGATAGCCTTCTTTTCCGCGCGTTCAGCAGCGGTTGCAGATGGATTTGGGCGGATGTTTATCCACGATGTTTTATACTTTGCATCGAGCCCGGCCTGGGCGGTTTGCAGGGCGGCGGTAAACCCGGTGCGTTTTGCAGTCAGAAAAACATCAAGGTGGCGGTTAAAAGCCTCGGTTGCCAAAGCTGCCGACCGTGGTGTTGCCGGAGCAGCTGTCATTGCCGTTTTTATGATGGGAAATACCGGTGCGTAAGCGTTTTGTTTGGCCTCAAAACGCATTACATTGCCCCGGAATGATTTCGACTTTGATATAAATTGAACCGATTCGGCACCCGAAAGGCCGCAAATCAGGTAGTCGGATACCACGCCTTCCGCTTTGTCAGCATCCTGAACGGCCAGCTCAAAATCGCCCGCTGGAGCAAGGTAGTAGCGCGGATTGCCATCAACCGGCGGCAACTCTTCAAATACCAGTTTAGGCGGATGATCACTATCCACGAGTGGTATAAGGTTTACTTTTTTGCCATATACCGTGCGGAAATAGCTGGGCAATTGGTTTTGCCCGTTTAGCTCGATATACCATTGCCCTTCGTTATTCTTTTTCAGGAAAAATGAGGTGCCTGTAAATGCAAGGTACGACCTGTCGGGATTTAGTGGATCGGCGGGATCGAGCACATAATCAAACAGTATCTGCAGACCCTGGTCAGCGCCGGTTTCAAAGAGGGGGTAGTTTTGGGCTACATCCTGCTTGTTGTAGTTTATTACATAATACAACGATGCATTCCAGCCGGTGGCCGCGTTATTTGACAGGTCGCCAAGGCTAACCTGGCCCAATAGTGAGCCACGTTTATCGCCGGCCAGCGGCAGTTGGATATCGTACGGCCTGCGTGGCGGCGGGGCGCCTTCATAAGGCGGGTACTCGTAGGTGAACGCCGCTATATTATCCTCATTATCTTTAACCGGCACAATTGGCGCGAACTGCTTTAGCGGCATGGAGTAATTGGCGAAATAGAATGAGGTATCTGCAGCTATGGCAACAGTTTCGTTTTCGGTAAATGATGTAACAGCCGCCTCGCCCTTTATAGTTTGGGTTACATCGCTAAAGGTTAGCCATGCAAAGCCGGTATACGCCGGAGCCGGGTATTCCGCAGTAAAATATTTGGTTACTTCGGCCGCAAATTTTTCCATATCAGCTACCTTCGGCGCACTTTTCAGGAACAGGTAGAAGCCAATATAGGTATCCCAGGACTGGTTGATGGTTATTGTTCCCGGGATTTCATCGGGTACTTTTGAAAGAAAATATGCCATATACCCGCTGCCCGCCGGCGAACCCGCATCAAGGGTAAAAAGCTGTGTGCCCGGAAATCTTACAAATTGTATCATTATAGGTAAATGATTAGATAAGGCCGACTATTTAGGTTAATTGCTTTAACGAGATAAAGCATTTAAAATTAAGAAATATTTATGCAGAATTAAAAATTAATTTTCAATTAATTTAAGATGGATTTATAATTAAGAATCCCGCCGTTATTAGTTTGGAAGAAACCTTAAATACACTTTAAAGTGCTTTTTTTGAGTTGGTTTCATTGAATTAGCTGGAGTTGCTACCTTTCTGTCACTCAGAAATTGATGGTTAGTTTTGAGTTTATTGGGGTTTGGAGGATTATTTTAAAAGCCATGGCCCGTGCGATTATGAATGTTTAATTTGTTTTCAAAGGCATTCATGAACTCCTAAAGTCGGTTCTCGGGCGGGGAAGGGTGGGGTTTCCCGGACTATATTCCACTGCTAATCAAGCGTAAAAGCATGACGCAGAAACCCCTCCCTTCACCCCCAAAAAGTTTAAGTTAACCCATAAAAATTCTCCAGGTATTTTAAAGGGCCATCGGCCCGGAACATGTTGTAGCCACGGGTTTCAACCCGTGGTAAATTGATTAAAAAAATAAAGAGTGCCATCGGCACGAACCATGTTAAGGCGTAAATATTCAAAAATATTGGTCGAACCTACGGTTCTAAATCCATTTCGTTTTTATTCCACGGGTTAAAACCCGTGGCTACAACATTTGGCCGAGGCTACGCCTCTTTAATTCACTTAGCCGCCTGCTGCAAAAATCCATATGTTTTTTGTGGGTTAACTTAAACTCAAGGGAGTGAGTCGCACATCCCCACACTTTTTCCAGTCTTCCGAACCCCTATGGTCTTGAGTCGAAAGGTTGTGTTATTAGTTGGAAAAGGCAAGAATTCGGCTTTGCGCTTCCGACTAAAGACTATTGACTTAACTCTACTTCCCGTTTTGCGGGAATATGCTTATCGTTTTTATATACCGGCTTAAATAATAGCCATCCATTGCTGTTTCAACTACACCTTTGTTTTTTCCTGATGTAGAATGGATAAACTTTACCGCGCTGCCGGCAGCCGACGTAACTATCCCCATATGTCCTACTACTCTTTCCGTACTGTCGGTGCCGGTGAAAAGGATTAAATCGCCGGGTTTGGCATCTTTCAATGGTATTTGCCGGTGCATGAAAGTATAATCAACAGAACTCCGCGGTACTGCTATGTGAAAATGGTTAAACACGCAAGCAACAAAGCCGGAGCAATCCAGCCCGTATTTCGGGTCGGTAGAGGCTGTGCTATAAGGGATGCCTTTGAGCGAATCGGCATAGGCAAGCAGTTGATTGGGGGTGATGTTGCCGGTGGTAATGCAGGTTACGTACCCGGCGCTGTCGGCCGGGGCCAGCAGGATGTGGTTATGTACCATCGATGTATCCAGGTTATCCCCGTGTTTGCCCACCAGTTGGCACGATGACAAAACCGCAGCAATTATATAATACCATTTCCTAAACCGCATGGTTAAGGGGAAGCAAAAACGCGGCCAGTAAAGTTAGGGATGGGTTTCAATCCTCCCGTTAAAACGCTTAAATTTGGGACATTAAAGCAAAATGCTCGAACTGGCGGGGAGCAATGTTATTTTAAACCATTTTGTCAACCCAAGGCGAAAATGTAGTTTTAGCTCTTGGGCCATCATGTCAAGAGTACGCCACCCTTTAGGCCTGCGCCGCATACTCATAATTTTTAAGCTATGAAAGTTTTCACAGGGATAATATTAATCGGGGTCTTCATAATAGTAATAAGTGCGATTTATTCGAAAATAAAGAATAACGACGAGACATTGGACACTAATACTTTTTCAAAAAAAATACCGCAAGAATACTTGGATCTGTTGAAATGTCGGGACAGTAGTTGCGGTAAATCAAGCGACAGTATTGTATTTATCAATACAACGATGAGTAAATTTAGGAACCCAATTTCTTGCTTTTTTGTACATAAAGATTATTACTTACAAGTCTATAAAATAGACACATCATATAAATATCTGTTAACGAATACGATTAAGATAAGTTATGACGACGCATCTTTACGATACTTCACTGGTTATTATCTTGATGATTTTACAGAGATGGAGTTTTTATATAAAGCGACAAAACCCCAAAAGCCTATCAATATTTATATTGATTTATATGGAGAAAATACTAAAACCTTGATGAAAAATGACTCCATTGCCTATTATTTTTCTAAATGCAAAAGCTTTTCACTAGGATTTAATAAAAATGAGTCATTTGATATTCATGGACAACCAAAGGATGGAATATTAAAAAAAACAATCGATTTAGAAATGCTGCTTTTTAAACGGAAAAGCAACCTCTTTATGTTGACTCTTTCGGCCAAAGATGCTGATGGTAGTTTAAAGCCCTGGACGCTTTACAATCTTTTTTTAAATGATTTGGAGGGCAGTTTACGCAAGAAATTAAAGCCAAAAACAAAATGTCAAAAGTCACCTATCAAAATAGTAGTTTAACACTGTTATTAATAACAATCTTTGGACTGTCGTGTACAAATACCGTTCATCACAAACAGAGCGTTAGGATTTTTACGAAAGTTTATCCGCCGGGAAAATATAGGTTCACCGGATGCTTGATCGATAATAAGAAAGAGGGCTTGTGGATAAAATACGATAGCCTGGGTAAAATAGAATCGGAAACAACGTATGTCGACGGCAAAGCATGGGGCGAAACCAAAGTTTATGAGGATGGTGTTTTAGCCGGGCATACTAAAGATACAATTATAGAAAAGGACACAATTACGTACTCGTCACAATATAATTCTTTAGGAAAAACCCTTGTCAGCGGCCGGTATGTAAATGGAGTCAAAAATGGCATCTGGAAATACTATCAGGTTGATGGAAAAAAATTAAAAAAGGTGGAAAATTATACAAAGACGGGAATGAACGTAGTATATAAAGACACTGTAACCAAAAATCTTGATTTTTAGCTACTGTGGGTACAAATCCGCTCGTAAAACATACCCGCTGTAGTTTCCGTCTACGGACAGCGGGGACTTAAACAAAGACAGTAAATAAAATTATGAAAAAAAGATTTTTTTTGACTCTGCTTTGCTTGATCATAATCATCATTGGTTACAGAGTCTATTCTTCTTTTAAACGAAAAATCATCGTCATAGGATTCGCTTATGAGAAAGACGTTATTTCAATAAAGCAGTCAAAAAAATTGCGCCAAGTGGTTGATTTAGGTGGGCATAAAATCAACGCTAATAGAATCTATTCTTTTTACGAAACATTTGATTGTTTTACATTAAATGGCGATGTGACATTAACGATAGAGATTGATTCGGCTCGCCATAAATTATTAGATACGACGATTGTGCTGCGAAAAGAAAACAAGTTTCCATTTATTTCTTTTAAAGATCCAAATGAGACTAAATCTATTAGAAGTTTCTTTATAGGGGATCAAGCAGCCAAAGAGTTTATGCCACCTTATTAAAAATTGGGGCAGAGTATTAAACCCCGACCGTTCAAGCCCGCTTAATGCCGGAAAATTAAGCGCCCCGCTTAATTTTATTAATAACCTTCAATTGCATTCTGATTAGGGGCATATTAAATCATAGCTTCCGCCTTTTAATTTAAGCGGGACGCTTAAATTTGAGGCATTCAAGCAAAATGCTTGAACGGGCGGGGAAAACTTTGGTCGATATTTCTACCGAAGAAGCCCCACTATTAATGATTGAGATTGTCAATGATTGATATTTATTTTTTTTAATTTTTAGGAATTGTTTAAACATAAGTTTAATTTTATTTCTATATATAACTTGCAGTTTAAGCAATTCCCCCAATATT
Source organism: Mucilaginibacter sp. (assembly GCF_025359345.1). Classification (GTDB taxonomy): domain Bacteria; phylum Bacteroidota; class Bacteroidia; order Sphingobacteriales; family Sphingobacteriaceae; genus Mucilaginibacter. Next base: position 39,335 of record NZ_JANYGQ010000015.1, read on the forward strand.
AAAGACCACTTAAATAATTGAAACATCAGAATCCACGCTACATATTACCTTTTGTGTTTGTTTTTTTTGCTTCACTCTCAGCAAAAACACAGACAATCGCTGAAAAGTATGATTTGAATTTTAGACAATTAGACAGAAATGATAAGTTATGGTTGTCAAGTGGTTATAACTGCGATTTTTTAACAGATAGCACAACTCTTTATCAAAACAGGCCGACATTTAAGTTGTATTATACACCTACGGTGCCGAATAATAAGAAAATGTGTTTTGCCTTGTCCAAAACCATTTTGTTGCCCGGTGGTATCCCCAAAAAAAAATGCGAAGTCTCTATTGTTTCTAAAGATGATAGAGTTCATAATCTTTGGTTTACGGTTACAGGTCTTGACAGGGAGGAAAGAGAGACATCCTCGAAGTCGATAAGGATCAGTAGTCGACTATGGAAGGAAAAAAAAAATTCTCTACTGCCTGGATATGTCGCGGCACTTAGGATTAGCATACATTATGATGGGGACAGTAGTGCAAATCAAAATATTTGGCTTGGCGAGGTAAAGATCAAGGTAAATGGAAAAGAAATTAACAACAAAAGTTATTTTTCGAAAAATAAAAAAGACAGCATTGAAGCAATCAAAGGCATTGTCAAAGGAAAGATGATACCTCTTGCTTTTGGCAATGACAGTACTCTACTAGCAAACATTAAAGAACTATGTAATAAAAGGATAATAGGGCTTGGAGAGTGTTGCCATGGCAGTAACACAATTCAAGTTGCAAGTTATCAGTTTATAAAGAATTTGATTGTCAATTACAATTGTAAACTGGTGCTGCTGGAAATACCTGTGGATGCCACTTTGATATTGGATAGGTACGTGCAGGGCAAAATGCCCGACAGTTATCAAAAACAGATAGAGGCTGACCGTAAACTTTCTATTGGCGGTTATAAGAATTTAGTTGATTTTCTTAATTGGTTAGAGGCATATAATGAGCGTTCGGTGAATAAGGTGCATTTGTTTGGTATAGATAATCCATCGGATCCGCAACTATATCTTTTCGAGTACCATTTAGCTTTGTTGGGCAAGGAAGGGGGGAAATTCTATCTTAGGAAAACGGTAGAGCGAAAATATGATGATATAATAGATTTTGCCCAAAGGGATACGATGTTCCAAAACAGATTGGGCAAACAAAGTTTTGAGTTTTATCTTTCCATTCTGAAAAATGAAACCGCTGTAATGAGTAATTTAGTTGAATGGGGAAAAGACAGGGACATTAGTATGTCTAAAAGAGTAAATTTTTTGGTCAATCTTTTTCTTAGGTCCGGAGAAAAGGCGGCGATATTCGCACATAGCGGACATCTTAATAGTGTTGAGCAATTTGATGATAATTTAAAAAAGGTTACGCCATTGGGCTTTTATCTTAAAAATAACTACGGGAACCAATATTTTTCCATCAGTTTCCAGATTGGTGAGGGCACTTATACTCAAGATAAAGCGCCACACGGACGAACTATGATAGATAGCTTAATAAAGCCTCCCCCCTACAGTTTTGAATATGCCGCCCTTGCAACAGGATCAAGCTATTTCTACTATAGATCCAAGTATCTTAATGATGCAATACTTTCCTATTGTAACATTGCCAGAGCCAGCCGAAATGAAAATAAGTTCCGGTTTTCTTGTCTAAAAAGGAGATTTGATGCTTATGTATTTATAAAGGAAAGTACGCCAATCAAAGAAGTCGAATTGTTTCCGGCGTTTTATGCGATGGATTATTTTTATTTAAGAAGAAAAGAAATGCAAGATATTGTAAGGGAACTCGGTAATTAACAGATATAATATAGCATCATTCAGGCGCGTATGCAGCGCAGAGGCCTATAGAGGTGGCGTACTCGTGCCCCGCGTTTAGGTAGCCCGCGTTCTTAATAATATTCAGGTAGCCCGCTTTACAACAAAGCGGGCTATTTTATTTAACCAATTTGGCAACTCAAAGCAAAAAATGTAGCTGACTATCAGCTATTTTAATTTGATGCAAAATCAATAACCTAATAATCAGCATGTTTCATACCGTTCCGGGTGTTCCGCGTGCAAAAATGGAACGCACGATCTTAGGTAAAAACGTTTAGCTTTGCGCCTCCTGAAAATTAAACCATGGCAATATCTTCATTAACCGAAAGAAGCGGTAATTTGTGCGAACTCTGTAAGTCGGCAACCGGCTTGTCGGTTTATACAGTTCCACCTGTAAAACACCCTGATAACGGGATAATGATTTGTGATGCGTGCCTTACGCAAATAACGAAAGGCGCCGAAACAGATGCCCAATACTGGCACTTTTTAACCGAAGCCATGTGGAGCGAGGTACCGGCTGTACAGGTTGTGGCCTGGCGGATTTTATCGCGTTTGAAAAATGAAAGCTGGGCAGCCGCAAACCTCGAGATGCTTTACCTGGCCGATGAAACAATGGCCTGGGCCGCAGCAATGGGTGAAGATGATGGCCCCGCGGCCGCAGCAGCGGTACACCAGGACAGCCTGGGAAACGAGTTACAAAGCGGCGACACCGTGGTGCTCACCCGGTCGTTGGATGTTAAGGGCAGCTCGCTTAATGCAAAAATGGGAACCGTAGTTAAAAACATCCGCCTGGTTACCGACAATACGGACCAGGTAGAAGGAAAAATAGAGGGCCAGCAGATTATTATATTGACGAAATATTTGCGGAAGCAAAAAGTGTAAACCCGATTATTCACTAAAAGTATAAATCTCTCCTGAACTGGACGTACTGATAATCAGGATGTTCCACAGCGTTCCGGGTGTTCCGCGTGTAAAAATGGAACGCTTGAGGTGAATTAACCGCTAAAACAAAAAGAGCCCCGGCAGTTACACCGAAGGCCCAGTCAGTTATAGTAGTTATGCTTAAGTCCAGAGTCTGAAGTCGAAAGTCCGAAGTCGAAAGTCATAAGTCGGGTTCAATTTTGACTGTAGACTTGAGACTCACGACTTCCGACTTAAGACTAATTCACCCCAGCATCATGCAGTACCTCGGTATTCAGGCGGATATATTCAGGATCCTTCCCTTCTGTTGCAAGCCTAAGGCCTTCTTTTGCGTTTATAATAGCATTTGCCTTATCGCCGTTTTTTAATTGCAGGCGGGCCAGCCAGTACTTCATATTGTCGGCGCCCGGGTTGGCTTTGTCGGCCTCCTGCATCCAGGTAACGGCCTGGGCAATGTTGCGGTTATGGTTGTAACACCAGATGGCCCCCATGTAGTAGGGCTTCTTCTCCCCTTTCATGGCTTCTATTATATTGGCCAGTATGCGGTTGTCCACATCGGCTTTTAAATGTATGGTTACCCCGGTATTTTCCCAAAGTATCTGCATCAGACCATCTTCCTGGTGCATATCGGCAAACTGGATGGTAAGGGTTTCTACTTTGTTATCCAGCTTAAACGGCTTCACCTTAAATCGCAGCACATCATCTTTAGCATCGTACGAATACGCGCCCCATTGTTTGGAAGTTTTGCTGAAAATAATAGTCCACTCGTCGGTACCGGGTATGCTGAAGAGACCGTACTCGCCGGGGGGTAAGATGTGTCCCTCCAATGCCACGGTGTCACTAAGCTTAACTATAGTGGCGTTGTTGGCGCCGGTGCGCCAAACAAGGCCATAAGGCTCCATGCCGCCAAAAATTTTGCGGCCCTTCGTATTTGGCCGGTAATAATTTACGGAAATAACACCCAGCCCAAAATCCTGCTCAATGCGCTGGCCCGTGCTTGATGCCGGTATCTTCATTCTTATTTCCTGCGCATTAACCCTGCAGCAGGCTGATATACCTAAAAGTATACCAAGGCATAGTAAAATTTTCTTCATTGTTTTTTTTTGATTTAAAATGGTGCCGCAATTGGCACCGTTGATTTTATTAATTAGTTAGCGCCCGTTTGTTCCAAAGCTAGCCAATTGACCGCAGAGCAATATCCCCCTGCTGGGGGGATGTTAATTTTTAATTTATTTTTAGGGTTGATCATTCCCATTGGGATGCCGCCATGCCTTTTATCAGGCTGTTTAAAAAGCGTTTCGGTGATACCCCGGGGAGTATTACGGGGAAGAGTGTGGAGTAGGATAAATTGGGCTGAGTACTGGTGGATTAGTTTGGCAAATAAACACCACCCAAAGCAACTGTGATTATTTATGCTAAATAATTTTCGAGGCCAACAGTATTGCGATGGCTTCTTTACCGCAGTTTACATGTAGTTTACGATAAGTATTCCTCAGGTGCGATCTGGCGGTATCATAGGCTATGCACATTTCATGGGCTATCAGTTTTACACTGTAACCTTTGGTAAGCAGGTAAAGTATTTCGGCCTCGCGGTTAGTAAGGTCGTATTTAAGCTGAACATTGTCTTTGGTAGCTTTAAAGGAGTTAATCACCTTCTTGGCGATCAATGGCGACATCGGAGCCCCGCCATTAAGCGCTTCCTTTATGGCATCAAAGAATTTTTCGGGCGATGTTTTTTTAAGGATGTAACCATCGGCACCAGCACAAATACTTTTAAACAAGCGTTCGTCATCCTCAAACTGGGTGTACATTATTATTGGTGTTTCGGGTCGCGATTCTTTAATTTCTTCAACACCGGTAATTCCATCTTTCCCCGGCATATCAATATCCATAATTACAAGGTCGGGCTGGCATTGCTTTACCTGGTTTTTAACATCGTTTACATTGTTGAAATCTCCAACTACCTCGTAACCTTCCTGTGCATTCAGCAAATAAACCAGGGAGTTCCGCAACGCTTCGTTATCTTCGTATATTAATAATTTTTGATTCATTATTTGTTAGGTTATCCCTTTTGAAAAATATCATATTTTGCCGGCCACTTCTTTTGAACAGGGATAGATACGCTGAAAAATGTCCCGTTTTCTGAAGTAATCACCAAATTGCCGTTCCATTTTTCAACCCTGCTCTTAATATTTTGCAGCCCGTTCCGGCCCTTATTTATCGTGGCAGGGTCAAAGCCTTTTCCGTCATCTTTAATCTCGAGGCAAAGTTGATCTTTGTTTGCCTTTAGGTTTATTGATACATACCCGGCAAATGCGTGCTTCCGTATATTATTTAAAATCTCCCTGAATATTAAAAAGATATCCCTTTGCTTTTCGTGCGATAATGACTGGTCCGAAAAGCCTTCCTCAACATTCATGTGGTAATCCATATTGTTACTGTCAAATATATCGCCGGCGTACCGCCTCATTCTCACCTGTAACGTACCCTGATCGTCAGGTTTTGTTTTCATGTTCCAAACAATCTCATCAAGCGCTTCTGTCGATGCAAGTAATTCTTCGCGGATGTCTGTCAAATGGTCTTTTTCAGTGCGCCCGCCTATAGCAGGATTTTTAATCAACTCAGTTAAAAACTGGATATTGGTTAACCTCGACCCAATGTCGTCATGCAAATCCCGTGCAATTGAGGTGCGCATTTTATCCATCTCGATAATAGCCTTAGCCTTTTGCATAGTGCGGGTACGGTAGGCCGCTAAAACAATAACCAGCAATACGAGCGCTGAAACCGTTATTGCCGAATATTTGAGTGCTTGTTGTTTCTCAAAATAGGCCCGGCTTATTTTTTGATCTTTTTTTAGCATTACAATTTCCCGTTCTTTGCGATCCACTACAGATTGTTCTTCCAGTTTTTTTACCTGCAGCGTTAGTTCGTTATTCTGCACGCTATCAACCGTTTTATGGTATTTTTCGTTATAGGTTAACGCTTTTTCAAAATCTTTTTGACCGGAGTAAAATTTTGAAAGGTACTTGTAACTATTCAGTTCCTGGTTTTTATCTCCATGTTTAATTGCCACCGCAATATCGTTCAACATTTTTTCCTCGGCCTTCTTTTTTTCCCTGTAGTCTGATTGTAAAAAAACAATTTTTGCATCAATTGCTGCAATTGCCGAATTATCGCCCGATTTAGAAGCAACTAATTTTGCTTTAACAAGATATGATATCGCATCTTTTGGCATATTCATATCCACATAAGTGTTTGCAATCTCCCGTAAAATATTGGGTTGCTCTGTCAAAATATTCATCTCCTGGTCAAGCTGTAGTGCGGTATTTAATTCAGCAAGCGCCTCTTTATAATTTTTAAGGCCATGGTAAATAACGCCGAGACTAAAGATTGCGGTCACAGCGCCCCGTTTATCAGCAATGGTTTTCTTCAATGCCTGCGATTTTAACGCATACGGCAATGCTTGCTTATAAAGATGCAGTTCGGTAAAATCGTTAGCGATTCCCTGGTAGCAAAAAGCTTCACCTTTTTGGTTGCCAATTTTCAAAAAAAGGTTCAAGGATTTCAAATGGTACGTTAATGCCTTCTTAAAATCGCCAAGACTAATATAGGTATTGCCAACGTTTAGTGACTGGCCGGCCGCCGACTCAATGGCTGCCTGCGAAGGGTCCATTTTTGTAGCAATATCGAGCGCACTTAGCATATGAAACATCGCCAGCTTATAGTTACCTTCCATTTTATAAAACAATCCGGCGGCTCCATGATAGTTCATTTTCATTTTTAACCCGTCCGTGCTATTTGATGGTGCAGCATCTGCGAGTGATTTCGCCTCGTTTAAACAAAATCTTGAACTATCAATCATACCTGTATTGAAATAAATAGTTACAAGTTGACAGTACGCATTATTTAAAAGCCGGGGAAGATTAAACCTTGGTGCTAGTTTTAGTACCTTATAGGAATAATTCTTGGCGGCATTCATATCGTACCTCGTCAGCGCACTCGAAAGCCTGTTCATACTTATACATTCTTCCTCTGTATTTTTATGGGTTGCTATCACCTTCTTCAAACTATCAATGGCCGGGCTTTGTGCAAAAAGCTTTGCCGAAAAAACCATTAAAACAATAAAGACAATTTTAGAAAAACGCATGGTGAAATATTTAGGAATTACATTTTCCCTAAATCTACTATTTTATTAAAATAATTTGTTGCCCTATTTTTTTAATATTAAATAATATTATATACTACAACAACGCGTACAAACCCAGTCTTTGAAGACAGCACCGCGGCCCCGCCGAAACGGGACCGGGTGTGTCATTCTCCCTAATTAATTACCTTTAGTATTTTAATAAGATGTATCCTGTTTTGCGAATAAGTTTACCCTTGTCGCCGTACTCCAACTGATAAAAGTAGGTACCTGCCTGTAGCGGCTTACCGTTTATGTTCGACTGCCCACTAAATACCCGCGATACATTATCATATCCTCTTACGGTGTACACAAGCATACCGCTGCGATTCATCACCTGGAAGGTATTTTCCGGATAGTTGCCGATATTGGTTATCTCCAGCACATCACCTATGCCGTCACCATTTGGCGATATGCCCTGTTTTACAATAGGTGCACCAGTATCAAGCGGTGTTTCGTCCACTTTGGCTGCAAAGCCCGGCGTGGTGGTGGTGGTTATGTTTACCGTCGCTACATCATTACCATCTGAGTTATAGGCAGTAATGAGGTAGTCGGTGGCTGCTACTGCCACTGTCGGTGTACCGCTGATAGCACCCGTGGGAACGTTAAACGTTAACCCGGCAGGTAATGCCGGATTGATGGTATAGCCGGTAGCAATAGCTTTGCGCACCAGGTTGGTGCCATAGTCGGCTACGTACAGATTTCCTGCCTTGTCAATAGCAATGCCATGCGGGCTACTCAAACGAGCTGCCGTGCCGATTCCATTAATGGAGCCTGCGATTCCGCTGCCTGCAAAAGTTGTTACTATGCCCGCCGGTGTAATTTTCCTGATTAAGTTGTTGGTACCATCGGCTACATAAACATTGCCTCCAGCATCTACTGCGACACCAAATGGTGTGTTGAAAGTGGCAGCCGTACCCGTTCCGTTTACGGCACTTGCTGCCCCACTGCCTGCGAGGGTGGACACTAATCCAGCAGGAGTTATCTTGCGGATGAGGTTATTGCCGCTGTCGGCCACATAAAGGTTACCAGCTGCGTCTATATCGAGCGAAAATGGTCCGCTGAAACTGGCTGCCGTGCCTGTTCCGTTTACTGCCCCTGCTGCCCCGTTACCTGCGAAGGTAGTCACTACGCCTGCCGGGGTTATCTTACGAATAAGGTTATTGCTGTAGTCAGCTACATAAAGATTACCCGAAGCATCAAACGCCAGCCCCCTTGGGGTATGGAATTTTGCCGCTATGCCTGTGCCATTTACTGCCCCGGCGGTGCTGCCGGCAAAGGTGGTCACCACGCCAGCCGGGGTTATCTTACGGATAAGGTTATTACCGCCATCGCCTACATATACGTTGCCGGCCCCGTCTACCGCTATTCCGGCAGGATTAGTGAACGTGGCCGCTGCACCTGTGCCATTGGCTGCACCTGCAACCCCGCTACCTGCAATGGTGGTAACCACACCTGCAGATGTAACCTTCCTGATTTGGTTACCGGTATAGTCGGCTACATAGCTGTTGCCGCCGGCATCTGTGCCTACTGCTATCGGTTTGGCAAAGCTGGCTGCTGCCCCTGTGCCATTGGTTGAACCCGAAACGCCGCTACCTGCCTGTGTGCTTATTTGACCATAGATAGCTGCCGGAACAAGCCCGCCTGTACTTATGGGATATAGTGTTGCTATCGGGCTGCCGGTTGAGTAAGTATGAGGCGTGGTGTAGCTAATAACCGGCGGCTGTAGCGGCTGGGGTACATTTATCATAATATTTACCACGGTGCTGTTGTTGCCATCGGCATTATAGGCAGCTACCGTGTAATTTGTGGATGCACTGGCCGAGGTGGGTGTACCTGTGATTATGCCGGTGGTGCCGTCGAACGTTAAACCTGCCGGTAGGTTTGCGCTGATGGTATAGCCGGTGATGACAGTTTTGCGTATAAGGTTGCCCCCGTAGTCTGCTACATACATATTCCCTGCTTTATCTATCGCGATGCCATGCGGATTGCTAAAACGTGCGGCTGCGCCGGTACCGTTTACTGAACCTACCGAACCACTACCTGCATAAGTAGTGACAACTCCTGCGGGTGTGATCTTCCTGATCAGGTTATTTGTCCCGTCGGCTATATAAATATTGCCACCCGTATCTGCAGCTACCCCGAACGGGCCACTGAAACTGGCCGCCGTGCCTGTGCCATTTACTGCTCCGGCTGCGCCGCTGCCGGCAAACGTGGTTACCACGGCGGCAGGGGTTATTTTCCTGATTAGGTTATTGCCACTATCGGCTACGTAAAGGTTACCTGATGCGTCTATATCTATTGAGAACGGACCGTTGAAGCTGGCTGCAATACCCGTACCATTTACAGCACCAGCTACGCCACTGCCTGCAAACGTACTCACCACTCCGGCTGCTGTTATTTTTCTGATCAGGTTGTTGCTGTAATCGGCTACGTAAAGATTACCCGAGGCATCAAAGACCAGGCCACGCGGGGTATGGAACTTCGCTGCCGTACCTGTGCCATTTATTGAGCCTGCTGCGCCGCTGCCTGCAAATGTACTGACTACGCCACCGGGGGTTATCTTGCGTACCAGGTTGTTTGTACCATCGCCAATATAAATATTGCCTGAACCGTCAACTGCTACCCCGGCGGGGTTACTGAATGTGGCCGCTGCGCCCGTCCCGTTAGTTGCTCCGGCTGCGCCGCTGCCCGCCAGAGTGGTAACTACACCGGCAAGGGTAATCTTTCGGATTTGATTGCCGGTATAGTCGGCTACGTAGCTGTTGCCATTTGCGTCTGTTGCTATTGCTATCGGTTTGGCAAAACTGGCGGCTACCCCTGTGCCGTTGGCTGAGCCTATGGCGCCATTACCGGCAAACGTAGTGACCTGACCATAAATTGTTGCCGGCACTGGTCCACCGGTATTGACGGGCGCGAGGCTTACCGGGCTGCCGGCCGCATAAATATTAGGTGTGTTATAACTAATCACCGGGGGTTGGGGAACTTGCGGAGGAGTTACTTTTATGTTGATCGTTGTCGTGCTGTTGCCATCGGCATTATAAGCCGTTATCGTGTAATTGGTGGCCGCTATTGCTGCTGTCGGCGTGCCGCTGATAACGCCGGTGGTGGCATCGAAACTAAGTCCGGCAGGCAAGGCTGCATTAATAATATAGCCAGTAGTGATAGCTTTGCGTATAAGGTTGGTACCATAATCTGCCACATACATGTTTCCTGCTTTGTCTATGGCAATGCCATGTGGGCTGCTGAAACGTGCAGCGGTGCTGGTACCGTTAACAGAGCCTGCAACGCCGCTGCCTGCATAGGTAGAGACTAAGCCCGCCGGGGTGATTTTCCGGATTAAGTTATTGGCACCATCGGCCACATAAACGTTGCCGCCTGCATCTACAGCTACGCCGAATGGTGTGCTGAAGCTGGCTCCTATACCCGTGCCGTTTAATGCCCCTGCTGCTCCGCTGCCTGCACAGGTACCCACTACACCTGCCGGGGTTATTATTCTGATCAGGTTGTTACCGCTGTCAGCTACATACAGATTACCCGATGCGTCTATGTCAATCGAGAATGGCCCGTTGAAACTGGCTGCTGTTCCTGTGCCATTTACGGCGCCTGCTACCCCACTGCCTGCAAAGGTAGTCACCACGCCGGCAGGGGTTATTTTACGAATAAGATTATTGCTATAGTCGGCCACGTACAAATTGCCCGAAGCATCAAAGGTCAGCCCTCTGGGGGTGTGAAACTTGGCTGCCACACCTGTGCCATTTACTGCCCCGGCTGTGCTGCCGGCAAACGTGGTCACTACGCCGCCAGGGGTTATTTTCCTGATAAGATTATTTGTACCGTCGCCTACATATACGTTGCCTGCCCCGTCAACTGCTATCCCGGCCGGGTTGCTGAACGTGGCCGCTGCGCCGGTGCCGTTGGCTGCGCCAGCTACGCCGCTGCCCGCAAGAGTGGTAACTACACCGGCCGGAGTAATCTTCCTGATTTGGTTACCGGTATAATCGGCCACATAACTGTTGCCGGCTGCGTCAGTGCCTATTGCTATGGGTTTGGCAAAGCTGGCGGCCGCACCTGTGCCATTGGTTGAACTAGAAACCCCGCTGCCCGCTTGTGTTGTTATTTGCCCGTATACTGTTGCCGGTACCGGCCCGCCTGTGTTTACAGGCGTAAGTGTTACTTGCATACCTGTAGTGTATACATTAGGTGTTGGATAACTTATAGAAGGAGGTTGCGGGGGAGAAAGTACTGTAATATTAACAGTTGCAGCCCCACCGCCACTTCCATTATACGCCGTTATTTGATAGTTAGCAGACGGAGTTATTTTTGCCGGAACACCACTTACCACGCCCGTTAATTCATCAATAATTAGTCCTACAGGTAATGCAGGACTTACATAGTACCCACCAACTCTTTTTACCTTTTTAATTAGTCCACTGCCATGATCGGCTACAAATATGTTGCCGCCAACATCAAACGCTAGCCCTGTAGGATTATTAAAACCTGTACCTATAATAACAGTTCCACCACCCGCGGCAGGTATTTCTTTAATGACATTATCAAAATCAGCTACGTAAACATTATTAAAATTATCGACAGCTACGCCATAAGGAGAGTTAAAACCTGTAGCAATAGTTGTTGCAGCCCCGCCATTAGCCGGTATTTTTTTTATGGCATTAAGTCCGGTACAGGCTACATACACGTTTCCGGCGGCATCTACCGCAATGGCGGTGGCACTACCTAATCCGCTAGTTAAAATTACCGGAATCCCAGTATTGAAAGGAATTTCGTATACCGAACCTGCACTTGTTTCTGCCACATAAATATTCCCTTTAGCATCTATTGCCAGTCCATATGGGTTTGTAAAACCATAATTGGTAAATACCGGCGAGCCGCCTCCTGCGGGAATCTTTGTTAATCCACTGCTGGATATTTCAGTTAAATAAATATTGCCGGCAGCATCGACAGCCACGCCCTGAACAACGTTAAATCCGGAGCCTACCGCTATAGAAGGTCCGCCATTTGCAGGAACCTTCAGTATTTTACCGCCCTGATCTGCCACAAATGTATTCCCGGCACCGTCAATCGCTACAGCGATTGGAGATCCAACCACACCTGATGAATTAACGGGATTATTGCTAAACCCTGGCGCTGTAACTGTGCCATTAACCACCGGACCAAGTGGTGCAATATTGCTACCACCTGCATACACCTGCGGACTGGCGTAGCTAATTGTCGGAGGCGGGATAAGATTAACCGCCATGTTAACTATTGCCGAAGCATTACCATATATATTATAAGCGGTAACTGTATAATTTGTTGCAGCCCGTAGCGCTATAGGAGTACCGCTTATTATGCCCGTATTATTGTCGAAGTTTAAGCCCGCCGGCAGCCCCGGGCCTACGAAGAATCCACCATTTGGCAGTATTTTCTTTACCAAATTGTTTTGATAATCTGCGGTATATACATTCCCGGCACCGTCAACCGCTACTCCATAAGGATGACTAAACCCTGAACCAATTGCATATGGTGCGCTGCCATCTGCCGGAATTATTTTTACTGCATTGTTATTGAAATCGCCAACGTACACATTTCCCCCGGCATCAACTGCAACGCTAATCGGTTGATTAAAACCTGATCCAATGGTAATCGGCGCTCCGCCGCCAACCGGTATCTTTTTTATTGTACCACTGGTCGGGTCTGCGACATATATATTTCCGGCAATATCTATTGCTACCCCCGTCGCGCTGGTTAAACCTGACATTATAACGACAGGTGTATTACTGCCTGCGGGAATTTTCTTCACCGTATTATTTCCGTTGTCAGCCACAAATACATTGCCTAAAGAATCGACCACTACGGCCGATGGGCTGCTAAAACCCGACCCTATGGACGTTGTTGCGCCACCTCCTATCGGGATTTTAAACACCATGCCAGCGCCGTCCGCCACAAACACATTACCTGCACCATCAACTGCTACCCCGGTCGGGTCAGTAATGCCCGAACCTATGCTTATCGTACCACCACCATTCTTTTGAATTTTGTCAACAGTGCCGCTTCCCTTATCGGCTACATATACGTTGCCCGCGTTATCAACAGCCACACCGGAAGGTAAATTAAACCCTGCACCTATACTTAAGGCGTTACTATCATAACTCACCGAGCCAACGTTTGTGCTTACTGGCACCAGTGGCGCAATAGCTATATTTTTTGTAAAAGGAGGAGGTATATTATAACTAACCGTAGGTGGCGGAAACAGGTTAACCTGCATGGGTACAGTATTGGTTACACCACTGGTATAATTATAAGCGGTTAGGTAATAACCGGTTACCGGGCTGCCGGCCAGCGGTGTGCCACTTATACTACCTGTTGTGTTATTGAAACTCAAACCTTTGGGTAATGTTGGTGAAATATAATACCCCCCAACCGGTTTAATTACTTTAACAATACTGTACGTGTCATCAGTGAGATATACAATCCCGGCACCATCCACAGCTATGCCAAGCGGGCGAATAACCGATGTGCTGATAATAATGGGCAGCCCGCCGCCTGCCGGGATCATCTCTATTGTATTGTTACCGGTATCAGCCACATAAACATTTCCGGAAGCATCTACATGGATGCTGTTAGGGTTGCTAAAACCGGTACCCAGTAATACCGTGGCACCGCCACCCGCAGGTATCATTTTAACCGCATTGTTACCTGCATCGGCCACGTAAACATTGCCAAGTGAATCAATATCCACATCTGTTGGCTGGCTAAAACCCGAACCTATAATAACAGGCGCGCCCCCGCCAAATGGAATTTTCTTTACAGCATCATTCCCTTTATCAGCAACATAAACGTTACCATAAGTATCAACCGCAACACCGGTTGGACTGCTAAATCCGGAGCCTATGATGTTAGTGGCCGCAGTTACTTTCAGGATTACCTTTACGGCATTGTTACCCTGGTCGGCCACAAACACATTGCCGACCGCATCAACTGCCACGCCGGTTGGGTGGTTAAAGCCGGTACCTATCGTTGCAACATTGTTTGCAAAGGTTCTTTTCACCGCGTTGTTTCCAGCATCGGCTACGTAAGTGGCTCCTTTGATATCAACCGCTACACCAATTGGATTTTTCAAATTTGAGTATTGTATCGCAGGAATTGTGCTATAACCCAGCGCGGCAACGCCTGTACTTTGCGGCACAACAGGGGTAATTGGTATATTAACAATGTAAGGTACCGGAACTTGATAGTGAACAACCGGCGCCGTAAGATCAAATACTTTTATATTTACCGGGGTGGAATTGCTTCCAAAACTATTGTACCCGGTGACAATATAGTCTGTAGCTGGCAAGGCTTTGGTGGGTGTACCGCTGATGATACCGGTTGCGTTATCAAACATGAGCCCGGCCGGTAATGCATTAATGCTATAGCCTCCAACTGGCTTTATTTTGTTTACCGTGCTGTTAAAAGTGTCGACTACGTATAAATTACCGGTTGGATCAATAGCTACCCCACTAGGAAGGCTAAAAGTTTTACTCAACGGAACTATACTATTGGTATTAACAGGTATTTCTTTTAGATTACTCAAATTACCATCCGCAACAAATAAATTACCGGCAGCATCTACTGCAATACTATGCGGAGCTGTAAGCCCCGACACAATAATAAAAGGCTGCCCGCCGCCAACTGGTATTTTATAAATTACACCGTTACCGCCTTCACCAAAGTACACATTCCCGGCAGCATCTAACGCAATACTAAGCGGATTTGGGTATGTACCCAGGTCTATCGTAGTACCAGTTGCATGGTCCACTTTTTTTATCTTGTTATTACCATTGTCGGCTACATATAGGTCGCCCCCTGTAAACACTACCCCTGTTGGATGATTAAATCCGCTGGCTATTACACTTGTAGCGCCTCCGTTCGCAAATATTTCTTTTATGGTGCCACTGTTATAATCAGCAACATAAATATTACCCAGGCTATCAAACGATACTGCTGTCGGGCCGCTGAGGCCGGTCCCCAACGAAACCACAGGGCCTCCGCCTGCAGGTATTTTCTTCACCAGGTTATTGCCGTAATCGGCTATATAAATATTGCCAGCAGGATCTATAGCTACGCCATGTGGCGCGTTGAATCCGAAACCGATGTTTGTGGTAGTATTACTGTATGCTATCGGGGCCACACCACTCACTACTGGTCCAAGCGGCGCAATAGCAGTAGCCGTTGTATATATTTGAGGACCCGCATAGCTAATGGTGAGCGCATTTACAGCAATGCTTATGGTTGCCGAACCGCTGCCGCTGGCATTAAAAGCTGTAACAACATAGTTTGTTGCAGGGCTTGGTGTGGTAGGTGTACCGCTAATACTGCCCGTTACCCCATTAAATAATAAGCCAGCGGGCAAAGCCTGGCTTATATGATAGCCGCCGGTTGGGTTGTTTTTACTTACATTACTGTTGCTATAATCCGATACGTACACGGTTCCGTCGCCTCCTGCCGCTATCCCTTCCATGCTGCCGGGGCCAAGGGTAATTACTATAACCGGTGCACCGCCGCCGGCAGGAATCTCTTTTACAAGGTTAGCATTGCCGTCGGTTATAAATAGATTACCTTCTGTATCTAATGCCATTGCTGTTGGCGCTGAAAAATTAGCGCCGTATATTATGTTAGCCCCGCCACCGGCCGGAATTTTATATATATTATGGGTGTTAATACTACCGGCATAAACATTGCCGGCAGCATCAACGGCAACGCTTTGCAAACCGTTTACGGTAAGTAAAGTTATTGCCGGGCCGCCATTGGCAGGAAATTCCTTTATTGCACTATTCCCCGTATCTGCTACATAAATGTTACCCGCAGCATCAATGGCTACCTGGTAAGGGTTGGTAAGGCCTGAACCAATTACCGACTGAACACCGAAACCCGGAGGTATCTTTGTTACACCGGAGCTTCCTAAATCCACCACGTAAACATTTCCCGCAGCATCAACAGCTACACCCATCGGATGTGTAAAACCCGAACCGATTGGGAATGGGGCTCCGCCCCCTGCCGGAATTTCCTTTACAACGCCGCCGGCATAATCAGCAACATAAACATTTCCGGCAGCATCAACAGCCAAACCACGCGGGCCTGCAATCCCGCCGGCAATAGTAACTTCGGGTGCAAACCCGGACGCACCAACACCACTGCTGACGGGCGTTATTGTTGAAATAGCCGCGCCTGCAGTAAATACCTGGGGAGTGCTATAACTAATGGTAAGTGCGTTAATCTTAATATTTATAGTAGCCGAAGCGCTTCCAAGGCTGTTACAGATAGCTACAATATAATTTTTTGCCGGCCCCGCTTTTGTTGGTGTGCCGCTAATTGTACCCGTTGCACCATCGAATTTTAAACCAGATGGCAATGCCACATTTATATGAAAGCCCCCGGTTGCGGTAATCTTTCTAACAACGTTATTTAATCCGTCGGCAAAATAAATATTACCACCGCCATCCACGGCAACGCCCTCTCCAATCCCCTGGCCCATGCTGGCAACTACGGCAGGACTGCCACTCACCGGAATCCTGGTTACACTGTTTGTATTTCCATCGCCTATATAAACATTGCCCTCACCATCAACAATAATGGCTGTTGGGCTTACAAAACCGGTGGCTACGGTGCTAATAGCGCCCCCGCCGGCAGGTATCTTATAGATAGATTGTGCTTGATCATCACCAACGTAAACATTTCCTGTGGCATCGGCTCCGATAGTAGTCATTCCGTTAAAAACAGGCCCAACTGTAACAATCGGACCACCTACAGCCGGTATCATTTTTACCTTGCCGCTTACGCCATCGGCAACATATATATTACCCAAAGCGTCAAGTGCCACACCTTCCGGCGCACCAAGGCCAGAGCCTTTCGAAACCACCGCACCTCCACCGGCCGGAATCATCTTTATACTTGGAGAATTCGTGTCGGCCACGTATACGTTACCCAGGGCATCAACAGCTAATGCATGTGGGTGAACAAAGCCCGAACCGATAGTTACCGCGGCTCCGCCTGCTGCTGGAATTTTCTTTACCAGGCCAGCGGCATTGTCTGTTATATAAACATTTCGGGCCTGGTCGACCGCTATTCCTCGCAGACTGGTTAAGCCTGACCCTAATACCAGGGGGGTGTTACTATACGACAGTGGCGCTATCCCTGTTGCTTTTGGGGTTAATGGTGCTATTGCAGTACCTGCAATATAAGTTTTGGCACCACCATAACTTATAGTTGGGGCTCCTACCATAACAGGCAACTTTGATGAAACAACAACCGTTTTTTTATTCCTGTCGTTTACAAGTTTAATACCTGCGTAAAGGTAGTTGCCAAAACTGACGAGGAAAACCAAAATGACTAATGATTTTGCAGCAAAGCTGGTTTGTGAGAACGTGTTGCGCGATAAAAGTAAAGGTGATTTCATAATAGGTAGGTGTTTATGACGGTATTGTTTGATAGCTATTTTTTTACGATGAGATATAAGTATCCCTTCAAGCGTCAAAGCTACCTTGCGCACAGTTGGTAAAAAATCATCTTTTAGGGTGATATTGGGGTAGCTGCTAAGGTTTTAGGGTTAGTTTCGGGGGGATTTTTCAGTATTTTTTAATACCAGCCCAGCAAGTTGAGGTGGACATGCCTGTTATTGATATAGGTGATGGTAAAAATCACATACCTATTTCGGTAAAAAATGCTTCGCGGTAATTATTTGCTATTGGAATTTCTTTTTGTTTTACAAATACCCGGTTGCCATCAATATGACTGATCATTGCTTTGTTGATCACAAATGATCGAAAAAGGAGCCGAATTAGCTCCTGGCTTTTAAACCGGTTTACTCCGATTCATACGTGTTATCTTCCAATATCCGACGATAATTAATAAGTGATATATATGCAGCCGCTCGGTAAAATGAGGGGCTGCACTTTCCATATCGGGTTATTGTTTTTTTTGTTGCAGGTACATAGCATATTGGGCAGGCGTTAAAATTCCTTGCAACGTTTTTAAAAACTCCTGCTGATTTGCTGCCAGTTTATCTTTCTTTTCTTTCTCGCTAACCTGTGCTACTTTAATTTCATCAACAGATTTGGTGTTGCCTAAATAGGCGTTGAATACTTTTTTTGTGGTTGCATCGTCTAAACTCAAAGATTGTTTAAGCCCGTCGGCAAATTTTTTCGAGCGCATCAACACATCTTTGGGCATCTGCCATTCATTGCCCTTTTTTACGGGTGTTTCGGCCTGTTCGCCGGTTTGTGCTTTGGCTTTTATACCGCACAGGGTGAGCGCCAATGCGCTTAGGATAATTGCTTTTTTCATTTTTTTAAGATTTATTGTATTTACTTTTTTTTAACTATTATTCGTTCCGTAACGATTTCACCGGGTTCGACAGCGCCGCTCTTAAGGCCTGCGAACCTACAGCCAGCGTGGCAATTAGCAATGATAAGGTACCAGCCAAAGCAAAGCGCCACCAGCTAAGTTCAATTTGGTACGCAAAATTTTGCAGCCAATGGTGTATTACCAGCCAGCCAACCGGTATGGCTAGGGCAAAGGCCAGCAATACCAGGGCGACAAAATCTTTAACCAGCATGGTGGTTAATATTGTTACCGATGCCCCTAAAACTTTGCGTATGCCGACTTCTTTTTCTCTTTTTTGTGCCGATAAAAGCGCCAGGCCCAAAAGCCCTATCGCCGAAATAAAAATGGTGATGGCTGCAGCAAAGGTGATAACCTGTTTCCAGCGGTTTTCAGTTTCATAGGCCGCCCGGTTCTCTTCATCGCGAAACTGGTATTGAAAAGGATGATCGGGGTAAAGGCGATGGTATATTTTCTCCATCGAGAGCAGCGTGGTGGCAGTATGGCCGCCTTGGATGCGTACAATCATTTTTCCTAATGGTAGCGAAGGTTCCTGTGTAAAAACTATGGGTAGTATTTTTTCTTTTAAGGATTCATTGTGGTAGTCTTTTACCACCCCCACTATAGTTACTCTTCGGCTCCCCCACGTGGGCAGGTTCATATAATCGATGGTTTTACCGACAATATTTATTATCCCCAATTGCTTAGCAAGGGTTTCGTTCACTAATACCGACAAGGTAGAATCCAATGGAAAAGCTGGCGAAAAGTTACGTCCGGCAACTATGTTCACTCCCAATACAGGCAGATAATCGTCGGCAATGTGCTCATAAGTGGCTGTAAATTCTTTTGTACCAATCCGGGTTTTGCCGCCAAAGTGCCCTACGTTTGTGTACGACACACCGGTTACTCCTGGTAGTTTCGAAAACTCTGTTCGGTATAAGTCCATTACCTGCCTGCTCCTTATTCCCTGGCTAACCGTAAAATCAACCAGGTTTTTATCGGCATAGCCTACTGATGTTTGCGTAAGCAGGTTAAACTGCGCATAAATAAATAGAGTTGAGATAATAAAAAACGTAGCCAGTGCAAACTGTATAACCACCAGGCTTTTTGCTAAATAGTTTTTACCAATGGTATTTGCTTTACCATTCAATGCCGTCAGCGGGTTAAAGCCGGATAAAACCATTGCCGGGTAAAATCCCGCCAGGCTGCCTGTAAACACAGGCAACATAATAAACATAGTAATCAATCGCCAATCCAATAAGGATACAAAGTCCAGTTGTTTGTTGGCTAAAACATTAAAAACAGGCAGGGCAACTATCGCCAACCCTACAGCGAAAACAGCCGCAATTAAACAGGTAATCACCGATTCGCCTACAAACTGTGTGGCCAAACGGCTGCGTTTGCTCCCCATCACCTTCCTGATGCCAATTTCCTTACCCCGCTTAATAGACTGTGCCACCGTTAGGTTCACAAAATTGATACAGGCAATCAGCAATATAAACACCGCAACGCCGCCAAGGATATAGGAATATACCGGGTTGCTGCCCATTGGCGTACCCGCATATTCGGTATTTAAATGCATGGCAGTGATTGGCTGTAGTCCCCAATTGAAATGATTGCCATACCCTGCAAGGTTATTCAAATCAATTTCATCCTTTGCCCCTGTCTGATAAACCTGGTCCATTTTACGGGCGACTCCCTGGAGGTTGGCCCCTGGCGACATTAAAAAATAGGTGGGAAACGATACCCCACATCCACCCATTATCCGGGCTCACGGTTTCGAAATACGAGAATGGCAAAAGTATGTTAAACTGTATGCTGGAGTTTTTCGGCGCATCTTTGGCTACGCCGGTAACGGTGAAAGGCTCGAACTTGCCATTAATTTCCAGCAGCAAGGTTTTACCGACGGCTTGCGTAGTGCCAAGATATTTTATTGCGGAGGTTTTGCTCAGCACCATCGAATGGCGGTCAGCCAATACACTGTTTGCATTCCCCAAAAGCAGCGGGAAACTGAAGATGTTAAAAAAACTTTTATCAACCCAGGTAACCTGTTCACTAAAAATGTCGTTGTTCCTTTTTATGACGATATCCTTTGGGTTTACACGGGTAAAATCCTGCATTTCGGGTATTTGCTGCTTAAAGGCCGGACCCTGTACCAATGCTGCTATGGCAAATTTTTGGCTGCCGCCGTCCTGTTCTGTGCGGACACAGGTCAGCTGGCATATATTGTATTTTTTAAGATGAAAACCATCGAAACTTAACTCATCTTTTATGTAAAGAATGATAAGTATACAGCACGCCAGCCCAATACTAAGCCCGGCTATATTAATGAACGAAAGCGCCTTGTTTTTGCGGATATTCCGCAGTGCTATTTTTATATAATTGCGTAACATAACGTAGTTTTTTAATTAATTTTTTATGCAATGGCAACCCAGGGACGCCATTTGAAGCATGCATTTTATGTAATGAGTAAGTATTAATATGTGATTTCTGCCGACGGTCTGTTATGGACTGGTGCCCTGCTTTCGCGCTCGTTCTGCAGCCGCTTTTTCAGCTCGCTTTTTGGCTTCAAGTGCGTGCGTTGGATTTTGCGGCGAAACGATTTGTTTTGTATTTACTAACGAACTTATATTATTTACCGGGCCGGCAGTTATAAATAGCACGCCGAAAACCAATAATATAGCAAGGCAAATAATTTCAATGTAGTTAAGTCCGCGGTTGCGGTTGTCGATCATCCGCTCCATACGTGCTATTATAGCGGTACCTTTGCCGCCTAAAGCAAAAGTATGCCTGGGTGGGTTAAAGTTATACTCCTGGAAGTGCACCAAAGCCCTGATATAGTTTATTTTATTACCGGTTTGGGCCAACACTACGTCATCGCAACAGTTTTCGCGTTCCGTTTTTATTAAATGTGATAGCCAAAGCACTGCCGGATTAAAAAACAACAGCGTTTCCATTATGCTTTGCAGCAGGTTAACCAGGTAATCATTCCTGCCGATGTGGGCCAGTTCGTGCAAAAGAATGGCTTCCACTTCCGGTTGTTCCATTGAATTGACCAGGCCTACAGGTATAAGTATCACCGGCTTCAGGTAGCCAATAACCAAAGGTATTTTTGTGATCCCCGATTCAAGCGATGTTACAGCTTGTTTAATTTTTAGCGACGACCCTAGTTCTTTAAGTTTCTGATTCCAAAAAGCCGGTAACGGGTTAATCTTTACCTGCTTTAGCCGCTTGGTTATATAGAGGCCAAAAAGTAGCCGTGCACCTTGCAGCATTACGACCAATAACCATATTGCAACAATAATTCCAGCCTTTTCGTGCGCATATTTCATCCCAAAACCGAGATAACTCCAAACGCCCGTTAGCGCATTAGTTTTTATAATGACTGGAGCGTTGTTGATATTTAAATTGCTTTCGACCGGATTTAAAAGCTCAAATGCAAGGGTATATATAAATGCAATGGTAAACAACAGTAAGGTGCCAGTCAGCAGCCCGTACCTTATTGCAGCGGTTGTTTTTCTGGTAAATAACACGATAGTGCCCGTTAGTATTGCCAACAATATTCCCTGCCACAGCGAGTGCACCAATGTATGGCAAATAGCCTGGCTGATGTGTGAGGGGAATAAATGTTGTATACGCTGCTCCATCTTATTTAGCCTCTTTTTGCAATTTGTCCAGCAGTTCCTTCATTTTTTGCAAATCCTCTTTGGTGGTTTTTTTGTTACCGGCCAGCTGCATCATCAGGCTGCCTGCCGAGCCCTGGTAAAGGGTATCTAAAAATTTATCCAATAAATGCTCTTTGGTTTTCTTTTCATCCTCTACCACATGGTAAACATGCTGCATACGGCTTTCATCCCGTTTTAAAATACCTTTATCTACCATTAGCTGCATCAGCTTTAAGGTGGCGGTATAGTTCAACTCGCGAATTTTGTTGAGCTCCCCCATCACAAACCGAACCGGTGAAGGCCCATGCTGCCACAACACCTGCAGTATCTCCAGTTCTGATTTGGTGGGCTCTATGGGTTTATTATCTGTGGGTTGAGTAATCTTCATACTACAAACCTACAAATATTTTTGTAGGTACAAAATTATCTGTAGGTTAATGGGGTTATTTAACAAATTTTAACAGGGTACGGGGAATTGTGGGTGCTGAAAGGCATTCAAACGTAAAGACGCAATGTTTTGCGTCTCCCATTTTTGTAGAGACGCAATACTTGCGTCTCCCACGTGCAAATCAAAAAAGACGTTTTTTCAAAAGGTTGGTTTTAGAGACGCAAGGTATTGCTCTCCGAAAAAAATTATTTTACCCTGCAAATTCAGAGATGCAAGTTTGCGTCTCTACAAAATCATTTCGAAAGCTTCCTGCGCTTAACCTCTTTGGTAATCAAACCCAGCTCACGGCTCATTTGGCCGGCTATGGCAGTGTTCTCTTGCGCCCGTCTGAAAAGGTAAGGCAAAACGGCCTTTATAGGCCCGTAAGGCACATATTTGGCCACATTGTATTTGGCATTCGCAAGGTTAAAGCTCAAGTTATCGCTCATGCCCAGCAGCTGTGAAAAATAAACATGGGGATTATTATGGTCGATGGTCTTTTTATCCAACAATTCGGCAAGTTTTCGGCAACTTTCTTCGTTATGGGTCCCTGCTACAAACGCAATTTGGGCAATGTGATCAGTGCAATAATCTAGCGATAAATCGTAATCCCTGTCTGACGATTGTTTATCCGGCTGAATGGGCGATTGATAGCCTTTTTCTTCGGCTCGTTTACGTTCTTTCTCCATGTAGGCTCCCCGCACCAGCTTGGCGCCCAAAATAAAGCCACCGGTAGCTGCGACCTCATGATCGTTTTTTAATGATTGCAGTTTATCATGCCTGTAAAGCTGGTAAGTATTGTATACAATGGCTTTTTCGGTATTGTACAGGTGCATCATATCCAAAGCCAGCATATCAATGGTTTTCTGTATCCAGCTTTCTTCGGCATCTATCATTACCGGAATTCCTTTGGCATGTGCCGCTGTACAAATTGCCAAAACGCGCGACTGTACCTTTTCCCATTCTTCCTGTTCTAAAATACTAAGCTGCGCCTTTTCATCAAGTTTTTCCAATAGCGAGAACCGGGCTACACCTGTAACCTTAAAAACGGTAATCGGAACAGACTTATCCACGGCTGCGCGTTCGATGGTACGGATAATTTCGTCGCGGGTATTGTCAAATACATGCTCGTCGTCTTCCCCTTCTATCGAGTAGTCGAGGATGGTGCCTACGCCGCCGTTATAAAGGTTTTTTATGGTTTTATCGCATTCGGCAATGGTTTCGCCGCCGCAAAAATGTTTAAATATGGTTGCTTTTATCAGTCCCTTAATAGGCAGGCCGATATTAATGGCAAAGTTGGTAATAGGTGGGCCAATTTTTACTAAAAAATTAACGTTAATAACTTTAAAAAGCCAATAAGCACGCTTAAGGTCAGAATTGGACGAATGCCGGAAAGCTATCTCCGTATTCTCGAAAGACAAATTATTTTTTTCAGTCATGGGTCAGTTAGTACAGGTCATGTTTGTAGTTGATAACCTATGGAAAACATCCATCGACTACCAACTATGAATTATGGGCCAGTTTGCAAAATTATAAATTGCAAGCCAAATATCTCATTATTCGTTGAATAGTTTATTTTTGCTGCCCGATGATAGAGTTTAAAGTAACCGGCGACTATATACCAATGATACAATTATTGAAAGCAGCCAACCTGGTGCAAACCGGCGGCGAAGCGCAAATAGTTGTAACTGAGGGAGAAGTGATGTACAACGGGCATGTTGATTACCGCAAACGCCTGAAAGTAAAAAAAGGCGACACCGTTGAATTCAGAGGTGAAATTATCAGAGTTATATAAATCATGCAGACCATCCACAGCGATAACTACCCCATATTTTTTGAAAACAGCCTGGCCGAGCTTAAAAAATTTGTTGATGCCGGCAAATATTCACGATCGTTTATTTTAACTGATGAGCACACCTCGGTTCACTGCCTGCCCTTAGTACAGGCTGTTTTTGACGGGCATGAGAATTTCGATATCATAGAGGTGAGTTCGGGCGAAGAAAGCAAAACTATCGACTTTTGTATAGGCATTTGGAAAATGCTGATTGATTTTGAAGCAGATCGCAAAGCATTACTAATAAACCTGGGCGGCGGTGTAATTACCGACATGGGCGGATTTGCAGCGTCGACCTTTAAACGGGGGATTGATTTTGTACACGTACCCACTACCCTGCTTTCGCAGGTTGATGCCTCGGTTGGCGGCAAAACGGGTATCGATATGGATAATATCAAAAACATCATCGGTACTTTCACCCAGCCAAAAGCAGTATTTATTTCTGACGAATTTTTAAAAACGCTGCCCGAAAGACAGATACTCTCCGGCGTTGGCGAAATGCTAAAGCACGGACTGATAATGGATGCTGCTTATTGGGAAGCTTTAAAAAACAGCGATTTAAGCAAGCCGTCTGCGGCATTGATCCACCGCTCTGTGGAGATAAAAAACGAGGTTGTAATTGAAGACCCAACCGAAAAAGGTATTCGTAAGGCCTTAAACTTCGGGCATACCATTGGTCACGCGGTTGAAACTAATTCATTGATAAATGACAAACGCCCGTTAACACACGGCGAAGCTATTGCTTTAGGTATGATTTGCGAGGCTTATCTGTCGCACAAAAAAACCGGCTTAAGTAGTGCTGATTTAGACGAAATTGTAAAGGTGATAAGTAAATTATACCCAAAATACAATCTTGCAGAAACAAACTTCGATACGTTGTGTGCAATAATGCTGAAAGATAAAAAGAACCAAAACGGCAACATAAATTGCACTTTATTGACTAACATTGGCCAATGCGTGCTTGACAATATTTGCACTAACGACGAACTTTGCGAAAGTTTATCATTTTACGCAAATTTGTAACGTTAAAACGCTCGATTAGGGTTTTCAAAATCCGAAATCGAACATCCGAAATTCGAAATCATTAAGCTATGTTCCACCCCGACCCCAGGCAGGAAACCGCAATTGTACTGGTAAGCTTACTGGTAGTGATGACCGTACTAGAAATGTGGTTCAGTTACCGCGAAAACCGGCATTATTATGAAAAGCGGGACACGCTCACCAATATTTATTTAACGACGCTTGCATTTTTGTTAAACCTTGCGGTTGGCGGCTCTACGTTTTTTATTCTGCATTTCGCGTGGCAGTTCAGGTTGTTTCAAATACACAATGCCATTATTTACTGGGTGATATTGGTTGTGGTACAGGATTTTTTATACTGGGCGCTGCATTATACCGGGCACTATTGCCGCCTGTTTTGGGCCATTCATGTAACCCACCATTCCAGCGAACATTTTAATTTTACAACCGGCTTCCGTTCCACCGTTTTTGAGCCGCTTTACCGCGTGTTTTTTTATCTGCCCCTTGCCTTTATGGGCTTTAGTGCTGTTGATATTTTGTACGCATACCTGGTAACCCAGCTTTATGGCAACCTTGTGCATACACAGTATAATGTGCCGCTGCCCAAATGGTACGGGCTTGTATTCGTAACGCCATCGCATCACCGGGTGCACCATGCATCAAACGTACCCTATCTTGATAAAAACATGGGCATGGTTTTAATAATATGGGACAGGCTATTCGGCACCTTCCGTGCAGAAAATCTACCCGAACCCGTAAAATATGGCTTAACTCACCAGCCCGAAAACCTTGGCCCGGTAAATGTATTATTTCACGAATGGCAGGCTTTATTGGCCGATGTAAAAAAAGCGCCAAACTTAAAAATTAAAATGCAATATCTTTTCAATCCACCGGGATGGAGCCATGACGGTAGCAGCCAAACCGCAAGGGTGATGCAAAGGCAGTGGGAAGAAAATCAAGTTTCAAAACAATTAACCGGACCCACCTATAACGCCTGAACAAATATTATCTAAACCGAGCCTTAATAATTTAAATAAAAAGCTGTTATATTTAGATAATAGTTTTATCCCACCAATTATGAAAAAAACACTTTTATCATCAGGACTGGTTTTTGCGTTTGTTGCCTTAACCTTAACTGCGTGTCATTTTAGCGTTGGCACCAGCAAAGATTTTAATACTGGTTTAAAGGAATCGCATAATGGTTTTGCGGTAAGTGATGTTTTCCTCGCCAATAAAGATGGTCAGCACTTAAAAAACAATAAAGTAAAAATGGATTCCACATTCACCATCGTAGCTACCGGTGTTGAAAATTATAAATTAAATGGCGGCAAAGCCTACCCCGGCTGCGAATTAACTTTAAAAGATAAAACGGGCAAAGTACTGGGTTCGATTCCTGATTTAATGGCCGATATTGCCAAAAATGGCCTCGTTCCAACGGGCGCTACTACTTTAACAGCAATGTTGTCCCTACATCATCCATTTGTATCGGGCGAGACCTACCACGTAACAGCGCGCTTTTTTGACAAATATGAGCCGAAAAATGAGATAAAAGTGGATGTAGAAGTATTGCTCCAGTAGTTACTTATTGGGCATCCATTTGATAATTCCCGGTATCGGGCAGCAAACTCGCGTCTGATACACATCAATGCAGGCTAATAACGCGCGTTATTTGCCAAATACCATTTCTAAGTCTCCACACTACTATAAACTTATCAGGTTTGGATGGCGTTTCACTTTCCTGGTGATTAATAAATCGGTGAAGGCCAACCTCTACAGCGCCAAACCCGGCTATGGGATAAACCTCAATACTCCCCGGCACCAGCACCCTGGTCACTTTGCCGCAAATATTCTTCTTTAACGCATCCAAAAGAGCTTGTTTTGAAGTCTGCAAGCCTCCTTTGTCGTGGTAAAACTCTATGCTGTCGGCATAAATAGCGGCTTGTTTATCCATATCGCAAGTGTTGTAGGCGTTAAAATACACGCTGTCCATATGCGCGATGGTATTATATAACTCCTGCGATTCGGGTTTGTACGTATAGGTTTCCTTATTTTGCGCGGATACCACAACCGCAGTAACCATAATAGTAAGCGAAGTTAAAAGTGTTGATAGTTTAAAGATTTTCATGATTACAATATTATTTACAGTTTGAGAGTCCAGTTCCATGCCAATTAATTAACAAACTGACAATCAAATATTTGAATCCTGTTAAAAACAGAACACGTTCGTTAATGATACATGTATCGTTTGCTTTCGATACCATTAGTGACCCTAACAAATCTAAGCATCCCCATTTAAATTAATACGAATATTCGCAGGGTTTCATTTTATTTCCTGACTTTTGAAGTAAACCAATAACCAATGCAAATCAAATTTTTTTGCCCTAAATGGGGTTCGGATAATATCACCTGGGATGCCTTTTGTGCAAAGGTAAAAGCAGCGGGCTATGATGGTGTTGAAACCCCTGTGCCTTTTGATGCTGCCGAACAACAGGAGATTATTACTGCAATAAAAGACCATGAACTATTGCTTATCGGGCAGTATTACCAATCGTTCGAAAAAGACTTTGAGGCGCACAAAAGCAGCTTTAAGAAGTACATGGAGTACCTGGCAGCAATGCAGCCTTTGTTAATCGACTCGCAAACCGGTAAAGATTATTTTACCGCTGCCCAAAACAGCGAACTTTTTACAATTGCACAGGCAGTAACTAACGAAACCGGCGTAACAATAGCCCATGAAACCCATCGCAATAAGGCCCTATTTGCCGCACATGTTACCAAAGACTTGCTGATAGCCAACCCCGAGGTAGTCATCACCGCCGATTTTTCGCACTGGTGCAATGTATCCGAAAGTTTACTGGAGCAGCAGCAGGAATCGCTGGATGTTGCCACAAGCAGGACTGTGCATATCCATGCCCGGGTTGGTCACGCCGAATCAGCACAGGTATCCGACCCGCGGGCCCCGGAATGGAGCGCCGAAGTTGAAGCACATTTGACGTGGTGGGATGCTATTATTGATTGTAGACTAAAAAGTGGTGCACAACTTAGTACCATCACACCCGAATTTGGCCCGGCACCTTATATGCCGGCATTGCCTTATACTAAAATGCCGGTAGCGAACCAGTGGGATATTAATGTTTATATGATGGGGATGTTGAGGGCGCGGTATAATTTAAACCATGAAGAGTAATAATGTGCACTAAAAGGATTAAAATCAAATAAAACACACGTTTTCTTAGTGTTACCCATCATCTTCTGAATTATTCGGAACCAAAATAAAATCTTTGTTAAGGTCAGCTAACAATTCCAAATATAACTTTCTTTTAATTCGTTTGTACCATATCCACAATTCCATAACAAAAAGGTAAATAAAGATTGAAGAAACGATAACAAATGAAGAGGACTGAATATGCAATTTGGCTGCTAAGACCACCGAAAGTTCAGTAAATGACAGTAGGTTTACGAAAACAAGTATTATTGAACCGACAAAAAAGCGCTTCCAAAACCATTTCCCCATAATATACTGCTCAATTGCAATAATCGATAATAACCCCAAATAATCATTTGCTTCACTATACCTTGTTTTACTCTCTTCAATTGCAGGTCCAACAAACTTGCCCATATATATTTCGCCAATTTTACCGGAAATAGAAAATAGAGTAAGTACTATGGTAAAAAATCGCAAAGAAACTGCACTCAGACACAACAATGCAAATAGAATCCCCGCCATAAATATCATTCCAACACTTGTTTTTGTTAATTTACCTCTATTGGGCGCTATAATAAAAGTATATTCTTCGTCATTTAAATCCGTAATCGTTCCGTAAATCCACGATAGGTAACAAAGTGTAAGGGTTACTCTCAAAAAGGTTGATGAGAGTTTGTCATTAATTTCCGGGGCGGGGATTTCTTTGAATTGAAGCCATGTAAAAAAGATAACAAGCGCCGCGCCGATATACTTAATTAAAGCTTTTACCACTTCGAATATTTGCCTTCGTCTAATTAGTTCTTCGTTTGGAATTAGAACACTTGGTCTAACTTTTTTCTTGTCCATTAGTATAATGTATAAGGTTCAAACAGGCATCAGGCAATCTACAGAGAAACGAGTGGATTTATAATGATTTATAATAAGGTTAAATATGCTTAGTAAAGCTAACTGTTAATAATGATAAAAGCAACAAGTTAGCCCTTGAACCTGCAAATTGTTATCCTTCTATTATTTCTTGATAAACAAGGCTAAAAACCTATATTATAGATTGACCCACCAAATTTTATTCTGTTTACCCCCTTTATTTTCAAAAAAATAAAATTTTCTATTGACAATACCATTTCTACCCGTATATTTACACCGCAAACAAAAACAAAATGAAATTTAACAGTGCATATTTTTATGGTTACTACTTTTACTTTACCAGTAAGAGCCGGGACTAATATGCAGTAACAAACATATAAAGAAACTGAAAAGTCCCGGCCAAAAACCGGGACTTTTTGCGTTAAAGGGAGTTTATGAAACAAGAACAATTACGAGTTGCAATTCAGGGGATACGCGCTTCGTTTCACGAAGAAGCAGCATTCAAATATTTTGGTGAGGATATCCATACTATTGAATGCAACTCGTTTAAGCAAACATTCGAGGCGTTAAAAAATAAAAATGCTGATTATGTGGTAATGGCCATAGAGAATAGCATTGCCGGCAGCATTTTACCCAACTACTCGCTGTTGCTCAGCTATGGCTTCCCGGTTGTGGGCGAAATTTACCTGCCCATACAGCTGCACCTGATGGCGTTGCCGGGCGTAAAGTTCGAGGATATTAAATATGTAACCTCGCACCCTATCGCCATCCGCCAGTGTGTTGATTTTTTTGACGAATATCCGCAGCTAAACATTGTTGAAAGCAACGACACCGCTGCCTGCGCCAAACGCATCCGCGATGAGCAACTTACCGATACCGTAGCTATTGCCAACTCGCTGGCCGCAAGATTATATGGGCTGGACGTATTGGAGCGCCGTATTGAATCGAACAAAAAGAATTTTACGCGTTTTTTGATACTCACCCATCATGAAAATGTATCGAAAAAGAATCCTAATAAAGCCTCGCTTTGTTTCCAGGTGAGTAATACCGTTGGGGCGTTGGCCAAGGTGCTTAACATATTTGCAGAACAGGGCCTTAATATGAGCAAAATACAAAGCATGCCAATTTTAGGCAAGCGCAACGAGTATAACTTTTATGTAGATGTTGAATGGGACGATACCAAAACCTACGACATTGCCATACGCCAGATATTGAAGTATACCCAAAACTTTAACATACTGGGCGAATATGAAAGGCACGACGAAGAAAACGGCGCACTGCCAAAAACTGTAAAGAACGAAAAGGTACCGAGGACATATATTAAAATTAAGAAGATGAGCTGAAGGGAAGTCCGAAAGTCGGGAAAGTCCGGAAAGTCAGTAAAGACAGAAGGATAGCGGAGGTTTGAAAGTCAGAAATCCGCAAATGAAAATTAGCAGAGAACCAAAAACAATTAAAATATAAAAAACAATCTTCCGGTCTTCCGGACAAAAAACAAAGAAATGAAACTAAATTTAAACATACAACCATTAAGCTCATGGATTAAGACCGGTAGCGAACCGTTATTAATTGCAGGACCTTGCAGTGCCGAAACTGAAGACCAGTTGGTAGCCACCGCCCATTTATTAGCAAAAACCGGCAAGGTATCAGCCCTTCGTGCAGGTATCTGGAAACCACGTACCCGTCCGGGTGAGTTTGAAGGCATTGGCAGCATTGGCCTACAATGGTTAAAACGCGCAAAGGAAGAAACCGGCCTGCCAACTGCCATTGAAGTTGCTACCGCCAAGCACGTTGAAGAAGCTTTGGCCGCAGGCGTTGACATCCTTTGGGTGGGCGCACGCTCAACCGTTAACCCTTTTACCGTGCAGGAAATTGCTGACGCTTTGCGCGGCGTTGATATACCGGTAATGGTTAAAAACCCGGTAAATCCCGACCTTTCATTATGGATTGGTGCGTTGGAGCGTATCAATAATGCAGGTATTACCAAGTTAGCAGCTATACACCGTGGTTTTTCATCGCACGAAAAAAGCGCATTCCGTAACGAGCCAATGTGGGATTTGGCCATCAGCCTTAAAACACTGGCACCAGAATTACCACTAATTAACGACCCAAGCCACATTACCGGCAACCGTGATTTGATTGGCTACATATCGCAAAAAGCATTGGATTTGGATATGCAGGGCTTAATGATAGAGAGCCACATCGACCCTTCAGTGGCCTGGACAGACGCTAAACAACAGGTTACGCCTGCTGCTTTGGTTGAAATTATTGAACACTTAACCTTGCGTAAGCCTGAAATTCGCAATGCTGCTGTAAAGGATAAATTGGAAGAACTACGTCACCAGATTGACAAAATAGATGACCTGGTTATTCAGAAAATGTCTGAGCGTATGAACATTGTTGAGCAGATTGGTAACTACAAAAAAGACAACAACATCACAATTTTGCAAGTTAACCGGTGGGATGAGATTTTGAGAAAAGGCGTTAACTACGGCAAAGCCCTAAAATTAAGCGCAGAGTTTACTGAGAAATTGCTGGAATTGATCCACGCAGAATCAATCCGCAAACAAACCGAGATAATGAATAAGGACAAAGCCGGACAGGCAGCAGATAAATTAACGCACGCGTAATTGCCCGCATAACCTTGCACTTTGGAGACGCGAAGCATCGCGTCTCTACAAAAGGTGTTTTTAAAATTCCGTAGAGGCGCAATATTTTGCGTTTCCTGAACAGAAAATTATATACAGAGACACAAAGTATTGTGTCTCTACAGGAATATATTTTAATGAAACATAATATCATCCTTACCAAAACAAGCAAAACAACAAAAGGCACGGTACAGCTGACTGGTTCAAAAAGTGAGTGCAACCGGGCGCTGATAATTGAAGCGCTAAGCAATGGTAAGGTAAAAGTTGAAAATATTTCGGACGCAGCGGATGCGCAGACGTTGTCTGAAGTCCTGAGTCGAAAGTCTGAAGTCTTGAGTCAGAAAGCAAACGATTCCGGACTTGAGACTCAAGACTTAAAGCTCGTAGACATTGGCCCCGCTGGCACGGCTATGCGTTTTCTAACTGCTTATTTTACATTGCAGGATGAAGAGGTAATACTAACCGGCAGCGCACGGATGAAGCAACGCCCGATTGGCGTTTTGGTAGACGCTTTACGCGAGTTAGGTGCCCAAATTGACTATGTAGAAAATGAAGGGTTCCCTCCTATTAAACTAAAAGGCAGCTTAGCGCAGCAATCTAACAAGGTCAGTATAAAAGGAAATATAAGCAGCCAGTACATTACTGCCTTGCTGCTTATAGCTGCCCGGCTGCCTTTGGGTTTAGAATTGCATATCGAAGGCGATTTAACCTCGCGACCTTATGTTGAAATGACGCTAGCCATGCTGCAAACAGCCGGTATTCAACACAAATGGGTTGATAACGTAATTTCGATTGAGCCGCAGGAATTCAAACCGACATCGATTTATATTGAACCGGATTGGAGCGCCGCGTCGTATTGGTATGCGATTGCTGCTTTATCGGACGAAGCGGAGTTATTTTTACCCGGTTTGACCCAGTATAGCCTGCAGGGTGATAGCGTTATAACCGAGATAATGGCCAACTTTGGTATTACTTCGCAATTTAAGGATGGCGGTGTCTACCTGCAAAAGGAAGTTAAACCAGTCTTCCGGAAAATATTTGACATGAAGGAATGCCCCGACCTGGCACAAACTGTTATAGTGGTTTGTGCAGCGTTAGGCCACGAAGCTACATTTACAGGACTTGAAACCCTGAAGATAAAAGAAACCGACCGCATAAAAGCCCTGCAAAATGAGCTTGCAAAAATTGGCGTTAAACTGGTTGAAAAAGGCCAGGTTTATAAGCTTGACTGCAGCGAAAAGCAAATCCCCGACCGTATATTTGTAAATACCTACGACGACCACCGTATGGCCATGGCCTTTGCGCCGCTGGCGTTAGTGGTGCCCGAGGTGGAAATTGAAGATGCCGATGTGGTTGAGAAATCGTACCCGGCTTTTTGGAAAGATTTGGAGAAGGCGGGATTTGAGGTGGAGGTGAAAGTGTAAAGCCGAAAGGCAAAAGCTAAAAGCCCCGCGTCATTGCGAGGAACGATCCGCCAGCTGGCGGACTACGCAGGACATTCAGGGAACAAAACAGTTGTGGCGTGTATGCGGCCGCCTGCTCATCACAAACTAAAGGTCCTTGATTTGCATGTGAAGAGGTTGCTTCGTTCCTCGCAATGACGGGCGCAGAAATAAAATCAAAGAAATCGATGTAATCATTCACCAATCGGTGAAATCAAAAAAATAAAATGGCAGGCAATTCATTTGGGCAATTATTCAGGATAACAACTTTTGGCGAATCGCACGGCGAGGCTATTGGGGTAATAATAGATGGCTGCCCGGCGCAACTGGATATTGATATGGATTACATACAGGGCGAGTTGGACAAACGCAAGCCTGGCCAATCCAAAATCACCACGCAGCGTAAGGAAAGTGATACAGTAAAAATTCTTTCAGGCATTTTTGAAGGTAAAACCACGGGTACACCCATTATGATGCTGATACCAAACGAGGACCAGCGCTCAAAGGATTACACCCACAATGTTGATGTTTTCCGCCCGTCGCATGCAGATTACACCTACCAAACCAAATACGGCATCCGCGACCATCGCGGCGGTGGCAGGTCGTCCGCCAGAGAAACTGCGGCCCGTGTTGCAGCAGGCGCTGTGGCTAAGCTAATGCTAAAGACCCAGGGTATTGATATTGTTGCCCATGTAAGCAGCGTGGGTAAAATCAATGCACCTAACGTAGAGATAAAAAACGCCGATGAATTTATTGCGGACCGCGAAAAAAACATTGTGCGCTGTGCCGATCCGGCTACTGCGGAAGAAATGATCGAATATATTGATTCTATCCGCAAGCAAGGTGACACCGTAGGCGGCAAAGTGAGTTGCTATATACAAAATTGCCCTGTGGGCCTTGGCGAGCCTGTGTTTGACAAGCTGCATGCCGATCTTGGTAAAGCAATGTTAAGCATCAACGCGGTGCATGGTTTTGAATATGGTTCGGGCTTTGCGGGCAGCGAAATGCGCGGCTCTGAACATAACGATATTTTCATTAAAAACTCATTGGGCCAGGTTGGCACACTTACCAATTATTCCGGCGGTATACAGGGCGGCATAAGTAACGGTATGCCAATTGCGTTCACTGTAGCATTTAAACCGGTCGCCACTATAATGCACAACCAGGCTACTATCGATAGCGAGGGTAATGCAGCCGAAATATCAGGCAAAGGCCGGCACGACCCTTGTGTGGTACCACGCGCAGTGCCTATTGTTGAGGCAATGGCTGCACTAGTGCTTGCTGACCATTGGTTGAGGAACAGGAACTCGATATTGCAGCGATAACGCGAAATTCGTTGTGCATATTAGTCTAATAATTAAGTAAGCCTATAACTTGGATATTTATCATTTACAAGTATCCACAAGTTTCCTCCGAACCGGGGTTATGTTTATCTTTCCGCTCATCAAAAACAAGATGCGGCATCTCATAACTGGCCTTGGTTGACAGCAACTAACTTTGCCATTGTTTGTAAATATTATTTCCCCGGTTAGGTTACCTTTAGATATTTAGAAGTATAAAGATCAGGGTGTTAATCACAATTCGCCCCAAAAAATGTCTTTTTACTCATGCTTACCTATACTATCCAATTATACAAAAATGCATACAACGGACTATCTAAAAATAGCTGGTACCTTTCTGCAGTAATGCTCATTAACCGGGCGGGTACTATGGTGGTGCCTTTTATGAGCATTTACTGTGTAAAGCAACTACATTTTAGCATAGTGCAGGCAGGGGCAGTTATGTCGCTATTCGGGGTGGGTGCAATAAGCGGTTCGTTTGTTGGGGGCAAACTAACCGACAAATTTGGATTTTATGATGTACAGGTAGGCGCCTTGCTAAGCGGCGGCATTTTATTTTTGGCGCTGGGTTATCAACATACTTTTCCCACAGTTTGCTTTGGCACATTTATACTAAGTTTTTGTAACGAGTCGTTTCGCCCGGCAAACTCCACTGCCATTGCGCATTACAGCACGCCGGAGAATAAAACACGCTCCTATTCGCTGAACCGGCTGGCGATAAACCTTGGCTGGGCTGTTGGCGCCGGTTTTGGTGGATTGCTGGCATCCGTAAATTACCATTTGTTATTTTGGGTTGACGGCAGCACGAATATTTTGGCGGGATTACTTTTGCTTAAAATTATGCCACGGGCCGGCATTGTTAACACCATTAAAAAATGGAAGCCGGTGTTGCAAAAATCTCGCCGTACCGCGACAAAGTTTACCTGGTTTTTATCCTGCTTTCAACATTGTTCGGCATGTGTTTTTTCCAGTTTTTTATAATGGAACCGGTATTTTACAAACTGCAATGGCATTTCAGCGAACGATTTATCGGCTCGCTGATGGCCCTTAACGGCATACTTATCGGTATAGTTGCAATGGTACTGATAAACTATCTTGAAGGCAAAATGCATGTGTTGATTTATATAGTCGGTGGGGTTTTGCTGGGTGCAGTAGGCTTCGTCTTGCTCGTTTACCTGCCGGCCAGCGTAGCCGGTGCTTTAATAATTGTTTTATTGATGACTTTCGGCGAGATGCTAGCAATGCCTTTTATGAACACCTTTTGGATAAGCCGCGCCAGCGAATACAACCGCGGCGAATATGCAGCCTTGTACAGCATGTCGTGGTCGGCTGCGCAGGTTTGTGCGCCGGTTGTTGGCGGCGTGGTAATTAGTTATGGTGGTTTTAGTTTGTTGTGGTGGGCGCTATGCGGACTGAGTGTTGTTGCGGCCGGGGGGTATTATTTATTGTATAGGTTTACAAGGCATAGCCAATAATATTTAAACATCTTGTACGATTTAATTATATTTGTGTATGGAAACGCTTGTTATAAATATTCCGGAGAAAAAGAGTGCTTTAGTTAAACAGCTATTAAAGGAGTTAGGCGTAACGATAGACAAAAAAGCTACTGTTAATTGTACAAAATCACATCTTCCAAATGCATTAACGGCTAAGACCATTGAGGATGCCCATAATGGGATTGGATTAGAGGGGCCTATAACCGACTTAAAAGCTTTTATGGATTCCTTATAATGTTTGTTTTAACAATAACCGGTCAATTTAAAAAAGACCTTAGAGCAATAAAAAAGCGTTCGTCGAAAAACCATCAGTTGGTGTTTAATTTTCTCTCTGAATTAAAGATTAAAGGAGCTGCAGGGATAAATAAAAAATACTTACCTCATAAGTTATCAGGGAATTACAAAGACGATTGGGAAGCTCACATAAAACCTGACTTGCTTATAATTTGGTTTGAAATAACCAATGAGAATGAAATATTGTTATTAAGAGCAGGCTCACATTCGGATTTGTTTTAAACGATTTATTATCATCGTTCGTTTTAAACTTTCTTTTCGGTAAGCTGAAAGCTTACCACATGCTACCACGAGTTACGCTTTGCTAAACTCGCGGTAGCGATTAGGTCAAATTCTATCCCTAAACCAAACCTCATCGGGCTTTATCTCAATAGTATCCATCAGGTTAACCAATTCTACAGCATCACCCGACGATAAAACCAGACCACGGTTTGCCGGTTTCAGGAACTTTTGCTCAACCATCAGGTCCATTTGCTGTAGCAGCAAGTCGTAAAAGCCGTTTACATTTAGTATGCCTACCGGGTGGCTATGCAGGCCAAGCTGTAGCCAGGTTAGCACTTCGAAAAACTCTTCGAGGGTACCAAAACCGCCGGGCAGCATAATGATGCCGTCGCAAAGATCATTCATCAGTTGTTTGCGCTGGTGCATGTTTTCGACTATGTGCAATTCGGTCAGGCCTGTGTGACCAACTTCCTTATCCATCAAAAATTGGGGGATTACGCCAATTGCTTTACCGCCATGATTTAAAACAGCATCGGCCAAAATGCCCATTATGCCAACTTTGCCGCCGCCAAATACCAGGGTGATGTTGCGGTTTACCATCACTTCGGCCAGTTGTTCAACAGTCTGTCGCAGCAAAACGTCGCCATTAAAGTTAGCGCCGCAAAAAACACAAATTGCTTTCATAAGTAGTGGAATTGTAGTGGCGAAGGTCGTAAAAAACGGGTGACGAAAAAAAGTTTACCATATTATTTTGTTAAAATTGTGAAGCCAATATTTATACACCTGCTATATTCCGGGTCCTGGCCTGTTTAAACCTTTTGAAATGAAGAAAATTATACTTTTTGCATTACTGGGCATTGTGTGCCGATATTCCTTCGGGCAGGCAGCAACTGAAAATTACCGCCAGCTACTAAAATCCGGCTGGAACATGCAATCGGCCATTACTGATGCTACTGCGGGCGGGCAAATTTCAACAACTGCTTTCAATGCCGATAAATGGTACAAGGTAAGTGTGCCGACTACTGTAATAGCGGGCCTGCTGGCCAACAAAGTATATGATTTCGATCCGTTTTATGGCCGTAACTTTGAAAAGCTGAACGATACCCGGCTGGACAAACCATGGTGGTTCCGCAAAGAGTTTAAACTGCCCGAAAGCGAAAATGGCAAAAACGTCGTATTAAAGCTACAGGGTATAAATTATAAAGCCAATGTTTGGTTTAATGGTAAATTGATTGCCGACTCAACCCAGGTAATGGGGCCTTTCCGCATTATAGAACTGGACATAACAAAAGATGTAAAACACACCGGTATCAATGTGTTGGCCATTGAAGTAAAACGCCCCTTCGACCCCAACAAACGCGGCGGCGATTTAGCTATAGATTACGCCGACTGGATACATTACCCGCCAGATTTCAACAACGGCATCATTAATAATGCTGAAATAAAAACTTTCCGTAAAGTTGGTGTTGAATACCCCCTGGTAACCACAAAGTTCGATTTACCCTCACTGACTGTTGCCCATTTATCGGTTGATGCCATGGCGGTTAACTATACAGATAAGCCACAGGATGTCACGATAAAAGGTAAAATTAATGGCAATGTAAGCTTTGAGCAAAAGGTTCACCTTAATCCGCGCGAAAAAAAGCAGGTTACTTTCAGTTCGGCAAGCTATCCACAGCTTAACGTTAAAAATCCCCGCATTTGGTGGCCGTGGGAATATGGCAAACCAGAATTAAACAGAATTGAACTGTCATCGGTTACCAATGGCCAGTTAAGTAATGAGTTAGCTGAAAACTTCGGCATCAGGCAGGTATCGTCAGTGATGATTGATAGTAATAAAGCGCGCAAATTTGTGATAAACGGCAAGCCGATCATGTTGCGTGGTGCGGCGTGGTCACCTGATATTTTTCAGCGCCGTTCGCGCGAGCGCCAGGAACAGGAGCTGAAGCTGGTGCGGGATATGAATATGAATATTGTGCGCTCGGAAGGCAAGCTGGAAGACGACAGTTTTTACGAGATATGCGACCGCGAAGGCTTGTTGGTGATGACCGGCTGGATGTGCTGCGGTGCATGGCAATACCCCGAAAGATGGGATGCAGCTAAACGCAGCGTCGCCATGGCGTCGGACAGTAGCGTGATGTACTGGCTTCGTTATAAGCCATCGATGTTGACCTGGCTAAACGGCAGTGATATGCCGCCGCGTGATAAAAAGGTGGAAGCGGACTGGCTGGCTATTGAGGCTGACCTTAAATGGCCCAACCCAACCATCGCCAGTGCAAACGAAACAGCTTCCAAGGTATCGGGTCCAACGGGTGTAAAGATGGCCGGGCCTTACGATTGGGTTCCGCCCGCCTATTGGGAAGCTGATACAGGCAAATACGGCGGCGCATG
The DNA here is from genome assembly GCF_025359345.1 of Mucilaginibacter sp. Taxonomy (GTDB): domain Bacteria; phylum Bacteroidota; class Bacteroidia; order Sphingobacteriales; family Sphingobacteriaceae; genus Mucilaginibacter. The sequence goes on from NZ_JANYGQ010000015.1 coordinate 78,480, forward strand.
GAGCTTTGCTACCGAAATTTCGCCGGGCCCTTCTATCCCACCCTACGAAAGCCTGATTAAGTTTATACCAAAGGATTCTATTAATAATAAAAGCCTCGACTGGTTGTATCACTGCGGCACCATGCAATTCGGAAACACCAAAATTTTTGATACGGCACTTTATGCCCGTTATGGAAAGCCGGCAGACATGATGGATTACCTTAATAAAGCCCAATTGCAAAATTATGAAGGCCATCGCGCCATGATGGAAGGTTACGGCTTAAAAAAATACAACAACGCGACCGGTGTGGTGCAATGGATGTTGAGCAATCCATGGCCGAGCCTGATTTGGCATACCTATGATTATTACTTGTACCCGGCGGGCACGTACTTCGGCATGAAAAAATCGCTGGAGCCGCTGCACGTGATGTATTCATACAAATCAAATGGCGTTGATATTATCAATTCAACGCTGCAATCATTCACCGGGTTAAAGGTTAAGGCAACGGTGTATAATCTCGACGGCACATTGAAATTCACCAAAGAGGCATCCGCAGATGTAGCTGAAGATGGAACAAAAGAGTGTTTTACACTCCCGCAAATAGAAGGCTTAAGTGATGTGTATTTTGTGCGGTTAGAGTTAAAAAATGCCGCTGGTAAAATCGAAAGCATTAACTGGTATTGGTTATCGGCAAAAAAAGATGAGCTGAACTGGAAGAAATCAACCTGGTATTATACACCACAATCAGTTTTTGCCGATTATTCATCTTTAAGCGGCATGGCGAAGGCAACTTTGAAAGTGAGCCGCACATCAGCCAAAACAGAAAATGGCACCTCACACAAAATCACGTTAACCAATGCCGGTAAATCGGTTGCATTTTTTGTGCATATACGGGCATTGAGAGAAAAAGGCGGCGAGGATATTTTGCCGGTTATTTTTGAGGATAACTACATTACCCTTGCTCCCGGCGAAACGCGTACCATCAATGGCAGCTATTTAAATAAGGATGCCGGTAAAAGTGAGCCTTATTTCCTGATAAAAGGATGGAATGTGGACGCAGTTGAATAAAACCGGCGAAGATGTTTTAACTTTGAAGATTAGCGGAAAGTAAGCCGGTAGTTTAAAAATATGAAAAAAGCATCTTCAGCAATTTTATTGGGACTGATCTTTTTACTGGCTGTTTCATGGAAAAAACCTGTAACAGACACCATATCCGAAGGACAACAACCTCAAATATCAATTGATAAAAAGGGAGTTATCCGCGTGGTGTTTGGGCAGCAGGATAAAATATTTTGTGCCACCTCTGCCGATAACGGAGCTACGTTCTCAAATCCGGTGCTAGTGGCTAATGTTCCTGATATGCACCTGGGCATGTCGCGCGGACCGCAAATAGCAAGTTCGGATAAATTTTCAGTGATAACAGCCATGGATAAGGCCGGTAATATTCATTGGTACAGGCTAAGCGCGGGAAAATGGAACGACATGGGCAATGTTAACGATTTGAAAAAATCAGCCCCGGAAGGTTTAATGAGCATCGCTGCCGATGGCAAAGATAATTTTTATGCGGTCTGGCTTGATACCCGCACAGGTGGCAATAACCAAATCTATTTCTCATCGTTGCAAGGCAACAATACAGGTTGGTCTAAAAATATGATGGCCTACCGTTCGCCCGATGGTCACGTTTGCGAATGTTGCAAACCTAACATTGCTGTAAAGGGTGCACAGGTTGACATCATGTTCAGGAATTGGCTAAGCGGATCAAGGGATTTGTATTTGGCAAAATCCAGCAATGGCGGCAAATCTTTTACCCCGGCCGAGAAATTGGGTAATGGTACGTGGAAATTAAACGGATGCCCGATGGACGGTGGCGGCATTACTATCGGTGATAACAACCTGGCTAACACAACCTGGCAACGCAGCGGCACTATTTTTTATGCCGAACAGGGCAAACCCGAAATTTCTGTTGGTGCCGGAAGAATTTGCAGCATTGCCGGCAACGGAGCAAACACCTTAATTGCGCTTCAAAAAAACGATACCGTAAAATTATTCAACCTAAAAAACAGGAGCGAAACCTTTATTGGCAATGGCAGCTTTATGAAGCCTTTGGCATTACCCGGCGCCAAAACACTATGTGTTTGGGAGCAAAACAATAAAATTAAGTATAGAAAAATTTAGGCAGGCAGCCGAAATATTTTAAAAGCGTTATTTGCGTTTATATGGAGTAAATAATTGCGTTACAAATTTTAACTTTGAACACGCTAACCCGCAGTTTAATTTCAAATATTATTTATGAAGACTTTAAAAACACTTTCATTTGCCCTGATACTGGCTTTTTTGGCCGTGGCGAGCAATGCAAAGCCGGCCACCAGTAACACTATCGACAAAATAGTGGCCGCCTATCTCGACCTTAAAAATGCCCTGGTAAACAGTGATGGCAATGCAGCAAAAACAAAGGCTAAAGATTTAGTTACAGTATTATCGGCCCCGGGTGACGCAAGCCTGACGGCGGCACAGCAAAAAATATTCTCCAAATACCAGGATAAGCTTCTATTTGACAGCAGGCACATTAGCGAAACTAATACAGTTGAGCACCAGCGTGAACATTTCGCCAGCTTATCGACAAACATGTACGAAGTTTTGAAAGCTGTTAAGTTAAACAGCGCAACGTTGTACCAACAATACTGCCCCATGAAAAAAAGCCTACTGGTTAAGTGAAAGCAACCAGATTAAAAATCCGTATTTCGGCAGTAAAATGCTTACTTGCGGCGAGGTTAAAGCCACGTTGGCGCCAACCAAATAACAAGCAAACAGTAACGACATCGGCAAAGCCCGCAGATACTAACCATGTGTTTGCGGGCTTGCTGGTTATATAGGCTTGTTTTTTTGACAACAGTCACATTTTGCCCGTGCAACTGTCATGTTTAATCCGGGCGTCTATAACCAATTTTGTGTTGACTTAAAAGATTAACAACATGAAAAAATTGCACACCCTATTATTCATATTGGCTATTGTAACCGCTGGGTTAACGAAAACAATCGCCCAAACGCACCAGGAAAAAACCGCCAAAATCTTCATCAACAAAAAAGGTGAGATTAATGACGAAAACGGAACCAAACTTGGCTTTATTGACAAAGACAATATTGTAAAAGACAATACCGGCAAAAAGCTATATTTTATTGATAAGGACGGCAACGTTATCGACTCGCAGGGAAAAACTTTAGGCAAGGCGCAAAAAAATGGCTTTTACTACAATAACAAAGGCGAAAACGTGCTTCAAACCAAAGACCTGAACAAAGAAAAATGTGCTATTTTAGATCCACAGGGCCACAATATTGGTACGATCCACCAAAATTACAAATTGCATGCGTGTGCCGCCCATTGCTTCTTTTTAGAGCAGAAAAAGTTAAAAGCAGAAAAAGAAAAAGCTAAGACGAGATAGGTTCTTTTAGCCAGAAACTCATTAAAGTCCGAAAGATCGTTTGTCCGTTTTTCAGGGAACCTGGGAGCAAAAAGATTTTTTCGGGCTTTTTATTTTTCGGACTTCTCGGACCTGTTCCCTACCACCACTTCAGCGGAAACTCAATTGCATCTACTGAACTTACAATTAAATCGGGTTTAAAAGCGTAGTGACTAAGTTGTTCCTTTTTTGCAATACCGGATAGTACCAGGATTGTTTTATAGCCCATTTGCACACCGCCCTGTATGTCTGTTTCCATGGTGTCGCCAACCACGGTTGTTTCGGCCGTTTCCAGGCCAAGGTATTTGCGTGCCGAACGCATCATTACCGGGCTTGGTTTGCCGGTAACAAAGGCTTTGCGGCCAGTGGCTTCTTCAATCATCGCGGTAGTTGCTGCAATGCCCAGGTTGTTCCAGCCGGGTTTTTTGGGCGATGGGTCGCGATTGGTGGTGATAAACTTGGCACCACCAAGAATCATATCAACAGCGCGTTGAACCATCTCTAAAGTAAAATTCCTGCCTTCGCCAAGCACCACAAATTCGGGGTCGGTATCAACCAGGGTAATGCCGTTTTCGTGCAGGCTGGTAAGTAGTCCGCCTTCGCCTAAAACATAAGCTGTACCGCCAGGACCCTGATCGCCAAGGAACTTGCCGGTTGCCATGGCGCTGGTGTATACATGTTCCTGGGTAACTTCAATACCGAAACTTTTTAGCTTACGTACGGCTTCCAAACGGGTGCGCTGGCTGTTATTGGTCATAAATGTAAACGGAATTTTCTTTTCGAGCAGCTTGGCGATAAATTTATCAGCACCTATTATCAGCTGCTCGCCGCTGTATATCACGCCGTCCATGTCTATTAATAGTCCTTGTTTCATGGGTAGTAGTTTTTATTATCAAATCGGGGTATTTAGTTTCCCAATATTTTCAAATATAAGATAATGGCGCGCGACAATAGGCGTATGGTAACAAAAATGATTTATACTTAACAAGTTGCCATGAAATAATGCGATCTATTAAATTAATATCAATACCAGGTTATTTGGCGGTGCTTGTTGCAAAATTTTGCTGTAAATAAGCTAACTTATCGTTGCAATGAAACAAAACATTGCGCAACCTGACGATGTTTTAAAACGAAAACGCCCCGCAGTTTCCCACGAGGCATTTTCATTTACAAAACTTTAATCGTTATTGGCTTATTGTCCTTTCGGAACTTCGTCGCCTTTACCTATCAAGCCCATAAATTGGTCGAGCTTAGGTGTAATAATTATTTGGGTACGCCTGTTCTGACTCTTGCCACTTGGTGAAGAATTATCGGCTATCGGGTTATATTCGCCGCGACCTCCTGCAGTCAACCGTTTAGGGTCGACATTGTAAGTAGTCTGCAAAGCTTGTACTACCGACGATGCCCTTAGGCCGCTTAAATCCCAGTTGTTACGGATGTTGGTCTGTTTTATCGGTACGTTATCGGTGTTACCTTCAATCAGCACATCGTAAGTGGAATAGTCGTTGATAATTTTCGCAACTTTTGCAAGTACACTACCTGCGGTGGGCGAAATTTCATAACTACCCGATTTATACAGCATATTATCGGCCAGCGATACGTAAACAACACCTTTAAGTACCTTAACATCAACGCCCTGTGCCTCAGCCGGGCTAAGCGAACGAGTGAGATTGTTGGTGAGAATCATGTTAAGTGAGTCGCTTTTGTTTTTCAACTCAACCAGGTGGCGGATGTATTTATCCGATGCAGTAATCTGATCGGCCAGTTTGGCAATGTTAACATTGCCCTGGTTGTTACCGGCCAAACATTTATTCAAAGCATCCTGCAAAGCTGACGCATTTGATTTTGCCGCAGCAATTTGCTCCTCCAGGCTGGTAACCCTGGCCCTGCTGCCCGAAAGCTCCTGCTGGGTAACCTGCCAGCTTTGTTTCAATTTGCTGTTTGTATCGAGCGACTTATTATAATTTGCTTGTAATTCGGCATATTTTTTATTGCTTACGCAACTTTGGGCTACTACCGCTACCAAAAGAATTATTGGTAACAAAAATTTAATTTTCATAAGTATGTGATTTTACTTTAACCGATTATAATTCATCTATAATCGACACTTGTAACAACAGCATAAGCTGAAAAAAGTTTATATTATTTCCTTTTTGTAAAAATAATTTTGTATTGAAAAAGTAATTTTCCTTCAATAGCGCACTATTTAGGCGTTTAATTTTCGAGGTACGATTTTGCATACAGGCAACCGGTATTATACTGGTGTCGTATTGTATTAATATTCACCGGCTGCGAAACAGTCAGTCCCGAAATTTTAAAAACGGACTTTCATCGGTTTACTGTGGCGGTTAATCTATGTTTAGTTAGGTTCTATCTATTTTCAAGCTCAGTAATCAGGTATAATTATATATTTGAGCAGATATTATAAACTAAAACTTAAAACACTTAATAATTATAAAACTTTCAAACAACCAACAATGAAAAAACTTATTTATCCCGCAGCAGCAGTAGCACTGTTATTCGCATCAGCTTTTACAGTAATCAGATCGCAGGACTGGAAAATTGCCGAGGGCTATTCTATAAAATTTGATGGCGGCGACCCGTCAGGCGAATTCGGGGGATTAAAAGGCGCCATCAGCTTTGATGCAAACGACCTGGCAAACTCCAAGTTCAGCACAAGCATTGATGTAGCAAGCATAAACACCGGGAACGGCATGAAAAACACCCATGCCAAAAGCGAGAAATGGTTCGACGCAGCAAAATATCCAAGCATCACCTTTACATCATCGTCAATAGCTAAAACAGCATCAGGCTACGCCGCCACAGGCACGCTTGATATGCACGGTGTTCAAAAACCAGTTACCATTCCTTTTACTTTTGATGGCAGCACATTTAAAGGCAGCTTCGAAGTTAATCGCATGGATTATAACGTAAACACAGCCGAACCAGCCCACGGCAGCCAGAAATTTAAGGTTGATATTACCGTTCCGGTTTCAAAATAACAGGCAATGTTTAAACGAGCATTTTTTCACGGCCTCGCGGCAAGTGTACTTGCGGCAATTGTAGGCATAATTTACAACCGGATATACTTTTTTGCTACAGAGGCAGATTTCTCGAAAGTATTAAACATTGGCAGCATAACCGGCATTAGTGTTATGGTTTGCATGCTGGCGACTTTTGTATATTTTGGTTTAGCCACGTGGCTTAAAAAGACAGGGGAGATCGTATTTAACTTATTGTTTTCTATCATCTCTTTTGCTTGTGTAATGATACCCATATCTATTTCGTTACCATTAACCATAAAAACACCGGAGCTATTCCCCGGATTGGCGGTGCCGATGGTTTTTTTCCCGGCCCTGGCCTGGTATACGTTAAAACCGCTGTTTACCGGTAGCAACAAATAAAAACGACCAGGTACAACTTATAAATTAAAACGCCTTCCGGGAAACCGAGAGGCGTTTTGCGTTTAAAGTAGGGCTGATATTAATGGAAAAAATCTTCTTACCATTTTGTTATTTGTATTAAACTTTAACTGTTATTCGTTAATCAAAAAGTTGACTATTCTGCACGCGTGACCTTTGCTCGCCTTATTTTTTTGTTCGCTTATCCTGATCTTCAATACATGGCTGCCGGGTTTTAAATCACTACTGAGTAAAAGGTACCATGGCAAATGAAGCATGCCGCTCCACTGGGTGTACAAGTCGATATTTTTGAATTCGCCGTTATCAATAGCGTATGAAATTATGCCCGCATCTGCACCGGAAACTATGGCGATTCCGGCAGCTGTGCCTTTAAAATGCAGGGATAACTCCGCTCCCGGCGTGTTTGAGCTTAATACCGGGATATTTACAAAGCCTTCGCGCGTGGGTAATCCATCTGCCGGTTGCCATTTGGGTGTAATTGTCCAGCCATTTTTATAAACCGCATTTTTAATATTGTAATAGTTGCCATTTTGAAAACTTGCTTTATTAAGCGGTTTTGGCAATGCCATTTTAAGGCTTGCTATGCTTTCAGGCAGATGGTCAAAACAATCCTGGAGCAAACTTTTGATGGTGGCAAAATATAACTCCTGCCCAAACACAGCCGGGTGAAGGTCTTTAAAATCATCGGTCCACGTAAACTCCTTATTGCTCATTTTATCCCTTACTTCCTTAGCAAGGTTAATAAAAGGAAGATTATAGTAATGTGACACTAACTGGTGGTTATTGATCTCCGCCGGCTCCCGCCCCCTGTTATAATCACTTGTTTTTTCAGGGTCGGCAAAGGCCATCATCACAATGTCCATCTCCGGGTTGCTTTTTTTAGCATGCCTGATGATGCCTTCAAGGGCACGTACCTGGGTGAGTCTGTCAGTGCCATTCGCCTTGTCGTTTACAGCTGCTTCTACAAACAAAAGGTCTGTCTTTCCCGAATCAAGCACATCCTGCTGCAGCCTGAAAGCGTGGGGTAGGCTGCCTAAAGAAGGGATACCTGCCGCGATGAAATGAAATTCCGCATCGGGGAACCGTTCCTGCAGATACCTGCCTATTTTTTGCCGCCAGCCTGGATTATAGGTGATCGATCCGCCAAGAAAAGTAACCGTGGCTTTTTTACGGGTGGTAACCGCATGATAAAAATTACTTAAACCGCCTGCCATTTCAAAGTAATTGCTGTATGGCAATGTCTTTTTTACCGGGAACGAGTTATTGAATATAAAATCGGCATAATAATCCGGCCTGTCAATCGGGAAATGATGCCCCTGTAACTCCTGCGGACCAATAGTTACCGGGTGAACGCTAATTGGCCCCCCGGCAGCTATGTACCGTTGTGCAAACAGGTAGGTATTTTCGGCAGGTGGCGCCAGCTTATCATTTAATCCTATAACATGCAACATAGGCACCCTGAAGGCTGCAAGCCCTTCCAGGTTGTCAACAGGGTTATCGTTATAAGCCATTGCCTGCGGCTCGGTAAAATGGTAAACGGCCTTTAACTGGCTCCATAAAGCGGTATCGCCTATCCCTTTTTCCTTGCCACCCGGCCAGCTTTTAATATCGCATACCGGGGTTTCTGCATAAATGCAGGTAACTTTATCCGGGTTCCGTTTTGCCCATGCGTAAGCATACAGTGCACCGCGGCTTACTGCCTCGAGGGCAACTTTTGGGGCCAACGATACTTCATTAGTGAGATAATGATAAAACTTATCCCAAACCTGTAATGATTGCGGGCTTCCGTACTGATCATCAACGCTTATATAAGCAATATAAAAGCCCCTCGAAAGCAGGATGCTATCCATGTCAGTATGCCAGTCGGGAAATGAAGCTCTCCAAATCCAGGGATTTCCCGGCAAGGCGTGGGCAGGCTTTACATAATACGCCATATGGCCCTCTATGGCAAGCGCCTTTTTCTCAAAACCTTTCCATAAACCTGGTGGAGGGTTTTCCTGTGCTTTTACCAATAAAAAAATGCTCACCAGCAGGGTGGTTAAAATAAGTTTTCGGGATTTTATTTTCACTTCTAATAAAATATTTCATCACAAATTAGTTAAATCAATTTAAACTATACGCTGGCGATGGTAATTACAGGAAAAAATGGGGTAAGCGCTAAGGACAATTATTGAGGACCTGCTTTATTTTATTATTAATACGCGAAAGCATGAAATCGCCAACAGCCTCCTCGCTTTCGGGGAATTCAGCATCCTGGTATGCCTTTTGGCGATACCATTTTAACAGCGCTTCTTTTTCAGCTTCAGAGGCAGTATTGTCCCTGTATTTCTGAATTAAAATATTAATACGGTCCTGGTTCAATTGGTTATTGCGGGTTTATACAGGTGTGTACCCTAGGAAAGGGTTAACCCTATATGGAGGGTGAAATATTTTCAAGGAAAAATGAAAGAGGAAATAAAGCGCTAAATTTGATAGCAGATAAATAGTTGTTAAGGCTGTAGTTAAGAAAGCCGTAATTGAAAAAGGGTACGGCGATGTTATTGTGATCGACAATGTTAAAAGTCACGCTGACGACCCATTTTTTGTAAAAAAAGTGGGATACGTAAAAAAACGTTAAGTAAAAAAACTTACCAGGGGATAAAAGTAAATAGCGAAGCAGATCATGAATTTAATTCATAAAATAAGAGCAGATATACAGAACGATTTCAATCAAGATACTTTTAATAAAGGCGACACTGAAACATCGATTTCCCCTTCTAAAAAATTCAGATTGGAAGCGACTAACTTTTGGTCGAACGAACCGAACTGGAATCTGACCAAAGTGGAAATTTATGATCAAGCGCGAAATGACAAAATATTTGATTTTTTTATAAATGAAGACCAGTTTTTTTACGACTGGATGCTAACAAATGGCCTTGAATATTTAATATGTGCGGAAGATATCTTTGGCGGTCAAACAATTGTTGATTTAACAAATCTTCGGATGGCTGGGTATTCTCCTAATGAGGACGGATTTATATGGACGAATTTCAGCTTATCTCCAGATGGTAAAACGCTGGCAACAATTGGCTGTTATTGGGCTTGCCCCTATGTAATAAAGCTTTTTGATTTCTCCAACCCCTTAATCTTACCGTTAAGAGAAATAAAAGAAATTATGTTGGCAGCCAATGACGAGGTTATTTTAGGTTGGCTGGATAACGAAACATTAAAAACGAAGGGAATAGAAAGAGAAAGCATTAGAGAATATGACGATGATGGTGCTTTTACTACCCGGACAATAAGTGAAACGCCATTCGAACGTGAAATTAAAATAATGGAATAAAATCCCTTTGAGCAAAACAAAGTCTATTGACGAAAAGGAGTTTTATCTGCGATTATGCCTTAAGGAAAAATACAGCTCACGCGAATTAGAAAGACAAATGAATAGTGGAGTTTTTGAAAGGGTCATGATCGGAAATCAAAAACTCCCGGCAGTGATGAGAGAGATGGGGTTTAATGGGCAAATGGTTCCAACATTTGATTGATGGCCACCTGACGCAAAATTGATATAACGTAAACTTATGTCAGTTCTCGTAAATTGATCGCATTGCGAAAAATGACCGAGTAGACCACGAGTCAAAATTATTAATTTCAGCGTGGTTAAAATGAGAAGTCCGTTTATTGCAATTATTATTCCTTTTAACGATACGGCTTTGATTAAGATTACAAAATTATTTTGATCAATTTGCATCCTCAATAAGCAAATAAACGGCACAAAAGTAAAACTTACGTCAACTGGTGGCTGTGAACTGACGGGAGCTTTGTATTTCGTCTTGCTCCTATAATATGTATTTAAACTTCCTAAAATTTAAATCTATTCTTAAAATTTCCGAACATTGTAGGAGTAGGAGTAAAAATAGAAACGACCAACTTGTAGACTTGTATTTCACAAACTGTCGTACTCGAACCAAGCGTTAAACGTGAATCTTTTTGTTATTCTTAGTTTGACGGTAGTATCCCTAAGCACACGACTGTTAATTATCGTTAGATTTTCTCTTTGAATCAGTTTTTTTAAAAATCCGCTAGTATCAATATTATCAAATCTCAGTTTAGAGGAACTGCTTTTATCCATTATAAAATCAATACCTCTAGAATATCGTTTACTCGTTACCGTGTGGACTAACCACCCGTCCACTCCGAGGTATTGATATACTGTGAACGAATGATTGTCACAATAAAAATAGGTTTTGTCGCCAGTAACCGACATAGGTGCTGGGTATTCGGTTTCAAATACCGATACGGAATCTTTTCGATTACATTTAAATTTCACTGGTGCCTTTTTATTCCAGGGGTTAAATACAATCATACTATCTAATAGGTTGCCTTTGTAAACCAGTTCATAAAATCTACGTCCTTGAGTTTTTTGTTTTCTGGCCTCTCCTGGACTGATTGCAATAAGACCACAATAACATTGGAAACTAAAATCTTCAAAAAACAATGATTTATAATTTTGTTCTTTTTTGCATCCAATAAATAAGTATATAATTGAAACCAACACAACGTTTTTCTTTATTATCAATAATTTAGTCATATTCGGAATTTTTATTACTACTAAGGTAATACGTTACAATTTATTTTTGCCGTTTTTATCCGGAATTTTACCTGCCTGATCAGTTCCAGTAATTGCTCCTCTAGCGCGAGTATCCGGGCTGGCGAAAAGAGGTGGGCTACTCGTGCTCCGCTTGCTAAGTGGCCAATATGCATGCGGCGGTATCCTTCCCTAAACATTGAGGTTCCTTGATTGTCCTGTGCAGAGATTGCTTCGTTCCTCAATGACGCGCGGGGAGGAAGGTCGTCACCGCTACCGCAAGTATTTCCCTTCTATCGCAGCCGCCCCGATTTGTCGGGGTGGCCCGCTGACAGGTAACAAAGCGATAGGTAGACAACAATTAATTATGAATCACTTAAAAGTGCAAATTTTGAACCGTAAAAAGCCCGCCTCGTTAGTAAAGCGGTCTACCTAAACGCGGACCACAAGCGAGCACGCTTGCGGTAGCGTAAGACGCTTGAACCGGCGGGAAACTGAACCCATAAACATTAGCTGTTTCGTTTTATAAATAATCTATTTTCATGTTCAATTGCGGATTCGCAAATGCTTTTAATGGCGCTATATACTTGTAAGTCGGACGGGGCTAAGTTATCAACGATAGTAAGTAGCTGATCATAGAACTCTTGCAATCTAACAACAAGAGAAAACGTTGAACCATAATTATTGGCAATGTTTAAAAGGCGAACTAAATTTTCTGGATCTGATGTTTCGTCATAGGGAATCCAGTCAATAATTCCGCTAAAGTCGGCCTGAAATAATCTAACTTCATACACAATGTTATCTGCACCAACTTTTTCAATTAAGACAACCTCCAATTCTCCTTTATAATGCTCTGAATATAGATCTATAGTAATCATTTATTTTGCTTTAAAATGTCCTTTTTCTAAAATTAGTGCCCCCCCTCCCGCCTATTCATCGTCTCGTTTGAACCTATGCAAATGTAAGCGTCCCCGCTTACAACAACCCGTTTGCAATGTCGCAAAATAGCTCATATTTATTACCATGCAACGCCTCAACCGTAAAATGTATAAGGGATCAGTTGAAACATATAAATGCGCCTGCACGCTTAACCAGACCTTTGCTTTACAAATTAAAATATAAAGCAATGAAAAAGACAGTATTAATAACAGGCGCTTCATCCGGGTTTGGAAAAGTGGCCGCTAAATTATTTAATAACAGGGGCTGGAACGTAATAGCCACCATGCGTTCGCCCGAAAAAGAAACCGAACTATCTGCGCTTAGCGATGTTTTGATAACTAAGTTAGATGTTACCGATAAGCAAACTATACAAAACGCGGTGGCAGCGGGCATCGAAAAATTTGGCAAAATTGATGTATTGGTGAACAACGCGGGCTACGGCGCATTGGGTGCATTGGAAGCCGCTACCGAAGAAGAGGTTAAACGGCAATTCGATGTCAATTTGTTTGGGTTGATAGCAATGACAAAAGCGGTATTGCCAGGTATGCGGCAACAAAAAGCAGGTACAATAATCAATATTTCTTCGGTTGGTGGAAGGGTTACTTTCCCGTTCAGCTCACTTTATCATGCAACTAAATTTGCGGTTGAAGGGTTGACGGAATCTTTGCAATATGAATTAAATCCGTTTGGCATAGGTTTAAAAATCGTTGAACCAGGGGGTTATAAGACCGAGTTTGCCGGACGTTCGATGGCCCTTTTCGGCCTTGATAATTTCGCTGATTATCAACCCGCATTTGGTAAATTCACCGCCATGCTGGATCAATGGCCAATGTCTGAAAATATTGGCGAAGTGGCCGATGCGATTTATGAAGCAGCAACCGATGGTACTGAAAAATTGCGTTACCCCGTTGGTCATGACGCCGCGCAATTGATAGAAGCCAGGAAACAAATGGATGATGTGGATTTTAAAAAAATGATGGCTGCCCAAACGGGTATTTAAAATTAATGGCTGCCCAAATGCGTGTAATTCAAATTGTCGCCGAAATACCGCATAGTCGTCTATTTTTCGATTATAAAGCATGGTGGAATTTGGCTAAAGCCCCGTTTTATTATTTTATTATTCCCGTCGGCTAAAGCCAGACGGCAATGAATTGAAAAGAACTGTTTCATTGCCGTCGCTTTTAAGGGACGGGACATAAATAAGCGGATTAGGGCTTTAGCCAAAAATTGGAAGCGATGATTTGAATTGCACCCGCCCAAATAAGGGCAGCCATTAATTTTTATGGTAACTTTATAAAAGTAAAAACATGCCGGATAAATACATTGATCTTCAATCTATCAGCGACCTGCACAAGCTGGTAAAATATACACCACCGAAACACCCGCTGGTGAGTGTTATAAACCATACAGACTTTTATGAAAAGCGCCCTAAGGAGAACGCTTTTTACCGTTTTGGCTTTTATATCATTTCCTGCAAAAAATTCGAGGGCCTGTTAAAATATGGTAAAGGATATTACGACTTTAATGAAGGTTCCCTGATGTTCACCGCACCCGGACAAGTTATAGCGCCCGGCCCGGACGTTACCGTTGAGGAAGGTTGGGCCCTGTTCATTCATCCCGATCTGATCCATGGTACCGATTTAGGTAAGAAGATACACCAGTATTCCTTTTTCAATTATGAGGTGAACGAAGCCCTGCATATTTCGGAAGAGGAGAAACTGATCATTAAAGATTGTGTGGCAAAGATTGAAAGAGAGTATTCGCAAAATATAGACAAGCACTCACAAGGCCTAATTGTCAGTAATATCGAACTGTTGCTAAATTACTGCAGCCGTTTTTACGACCGGCAGTTTTATACAAGGGCAAAAGTTAACTCGGATGTGGTGCAACAGTTTGAAAAATTGTTAAAGGATTATTTTTCGCAAAGTACCCTGATTGAAACAGGCATCCCAAACGTTAAATATTTTGCTTCCCAACTCAACCTGTCGCCTAATTATTTGTCTGATCTTTTAAATAAGTTTACGGGCAAAACCACCCAGGAACACATCCACCTGGAATTGATAGATAAAGCTAAATCGTTGTTATGGGGTACGAATGATTCTATCAGTGAGATCGCATACGGGCTTGGGTTTGAACATCCCTCCCACTTTACAAAGATCTTCAAATCAAAGACAGGAAAGTCGCCCAGTGAATATAGGAACGTAAACTAATCTTAACAGATGTAATATCGGGTGTGAAAAACCATCAGCCCAGCCAGGAATATTTACGGCCTGCCATCATTAGCTTCGGTATTCGTTGCCGCGTTTAATTGGTTAAAGTTATCATTCCCTTTTCCCCGGATTGAATTTTCGCGATTCGTCCTTCCTAATATGTGATCCAGCAGTTCCGGCGTGAGCGCCATATCAATTGCTGATGTTTTCATGCCCCAGTAGGGTTTGGGGATTAGGCCGGGTGTTGCTTTTGGGTCATTGGGAATTACGTCATTGGTTATTGGTGGGGATTGTATAAGCTGCGGGGTTGGGTGTTCTGTGTCAGGCCTTTCTTCATACTTAAATCCCGGCTCCGTGAACCCCTCCCTACCCTCCCCGGGGAGGGAATTTGCGCGGGGGCTTTCAGCAACTATATTTTCCAGTATTTGCATTTCAGTAAATACTTCATTATCTATTAGTACCTCATCTGCGGGTGTTCTGCATGGCGGAGAACACACCCCAGCCACAACACGATCCGCCGCGCCCCCTTCTGCGCCACCGCTAAAGCTAAGGCGGCACGCGGTCAAGAGGGGATCCGAAAGACCCTCATCTACACATGCTTCCTCATCCGCACATTCACGCATCTGCATATCCGCACATCCATGAAGCAGGCGGTTAACCGTAGCGAGGCCTATACCCAGCTGGTTACTTATTTCGCGCTGACTGTGGCCGTTGGCAGAAAGGGCGGCTATTTTATGGGCCAAGTGTTGGCGGTCGGCGGCGGTGCGGGTGAGCAGGTGGTGGCGTTCGGGGCTGTTGCCTTCGAACTGGAAGTGCAAAAAGGTGCCGGGTTTTTGGATACGGCACAGGGCTACATTGTCGTGGCCGTAGCGCTGCCGGGTGTTGCGCTGTTTGATTTGTTTGAGGTAGCAAAGGTCGGCGTCGGCGGTGCTTTTGCCGATGGCGAAGGCGCTGTCGGCGAAGTTGATGAGCAGTTTGCTGCCGTGGAGGTCGTCGGCGCTGATGGGTTGTGTGGCATTGCGGCGTTTTGGGGTGTGCGCCAGTACGAGGATAGACAGTTTATGCTCGGTTTTTAATGCCTTGAGGCTTTTCATGAGCGCAAGCGCGACAGCCGAATTTTCGGTACCGCCGCGCAGGCAGGTGATGTTGTCGATGATTAAAACTGTGGCTTTAGCCTGGTTTACTTTATACTCAATGGCTGCAATCAGCAGCTCGTTTTCGTTAACGTTAGGCGTCGGGTCGGGGATAAAATTATACTGGGCGCGGAAAAAATTATCTGAAAACTGGTAGTCTTCTTCGCCCTGGCTGTAGCGCAGCCCGAACTGTGTTTTGCTCAGCTCGAAATCGATGTAGAGCACACGGGTCGGTGGCGCCTGGCAGGTGAAAGGTGCAATGCTTTGTCCGCGGGCTATGCTTTCACCGATCTGCACAGCCAGGATGGATTTGCCGATATTGGTGTCGGCAAACAGCATACAGAGTTCGCCCTGGTGCCAAAGCTCGCCAAGCAGCTGTTTGGCTTCGGGTTCGCGCCGGGCAAGTTCCAGCCAGCGGTTGCCGTTTTCGATGGTGAACATGCGGCGAATGTCGTCGGGACTGGGTGGTGTGGGTTCGGGGCGGTTTTTCTTAGCCGGGCGGTAAGGCAGTCCGCGGCCTTCGGCGCGCAATTGTTCGATGATGGGCGGGCGTTCGGATAGTGGGTTTGTTTGCATAATTGTTGTGATTACAACAAATTTAAGGGGTTGATTTGGTTAAAGTGCTGACACTGTTTTGTCAGTGGGTTGACGCATCTTAGAGACTGGTTAAAACTAATTTGGGGAGGCGTCTCCGGTACACAACGACCTTGCATCTTTAACTTAGGTGGCGTGAATAGCATATGGAAGACGCAAAACATTGCGTCTCTACGCCGAAACGCATGTTTTATATCGTTTGATTCAGCTATTTGCAGATTTTCCAAAAATGAATACACTGATAATGAGGATGTTTCAGAACGTTCCGGGCGTTCCATGTGCAAAAATGGAACGCTTCATTAACCGCACTGATAATTCTATACACCAGCCTTGCATGGGTTTGCAAATCATTTCACCTTAATCTTTAACCCTACCTTTTTTTTAACAAAAACGAACATATTTTTCAGGAAATAGCAAACAAAAGGGGTTAACTAATCAAATAAATGTCACCAAGTGATTTTTTTTATTAAAAAATCAACAAATAAACATACGTTTTTTAATGAAAATTAAATTAATATAAATATTAAATGATAATTACTATAAATTTTATGTTAAAGCTTTGTAAAACAGCAATAAAATTTACGTGGTAAAGCTATAAAACACTAGTTTATTGAAAATATTTAAAAAAAAGATGTAAATATTTGTATTTTTGATTATCTTGCGATGCATTTATTACGAATAACATTAATTAAATGAATAGAAAAACACTTTTAATCTATTTTCCTCTGTTTTTTTTATTTCTGTTAACGACTTCCTGCTCGTCGACGAAAAAAATCAAATATTTTCAGGACATACCAGATTCCGGGGAATTAAAAACGATTGCCAAAGGGGAATATGCAGAACCTAAAATATTGGTCGATGATATACTAACGATCAATATCCAAACAATAGATCCGCAGTCTTCGGGCCCTGTTTCAACAGGAAATATTACAAGCAGCAATGCTACTGCTTTAGGGGCCGCCGCTCTTTTTTCCAATGTTGGCGCGAGCCCCTCATCTGGCTACCTCGTAGATAAGGAAGGAACCGTTAATATTTCTATAATCGGAAAAGTTAAGCTTGCTGGCTTAACAACTTTTGAAGCTACGCAGGCTATTCAAACAGCAGTTAACAAATATTATAAAGACGCAACCGTGAATGTCCGGTTCGCAAATTTTAAAATAAATGTTACGGGTGAAGTGCTGAGGCCCGGCACCTATACAATGCCAAATGAAAAGGTTACAATACTTGACGCTTTGGCACTTGCTGGTGACCTAACCATATTCGGAAAGCGGGAAAACGTGTTGCTGATCCGGGATAACCCGGATGGCACCAGGACGCCGTACCGTATCAATCTTAAAAATAGTGATATCATGTCAGCGCCATATTTTTATCTGCGTCAAAACGACTTCATATATGTTGAGGCAAGAAAAGCTAAATCTGATGCTACAGACGCCGCCCAAACGAAATATATCTCGATAGCAGGAACCATTTTATCTTTAATTATTGTATTTGCCACAAGGCGTTAAAATTATTATGGCTGAACAAACTTATTCAAATAA
Organism: Mucilaginibacter sp.; assembly: GCF_025359345.1. Taxonomy (GTDB): domain Bacteria; phylum Bacteroidota; class Bacteroidia; order Sphingobacteriales; family Sphingobacteriaceae; genus Mucilaginibacter. The sequence goes on from NZ_JANYGQ010000015.1 coordinate 96,321, forward strand.
AGGAAAAATTATTACCAATATACATGGTGAAGAACGATTTGATTTGAAGGCTTTCGTAGCGAAAATATTAAATCACTGGCCATTATTTTTAGGAAGCGTAGTGGTTTTTATGGGGATTTTCATGGTGTATAAAAGGTACAACAAGCGCTATCTATTGTGCAGGATACTATTGCCGGTGTGTGGCTGCAACGGATTGAATACACCTTATAAATAAACTATTTGAGATTGGTAGAGCAACCAGGTTTAAACAGCCTTTAAACACTCAAAATACAGTTTACTTTATATGTCTAAAATCAATTTAAAAACGCCCATCAGCTATTATGGGGGTAAACAAACATTAGCTACAAAAATCATTTCTTTACTCCCGGAACACGTATTGTACTGCGAACCCTTCATTGGCGGCGGTGCAATATTCTTTGCAAAGCAACCTTCCGAAATTGAAGTTTTGAACGATACCAATAAGGAAATGATGAACTTTTACCGCACGGTTCAAAACGACTTTGTTGGACTTGAGAAGGAGATTAGGATAACGCTACATAGCAGAGACCTTCACCGCAAGGCAGCGGTTATTTATAACTATCCTGACCTGTTCAGTGAGATTAAAAGGGCCTGGGCTGTTTGGGTATTAAGCAGCCAAAGCTTTTCGGCGCAACTGGATAACTCATTTGGCTATGATAAGTCAAAGCAAACCACTACTAAGAAGATAATAAACAATCGTGACGGGTTTACCGAGGAGTACGCTATCAGGTTGCAAAACGTCCAATTAGAGTGTGCTGATGCGTTGTATGTAATCAGGAGCCGGGATACAAAGAACACATTCTTTTATCTCGATCCACCGTACTTCAACAGCGATTGTGGCCACTATGACGGATATTCGGAGCAGGATTTTGAGAACCTGTTGATACAGTCCAGTAAGTTGGAAGGTAAATTTCTTTTGTCCTCGTACCCCTCCGAACTGTTAACCAGGTATGCAAAGGCAAATGGTTGGTATATGTGGTCAGTCGAAAAGGGAGTAACAGTCAATCAAAAGAGTGGCTATTTAAAGAGGAAGATTGAAGTGTTAACGTCTAACTATCCGATTAACTAAGCCTTGTGTGAGGAGTAAAAAAGGCCCGGACGGCAATGAATTATTGGCGATAAAACATAGCAGGAGTAGCAAGCTACTCCTTGTCCGGGCTTTACTATTTAGATTGAGTAGAGCCGTTTTTTACTATGTTTTATCGCCGGTGTAAAGATAGCAAAAACCAACAAAGCCCGGCATTGGCCAGGCTTTAAAATTTACACGATTTGAAAAATTAATTTATACGATTAGTTTTGGCGATTATATATGGCATTGCTTGACCTGAAAGGCAAGGTATTGGGCACTCCTTGTTATGAGTTGCTTGGTGGCGCATTTAGGAAGAATATTTTGTTGTATGCCAACTATTGGTTCACAGGCGGAGGGCATAACGCTGATGATTATGCTGCACAGGCAAAAAAAGTAAAGGAAGCTGGCTTTACAGGGTTAAAGTTTGATCCTTTTGCACACACTAATTATCTGTATGGCGAAGATCTTTCAAGTAACCTTACCCTTACTGCACAACAACAGGATCTGGCATTTAATGTAAGCAAAGCTGTTCGTGAGGCTGTTGGCCCCGATTTTGATATTATGATAGAAACCCATGCCATGCTTAACTACCGTGTGGCAGTAAAAATGGCCCAGCTTTTATCCACATTGGATATTACCTGGTATGAAGAACCCGCAGGTCCCGAAAGTGCAGATACTTTACGTGCCATGCGTGAGCGTATTCCCTCAAATGTATCTATTTGCGTTGGCGAACGTCATTATACCCGCCACGGTATTCGCCCGGTGCTGGAAAAAAATATTTGTGATATAATGATGCCTGACATTACCCGCTGCGGTGGGCCGTCTGAAATGAAACGCATGGCCACTATGATGGAAGCCTATAATGTTCTATTGGCACCGCATAATCCTAACGGACCACTATCCACATTAGCATCTGCCCATGTTTGCGCATCTGTACCGAATTTTTTCAGGCAGGAATTTATGTTTAATGACGTGGCATGGCGGGATACAGTAATTACATATCCCATAAAAGACATGATAAAAGATGGACATTTGCATTTAAGCGACCGCCCAGGTCTGGGTGTTGATTTGGTAGAGGAGGAGATGGAAAATCATCCGGGCATATTACAACCAAGGGCAGGGTTCTATGTATAATAAAAAGATATAATATGATCCAAATTGATCTTACCGGAAAAACAGTATTGATAACAGGCGCCTCGTCAGGTATCGGATTAGGTATAGCAAGGATGTTTGCAAAAGCCGGGGCAAATGTTTCTGGCTGTGGCCTGGAAAAACACGATGGCGGATTTGTAAAGGAGGCAGAAGAACAGGGTGTAAAAGTACTGTACACGGTCTGCGATGTTACAAAAAAAACAGACCGGGAAAAACTCATCAAAAACACGGCCGATGCCTTTAACGGTATTGATATTCTGGTGTCCAATGCCGGGCAGAATATTTTTGAAGGGGCTGAAAAATGTGAGGAAGAAGCATGGCAGCATAACATTGATCTGAACCTGGCATCACACTGGCAATTGGCAAAGTTGTGTAAACCCTATCTTGAACAAAACACCGGCGTTATAATTATCATAACCTCCAATCATGCATATAGCACCATACCCGGATGCTTCCCTTACAATGTATCGAAAACCGCATTAACCGGATTGATCAGAAGCCTGGCAATAGAATGGGGCCCCCGCATACGAACTGTTGGTTTGGCGCCTGGTTTTATCGATACGCCTGGCAATCAGCAGTGGTTTAATTCGTTTCCCGATCCTGAAAAAGAGCGGCAACGAACAATTGATCTTCACCCTGTTAAAAAATTAGGCACGCCGGAGGAAGCAGGCGCCTGGTGTGTATTTTTAGCTAGTGATTATGCCGCTTTTGCTTCCGGGACAACTTACTTGCTCGATGGCGGAAGGAACGCATTAATGCAGGATAGCTAACGGTATTCAAATAGTCAATTATTTAATTTATACATAGCAGTAATACGGTTCAATTCTACTTCCGTTTTTGGATTAAATTCACCACTTTTCATATAGTTTTCGATACTAAAAGCGAGCTGCCTTGCCTCGGGCCTGTCCGCCATATCTGTCAGAAGATCGATTCCGGAAACCATGAGTTTACCCGTCCCTACTTTGCATTCGAATAACAGAGAAAGCGACCTGGCTTTTACCCAGTCATCAACCACACGGACAATGGGTTTGAGGCCCTTTGCCACACTGTCGACCAAGATCGGGCTGCTGTGCGTCATGGCATCCCACCATTGGTAATCCGCATAACTCCTGGTCGGGAACAATTTGAGCGCCGGGTGGTGTGGGTCACATAGAATGCCGAGCGTCTCCGGTGCTTGTCCGTGTGTCCAGGCCGTATTCCAAAAGATGCTGGAGAACCCGATAGCTACCTTTCCGCCGTATTCATCTTTTAGCGTGCCTTTTTTTAAGGTTAATAATACACTTGCGCCCTGCTTTAGTGATGTAATCACTTCGTCGGTTAGCCGGTCTGTTACAATTACCCTGGCGTCTGCTTTTTTAACCTGTTCCGGGTAGACAAAGAACCGCCAGTTATTAGAATATTTCCCTATTTTAACCGTTAGGGTCAATTCCGCAGCCTGCCGGATAGTTTTCAAGTCGGCCTTCAGTACACCAAGAGCAATGCCGTTACCTTCCGGGATATCGCGTTTAGTGAGTATGCCCGAAAAAAGGATTTTCCCCGTTGCATCGGTGATGTTCCAATTTGGAGAGACTCCGCCAAGGGCATGTTCAGAAAATTGCGAAATTTCAAGTCGAACGTTCAGGATTTCGCTATTCAGGTAGATCATCTTCGAAAAACGGGCCAAAGGCACCACGTCATTACAGAAACGATTGAAGATGGTCGCGGTGATATATGACTTTGGCTGGTAAAATGCATTTAGTACACCCACCAATGCCGTTCCCTGGCCCGGAAAATCCTCAAGTCCAAGCAACTGGAAACCGCCAAAGCCTTTTGTCCGTAATGCCGCTTCGATGTCTGCTTTATAGCAAAGTGTCTGTAATCTTCCGGAAGCGTCAAGGAATTGATTTTCGTACGCACTTAAGCCATTCGCAGCCAGCTGATCGCGGAATATTTCGAAGTTGCGTGCTTTGAAAACGCCTTTATATTTACCTATTTCCTTAAAATCGGGATATGCGCACCATTGGCCAATTTCATGGCTGATTGTGGGGTGCTGCCATTTTGAAATAATTTCAGCCCAGTCATAATCAGTCGAAGGCTTTTTTCCGTTGATGATACTTTTGATACCTTCACCCCAATGCTGGATACGCGGATCGGGGGTGCTGTTATAGTCAGCCCCGGCTATAATAGGCCAACCTGAACCTGTGGTGTATAAACGCCGCGGATCTTTTGCTTTCCAATATTTTACAAAACCGGTTAGGTATTCAGTCATGTGATTCCCTGCGGGCTCATTTCCATAATCCATCAGGCAGAAGGACGGATGATTTCCATATGCTTCCGTTATTTTTTTACTTTCCTTGTAAATGTATTGATCCAGTGGCTCCCCGTCGCCAATCACTGCGCCCTGGTTGGCCCACGAAGAGCACTCGATCTGGAAATACATGCCGAGCCTGTCGCCTGCAGTAAACGCTGCTTCCGGCGGGCACCAGGAATGGAAACGGATATGATTTAAACCAAAAGCCTTGCAGGTTTTCAATATTCGGAGCCAGGACGCCACGTCGGTCGGCGGGTAACCAGTTAACGGAAATGCAGCGCAATCCAGTGTTCCCCTTAGAATAGTTGGGTGCCCATTGATCAGGAATTGTGTGCCGGCAGAACTGAATTTACGCATGCCAAAATGAATGGTCTGCGCATCATGCCAAGCGGCAGATGCGAGGGTAACCCTTATCGCGTACAGATTGGGATGATGTTCGCTCCAAAGCTCAGGATGGGCGCCCATAGGGTATACGATGTTGATCGTGTCCGATAAACTTCCCGGGACATGCGTTATGGATACAGCCGGCAATCCCACCTTACCTTGAGCCGCGATGGCCTGCAGCGTTAGCTTTGCCTGCTTTTTGGCCAGCGGATTTTGTTCGATAACTATCCTGGCCAAAACTTGCTTCCGGTCGATATCCGGGTATAACTGGATATCTTTGATGAAGCTGCGCGGCTTTGCGGCCATGTAAATCCGCCCAACCATGCCATTCCAGTTACCTTGCGTATGATCACTGATGCTGTGCGAGTTTTTCCCGACATTAATTTCATTGACGCGGTTATCAACCCGTATGGAAAGGGTATGCCGGCCGGCAATAAGCCCTTTTAATAATAAGTAGTCATGAGGTGTGCCAAGGCTGTTTTCGGTCCCGATAAAACGGTCATCAACGTAGATGCCGGTTGTCCAATGTGCGCGTTCTATAAAAAGTTCAACCACTTTACCACTCCAGGACGCCGGAATTATGACTTCGGTTTGATACCATGCGGCGCCTTTGTAATACTTTTCGGGCTGCAGCCAGAATGGTATCTTGATATGCCCCGTTTCCCTGTACCTGGCGTATTCCGGTTTGCGAAACCATGAAGAATCTTCAATGCCTCCCGTCCATTGGGTATTTACCGTAATTTCATCGCCCAGGTGATTACTGGTCATTGATCCCGGCAGTGTTATCACGCCTTCAAGCTGTTTTTTATACCAACTTTGTTTAATACCAATATCATTTGGGTCCGTCCGGAACTTCCATTTGCCGGAAAGTCTGATCGTATCGTCGGCGACCAAACGCCGGCCTTGCATTGCATTAACCTCGACGGAAAAAAGGATGAGCAGGCTCGCCGTTAAAATGATAATGAGCGGATGTTTGATAGCCATAATTTATTTATAAATCCGGTGTAGCACAGAAATTCAATATAAGCGTTTTTAACTAAGCCTGTTATAATTGTTTCATATCGACTTGCCGTCTTAGTCAATTAAAGAATTTAATTATCTTAAGGGATAATTGGTATGTCGAAGTTACTCCACTCAATAAAAAATGCCAATGGACATTTATTGGAAAAAGATGGATTAAATTCTTATTGAAACATGTTGAATTCTGCAATAAAAACGCTGTGATCTGGCATCGAAATTTTAATGCTTGGCGATTGGCACGAATCATTTTTCTATTAAAAGGAAATTAATAGCCTTTTATGAATTATTATCAACTTAATTTAGATACAGACTTGGCTAAATCCGGAAGCAAGCCAGAACGGCACATCATGAATTTGTTGCGATTGTAGACCAGATATGGGCCAACCATTACGAATGAGAAGCACCTCTGGTAGTCTTCTCAATGTTGTCCCACATCGCGTCCGGCACCATTTCCAGCGCGTTAAACTGGCCCGCGCCCTGTAACCATTCCCCCCCGTCAATAGTAATTACGTCACCGTTGATATACCCCGAAAAGTCAGAGACCAGGAAACCTGCGAGATTAGCCAATTCCTGGTGTTCCCCCACCCTTTTTAGGGGGACACGATTTTTAAAATCAAATTTTTCGGCCATCGCACCAGGTAACAAGCGTTCCCACGCTCCTTTAGTCGGGAACGGGCCCGGGGCAATTGCATTACAGCGTATTCCATGCCTTCCCCATTCTACAGCCAGCGACCTTGTCATGGCAAGTACCCCGCCTTTAGCACAGGCTGATGGAACTACATAAGCAGACCCCGTAAAGGCATAGGTAGTGACAATATTAAGAATATTACCAGGCATCTTTTCTTTGATCCAGTACTTCCCCAAAGCAAGCGAGCAATTCACCGAACCTTTTAATACGATATCAATTATAGCAGAAAAGGCATTTGCGGATAAACGCTCTGTTGGAGAAATAAAATTACCCGCCGCATTATTTACCAATACATCAACTTTGCCGAAAGTGCTAACAGCTGCTGCCAGCATGTTTTCAACTTCTTCATATTTTCTTACATCGCAAGATATAGCCATAACTTTTCCGCCGGTGGCCGCTTCCATTTCGACAGATGTCTGTTTTAATACTTCTAGTTTGCGGCTGGTAATAACTAAATTGGCGCCAAGTTTTAAAAAGTAAGTGCCCATTGCTTTGCCGAGTCCGGTACCCCCGCCGGTGATAACAATAGTTTTCCCCTTTAAAGCATCATCTTTTAACATGCCTTCAGCGCGTCCCTGTGTTTGTTCCATCGTGATTATATTTGCCGGCCTTACCTATTTATTAGTTTTTTACCGAACTGGCCTTTGACTTTAAATTTTGAATGATCATTTCCAAACCAGCCCTTGTTTCGGGTGCCCACCATTGTGTAAGCATTTGATCGATCGTTGTGCTTTGATCTTTGTTTATATGGCTGGTCAATTTACTTCGCATGTTTAATTTGCTTTGGCTCCATGTTACCGGGTTAAACTGCATATAGGATCTCAGCTTTTTTTCCGCCTGAACAAGCAGGTTTTCAGCCGCACAAACTTCATCTATCAGCCCGGTTTTTAATGCCTGGTTTACATTGATAAGTTTACCCTCCAGCAGGTATTGGTAAGCCTTTTGCCTACCAATCCAAAATGCATAAACTTCAAATACGCTTTCAGGAACGATGATGCCAACGGGAATTTCGTTTAAGCCAATGATATATTCTCCTTCGGCCATTAAACGGTAATCGCAGCAAATGGCCAAAACACATCCGCCCGCCGGGCTATGGCCGCTAATAGCTGCTACTATTGGTTTATTGAAAGATATGAGAACGCGCTGGAGCTCAAAAAAATCAGTCCAAAACGATTTAACCTGCACCTCGTTATAACCGTACACTTCAATAAGGTCAACGCCTGACGAAAAAAAGCCCTGCTTACCTGTTAATATTACCCCGCCAACGCCGCCGTCTTTTTCAATATCTTTTATACAGGCAGTCAATTCCCTCAACATTTGGTGATTGATTGGGTTCGACCTGCCCCTGTCTAAAGTAATTGACGCTACCCGGTCATTTATCGTAACTACTACGGTTTCCATCAGTTTATTTATCCGGGGTTGACACTAATTCTGTTTGATCACCATACATCTCCTCTATTTTGGAATTATACTTTTCGGTGATGATTTTGCGGCGCATTTTCCCGGTAGGCGTAAGTTCTCCGCTCTCCACCGTCCATTCGTTCGTTAGCATAGTGAATTTTTTGATTTGCTCTACATGATTAAATTCCGGGTTGTAACCATCAATAATTGACTGGTACATCGCAATAACACGATTATCTTTAATCATTTCTTCATTTGATGTGTCAGGGACGTTGTTTTTCCTGCACCATGGTTTTAAGTTAGCGTAGGAAGGTACGATAAGCGCTGAAGCAAATTTCTTTCCGGCACCAACTACCATCATCTGCTCTATAAAGTAATTTTCCTTCATTTTATTTTCAATGGGTAGCGGGGCTACATATTTACCACCGGAGGTTTTGAAAATCTCTTTTTTCCTGTCAGTTATTTTAAGGAATGAATCTTTATCCAGTTCGCCAATATCGCCCGTACAAAACCATCCATCATGCAAGACTTCGGCGGTAAGCTCCGGATTTTTATAATAGCCGGGCATTACATTGGGCCCCTTGCACAATATTTCGCCATCATCCGCAATTTTCACCTGCACGCCGCTCAATAATGGTCCGACAGTCCCAAACTTTCTTTTCTCTGGTAAATATTGGTTTACAGAAATCACCGGCGACGTTTCTGTAAGCCCGTATCCTTCTAAAATAACAATGCCTGCAGCTGTAAAAAGTCTTTCCAGCCTGACGGGGCAGGCAGAGCTCCCGACAACGATGGCCTTTACATTGCCGCCTAACGCAGCGCGCCACTTACTAAAAACCAGTTTGTCAACAATAGCCAGTTTGGTGCGATACCATATGCTTTTGTTCCCGATTTCAAACTGGTCGCCAATCTTTATCGACCATAAAAATATTTTGCTTTTTATCCCGGTTAGTTTTTTACCTTCAATAATGATCTTTTCAAAAACCTTCTCAAGTACCCTGGGCACAGCGGTAAATATATACGGGTGCACCTCTCTAATATTCGGACCGATGGTATCCATACTCTCGGCGTAATAGATCGAAAAGCCGAAGAAAAGGTAGATATAAGAACACATTTTTTCAAAAATGTGGTTGACCGGCAAAAAGCTAAATGCCCTCTTGTTATCTATCGGGATTTGCTCAAGCACATCGCCCGAAGCCATGGCATTACTTAAAATATTTTTATGGGTAAGCATCACCCCTTTGGGCCTTCCCGTAGTGCCTGAGGTGTATATGATAGTGGTAATGTCATCTTCTGTGATACGGTCGCTTATTTCCGATAAACTCCGGCGGTCATCATCTGTAACGGGTTTTAACAATTCGACCCAGTTGCTGCACTCGTCTAATTGATCGAAAGTATAAATTTCTTTTAACGAAGGGATGTTGTTACGGATGCTGCTTACCTTTTCATACAATTCTTTATTGCTGATAAACATAATCTTGACTTCGGCTTCAATCAAGATCTGTTCAATCTCTTTTGCGTTGGTATTTGGATATAACGGTACCAAAACGGCACCCGTTTGTTGTACAGCCAAGTCGGTAATTATCCACTCGGGCCTTCCGCTGCTGATCAATCCTATTTTATCCCGGCCCTCTACTGAGCCATCACCTGAGGAAATGCCTGATTTCAACAACGCAACAGCCAGCCGGCAAGTCATGTCATGCACTTGTTGGGTGCTATATGACTGCCAAACGCCGTTTACTTTAGCATTTAAAAGATCAGGCCTGGGTTCTTTTGCCTGTACCACCATGCAATCGAATAATCTGAGGGCTTTTTCCGCTGTTACCATTGCTCGTTAAATACTTTGTTATCAATTAACTATCGCCTGAAATACAGGATTATAATAATTCAAATATGCCCGCAGCCCCCTGGCCGGCACCCACGCACATAGTAACCATGCCATATTTTTTGTCCCTGCGTTTTAGTTCATTAAAAAGTTGTACGGAAAGTTTTGACCCGGTACATCCAAGCGGATGGCCTAAAGCAATTGCCCCCCCGTTTACATTAACAACTTCCGGATCCAGTCCCAGGCCTTTTATTATTGCAAGGGACTGGGAGGCGAAAGCCTCATTTAGTTCTATCAAGTCAATGTCCTGTTGTTTTAGCCCCGCAGCTTTCAATGCTTTTGGGATGGCCACAAGCGGGCCGATACCCATTATACGCGGGGGCACGCCTGCAACGGCATAATTAACCAATCGAGCTATAGGTTTCAGGTTATTTTGTTTTAAAAATCTTTCGCTTACAACCATTACAAAAGCAGCACCGTCACTTGTTTGTGATGAATTACCAGCGGTTACCACGCCTTTAGCATTGAAGACCGGTTTCAGCTTAGCAAGGGCCTCTAATGACGTGTCACTTCGCGGGCCTTCGTCCGTATCTACTTTAAACTCCCTTTTCTTTTTTTTGCCGGTCTCGTCTACGTAGGTTTCGGTAATGTTTACCGGCACTATTTCCTCTTTAAATTTCCCAGCAGTGATCGCCTTAATAGCTTTTTGGTGCGAATTAAAAGCGAACTGATCCTGCTCTTCTCTACCGATTTGGTATTCTTTTGCAACAGCTTCTGCCGTTAAACCCATTCCCCAGTAATAGTCGGGGTGTGTAAGGGCTATATCTGCATTGGGTACAATACGCCAGCCGCCCATTGGCAGCAGGCTCATGCTTTCCACACCGCCTGCAATAATGCAATCGGCAATTCCGCTGTGTATTTTGGCGGAGGCGATAGCGATGGTTTCCAACCCTGATGCACAATACCGGTTCACTGTCATCCCGGGTACTTTATCAGTATCCAATGCCATTAAAGAGATGAGGCGGCCCACATTTAAGCCTTGTTCGGCTTCGGGGGTAGCGTTACCCACAATTACATCATCAATTTGCTCTTTATCGACATTGGGCACCAATGTTAAAAGATGTTTGATGACATCCGCGGCTAGCGTATCAGGCCTGGTAAACCTGAATCCCCCGCGGTTAGCCTTTCCTATAGCGCTGCGGCTACCTGCAACAATATATGCATTCATCGATTTGCTTTCAGTTAATTTAAAATCAGTTTCTTAGTACTTTACCACCGGTTAAAATGGATTGAATGCGCTCAAGTGTTTTCTTTTCTGCGCAAAGCGCAAGAAATGCTTCTCTTTCGAGATCAAGCAGGTACGACTCGCTAACCAACGACGGCTGCGACAAGTCGCCGCCCGAGAGCACGAAGCCCAGTTTTTGGGATATCTTTACATCATGCTCGCTTATGTAATTACCGCTGTACATTGTATTGGCGCCCACGTAAGCCAAACCAAGTGCCTGCTTACCTAAAACTTTGATGTCAGTTCGTTGAAGCGGCTGCACATAGCCGTCATTTGCCAGCTGCAAACAATGCTGTTTTGCTTCTGCAAGCAGCCTGTTTTGTGATACTACGACCACATCCCGTCCTTTTTTAAGATAGCCATATTCAAAGGCTTCATAAGCTGAAGTAGAAACTTTTGCTTGTCCGATAGTTAAAAATCGTTCTCTGAAATTATTTAGTTCTATATCACCGTCCTGCAATTCATCTGACAAGCGAAGGGCAAATTCTTTTGTTCCGCCGCCGCCGGGAATCAACCCTACCCCAAACTCAACGAGGCCCATATATAATTCTGCATGGGCCACTACTTTATCCGCATGAAGGCATATTTCGCAGCCGCCACCCAAGGCCATTTGATGAGGGGCTGCTACAACAGGTATGGAGGAATAACGCAAACGCATCATGGTGTTTTGAAAGGTCTTGACCACCATATTAAGCTCGTAAAACTCCTGGTCAACCGCCATCATAAATATCATCCCAACGTTAGCACCTGCGCTAAAATTGGCCCCTTCATTTGATATTACCAGCCCTTTGTAGTTGGCTTCTGCCAACAAGATGGCTTTGTTAAGCCCTTCAATTACCTCACCGCCAATGGTATTCATTTTAGTATGGAACTCCAGGTTGAGAATACCGTCACCGATATCAGTAATAGTGGTCCCGCTGTTTTTCCATATTATTTTCTCTTTGCCGAGGTTTTTCAGCAAGATATAGTTCTCCGTCCCGGGGATAACTTTATAGCCCTTTGATGGGATATCGTAATACATGCGTTTGCCATCCTCAACTTTATAAAAGCTTTTGGCTTCCGTTTCAAGCATTTCGTAAACCCACCGCGCTGGTTTGTTAGCGCTGGCCTCCATATCTTTCAATGTATTTTCAACACCCAGCGCATCCCACTTTTCAAACGGGCCCATTTCCCAGCCAAAACCGGCATTCATTGCGGCATCTATCTTAAAGAACTCATCGGCAATTTCAGGAATACGCTTGCTTGAATAAGCAAAGAGCTGGTAAAAAGTTGCCCGGTAAAAATCGCCTGCTTTATCTTTGGCAGCGAAAAGAATTTTTAGCCTGTCCTCCAGCTTTTCAACCGTTTTAGTAGTTTCTAAAGCAGCAAACTTTACTTTTTGAGATGGTTTATAGTCGAGTGATTTAAGGTCAAGTGCATAAAACTGGTTTACTCCGTCAACTTTTTCCTTTTTATAAAAGCCCTGTCCCGTTTTGCTGCCCAGCCAGTTGTTTTTAACCATGTCTTTCACAAAACCGGGGATTTCAAAGAGCTCATTCGCTTCGTCATCCGGCGCATTTTTAAACAGCCCGTTGGCAACGTGTACCATGGTGTCTAAACCGACTACGTCATTGGTCCGAAACGTCGCTGACTTTGGGTGGCCAATAACAGGACCAGTCAGTTTATCCACTTCCTCAACAGTTAACCCGGTTTTATTTACATAGTGCATCAGGCTCATGATACTGAATACGCCGATGCGGTTACCGATAAAGGCGGGGGTATCTTTTGCCAGCACTGTTGTTTTACCGAGGAATTTATCACCATAATCCATCAGGAAATTAACCACGCCGGGTAAGGTATCTTTTGTGGGAATTATCTCTAGTAATTTTAAATACCTGGGTGGGTTAAAAAAGTGGCTTCCGCAAAAATTCTTTTTAAAATCGTCACTGCGTCCCTCGGCCATAAGGTGGATTGGTATGCCTGACGTATTTGAGGTAATTAGTGTGCCTGGTTTGCGATATTTTTCTACGCTTTCAAATACTTTTTGCTTAATATCCAGCCGTTCCACAACAACCTCGATTATCCAGTCACAATCGGAAATTTTAGAAATATCGTCAGTAAAGTTCCCGGTAGTGATGCGCCTGGCAAAGGATTTAAGGTATAACGGTGAAGGGTTTGATTTTATGGCAAAATCCAGCGCGTCGTTAACTATTTTATTCCTTGCAGCTTTGTTACCTTCTGCAGCATTTTCAGGTACAATATCAAACAGCAACACCTGTACGCCGATATTTGCAAAATGGCAGGCAATACGGCTACCCATTACACCGGAACCTAATACTGCTACCTTTTTTATTATTCGTTTAGCATCCATTTTAATAATTATGCTTGTTAAAATTTTATGGCCATTTATTCTGCACGCGACCACGTCGTCGTCCTTCCAAAAAGTGAGATTCCTATATAGCCGCGTATCGCCAGGGTTTGGCCTTTATAAGTCATGTTACAGGAGTAGGTTTTGCCATTTAACGGATCGTAAATTGTGCCATCGGTATACCTTGTATCGCCGTCTTTTACAAAACCCGATAAAACCTGTAAGCCCAGCCTTGGCCTGCTGCGTAATTTGGGATCGGCATTGAGCTCATCCACTTTGGGCTTCCCGTTTTTTAGTGGTTCTTTAAGCCATACCACTTTGCCATAGAACTTCCCGTCACTTGACTTTGTGATCAATATTTTCCCGCTTTTAACATCGTTGTACCACAATCCTTCTACCTGGTCGGTTTGGGCTTTCGCTATGGATACCGAAAAGAAAGCAAAAGCAAAAAATGCTGCCCGGATAAAGTGTTTTTTTAATATCGTCATTTCACTAAGTATTAAAATAATTAACTGCTTTCTTAACCAATGAAAATTTACCGGCCTAACGGTACCTAATAAACATAAAGCAATAGCCCGTTGATTCAACGAATAAATTACCCGAAGAGATAAATAATTTAGTATTGGTTATATAACAAACTTACTTAAAAGTACCGGGGATAATAAGGGCTATATGGCGGAAACATTTGTCAAAAACTCGGGTGTTTGATTTTAATCGATTTTCCCGGATAATTGTGCCACCAGGTTAATGTATTGCTGCATGGCATCAGCTGTGCCAAGCCCATTAAGTTTTAACCAGGCGTCATATTTTGCCCTGGCCACAAAATCAAACATGCCGGGTGGGGCGATGTTTATATCACCTTCGGTTGCTTGTTTGTATAAGCTGTATAGGCGTAAAAGTGTTTCGTTATCCGGTTTAGCTTGTAATGTCTTGCTTGCAGCTACTGCTTTTTCAAAGGCTTCCTTTTGATCCATTATTTAGTTTTTATAGGTTCTTCAATATAATCGCTGCTTTTCGGAGCGTGCCTAAATAACAGGCTAAGTTCAGGCGGAAGGATAATCAATTTGCGTTTTTCCATATCTATCCAGGCGCCATCAGCTTCAATTATGGCTGCCTTTACGCCGTCGCTGCGGTACAGATCATGCCGTATTGTCCACCGGGAGCCGTCCGCCCGGGCTTTCACGATATCACAAGTCACCTTAATATGCTCATTAATACCTATCTCTCTCAGGTAAAATAGCTCCTCCCTGAATAACACCGGGCCAATTTTATAGCCATATAACACGGCCGGTTTTAAACCAAGACTTTCCAACATGGCTAGTCTGGCCTGGGCTGCAAAATCGGCATAAGCAGTGTGGCGCATATGCTGGTTCGCGTCAATCTGCGCCCAAAGCACTTGTCCTTCATAAAAAACATCCATCATACAGTTTATTTATGTTGCTTGAATTTTCTTACGGCTTCAGTAAGCCTCGGTAAAACCTCCATAGCATCGCCCACCACACCATAATTAGCTGCTTTAAAAAATGGGGCCTCAGGGTCCTTGTTAATTACAACAATAGTTTTTGACCCATTTACACCTGCCAAATGCTGTATTGCGCCGGAAATACCCACCGCGATATATAAATCCGGACGTATGGTACCGCCTGTTTGGCCGACATGTTCGTGATGGGGGCGCCAATCAGCATCAGATACCGGGCGGGAACATGCGGTTGCTGCGCCGAGTTCTTTGGCAAGGTCTTCAATCAGGTACCAGTTTTCCGGCCCCTTCATACCACGTCCACCGGACACGACCAGGCTGGCATCTGAAAGCGAAACTTCGCCGGTTACTTTGTTTACCTCGTTTACTTTTATCCGAAAATCCTTTTCGGAAAAGTCAACCGCCAGTTTCTCGATCACTGTTTTACCAGCCGTTTCTGTTATCGGAAAAGTATTAGGCATCAGCATAATTACTTTTTTATCACTCGTAACATTTACATATGCAAAAGCCTTTCCCGAATAGACTGCTTTTTTAATAACAAACCCTTTATCCATATCGGGGTAGGTCAATGCCCCAACTACAAGGCCTGCCTTTAAATTTGCTGCAACCCGGGGCGCAACGGCCCTGCCGTTGATATCATTTAGTGTGATGATTATTGTGCCGCCTTCTTTTTCAATAGCAGTTAACAACGCGCTTGTATAAGCACGCGGGTGAAGTTCATCAAGCCTGCTGTCTTCAACGTGCAATACTTTTTGTGCGCCATACGCTCCAAGTTTTTCTATTTCAGCATTATCAACGATGCCCAGGATCACGGCGGTGACCGTAGTGCCCATTTTTTGAGCAATACCGGACGCGTAGTGAACTGCTTCAAAATTTTTCTTTTTGATTGTTCCCGCGTCGTGTTCAACAAAAACTATTACAGACATTTTGTTCTAATAATTTATTAAATACTATTCAAGTTAATTAAGGATTAAATCACTTTTGCTTCTGCATGGAGCAGTTCAACTAATTCGTCCATATCAGCCGGATCAATTAATCGCACACCAGCTTTTGCGGGGGGTAATTCATAAGATAAAATAGAGGTGAGAGCGTCATCAACGGCCGGTGTAACAACAGTAAGCGGCCGTGTACGGGCAGCCATAATACCCCTCATATTGGCTATCCGCGCTTCGGCAACGCCTTTCTGACAGGATATCACCAGGGGGAATTTGCAACTATCAGTTTCTTCACCACCTTCAATTTCCCTTTTTACTACTGCGGTATTTCCTTCGGTCTTGATTTCGGTGGCGAAGCCGATGTAATCCATGTCGAGCAACGCAGCGAGCATGGAGCCTACGCTACCGTTATTATAATCAATAGATTCTTTGCCACAGAGGATAAGGTCGTAATCCATACTTTTCGCATATTCGGCGATGTAAACAGCGGTTAGATAGGGATCGGTGCTTTCAGCATCAATCCTTATGGCCTTATCGCCACCAAGCGCAAGCGCCTTTCTGATAACAGGTTCGGTATTCGCTTTTCCCACAGTTACCAGGTCGACATCACTGGCTACGCCGCTTTCTTTTAATTCGATGGCACGGATAAGCGCATACCATTCATCGTATGGATTAATAATATAGGAGACTCCGGCGCTCTCAATTGTTGTATCGTTGCCTTTTAACACAACTTTTGTGCTGGTATCCGGAACCTGGCTTATACACACTAATATCTTCATTTATATTCGGTTCTTTCGCTTTTGTGTTAAAAACAGTATTTGTTTTCGGTAATCAGTTTAGCTGCTATATTTCTGCGTGCCTGGGTCGAATTAATATCTTCTGTTTTGGTGTAGCGCTTAAGCCCCATCAACATCATTCTCTTTTCGTCACCTTCGGCAAAATAATTCAATGCCTCTTTTCCCGCCTTCGCAATTTTTTCCGCGGCATCGTTAATATATACCCGCATAATATCTAATTGCTCTTTACAGCTATCCTCTCCGCGCATTGAAACCAGTTTTTCAACCCGCAACTGCAACGATTCGCTTACATACAGCTCAATAAGCATATCGGCCAGATTCATGAGTACTTCCTGCTCTTTGCCTAACTGCGCCATCAGTTTTTGAACCGCACCTCCTGCCACCATCAGGATGGCTTTTTTAAAATTGGCAATATATTTTTTTTCTTTACTGAATAAGGTTTCTTCTTCAGCCGCGCCAAAATCCGGAATACTCATCAATTCGCCTGCAACTTTTTGCGCCGGGCCCATGAGATCAAGTTCGCCTTTAAGGGCACGCTTAAGCATCATATCTACGGTTAACATCCGGTTGATCTCGTTAGTACCTTCAAAAATCCGGTTTATCCTCGAATCACGGTAAGCGCGGTCCATAGGCGCTTCGGCACTGTAACCCATGCCGCCGTAAATCTGTACACCTTCATCTACCACATAATCAAGTGTTTCGGAAGAATGCACTTTTATAATTGCGGCTTCAATAGCGAACTGCTCGGTGCCTTTGAGTTTGGCGTTCGTTTCATCAAGTCCGGATGCTACCAACATTTCGGTTGCTTCTTCCATATTCTGGCTGGCCCTGTAAACCGCCGACTCCGAAGCATACGTCAGTATCGCCTGCTGAGCCAGTTTGTACCTTATCGCTCCATATTTGGAGATTGCACGCCCAAACTGCTCACGCTCGTTGGCGTAGTGCACCGCCTGGCTTATCACTTCTTTGCTCGCGCCAACTGTACCCCCGCCCAGTTTCATACGGCCGATATTTAAGATATTGACCGCGATCTTAAACCCATTCTGGCGGTCGGATAAAAGGTTTTCTACCGGCACCTTGCAATCGTTAAAAAAAACTTGCCGCGTCGAGCTTCCTTTAATTCCCATTTTATGTTCTTCAGCATTCAATGTAATGCCTTCAAAATCTTTCTCCACGATGAAAGCACTTAAATTTTCATCGTCATCAATTTTGGCAAAAACCGTAAAAACATCAGCAAAACCCGCGTTTGTGATCCACATTTTCTGACCGGTTATCAAGTAGTGCGTACCATCTTCCGACAGCCTTGCCCTGGCTTTACCCGAGTTGGCGTCGGACCCTGAGCTTGGCTCTGTGAGGCAATATGCACCCTTCAATTCGCCGCTGGCTAGCTTTGGAATATATTTTTGCTTCTGTGCGTCGTTGCCATAATAAAGAATAGGTAGTGTACCGATTCCGGAATGCGCTGAGAACGCCACTGAAAATGAATTCCCGGCGCCTAATTTTTCAGTAACCAGCATGGATGTTTTAAAATCCTTACCAAAACCGCCATATTCTTCAGGCACCGAAACACCAAGCAGGCCAAGCGCACCCGCTTCATCCATTAAATGCGACATCAGGCCTTCTTCCTGTTCATCAATGCGGTTTAAATTTGGTTTTACATGTTGTGCAAGGAAGTTAACGCAGGTTTCAGCTATCATTAGCTGTTCCTCGTTCCATTCTTCCGGAATGAATACGCTATCGGCGGCAGTTTCCCTGATCAGAAATTCGCCTCCTTTTAAAGCTTTTACAGTTTCAATGTCGTTCATGATCTATCTTTTTTTATTGGAATGGTCGATACTTTTAAAACCAATTTTTTAGGACTGGCAGCTAGCTTTAAATTCCTGTAATTGGCAGCAAAATCCCTACCCGGTTTATATTTTCAGACCGCTGGTTTCAAAAGCAGTTTACTGATGCTTTTGTGGCATTTATAATCAGGAGTAAAATTAGAAGCGACATTCAACCCGTGAAAGGGCTGCAATACGGAGATATTAGTCAAAAAGTCGGAACATAATCCTGTCGCTGCAGAAAGAAGGATCGCACGGTAATTAAGTATGCGGGATTTAATTTGTTAAAACGAGGCGATAATCTGATGGCGACATGCCGGTATGCTTTTTGAAATATTTGCCAAAAGACGATTGATCGGGAAAGTGGATATTTTCGGCGACGCGCGCAATACTTATGTCATGATTCCTTAATAATACCTTTGCTTCCAATACAACCGCATCGTCAATCCATTCCCCCGCAGTTCTGCCTGTTACCTCTTTGATTGTTTCTGTTAAATGTTTGGGTGACACGAAAAGGGCATCAGCGTAATACTGAACATTACGGTGTTCTTTATAATGATGAAAAACCAGTTCCTGGAACAACATATTTAACTCCTGTTTACGGGTTTGTTTTCCTTTTATTATCAGGTGTTGCTTTTCATAGATGAAAGCGACTTCGTAAAGCAGCATATTTAGGGTATTCCTGGAGATTTCGACACGGTAGGGATGTTCCTCCCGCTGCAATGTTTGCTTTATAAGTGCATATATATTTTGCAATACTTTAACATCCTCCTGTTCAGGATAAATAACCGGGATAGAGGCGCTTTTAAAATAACTAAAGGATTCGAGGAAGTGGCTGTTAACATTATTTTCTGTTAAAAAAGCTTTCGAGAAAACGATGAACCTGCAAAGGAAATCGTCGCTGCTGTCATAAATTCTTAAAACGTGAAAAGGCGTAGCCAGCAGCATCGCATCCGGCCTGGCCTGGTATACCTGCAAATTTACTTCCACCTGCGCCGTTCCGCGTGTACATATACCTATAATATAACCGTCGGACCGGTATGGAAATTCGCTTAGGCTCAGCAATTGCTTCTCATCGGTAATAAAAAAATCCGGGCCAACTAATTTATCGGCATACAAATCTGCAAATTTTGATAAGCTTAATTGTGCAACTTTTTTACTCATTTGTCTAATTTATAAAATGATACTTCGGCAAATGCGCATATTTAAATTTAAATATGTTGTTCGGAAAATCACCCAGTATAATTCTCCGACTTTTTGACTAATATCTCCGCAGTATAGCCCTTTTTTTCTTTCAAATGCAAGCTAATTTTATTTTCTGATAGTTGTAAGCTTTGCAGCCATGCAAACTGCACATTATAAACCAATTCTATATTATATTAAATTATGAAGAAAATTTTGTTATTAGTGCTTGCACTAATTCCTGTATTGACCTTCGCCCAGGGTTTCCAGGTTAATCTTGAGGGGCAGAAACAGATAGGTATGGGGCACACCGGCACAGGGCTGGTTCAAGACGGCGCATCAGTTTTTTTCAATCCGGGGGCGGTGGTATTGCTGCCTGAGAATTATATCCAGGCAGGAATAAGCCCTCTGCTGTTTAAGTCTGACTTTAATCCATCGGGCACAAACGCTCAATATCAATCGTTGAACAAAGTGGCCACTCCATTTAATTTTTATGCCGTTTGGGGTCCGAAATCTTCCTGGTGGAAATTAGGCTTAGGTGTTTATACGCCATTTGGGGGATTAACCGATTGGGGAAAAAGCTGGCAAGGTAAATATGTACTGGAAAGCCTCGACCTGAAAGCCATCTATTTTCAACCCACGCTTAGTATTAAAATAAACAAGGTTTTAAGCATAGGCGGAGGCTTTGTTTATAACCGGGGAAGCGTTGACCTTACGCAGGCCATTCCTCTTGGCAATTCAAGTGGGCAGGACGGGCAGGCCGAATTAAAAGGCACCGGCAAAGGCTATGGCTGGAACGCCGGTTTATATATCAAGCCTTCGTCAAAAATATCCATTGGGCTTACGCACCGTTCAAAAGTGAGCACAACAATAAACAATAGCGACGCTATTTTTACCGTTCCAGCATCAGTTCAAGGCGGTTTTCCGCAGCCA
This sequence comes from Mucilaginibacter sp., assembly GCF_025359345.1. Taxonomy (GTDB): domain Bacteria; phylum Bacteroidota; class Bacteroidia; order Sphingobacteriales; family Sphingobacteriaceae; genus Mucilaginibacter. The sequence continues at coordinate 116,947 of NZ_JANYGQ010000015.1, forward strand.
AACACATTCACTGCAACTATACCTTTGCCCGCCACCAATTCGCTAGGGATTGGCTTCTATCCTACCGATAGGTGGACAGTTGCCCTGGATGTTAACCTTATTAACTGGAATGTTTACAAGGTATTGGCATTCGATTATAAAACCAACACATCATCGCTGCAAGATACTTATTCTCAACGAAACTATAAAAATGCGGTATCACTGCGCGCAGGCGCCCAATATAAGGCTAACACTAAGACGGCATTGCGATTTGGTGGAGGGTACGCTTCAACGGCCGTTCGGGATGGTTATGTAACCCCGGAAGCTCCGGACGCAAACCGGGTGTATGTTACGGCAGGACTTGGGTATAAATTGGCAAAAGGGCTTGATGTGGATGTGTCATTTGAATATGAGCACCTGATGTCGCGTACGCAAACAAACATCCAATCTCAATTGTCAGGCACATTTGAAACCAATGTGTACATCCCCGGTATTTCACTTGCTTATCACTGGTAATTTAAAAATCAAAACAAATGAAGACACTTAAACACTTTATTTATATTATAGTAGGTTTGGTTGGGTTGGTTGCCTGCAAACCCGAAATAAATACACCAAAGCCAAGCCATGGCACAGCCAATTTTTCAAGATTTATTGCTGTAGGCAACTCGCTGACAGCAGGCTACGCCGATGGTGGCCTTTACCTGCAGGGCCAGTTAAACTCCTACCCTGCTATCATGGCCAAACAGATGCTTTCCGTTGGCGGTGGAACATTCACCCAACCACTATTCAGCACCGCGCAGTCAAATGGCTCAGGTTATTTACAATTAACCGGATTTAGTTCAACTGGCAGTCCTATTACTGCCCCAGTTACTTCAAACCTGGCTGTTAGGGGAATTTTGCCTGTGCCCGGCTTTGGCAATGTAACATTGTATAGCAAGTACAGCGGCGATATTAATAATTATGGCGTACCGGGCATCAAACTGCTTAACATCACTTATGCACCTTATGGTAATTTAAATGGTTTTTATGAAAGGTTGTTACCAGGAGACTCACCAACAAATACCACCCCTTACCTTGCTTTCATTACCGCAAAACCTTTTACTTTCTTTTCAAACTGGCTGGGAAATAATGACGCCCTTGCCTATGCCACATCTGGAGGAGCCGGCGATGTCTTGACAGATCCCACAACTTTTGCGGCCTTAAATACTTTGTTGATAAATACGTTAACACAAGGCGGAGCAAAAGGCGTTGTAGCCACAATACCTGATGTAACGTCAATTCCGTACTTCAATACCGTTACAGAAGGTGCGATCCTTGCGGCAGTACAAAAAGCGAACCCATCGGTTACTGGCCTGTATATTAACGCCCTTGTTTCGGGCACAACATATGCACCACGGGTAGCAACGCCGACTGACCTGATTGTGCTAACATTCCCGACAAGTAAGATCGGGCAGCCGGTAAGCACGCCATACGGCACGCTTCCTTATGGATTAACACCTTATACGCCAATTGATAACCAATATGTGCTCGATGCCAACGAGGTAACTTTAACTGAAAATGCGGTTACAGCGTTTAACAGCTCTATAACTTCAACCGCTAATGCCAAGGGGCTCGCGGTATTTGATGCTTACACGTTCCTGAAAAACATAAAATCAAATGGCCTGGTTACAAATGGCATAAGCCTCAATTCGAATTATATAAGCGGCGGTTTGTTTTCTTTGGACGGGGTACACCTTACTCCACGGGGTTACGCCATCGTAGCCAACGAATTTATTAAGGCTATCAATTCAAAATATGGTTCAAATATTCCATTAGCTGACGTTGCGGCTTACGGCGGAATTAAGTTTCCTTAAGTAAAAAAATTCGCAATCGGACTTTTGCCTGAATGCTGGCATCGCAGAAAATGGATAACTTAAAACCTGACGCGTATTGAGTTAAAGACCGTTCGATGATTAGTGAAATCACCTGGTTTATTCTATTTTACCAAGTGCTTCTATTCAGGGGCCGACAAAAAAACAGAGAGCGAACTAAAATAAAAATCCTGCAAATCGTCTGATTTGCAGGATTTTTCGTTAAAAACGACTTAGAATTACCATTATTTATCTGATCAAATCATCGATTGGGTTATAACAGGCAGATAAACTTTCGGCAATCAATCGAGCAGACTAATTTTCAGCAGTAGAACCCGTAAATCATTACAGGCAGCGCCGGTTTTGATGCATATGACAGCAATGCATTCACGCTGTCATTTATTTGACCGGCGCAGCATTAACCAGCACCTGTAAGCCGGGCACAGTAATCGCAAAACTTGTGCCGATATCTAGTTTTGATGATACCTCAATATCTCCGCCAAGGCGGAGAATAAATTCCTTAGCGAGCCGGAGTCCCATACCCGATGAATCACTCCGAATGCTGTTCCATTCAAACAAAGCCGCCAATTGCTCGTTGGTCATGCCTGAGCCGGTATCAGTCACTTTTAATTTTAGGTTGCTGCCCATTGCTTCAGCTGTTACATCTACTGAACCACCAGCCGGAGTGAATTTTATGGCATTGCTGATGATGTTACGCAGCACAATTTTCAGGAAGTTAACATCGGTAACAAGCACCATATTTTCCGGGCATTCCGCATTAAGGGTTATGTGCTTCCCCTCTGCATGATTACGGTGCATATCCACTGCATGCGCTATCAATTCGCATACTTCAATTTTTTCGGGACTTAAGGCAAACGATTCCATCTGGCTTTTACTCCAAACCAGCAAATCCTCCATCGATTCCATCAGGTTTTCTGCCGAATGTATCAACCGTTCATTATGTTCCTTCTGTTGCTCCGGGTTTAATTTGTGTGCATGGTTTTTTTGTATTGTCAGAAACAGGAACAAATTGCTGATGGGCGACCGTAAGTCGTGGGTGATGACAGTGAAAAGGCGGGTTTTCGTCGTATTTGCTTCATTTAGTTTAGCGTTGAGCAGGTTTAGCGTACTATTTTTTTCTTCAAGCAGCATGTTCGAATCCCGTTTGATGCGAAAACTGCGATACAGCAAAAATGCGGTTACCGACAGAAAAGTGACCATTAGCAGCATCAGCCACCAATTTCGTTTCTGGTCGCGCAGTTCAATATCCTTCAGCTTACTCTGCTGATTTAAAAGTGTAATACGCTGTTCTTTCTCATTAGTCTGGTATTTTATTTCCAGGTCGGCGATATTCTTTTTCGAAGCCGCTTTTTCAATAGAATCTCTTATGGTATTGTATTGCGCATCATATTTATAAGCTTTTTCATATAATCCTGCTTTCCCGGCCACATCAGCAAGCAAACCAGATACATAAGATTCGCTATCATAATGTGCTGTTCGCTTGGCTATCTCAAGAGCCTTTTCAAAGTTAGCTATAGAAACGGGGTAATGGCCCTGGTTTCTTTCCATCTTGCCCCTCATTATCAGCACATACATAAAACCGGCTTCGTATTTCTTAGCTGTGTAGTAGGCCGTAGCTTTATTTAAATATTCCGTGGCTTTGTCATATTGCCTAAGCTCAATATACGGCGATGCTATTGATACGTACATATCCACCACATATGAATAGTAATTCATCTTTGTAGCTGCCTTAATAGCATTTTTATAAGCTTCAACTGCTTTTTGATATTCTTTTAAATCCACGTAATCAGAGCCAAGGTCGTTGAACACTACCATCCTGTTAAAATGACTTTCGCTCATGTACGATAAACTCTCCAATGCATAATCAACCGCCTTTTTGTAGTTTGCTATATGCTCATACATTTCGCCAATGTCAGAAAGCTCTACGGCAATTGTTGAACTGTCTTTTTGGGCACGGGCATGCTCCAGCACCCGAAAATATAGCTGAATTGCCTTTTCAGGCTGGTTGGTGGTTCCATAAATATCGGCCAGTTTTTCAAGCAGCCGCATTTTCATCGGCACATTTTTGATGGTATCGGCCTCCTGGCTCATCCTGTTCTTGTAAATATTTACCGAATCGGGTTTACCAGCATCATAGTAGACTCCGGATAGCGTGATCTGCGTAACAATTTTCAATTCCAGCGCATTGGACGCAGCTGCGTATACTTCGCAAGCTTTATAATAATTGATGGCGCTATCCTGGCGGCGCAGGCCTAAATAACCGTTGCCGATATTTGCGTATAAATATGCTACATGCTTTTTTACGTTGGCCTGCTTAGCCTTTGGAAGTTCCCTTTTCGCCTCTGTTATTATGCTGTCAAACTTTCCTTCTTTAAATAACCGCGCCATCTGTTTCTCAAAACTGAGAAAAGCTTCGTCTTTTGGGCCCTGGTGTGGCTCTTTTTTTCCCGCCAGATGGTTACAATTTGCCAGTAGTAAAACCATCGCCAACAACCCGGTACATTTTAAACAAGTACGCCGCGCGGAAAAGTTGATTATGTGCCTGGCAAAATTCATATTTACCTTTTTACTGAATATTATTAAGCAGCGCCTTGTTGATTTCACTGCGGAATGTCTTACCTACCGGAAGCCTTAAATTATCAAGTAGCAGCTCGTTCTGCTCCATTTTACGTATCTGGTTTATGGCAACCGCAAAACTTCGGTGTATTCTCAAAAAGCGGTCGCCTGGCAATTTCTCGAAGAAGTTTTTTAAACTGCACAACGTCAGGTACGTCTTGGCACGGGTAATCACTTTGGTATAATCCTTTAATGCCTCCAGGTAAATAATATCGCTCACTTTTAGCTGTATCAGGTTGTAACTCTCCTTTATTGTAAGGTAATCGCCTACGAACTGCACGTCGTACAGTTTTGCTTTATTCTGGATGTCAAGGTACTCACGCGCCCTTAGTACTGCGCGCTCCAGCCTGTCGGCTTTGGCCGGTTTCAACAGAAAATCGAATGCGTGGCTTTCATAGCTTTCAAGCGCATATTCGGCATACGAAGTTATAAAAATGCACAAAGGTGGATTTTTAAGGGAATTGAGAAACTCCAACCCGTTCAGGTATGGCATATCAATATCAAGAAAAGCAAGTTGAATATCAGCGTTCTGTATGAGTTCAAGACATTCAATAGGGTTTGCAAAACTCCCCAGTAGCCTTATAAACGAATATTTTTCCAGATACGATTCAATAGCAATTCTGTCTAACTCATTGTCATCTATTATGATACTATTGATATTTGCCATAAGAGGGGTCAAGGTCACGGATTCGTCAACTAAAGTATGCAAAAATTAATATCAAAGGAAATTTTATAGCTATTGAGCATACCAATATGGGCAAACAACGTATTATTTGAATATTATTTATCTTAAATACGTCAATGTACCTGTGTAGTTTGTAGTATTATTAAACGACAAAGAGGCAGGAATACCCCGCCTCTTTGCCGCCTGATTATTAAAATACTTTTAAAATGAGGTAAATGCTTCGTTGCTCTTTGGAGACGTTTCTGCAACATTTTTTCCGATTGAACGGATATAAAAATACCAGGTCTCGCCTTTGGTAGCAGCTTTGTCAACGTAAGTATTTGTTGCTGAAGGCACCGTGGCAATAAGTTTTGGTGCCGCGCCGCGTTTGTAACGGTAAATAGCAAACCGGGTAACGCGCTTGTCGTTTATAGCGCCCCACTTAAGTGTGATACCGGTGGGATCGGCAAGCGCTATCAAGCCTCCGGGCTGAATATATAGGTTAGGTGTAACAGTGATAGCATTACTTGGTACCTGCATGCTATGCGCTTTTCCGGCCGTACTTTCTATGTTGTAGGTATAGGTTAAACCCGGAACAGCAGTGCTGTCAACAAAAGTGCTGAACGGTGCCGGATAAGCGTTCCTGATTATAACGTCTTGCTTGCCATCATCCGAATGTCTTGTGATACGATAGCCTGTTTGATACTTATTGAATTTTAACATCTGCATCCAGGTAAGCCTTACAGCCCGTCCCTGTAGTTCCGCATGGAAGTTTTTCGGTGCAATTAACGCACTGTCAACGGTGTTCGCTTGAATATAAGCAATTGTGGAGTTTTTACTTTCCACATTACTTATATTTTCACTTCGTACGGCATAACCATACATTATGCCTGGTCTTAATTTTGATGAGTCGATATAGGTGTTAGTTGTAAGCAATGTGGTAATCCGTTTCATCGGCATCCCCACACCTTCGCTGCGGTACACATAAAAGCCGCTTTGTCTCTCGGCCGGTGGCTCCCAATTTACCAATACTGAATTTTCTTTCAGAACTGCAGTAACGGATCGCGGCGGAAAATTATTGACTTTGGTTTGATAAAGGCCAAAGGTTTTGGCGCTACGAACAGCCTTACGGCCCATCTTATCCACCATCTGCAGAAAATAATAATACTTCTGACCCGGCTCGATGCGAAAATCGGTATAAACAGTATCATACGGCATAGCAAGGCCCACCTGCTGATAACCTCCATCGTCATACGAAGTACTGCGCATTACAGCAACGCTCCCTATAAAACCCGGATTCGGCAGGTGATAATGAAGCTTGATGGTGTGTGTTAGTTCATCACCCACAGCCTTAAAATATTGCGGCGTCAATAGTCCCCGTGCCTCCATACATGTAGCGGGTATAGTATCCGATACCACGTTACCACCGCCGCCAAAGTTGTTAACCGGCATAATAAAATATCTGTACATCGTGCTAAAAGCTACATGTTCGTCCCGGATGGAATATTTCAGCGTATCACCTTTTCGTTCCATATAAACAAACGGGTGTATTTCCTCAAACACTTTATCCTGTTCGGCCTTGCGAAACGTTCTAAAATTGAAAGAATTATTATCGTTTTTAGCGAACCATTCCAAGCGAATAGCTTCGCTTTCAACTTTGCGCGACAATATATGTGGCTTCAACGCTGTAACCACTGCGGGATATTTTACGCTATTGGTGATGAATGATGTGCCCCCTGACCCAACTTCCGAAACCCGATAGCGGTAAGTTTTTCCTTTAACAACAGTTGTATCGGCAACCAGTATGTTAAATGCCATTTGCATCGGCGTAAAAGCCAATTCGTTGCTTAGCGAATCGAGCGTTTGGTTAGTGGAGAGAAACTTTTTCCATATTGCCGGCGGGTCAAGCCGAAGTTGTTTACCATCAGGAAAAAAGTGGAACGATGCGCGCAAATTCCTCACCAATTCATCAATATTCTTCGGTGTATGAAAATCACGGATCATCACCCATCTGTCTGGGACGCCGGCATCCTCACGTTCCAGCTTGTATCCGGTGATACCATTATTGGGATAAGTAGCCGATGCTGGATGAAATGCATGATAAATAAATACAGCCCCATCGCCTCCGTAAGCGGTTATTGGGTTATCCTGAGCTCTGGCAGCAGTAAGCCCGAACAATACTATTTGAAAAATTGTTATAAATGCCTTTCTCATTTTAATCTTAATAACTTAAGCCAGGGATATTAACATGCGTAGAATATGTATTGTCAAAAATACTTAACCAAAGGTTACCATCTGTTGGGGTCAGTTTGCCCGGAGGTTTTGTTACGTTGACGCCCATCCCAAGGTCCATCGATTTACCGATACCTGTAGAATGACATCCAGGAGGAATTTTAACGCCGAATACTTTTATTGAATTACAGTTATCGTCGCAAACCCCAAAGCCTACATAAGCACTACCTGATAATATAACATGTGCACTGGCGCTCATAGTAAGGTCGCTGGCCGACAGCAGGGCAACCGGGTCAAAGCCAAATTGGCTGAATGGCGGGAGGCCGACATGCTGCACAACGGTTGCGTTCACCTCGGCACTCAGGTTTAACCCTGCACAGCCTACCAGCACCGACGCCCCTGCATGCACTTTTACATAAGCGCCAACTTTTATTCCGCCATCGATGTTTACATTTTTGCCGCCAAAATCTATTGCTGTAAATATATTAGCGTAAATCCCTTTTTCAACAGTAACCGATGCAATTGGGCCGACATTCAAATTGATATCAGGGATGATAGGTAGATTCATATCGACCGCAGTAACCATTAATGTGCCTTTAATCGTGTTAAATTGCTTAAAACCATCAGGCAATATACCATCATGAAACTGTGATTGTATGATTGACTGGATACCCGGGGTAATAGTGCTTGCCCCAATCCATACGGCCCCATTGGCACTGTTTACCGGCACTGGCGAGCCTGTTATATGGTCAATTTTCGCCATGCCGAGCACATACCATTGCCCGCTGCCGAGCTGTAGCTCAAAATCTGTATGAAATTGGGCATTCGGTGTTGTTTCATCAAGGTGGAATGAACCAACAATCGCCTTTTTGTCGAAATCGTAAGTAAAATTCCCGTTCGACATATCGCCAAACGACAGGTTTTTTACGCCGATCTGGCTTTTATTTGCCACCAGGTCGCCTTGTACAACAAAACCCATTCTTGTTTTATTTGTGTTGGCATCAACCGAGGTACTGTCGCGCATACCTTCTGCTCCGATTACATCTCCTATAAATTTAAAGTTTTGCCACGACGAAAAATCACCGATCATCGTCCCTTGTATGGCCGATAGTTTTTGTGAGCCGCCCATCTCTACAAAATTGCTTTTATCCTGGGTTACAGATATCATGTGGGAGTTAGCATTATATTTAAGCAGTTTTACTTTGAAATTGTATGGCGAATTCGGTGCTTTATCTTTTAAGTGGCCAGGGATGATTAATTGATTATTGATGAAAGTTTGCCCAACATTATCAAATGTTACGTGTACGCCGTTGCTTACCATATCAAGCGGAGGTAAATTGGTTTGCAGGTGCACCAGCGATGTGCCATTGCTTTTGTAAGCCAGGTTGTAAATTTTATCACTCATACCTGTAAGGGCCGGTATATTAAGGTCGAGCGAGCCATCAAACGATATGTTGTCAATTCCATTCGCTACCTGGTAAGGTGTAAAGGTTGCAAAACCATTGAGTGTTAACGGTTTTTGACTATTCGAGATAACGATGCGCGATTCATCACCCTTACTGTAAAGCGATATGTTCGAAATCAGGATCTGGTCGTTTGTTCCCAGGTCCGGTAAGTCTTTTATCACGGTTACCGGGGCGTCGGTTGTTGAAACCATCGATAGCGACCATGAGCCATACTGCGGATTCTTTAGCGAGCCATATTTGGCTGCTTTATCATACCCGAACGAGGTAGCAACGTTTGAGCCCAGCGGCAGATCTTTAACGCCCGCAATGCCAATCTTATCTATGCTCATATATCCGTATCCAATATTATCGTATCCAATTTCAAGGTTACTAACCGGAACCGTGATGGAACCCGCAAACAAGTTACCCGTTAGTTTTATCGTGCCCTGATCCAGCGTCCATTTTCCCTGGGCTTTCCATTTATCAAAACCGATGCTGAGGTCAGATTTACTGAAGGTCTGCACCATCGACTTGTAATCAAAAATCAGGTAACCCACGTTAAGGTTCAGGTCGGGGTTGTTAATATTGGCAATGTTTGTATGTACCGTTGATGCAAGATGTAAACCTGTATAATCAAGATAACTGGCTGCAGAAGCATCTACGTTGTATAAATTGTTTAATGTGTATTTAAATGTTTTGCCATTTAAACTCTGAACCCGGTATTTGTAGGTGTTATCATCATCGAAAGTACTTACAAAAAGGTTAAAGAAATTTTTTGTAGCAGCGCCTAAACCATCGGCAAATACATCCGGCGAACCGGGCGAGTATACCTGCACCTGGTCAAGTCCGCCTTTACTTACTCCCATCTGCAAGCCCATATTGTTTCCATTATTTCCATCGTTACCGCCATTTTTCAGTATTTCATTGGCCACCTTATTGCTATTATCAAACTGTACTTGCTGTTGCTGTGACGGGGTAGGTGCATTTTGTCCTTGCTGGATTACCTCTTTACCATCGTCCACGAATGGAATTACCGTTTGCGAACCATTCCAAACCACGCCATGCGAAAACGAATTGGATGTTATAGCCGCCTCTCCCACTATTGAACCTCTGCCCGGGTCATTTGGCGCCTGCTGCAGCGATAAACCCTTCAGACCGGAAGCGGTTGCATGATAGTACTTGAACATCAACAAATCAATGTTGTTTTCGCTAAGCGCTATCGATCCATACGCCCCAACTATGATGTAAGGCGGCAATGGTCTGCCATACTGGTCGGTTGCATTTTTAGGCACCCGTTCAACAATCTTCACTTCTACATTTTTAAGTGTCAGAAAGTTGTTATAATAGTTACCCATATATATGTTTTTATTCGGCTTTACCTGCACTCTGCCATTCAGTATATAATTGGGACTATTGGGACTTTTTACCCATGATTCTACTTCTATCGGGAAGCCATATATAGAACTAAAATCGATAGCAGCATTACTGGTGAGGGAAAAATCAGCCTGGGCCGAATTGATAACAATATTTTTAAACATGGATGACTCCAGCTTTACCGGTTTTGTGGCTCCTGGCCCGGCTGGGTTCGAAGCTACAACCGTTATTTTACTTCCATCTTTCGGGAGGCCGTCAATGCTATACTTGCCGTTTTGGTCGGTGTAAACTTCCTGTACTGTTTGCCACATCTCCTTTATGTACACACCTACGTTTGCCTTTGGCTTACCGTCAACCTTAATCGTACCTATAATCGAAAATCCGGCGTCAAGTTTAATATCGAGGAACGTAACCGCATCAGGCGAGTTAGTTGCAATTACGGTGGTTTCCTGTGTAACATACCCGGCCGACACTACCTTTACGCCATATTTTACGGCACTGCTCTGGAAGGTAAAGCTTGCGCATTCACCTGCCTTAATATCAGTACCTCCCGGGGTCTCATCAGGCGGCAATTGAGTTATATACACCTGAGCCGGGATGGCCTTTTTAGTAACGGCACTCTTTACGCATACCGATAGCTTATTAACCGGGCGCAGCATTTCAAAAGCCTCCATTTGGCTGTAGCTATCGTCAATAGCACCTGCGTTAGCAAGGCCAATATTAGGCGGAGCGTCAACTGTTCGTGTAAATGTCTGGGTATGGTAGTTTACCTGGTCATCAGGTATCACAGTAAATTTAACCTGGCCATAACTGGTTTGCATTTGCGCACGTTCTTCGTTAGGGCTTGGCGCTCCCTGAAATGCATACAGCGATTGCGTATCTACCCAGCTAAAACCATCGCCGACAACAATCCTTGCTTTTACCGGCTTTTTGGTATCGTGGTCTATCACATCAGCCTGCATCAGGCGCGGAGGTAATACAAACCCATTTATATTCTCTTTCCTTCCGGGTCCCATCGGTATACCGGAATTAACAACGCTGTAACCGGTTATGAAACCATATTTTGTAAAAACAAGCAGCTTCCAGCCTTTATAGTCGTCCGTCTCAGGGTCATCAAACCTGAACAATCCATTGTCACCTGTTTGTTGTATTTTCTGCAGTTGAACCGGCGAATTGTTCCATTGAGACATATAGTCCAATATAGTCAGCGGGTCGGAACCTGCAAATAAATCCTTGAAATACTGGGCGTTATAAGCCTTCTTTGTAGCATCTATATCGTAGAGCCACACCAATACCTGTGATAATGCATTGGTGCTGGTATTACTTTGCGGGTATACCGCGCCATCTATATAAGGTTTTTGTGCCACGGTTTTTACTGTTACATCTACCGAAACATTTTTTTGACCGACTATGCTGTTCAACACCGGTTCGTCGAAATAGTGGCCATTGGCAGTAAAAATAGCGACATGGGGATCTACCTGCTGCGCCGAAACTGTTGAATAGTTATCCCCTGTTAATATTTCCGACTCCGAATAAATGTAATATGTATCGCTGGCATTGTACACGTCATTTGACACTAGCCTGCTGAAGGACGCGACACCGTCAGTATTGGTAACGCCGTAACCGATAACTTTATAATTATTATAATAATAATCCTGTATCGTCTTTTGTTCAAGCCCGTTTTGTTGTCCTTCATCATCTGGGATACCAAATTGTGCATAGTTAAAGCCAGTTAGGCGGCACAAGTACACACGCTGATTTTTCAATTTTTCAGTAAGTTTTGTATTGCTGTTATATCCTTTAATTGTTACATTCAGGTTAAAATCCTTTACCTGCGCTATCACTTCACCCACATTATAGGTATTGCCCGCACGGAATGAGTATGCTATATCGGGACTACCATAGTACGGGTTGAATACCTTTAGATATTGCTGAAAGCCAAAACCGTTATTATAATTATACAGCTCAAGCTGGTCATATTGCAAAACGCCTGAATTAAGCTCAAAATAGCCGTTCGGGTCGGTAAAGACAGCCGCGTACGTTTTCGCTTTGTTTTCGTCGTGAACAATATTGCCTTTACCATCAGGATACATAGGTATCGACTCAAGCACTACCGATGTATTCGGCAGCGGCCTTGCTGAACCATCTTTAAATCGATATTTCAGCACTCCCTTAACGGTGAACGACACATAGCTTGGCCTGAAATCGATGTCCTTGTAGCGTACAAAGGGTTTGGTGTACGGCTGGTAATCGTCGTCCTCAACCGGGGCCATCGACACCTCTACCGGCTCGAAGGATACTTTGCTGTGTTTGTATTCGGCGTATACGTAATATGAATCTGATGCCTTAAGGTTGTCGACCAGGTTGTCAAAAACAACACTACCGGTGTAAGTATTAAATAAATCGTCATGATCCATGCTGGATTGATGGTGTGATACAATTTCATATTTATTGCCGCCAACATACCAACCGGCGGTGGTATCAACCGGTTTAAACGGCGCGTGGCCAACATTATCACCTTCATCATTTGGAATGGAGGGCGAACGCGGCAGCTTTCTCAGTACGTATACCTGCACGGTATCGTCTGCCGTTCCCTCAACCGAAGCCCCGGCGACCTTGCCGGTATTAGTTCCGCCTTCCGGGTTTCGGTCTATTAAAACATGAAGCCGGTAGTTGTTTACAAAAATATTTTGCGTACCGGCGTCAACTTGGGTGGTTTCATCTTTATCAACCGGCGGTTTAGCGTAAATGAACGAATGCGGGTCGGAATACTGCTTGTTTATAACGTTAATATAGTAGCACATCACCATCGCCACGTTTGATTCCGGGTACACCTGGATAATTTTGCAGGGCAGCTTCGAATCAAAATCGAATTCATAATGTCCGTTTGCATCGGTTTTCGCAGTCGCAACAACATTTGGCGCCCCATAATCGGTCGCCGGCAGCAATAAGTCCCCGGTTTGGTCTATGGTATCTATCACGGGCGGGGTATAAGGAACATATTTCCCAGCCTTTATTGCTGCATTATCTCCCTTACCTAACTGGCTGGCGGCATTTACATTGCCGTTTACGCCGCCGTACTGTTCAATAATATTTTGCTGCTGATTTTGCGGCTGCAACTGTTCGGTATTTGGCGTATTTAGGTCTGCTTTGCCGCTTTTGCCAGGCCCGGTAATTTTATTGCCGACCAGGTCTTTTCGCGGTGTTTTTTTATCTTGCGGCGATGGTTGTTTGTATTCCTGTATCTTTTCAGTATGAATATCCATCGGCACATAGCACAACCCGTAAACCAGCTCAATTTTAGTAAGCTTTAGCGGCACCGCGCTGTCGCGGCGGGCGGTTTTTATATACGGCATCTGCTTGTCATTAGCCAAATGATACTTATAAGTCAAGTTTCCACTTACCTGGAAATCGTAATGAACTACAGATAAATCATCGCCGGGCTTGGTTGGCTGAAACTTATCATCCTTACCCTTATCTTGTTCATAAATAAAAACCGAGGCCGGGCTGCGACCGTTGTTCCTGAAGACCACTCTGTTATTCGGGTCAACCGCTGTTACCCGCCACGCGTAACTTTTACCTGGTTTAAACGGCACATTGCGCATGTTATACTGGTAGCTTGTGCCGGTAACAACGGTGGTTAAAACCGGTAGTGAGGAGGCATTAAGTATTTGATTAGGGTCTCTTGCCGGATCAGGCATTTCGGCAATTTCAAGCTTGTATTGTGTACCAAGCGGAACTGTACCGGGGTTAATCCAATTAAAAAAAGCAGTATTTGCGGGTGTAGCACGCAGACGCTCATTCTTTGCCGGGCCCACCAGTACCGGTGGGTCGGGATTGGTAGTCGTAATCATACTGCAACCCATCGGCGCATTTGCAGAAAGCAAACGGACACCACTATATTCATACGCTTCGATACACAATGTATAATGCCCCTCAGGTATGCGCGAGGACGCAGCCAGCTTAGCCTTATCTATGCCGTAAACGTTAACGCTGTTTAAATCAAACACACTTTGAAGGGTGGTTCCGTTCAGTTGCTTAGTTTCGTGGGGATTAAGAATAATTGGCTGAGCGGGGCGGTAATTGCCACGGGTTGAAATAAGAATGCCGTTATCGCCCTGCAATTTGCCGGTTAGTCGTATCTTTTGCTGTGTGCCTGAGGTATTTTGAAGGATGAGCAGCGTTTTAGAAGCATAAGCGCTGGTATAATCGGAATAATAAGGCGAATATGGCGGCAGAACGTTTATGGTGATATTTACGGTTTGCGCCTTAACAGCACCAGCAAACAGCAAGATGGCTGCAAAAATCACTCTGCTAAAATTCTTAATCGTGGATTTGTACGTTTTCATCATGCTAAAAAGTATGTGTTAAGGATAATGACGACCGTAATTCGCTGAAAGACGGCAGCGTTGCATCCTTCGAATTGCTTTTCAAGTAAGATATGGTAGTGGTAATGCCGTCGCGCTTACCGAGGCGGTATGAGCCGTTTAGATAGGCGTTGATTACGTTGCCTGCATCCTTGTCATCATTATGCTGTTGCTGATAGGCGATATTGGCATTCAGCATCAGCCTGTTTTTATCGAGTTGCTGGCCGATACCGATTGAAGGACCAAAAAGGCGGGTATGCATTGTGCTGATTTGCGCAACAGTATAGTTCAAATTGGAGTTGATACTTAATCCCGACTTACCAAACCCAAGGGAATAAGAAAGATTGGCGCTTTTGCTGTTACTCTCACTTTGGCCCGATGTAAAATGGTTTAAGTCAACCAGCGACTGCAGGTTACCCGATAAAATAAAATTGTGTGATATAACCGAATCGCCCAGCATGTAACGGATAAGGCCATTAACGTTATAATTGGTGCGGGCTACACGGAAGGTATCGATAACTGGATTAAGCCCCCTGTCTTGCGTAATACCATAGTTCGAAAAGCGGAAGTCGGCACCGAATTTTGATGTGTTGTACGATGCGCTAAACGAGCTAATGGTGCGATGCGATGTGTACATCAGGTCATGTGCGATATTATCTTGCTGAAAGCCTAAACTGCCATTTAGCTGGAGTTGGTTTTTGAGAAGCGAAATGCCGCCATTGACAGTATAGTTAGCCACATCGGTTTCGAAATAGTAAGCGCCCATCGATTTAAAATCCGGATCGACGCGTTTGTATTGTATGCCGATGTTATAATTATTATTCTGATAACTTAACGCGGTTTGCGCGGCGGTAAGCAGCTGACTGGAATTATTGAGCGTTATCCAGTTTTTCAGGAAGTTAAACCCGCCCAAATCAAAATCACGCAGTGTGTCGCTCAAACGGTTACGTGTGTACAAGCTACCCGCTACGTCTGCCTCCCACCGAAAATGTTTGGCAATCAGAAATTTTGTACCGATACCCACCACCAGGTTCTCCGCAGGCTGCAGGCCTGAAAGAATAGATGGGTTTTGAATAGAATTAGGATCGTCTTTTGCTTTCAGAAAAGTAATGTCGACATGATTTTGCTCGGTACCATAGCCTAATTTGGCGGCATAGCCCGAGCGGCTGTATGACGGTGTCTGAAAGAGCAGCGGCTCGGAAGAACTTTCAGCAATTGCCTTATTGAAACGTCCGTAAATAAAGCCCAGCCTGAGTTTACCCGGATTTGCTTCGATTCCCCCACCTAAAAAGTTATAGCCCGATAACGTAAACGGCGACCACGTAATGCTTTGCCAGCCGGCGTGCACGGTAAGCCATTTGTATTGCGGACTGATGCCATATTGATTAAAAGGTTGCCTGAATCCGCGCTGCTGGTCGCTTACGACCACCGAAAAAGGGAACGATATGCCATATACGGTTAAAACCGGCGCTCCGCTCAGCAGATAGGAAAATGGATGTTCGCGATTATCAATGCCCGATGAGGTGTAGGTGCCCAGGCCTAGGCCAAACTGGCCGCTGATGGTAACCGGCTGCGCGTTAGCCATTTTCGATACATCCTGCGCACGCGCCGGGATGGCCAAAACAACCATCAGCATTAAAACCCATAAGACGTTAATAAGGTGCTTCATAAACAAATCTGGCTGGTAGTGGCGAGTAGAAAAGGGGCGTGCCATTAATTTAAGGCACGCCTTGGTTATGAACTATTTAACTGTCTTAAAACTTCGATCCGTTAGGCTGAACTGCCGCATTACCTGCTTAATTGACTGACCGCCGACGACATTAAGCGTACCGGTGGACGTTTGCGGCGATATAATCACTCTTATCTTATTTATATTAAGCAGTGGCGACGGTTGCGTGTTAACAGCGTTACTGATATTGCAGAATATACGTACGCTGTTGCCGGCAAGGGATGCGATTGCACGGAATGTATATGATTGTATGTTTGATGTGCCTATAACATTGGTGTACGGCAATTGTATCCATTGGTGTACCGATGTATCAGCCGGGTTAACAATTTGCGCATAAACCAGTGTCACACCGTTCCGCAACGAATTATACACTGAATCAGGTAATTTGAAAAAGGTTACAGAGTCGCCGATAAAACGCTGGTGCCTTAGTACAAAGCTTGTGGGCGGGCCTGCAGTTGCGTTACCATAAACGTTCCATTGCGGAAAGTCGAAGTCCGAAGTTTCATAAGCGACAGCATTCCCGCCGCTGCCCGGAGCACCTTTCAGCGATACGCCAGGCCCCCAGCCATCCACGTTTTTAGGCCCGTAAAACAGGTAGGTTTGCCTGTCAAGGTAAAAGTCACCGGCTTTTCCGGTTGCAGGGTCGGGCGCTCCAAGGCCGCTCAATATTGTCGATCCATCGGCACCGGCAGCACCGGTTGCGCCCGTGGCACCAGTTCCGCCGGTCGCTCCTGTCGCGCCGACTAATGATGTCGGGCTTCCCCAGCCCCCGGCAGTTTTAGGGCCGTAAAAGGAGCGATTAGTTTTATCAAAATAATAATCGCCGATGGTGCCCACGGCAGCGTCAGGAGCCCCTGTGCCGCTGTAGATAATGCTGCCATCAGCCCCGGCGGGGCCAACCGGGCCTTGCGCTCCCTGGGCTCCTTTCAGGAGCGTTCTTGTTCCCCAGCTTGACGCAGTCTTCGGCCCATAAAAGAAATATGTACTCAGGTCGAGATAAAAATCTCCAACCTTGCCCATCGTCAGCGACGGTGGGCCGTTCCCGCTCAAAATCGTTGCTCCCGCCGCACCGGCGGCGCCTGTTGCCCCTGTGGCTCCGGTGGAGCCCGTTGCGCCGGTTGCTCCAGTAGAGCCGGTAGCTCCCTGCGGTCCTACTAATGACGTAGCCGAACCCCATCCGCGTGAGGTTTTAGGACCGTATAGTCCACCCGTAGCTTTATTGAAATAATAATCGCCGTTTTGGCCGAGCGTTGCATCCGGGGCGCCATTGCCGCTGTAAATTATACTTCCGTCGGCGCCGGCAGGGCCAACAGGGCCCTGCGGGCCTTGAGCGCCGCGCAATAAAACAGGGGTGCCCCAGCTTGTATTTTTTGGCCCATATAATAAAAGATTCGTTTTGTCCAGATAGTAATCGCCAACTGCCCCTTGTGTATTTGATGGCGTACCATTTCCGCTCAATATTTTACTGCCCGAGGCTCCGGTAGCTCCCGTAGCCCCGGTAGCACCTGTCGCTCCGGAGTTTCCTGCAGCACCGGTATTTCCCGTAGCGCCCTGTGCCCCCTTAAGGCTTATTGGCGGGTCCCAGCCGTTTGCAGTTTTAGGGCCATAGAGGTCGCCGGTGGAACGGTTCAGGTAATAATCGCCGGTCACACCTGTAGTTCCAGACGGAATTGTGTTACCACTATAAATAATTGAGCCGTCTTTCCCGGCAGGTCCGGCAGGTCCCGCCGTACCCGCCGTACCTTGCGGACCGGCGGGACCATCGGGCCCTTGTAACCCCTCCTTACTACATGACACGACTATGAATACTACTATAACTAACAGGAAAATGCTTTTGTAAATGTTTTTCATAACGCGATAGATTATTTGCAGGTGACAGCTTACATAGGCTATGAACCGTAATAAAAGTAAGCTGCACCATCGCAGCTAAAAACAAAACATAGACGAACGGCGGTTAATAATAGACGAAGGGATCCGGGTGGCAGAATAATGAGAAGCGAGAGGATGCTTAAGGACATTTACCTGCAGAAAAGTCAACTTTAAGAAATTGAAAAAGGTTATGGCTGTGCAACCAATTGTTATAAGGCCGGTGTTCCTTCCATCTCCACTCCCCAAATTCGATACTACACGCCCAAGCCGGGTCCCCACTAAAGAAAGGTATGCCTTGAGACTTTATCTTTGCACCATGCCGGGACGGGCTATGAAAGCTGCTTTACCTAAGAAACAAAGATTCGCAAGCAAAAAAAATGGGGCAAAAGTCCGATGTTCGACTTGTGCCCCCACGCGAGATTGAAGGACTTCCAAATTTCTTCACTATTTATCGCTGATTTAAAACGGCTGGCCGATTTGCCGCGAAAAATGAAAGAAATTGAATCATAGGTAAGGAAAGAATAATTTGAATATTCCCGAAGATTTTTGTGCGGTCACGTAAATAATCGTTTTATCCATAGGAGACTATGGAATTAATTTATTTAGCAAAGGTTCACGGCTCATGATTAAACAAGTCAACAAGCCGTACATTAAGCTTTTTTAAATCCCCTTGAAACCCAACAAGCGACAACCATATAATAGAGCCGTTTCATATTCCCTGCCATTTATTTAATGTCTGTATAAATTAAGATTTGATTAATTGTATGTCGCAGTTGATGCGGATCTCATCACTTACAACTATTTGCCCGGCCTCTGTCACAGCATCCCAGGTTAGTCCAAATTCTTTACGGCTTATTTTACCGGTAACAGTAAAACCTGCCTTGGTTTGGCCATAAGGGTCAACCACAATACCGCCAAAATCAACATGCAATAATATCGGCTTTGTAATACCTTTAATAGTAAGGTCGCCATGCAGTAAATATTCATCTGCATCCTGCTCAAACTTATTTCCGCCGAAGCGGATAACCACATGTTCCTCTGCATTAAAAAATTCCGCCGATTTTAAATGTGCATCTCGCTGCTCATTTTTTGTGCTGATTGAATCCACATCTGCCGAAAACTCAATTTTCGATGCAGTTGTAAAGTCATCGCCTTCGGTCAATACTTCCAGATCGTAATTGTGGAAGTGGCCGGAGATTGTGGTGATCATCAGGTGTTTTACCTTGAATTGTACTTCACTGTGTGAAGGATCGATTTTCCATGTTGTCGTCATGATAATAGCTTATTTGATTTTTATCAGATAGGCTAATCTTGTGCCGTTTTGTTAAGTAATTGATATTCAATGTATTATTTTTTCAAACTACAATCAGTTAACGAGATATAGTGAATGGTTTGCGAAATAACTTAATATGGTTGCGTTGCAGCCTCTGAGATAATTATTTATATTGGTATGTTATTTGGATATAAGTAAATCTGTTAACGGTTTTACTTTGGGTATAATACTTAACATCACAAACAACAGCGGAGTAGTGATCAGTACTAATTTTAAGTATGTTTAAGATACTGTCAGTAGGTTTATTGCTAATTATAGCACGACTGTGTTCCGCCCAGGAGACCAGGGGGCAGCTATATACTCAATTGGCGCACAAACAAATTGATACCGCGCGTTTAACCAGTTTATACAAACTGGGGCTTTTCTATTTATCACATTATGATAAAAAAGATCATTTGGATAGTGCTGAGGGTTATTTTAATAAGGCGCTTGTGATGGCTACTGCTGCCCATCGCAACGATGAGATAAACAATTGTAACTGGCAATTGGGAGATGTATACCTGGCACGCAATAACCTGCCAGTTGCAGAAAGGTATTGTGGACTTGTAGCGCAAGCTCATGAAGCAAAACACGAGACCGCCAGGCAGGCCAAAACCTGGTTAATATTTGGTGGGCATGTGTTAAGTAAATTGACAGACACAGGTAAAAAATTCCCTGAATCAGCAGCCGAAATGGCGGGAATTTACTATAACCGCGGCATAAAGATGCTGCAAAGCTTGAGGGACACCGGCTCTGCAATTGCATGGGAAATTTATGCAGCCACGTCTTATCATACCAGGGGATACGATCAGCGCTATAGAAAAGGAGCTTTAGACATCCTTAAAAGATTTGATAACTCCCGCTTTGTTGAACTTAACGTGCTGTTTACAGATTTATCGCAGGTGTATAGGGACGAGGGTAATAATAACATGTCGCTTTTTTATTTGCAAAAAGGGATGAACCGGATGGCCCGTTTACGCGATACGGATAAATACCAGGTGATATACGGCGAACTGGCGCTGGTTTATGATGAACTGGGCCAAACAGACAACAGTATTGAATGGTATAAAAAAACGTTAGCGCTACGCGAAAAAATACCCGACATGCCGCCTGCAGGCTTATACCGCACGGCCGGCTTCCTGGCGCTTAACCTGAATAAACTGGGGCGCAGCGCTGAGGGGCTTAGCTACATCAAGGGCCTTGAAAAAAGGCACCCGCCTAAGGATGATGACGTAAGAGGTATGGCCGCCCAGGTAAAAGCCTATTGTTATGAGGGGCTAAAGCAATATAATTTAGCCGAAAAATACTACCTCCTGATGATGGCTTATTATAAAAACTCCGCTATTGGTTACCTGCCGGCTTATGGCTTGTATGATATCGCTAATTTTTATATACAGCAAAAAAAATATATCAAAGCGGCCTATTACCTAAAAGATCTTCAAGTTGCGAATTTTAATTTGTCCGGCCAAAGGAATATCGATCTAATGCTTTTTAAGATCGATTCTGCCGCAGGAAAACCATGGTCTGCTATTAAGTATTTCCAGGACTATAAACAGTTGAATGATTCGATGTTTAACGTCACAAAAAGCGGACAAATAGAAGAGCTGCAGATAAAATATGCCACCGATCAGAAAGAGAGTGACCTGACATCGGTTAAAAAAGACCGGCAACTACAGTTTGAGAAGGCAAAACATGCCACCAACGCTCGCGATGTCACATTTATAGGTGCCGGCCTGCTTTTAATTGTTGTTGGATTGCTGTATAATAGTTATCGCGTCAATCAAAAAAAGACCGTTGTGATAAACCGTAAGAATAAAGAGCTAAACCAATTGGTGAACGAAAAAGACGGTTTGCTGGAAGAAAAAGAATGGCTGATAAAAGAGGTGCATCACCGGGTAAAAAACAACCTGCAAATAGTAATGGGCCTGTTGCAGCGGCAGGCATCATACATAAATAACGAGGAAGCTTTAACGGCTATCCAAAACAGCGAACACCGCATGCACTCTATTGCATTGATCCACCAAAAACTATATCAATCCGACAATTTTATGCTGGTTAACATAGCCGATTATATTGACGAAATGATAGGCTATTTACGGGATAGTTTTGACCTGGGCGAAAGCATCAGGTTTGAAAAACAAATTGCTAATGTCGACTTTGACGTAAACGTAGCGGTGCCGCTCGCCCTGATTCTTAACGAAGCTATTACCAATGCCATTAAATATGCTTTTACCAATTACAAATACGGTTGTATACAGGTTAGCTTTAGTCAAAAGGATAATGACAGCTATTTGCTAGAAATAATCGATAATGGCAGCGGTCTCCCGGATAGTTTTGATGCTCAGAACGCGAACTCGATGGGCTTTAGCCTTATGCGGGGCTTGAGCAAACAGTTAGGCGGAGTTATTTCAGTTACAAATAACTTGGGCGTCGCAATTAAAATATCGTTTCAACCAGGCGAACATCGGGCATAAATTAATCTACCCAACAACGATATACGGTTGCTAAACAGCTAAATATCGTTGTCTGATTACACCCAGGCGTGATTAGCGCTGGCTGAAAAAATAAAAATTCGTCTCAATTTTTGTTTTTCTTAGCTATTAAAGCCGCAGCAAGTATTCTTCGTAGCTATGGCAGGGTTTATGAACGCGCATATCCATAATAGCATAATTTACTCCCGATCAGTATTTAAGTTTTCGTGGTACCGGATTTATAAGTTTAAATTAAAGCCAGTTCATGGATAACAGATCGCGAATTTTACAAACAACACTGATCTGTAAATAGTATGAATTTTAACCGGCTATAATTTTAAATAATGCTCAAAGCGTCGCTCATCCTGTTATTGATTATTGCGGCACCCTACGCATGCCTTTGTCAAACGTCGCATCAAGACAAGCTTAACAGCCTGAATGCAAAATTACGAACGGCCAGACCGGACACCAATCAATTAAACATCCTTCACCAACTTGGCAGCTATTACCTTGAGCGGCACTTCAGGCTGAACAAACCCGATCTCGACAGCGCCTTTGTTTACTTTAAAAGGGAAAATAGCTTAAGCACCAGGCTGCAGGTGGATGGGGGTTCCGGCCGTTTGGAAAGCCTATGCAGTTTGGGTACAGTGTACCTTTCAAGGAATATGCTCGACAGCGGGAAAGCATACTTCATGCAGGTAGTTGATTTTTATAAAAAAAACGGCGACAAGCAACAGGAAGCAGAAACTTGGGAAAGGTTTGGTAAAACAACGGAATTTACGAACTGGCCTGTTGCCACGGAGATTTTAGCAGCGAAGGTAATTGATGCATATAAGAACGCCGTTGCGCTCTTCACCGTTACCGGTGACAGACAGCGTGAAATTATGGCCCGTTATAACCTCGCCCACGGGCATTTTAAATACACCTATATATATTTAGCGGAAGACGATTGCATGCAAGCCATTGAGAAATACGGAAAAAGCTCATATAGCAATATGGGAGCTATATATTTTGTCCTGGCCCATATCCAAAGGTATCGCGGTAATATGAATAAAGCGCTTTATTATATTTTAGAAAGTATCCGGTTGATGGATAAAAGCCATGATACTACGAACGTTCGTGCAAGGCAAGCTTCCCTGTTTGGCGAATTGGCTGAGGTGTACGACGCGCTCGGGCAAACTGATAACAGCATTACCTGGTATAAAAAAACATTATCGTTACGTGAAAACCTCCCTTTATTGCTCGAGCAAAAATACCGGACCGCGGGTTTTATTGTTAAGGGACTGATAAAACAAAAAAAAAATGCGGAAGCGCTTGCTCTGGCGCTCGGTGTAGAAAAGCGGCATCCGCCGGATAATAATTACGATAAAGCTATTATTACACAAATAAAGGCTTATTGTTACGAAGCATTAAAAGACTATAAAAAGGCAGAAGTTGCCTATGTTGAAATGATGAGGCTTTATCCAAAAACCAAAGCGGACGAGATCGTTTCGTTGGCCAAATATGATATTGCAAAATTTTATATTACGCAAAAAAAATTTGACAGGGCTGCATTTTACCTTGATGAAGAGATTTCGAAATACGCTGCTGTTACAAGGGCCAGGGACTTTCATTTTATTATTTATAAAATTGATTCGGCAAAAGGGGATTATCTATCGGCGCTACAGCATCAATATTTATTTAAGCAGTTTAACGATTCTATTTTTAACAGTAATAAAAGCAGGGAAATACAGGAGTTGCAGGTTAAGTATGAGACGGAGCAAAAAGAGCGCGATATCAAATTATTAACCAAGGACGGCCTGCTGCAACATGAAAAGGCGATACGTGCCAACAACACACGTAACCTTACTCTGGCAATTAGTGCGCTCCTTATTTTCTTATTGGGGTTAATCTACAACAGCTACAGAGCCAAGCAGCGCAGTAACGTTAAGCTGAATACAATTGTAAATGAAAAAGGCAAGTTATTGTCGGAAAAGGAATGGTTGCTTAAAGAAATCCATCACCGCGTAAAAAACAACCTGCAGATAGTAATGGGCCTGCTACAACGACAATCGGCTTATATCGATAACGACGAGGCACTGGCAGCCATACAAAATAGCGAAAACCGCATGCACTCCATTGCGCTGATCCACCAGAAACTTTATCAGTCCGAAAATCTCGACCTGATATGTATGCAGGAATATATTGATGAAATGATCAGTTATTTAAAAGACAGCAGCGGCTTGGATAACCGTATTATCTTTGAAAAACAAATAGATGAGCTTAATTTGGACGTAGCACAGGCCGTGCCGCTCGGTTTGATAATGAACGAGGCGATTACGAATGCCATTAAATACGCTTACAAACCCAACGAAACCGGCGTTATTTATATCTCGCTGCTTGCCAGGGGTAACGGATGTAACCAGTTAACCATAGCCGATAACGGACCCGGCCTGCCGGCAGAATTTGATATCAATAAAATTGAATCATTGGGTATAAATTTAATGCGGGGCTTAACCAAGCAATTGGGCGGGGCCTTTGATATCACAAACGAACAGGGGTGTATCATAAACATTGATTTCAAAACCGAAATTTTTAACAGGGTTACAGTAGAATCACAAATAATATTAACTTAGAGTGCCATGAATAGGAAAAAAATTCTTGTTGTTGAGGACGAATTTATTATTGCAGATGTATTAAGCAATATCCTGAAAACTGCAGGCTACGACGTTTGCGGCATTGCCGACAGCGTAGCAGAAGCGCTGGAAATGGTAGCTGAATTTGCACCGGGATTTGTATTGTTAGACATTTATTTAAAAGGAAAGCTGACGGGCATAGATCTGGCACATAGTTTAATGGAACGGAATATCCCGTTTATTTATATTTCTGCTAACTCCAACCAAAAGGTACTGGAGGCCGCAAAGGTTACCAATCCTTATGGTTTTGTAGTTAAGCCCTTCCGTGAAAAAGATGTATTGATTGCCCTTGATATTGCGCTGTACCGCTATGAAAACCAACTGGAGAACGGCTTGCGTCAAATTGCCGTATTGCAGAAAAAAGCCGCCGAAATACTGGCTTCAACCATTACCTGGGAGCATAAAATATTGCAGATGGGCAAAACCCTGCAGCCCTACATTCCGTTCGAGTTTTTGTCGGTGGGCATGAAACAGGAGGATGATGAGAGTTTTTATGAGATTGGCTTTTCGAGGATAGGTTTCGATGAATACCAGTTGATAGGCGTCACAGAACTGATGATCGTTACCAACCGCAAGCAGCACGAATTGGCCAACCTAAAGGCAAATGACCTAACCGATCCATTAGCAACCTGGTATGATGAACATGAATTAGAAGTTTTGGTGAAAAAACCATCGTTAAAAAAACTGTTTGCCGACACTTATCGCTTAAAGTCGCACTTGTCGTTACCTATTTCGTTAGGCGACGGAAAAGTATGTTATTTTAATTTTTACAGCCGCCGGCCGGATGCATACCAGGCCGATCATTTAGTGTTGTGCAACCGGCTACAACTACTTTTAATCAGTTTTATGGAAGGTATGCAGCATACACCTAACAGCCCATTGGTTAATGAGCTGAGTAATTATACACCAAAAAAACAGCAAGTTAAAACACCAGAGGAGCCAAACCCCTTCAGTGGGATTGTAGGCAGCAGTCATTTGTTATTAACCGTGTTCGACAATGTCGTGCAGGTTGCCAAATCAGACTCATCGGTACTTATATTGGGCGAAAGCGGTACCGGCAAGGAAAAAATAGCCGAGCGTATCCATTCGTTATCGCTGCGAAAAGATAAACCTTTTATCAGGATCAATTGCGCTGCCCTACCGACCTCGCTAATCGATTCTGAACTGTTCGGCCACGAAAAAGGAGCATTTACAGGCGCCCACGAAAGAAAAACAGGCCGGTTTGAACAAGCACATACGGGCACAATATTTTTGGATGAAATAGGCGAACTGCCGCTGGAATCGCAATCAAAGCTACTAAGGGTGTTGCAGGAAAAAGAGATAGAAAGAATTGGAGGCCGCCTTACCATTAAAACTGATGTCCGGATTATTGCAGCTACCAATCGTAATTTAGATAAGGAAGTTGCCGAGGGCCGTTTCAGACTCGATCTTTTTTACCGCATCAATGTTTTTCCCATATTGATGCCCCCGCTTCGCGAACGTAAAGAAGACATTGCCGACCTTGCAGCTCATTTTTTAAACATCTACGCCCGTAAAACCGGTAAAACTGTACGAGGTATTTCTCCACAGGTTTTGGAGAGTATGAAACGTTACCATTGGCCGGGCAACATCCGCGAGTTGGAAAATTTAATAGAGCGTAATGTATTGCTTACCCGCGATGATATGATCAACAGCATGGTGTTGCCTACCCAGTTAGAGCAATCCGCCGCTGCTATGACTGCCGAAACCGTGGTGACCACCATGGTTGAAGGAGAACGCGCGCACATATTGGCGGCGCTAAAAAAGTGTAACGGTAAAATATGGGGCGATGGCGGGGCAGCAGGCTTGCTGAACATCCCCCCTACCACGCTCAATTCTAAAATGAAAAAGCTGGGCATTCGGAAGGATTTTGGCATATAGCCACAAGAGTAATCAGGCTGCCTGTTGTCCAAACAGTTTATTTGCGCCCAGCCAGGTCAGCATCATCACTCCGGGCAGTAGTGCCGAAACCAGTCCGTACTGTTTAGCCATCAGGGCACCTGCAACGCATCCAACCAAAAAGCCAACGATCAGTGTAACCTGTTTTTTAAAGCTCACCCATGTTTCAGAATCCGCCGGCCTGGCCGTTAGGCCTTTGATCAAATCGAGCGACGCCTGGGTTACGTTGCCGGTCATTACAGTAGTTAAACCATAAGTAGCCTTGTTATACAGCTTTCCGAATGTATTTTGAAACGCCATAGCGATAACTATCCCCATTACGATAAGTTGCACCTGCCACCCTTTATCCAGCCCGCTATTTATCGGTACCGCCGACAGTATACCGCTGACCAGCAATAACAGTCCTTCCAAAATTAACAACGTGAACATATTAGCGGTTTTTTTGGCGATACGGCCGCCCAGCATTACCGCCAGTACAAAAACAGGGAAAGTGAGCAGCTTTTGCCAGCCATGCGGGTTATCATGTTTAATAAGGTCGTAAGCAAACACAATAAAATTGCCGGTTACATGCGCCGAAAATACTTCGCCGGCGGCAACAAAGGTAAGTGTATCGCAAAAGCCGGCGGCAAAGCATAACAGCAGCGTTGTATTCCTGGTCAATTTTTCCGTTTCCATTTTATTTAAGTTTTCCCGTTCAAAACTTAAGGGTGATGGTGCTGCCCGTCATTAAAATATCTTTGCCCGGGCCGGCCTCTTTTAAATAATCCCCGGCACTGAACCAGGTGAGCTCCTGCCTGAAATATAAGTATTTATTCGGGGTATATTCCAAAGCTGTACCCAATTGCCGGCCGATTTGCTTTGAAAGACCTTGTCTGCCCGAATAAATAATTTTACCATTTACGGCGTACAGCCCATCGTTGCGGTTCATCCGCCAAAACAGATCGTAGTCTGCAGCAAAAAGTAGTTTTTTGCTGAGATTAAACTGAACATACGGATGGGCATCAAGTAAATTAGCCGGGCCAATAAGTGCTGCCAGGCCAAAATATGCGCCTTTTGGAAACAGCGGGTTGAAGGTGTTTAACCTTCCATCACCATAATTTTTATCGCCACTAATGGCTTCAGTTTTTAAACCAACCTGTGGTTTGAGTTTGCTTTGATAAAATGTATATGAGATATTGGCCGACAAGGTCCACGCCGAAATGGTGCTGGCGGCAAAATCACCAAACTGGTAAAGGCCTTCAATATCGTACTGCCAGCCTTTTGTGGTTTCCCATATCCTTGCCCCAACAGAATGGCGTGTTTCAATCCCCTTTCCGTCATCGAACGATGCTGCTTTTTTATGGATACCCAAGTAATAAACGTCGAAATTTTGAAGTACCGGTATTTTGTTAAAGGCGGCATAAGCTCCCCAAAATTGCGTGGCATTGTTGAAGCCGTCATCAAATATATTCGGCTTGGCGGCCACGTAATGCGAATAAAAAAGATCCAGCTTAAGGTTTTTGCTGCCATACATTACTTTAGCCGCATCAAAGGATTGTCGGTTATTTGGAGCTTCGCGAACGGCCACCAGCCTTTGCGATCCGTACGAAAGTTCCTGCCGGCCAAATCTTAAAGTTAAATCTTGCCCATTGTTTAGTGATGTCGAAAAATCAACAAAAGCCTGATGCAAATCCAGCGGGTTTTGGTCCACCGGCGATGGGGTTTCCTTTTCGCCGTTTGCTAAGCTACTTTGCAATTGCACAAATGCCCGAAAATGTTTACCGGCATGGAAATCAACATGGCCCAGGTAACGCGTTAACACAAAGCCGTCCTTATCTTCCGGGGCGGCACCCCATTCCTCGTTCTCAAAATGAAAATACTGGTAGCGTACTTCGCCGCCAAAGCTAAAGTAGGCGGTTTTTTCTGTTGAAACAGGGTTAAACTTTAGCCGGTGGTACCAATTAGATGATGTATCCTTTGCCAGGTAAGCATAGTTTTCGTCGTAACGGAGCTGCTTGAACGGAACGTCCTGCGCTGAACATGCGCAGGATGTGAAAATAACGATCAGGATAACGAGGTTTTTCATGAGATGTAGCTGTAAGGGCAGATTTGATTTTTGGGTGATGAACTCATTGCTGGTGAATTTCGCACTTAGCTAATTTGAACAGCGTTAGTCAATTGTGATACCATTATTTCAACTAATTGATTATAACATGTTTAATACATCTAAAAAACGATTGACGGCTTTATTTCGGAGTTTGGCCAGTTGTTTTACGAAATAACGTTGCGACGTTATTTCGCTTCGGTTGTTAACATCCCACCTGCAGCCCATAACCTAAATAACGATATTTCGCTGCATCTTAAACCGTCTTTTGTTTTACCTTATTTCGTTGTTCTTACGTCGCCCGGTAACGATATACAGCAATTATAAATCCATCTTAAAATTTACACAACTGATTATCAGATATTTAAATTAATGGCTTGCGCCTTGTCAATAGTGTTCCATATCAAATAAAAAATGAACATGAACACAAATCACCAATCATCAGCCTTCCGCCCCGGGGCGGCATATTGGCCAATCCATTAACACCTTACACATTATGAAAGTTACTACGTCTAAAACCATTGTTTTTATTACCGGCGCGTTTGTAAGCAGCGACTGCTGGAAGGAATGGAAAGCTTACTTTGAACAACAAGGCTATACCACGCTGGCTCCGGCCTGGCCATATAAAGACGCGCCAGCATGCACGCTGCGCCAAAGGCACCCGGATACCGATGTGGCGAGCCAGCGCTTAGCTAACCTGACGGCTTATTTCACCACCATTGTGGAACAACTTCCTGAGAAACCGATTCTAATCGGCCACTCAATGGGTGGATTAATTACTCAACTATTAGTTCAAAAGGATTTGGCTGCGGCAGGGATCGCCATACATTCTCTGCAGCCCCGAGGTATTTTTACTTTCAAACTTTCCTTTTACAAAGCAGGCTGGGGTGCTTTGGGCTTTTTTACAGACCCTAAAAAGACCTACCTTATGTCGTTTACCGAATGGCAATATGCTTTTACCAATGGCATGCCGTTCGACGTGCAAAAAGAAGCCTATTACAACCTGCTGGTGCCTGAATCAAAGTTGCTGGTACGGGATGCTACCACCAGTGCAGCTAAGGTTGACTTTTCCCGCGCGCATGCCCCGCTATTGTTCCTGTCCGGCAGTGCCGACCGCTTTATCCCGGCTTCGCTTAACTATACCAATTACAAAAAATACACCGACAGCCAGTCCATAACTGACTATAAAGAATTTGCCGGGCGCAACCACTTTGTGCTTGGTCAGCCGGGTTGGGAAGAGAGCGCTGAGTTCATTTTAAACTGGCTGGGAAAAATTTAAAACTCAAAAAAAATACCTATGAAAAATTTACACCCGATTCTCGGAAAGCTGTTATGCCTGTTGTTTATGACTGAGGCACTCTCGGCATCCGCCCAGCAAAAAGCCGACCTTATTATTTACAACGGCAAAATTGCCACGATGACAAGGCCGGGCGACTTTAAACAGGCTATCGCCATGCAAAATGGCCTCATCCTGGCTACCGGCAACACGGAAACTATTTTGAATGCTTATAAAAGCGCGGCGACAAAACTGGTAGATGCCGGCGGAAAAACCGTTATTCCTGGCTTAAACGACAGCCATATGCACGCCATCCGCGAAGGGCTCAACTTCAATATGGAGTTGCGCTGGGATGGCGTGAAGACGCTGAAACGGGCTATGGAAATGCTGAAAGAACAAGCCGCACGCACCCCTCCCGGCGCCTGGATAAAAGTAGTTGGCGGCTGGAACGAATTTCAGTTTGCCGAAAAAAGACAGCCCACCATCGACGAGATTAATGCGGCCGTGCCGGATAAGCCTGTATTTATCACCTACCTGTATGGCAAAGCCTTTCTGAATAAAAAGGGCATAGAAGCCCTTGGCTATGACAAAAACACCAACTATCCCGGCAGCATAGTTGAGTTAGATAAGGATGAAAAGCCTACTGGCCTTTTGTATGCCAAAGAAACCCCGATGGCTATTTACCGCACACTTGCCCTAACCGGTACGCTTACACCCGAAGAAAGGATCAATAGCTCTGAGCATTTCTATCGCGAAATCAATAGTTTCGGCATCACCAGCGTAGTTGACGCGGCCGGCGGCGCACAAAATTATGATGCCGATTACAAGGCTTCGCTTTCGCTGGCTAAGGCTGGAAAACTTACGGTAAGGACTTCGTATTACTTATTCGCGCAGCAAAAAGGCAAAGAGTTTGCAGACTATGAAAAATGGATAACCCAAACCTATCCCAACAAAAACGACCATATGCTGATGCCAAACGGCTACGCGATGGAAGGCGCGGGTGAAAACCTGATCGCATCGGGAGCGGACTTTGAAAATTTCCTGGAGCCAAGGATTGTGCTTTCGCCGGATATGGAAGCCGATCTCGAGCCGGTTATCCGCCTGCTGGTTAAAAATCGCTGGCCGTTTCGCCTGCATGCTACTTATGGTGAGTCAATCGACCGTATGTTGTCTGTATTTGAAAAAGTGAATAAAGACACCCCATTTAACGGCCTACGCTGGTTTTTTGACCACGCTGAAACCATTACCGACCCGGAACTTGCCCGTGTTAAGGCCCTTGGCGGTGGTATTGCTGTACAGTTTCGCATGTATTTCCAGGGCGAGCTGTACACCAAAATGTACGGGCATCCTAAAACGCAGCTTCCTCCCATCAAAAAAATGCTTGCTATGGGTATCCCCGTAGGCATGGGGACTGATGCGCCGCGCATATCAACCTATAACCCCTGGATGGCGCTGCACTGGCTGCTAACCGGTAAAACCATAGGCGGCATGCAATTTTGGCCAAAAGAACAGTTGCTGGATAAATTTAGTGCACTTAAATTGTACACAT
The DNA here is from genome assembly GCF_025359345.1 of Mucilaginibacter sp. Lineage (GTDB taxonomy): Bacteria > Bacteroidota > Bacteroidia > Sphingobacteriales > Sphingobacteriaceae > Mucilaginibacter. The sequence goes on from NZ_JANYGQ010000015.1 coordinate 148,376, forward strand.
CGGGCAGCGCCTGGTTCTCGGGCGAACAAAAACTGAAGGGCAAATTGGTGAAGGGTATGTATGCCGATATGGTCATTTTATCGGGCGATTATTTTACTGCCAGCCCCGAAAAAGTTAAGCACATCACTGCTTTGATGACCGTTGTAAACGGCAAAGTGGTATATGCAGCCGGTAAATATGCCGATCAAAGCCCGCCGATCCCTGAAGTTATTCCTTCATGGTCACCAGTAAAGTACTATGGCGGATATCAAAAATAAAATCAACCTAAAAAATAGAACATGAAAAATTGCAAACTGAATATTGCGGGCACCCTTTTATTGCTACTAATCGGTGCAACAGTCTCAGCCCAAACGGGTATGCCGCCGATAATACCCATCTGGGATGCCAACAAAGTAGAATTAAAACTGCAAAAGCTTAACAATGACATCTATGCGATAATCCCGACAACAGCCGAAAAAGAAACCTCCATGGGTATCCCGCAGGCAACTACCGGAGGCTTCATCGTAGGCAGTAAAGGGGTGCTGCTTATCGAGGTAATGCTGAGTAAACGCTTATACGACCAGGAAGTAAAACTCATCCATTCGGTAACTGATAAACCTATTATCTACGCAGTAAACACCAGCGACCACGGCGACCATTGTTTCAGCAATTACCTGCTACCGGCGGCAACTATTGTAATTCAGAATGAGTTTGCCAAAGAAAACCTTTCCCAAAATTACGACTATATCAAGCATTTTATGGTGACTTTATTTGGGACTAACCGCGGTATTGAAAATTCCGTTTACCGCGCAGCAGATATTGTCATCCCCAAAAACAGCAACCTTAAGATCGACCTTGGTGATGAAAAGCTAGTGGAGCTCTTAAATGTTGGCACCGCTCAATCGCCCGCCGACCTGTTTGTCTGGATGCCTAATCAAAAGATATTCTGGGCAGGTAACCCCTTCATCGCTGAAAGCCCTGCCATCCCGTGGCTGTTCGACGGTTTCTTTTTAGAACCCGCCGCTAACCTCAAAAAGGTCTACGACTTTTTGCCTGAAGATGCCGTCGTTATCCCCGGCCATGGTCGCATCACCAACAAAGCAGGTATAAAGTACACCATTGATTACGTACAGGAACTGAAAAAACAAGTGGAAGCTGCGGTTGATAAAGGCCTTACACTTGAGCAAACAAAAGAAGCGGTAAAAATGAAGGACTATGATAAAGGCTACGTGCTGTTCGACTGGCTGCACTTCAACTTTAACCTCCCAAATGCTTACAAAGATATCAGCGATAACAAGAAAAAATAAACATTAAAAAACAATCAAATCATGAAAACTATAACAACAATTAGGCACTTTGTTCTGGCCCTGGTATTTATTGCATTTGCCGCCAGTGTGTCGGCAGCCGATTTACCGGCCAACCCGCCGGCAAATTTTAAACATCAGTATGCCATGGTTAACGGCGTCAGGATTCACTACGTAATCGGCGGCAAGGGCGAACCGTTGTTGCTGGTACACGGCTTCGGCCAGAACTGGTATATGTGGAACAGGCTGCTGCCCGAGCTGTCCAAACACTTCACCGTAATTGTACCCGATATGCGCGGCGTTGGTGAATCAGGAAAAACGGCAGGCGGTTACGATAAAAAGAACATGGCTGTGGATATGCACGAACTGGTAAAAAAATTGGGCTTTCAGCATATCAACCTCGCGGGTCATGATATCGGCTTGATGGTGGCATACGCCTATGCAGCGCAATTTCCCGGCGATGTAAAAAAGCTGGCTTTAATGGATGCCTTGTTACCGGGCATTGAGCCGGTTTGGAGCCAGGTTAAAGCCCAGGCCTGGTGGTTCGGCTTTTTCGCACAGCCACATGCCGGAGAATTGGTTTCAGGTAAGGTCGGTCTATTTTTTACGGATTTTTGGCCAGTTGTTGGGTTTCAAAAAAATGCTTTTACCAAAGCAGAGACTGCCGAATTTATCAGGGCTTATTCTGTACCCGGCGCTACTACTGGTGCATTCCATTGGTTTGGCTATTTTAACCAAGATGCCAAAGACAACGTTGAATTTGCTAAGAAAAAACTGCCAATGCCTGTACTTGCTATGGGTTCAGATCATTTTGCAGGAGCATTCCTGGCGGCCCACACACGGCTGGTAGCGACCGACGTGCGGGAATCTATCATTAAAGACTCGGGCCATTGGGTGGTACAGGAAAATACCGCGCAGGTGCAAAAGGACCTGTTAGCGTTTTTTTTAAAGTAAAGTAGGAACCATATATTTTTAAGGCTGCGCTTTTTGTGCCAAGGCCGGTTACACGCCGGCAAAGCGTTCCGTTCTTGCACGGAACACCCCGAACAAAGTGGAACATTCTGACTATGAGAATGTTCCGCTTTTACTAAAATGCAAGTAACTGATAATAAAGTATTTTATTAATTTCATCTTTTTTAATGCAGAGCAGTTTACGCTAAAAATACCCAATGTACCGCGCCTGAGGCTTACCAATAGCCCGGGCTGCACACGGGCCGCCGAATGGGCAGTGTCGACCTTGGAATATTGGGGACTGCATTGCTGTTTACTCAACCGCTATTAACGGTATTTAATATTGCAATACCGTACTACCAAAACTTACTTTCTTTATGTTCCGTGTTGTTTTTACCAACCGGCTGGTTATTGCTTCGATATCTGAAAAAATATCGACCGACCACGTGAGTTTAGTTTTTAGCGGGTAGTCTCCGAAGATTAAGGGTTCGAGCGCCTGGTTCTGATGCCGAAAGGCAGATATAAAGGGCAAAAACCAATCAAACTTGTAGCAATAAATATTATAGCAATTATTAACAATACTGTCGCTAAAGTACCTGATATTAAGTTGGTATAATATAAAACCCCGATTGCTATCACTGCAAGTACGCGGATAATACGATCGGCTGTACCCATGTTCCTTTTCATAACTCTAATTTTTTATTAAAGCTAGCGGTTATAAACCCTTGGAACGGTGACAAATGTTACACAGAAACGTGATGTTGGTTACAGTCAGATCAGTCAAAATCATGCAGTAACTTGATCTCATTGCGATATAGCAAGATTTTTCCGTTATTTTCCAGGATCTTGAGCAGGCGGGAGATAACGACCCTGGAAGTAGCGAGTTCGTCGGCTATTTGATAATGAGAGGCTTTTATGGCACTCGAGCCTGACAGGCGCTTTTTTTCTTTTAAATAGGCAATGAGCCGATCATCCAGTTTATGAAAGGCAATACTTTCTATAGACTTTAACATTTCTGAGAAGCGCTCATTAAAGCTCCGCATAATGTAGTTTTTCCAACTAGGATACTTGCAAAGCCATTCATCCAGTTTATTATGCGGGATAGCGATGATCTCGAGATCGCCTTCAGCAATGGCTTTCACTTCGCTCTTCTTTTCTTCCAGGCAACAACTATAAGCCATAGAGCAAGTTTCGCTGCTTGAAAGGTAGTATAGCAATATCTCATTACCGTTATCGTCCATTTTCAGAACTTTTAAAGTCCCTTTAGCTACCAGCGGCATCATGCGGATATACTTTCCGTAGTCCATAACGATGTCTCCATCTTTAAATGACCGCAGTTCACCAAATTCCTCGATTTCTTTAATCAGGGCGGGTTCAAATTGAAAAGCTAAATTGGCTGGTTCGTCCATGCAGCTAAGTTAACAGTATTAAGCCACATTATTCCAGCTCCCGCCATTGATAACATTCGTAATCCCGTTGTTTTCAAGAATAGCCTTTGCCTGCCCGCTTCGGCCTCCGCTCATACAACAAACAATGATATTGTTCTTGTCTTTAAATTTGTCCAGTTGTAACGCTACCTGTTCAACCGGGATATTTACAGCACCCTTCGCATGCCCCGGCCGCGAACTCGCCGGGTGAGCGAACATCTACTAAAAATGCCCCCTGTTTAATCAGACTTTTTAAGTCAACCGACGAAGAACCGCCGAATAGTTGATTAAATATACCCATCACACAATGTTATTAGTAAGCGGCTTACTTAATTCAGGATCATAGCGCAACCCCGGCGTCAGCCAGTGCAGCAGGAGCACTTTTGAATACCTCAAATTAAACGGCGCCAGCACTCCCACTACTCCCAAAAGAATAATAATATACAACCAGGGATTGTCGCTCCCTGTAAGTATCGATGTTGCGACGGCTAAGGTCACAAGTTCAGCTACTATAAAGGCATAACTTACATACATAGCCGCATAAAAGTACCCGGGCTCCCGTTCATAAGTCATACCACAATGCGGGCAATGGTCATGAATTTTCTGCCCGGTTAAGCTGTATATCGGTTTGGAATAAATGTCGCCAACGCGGCATTTTGGGCATTTGCCACTGATAATAGCAGGCCACATGGTCAACTTCTTTTCCTCGATCTTTTCCATTTCTTTGATGGTTAATTTTAAAAACCTACACACAAAGGTGCTTTGAATCTGGGTTCATGACGGTTACAATTGTTACATTTAGTCTTTGACACCAGCCGCCTTCAGGATCAGTTCCAGGGGGCAAAATTTTGTAAACGCTGATTGCAGTAAGTTAACCCCTACAAAAACGCCCAGCCATAGCCAGTTAATATTTACAGTATATGCTAAAGCGATGCTGGTTAGCACCATCACGCCGGCAACGGCGCGTACTATTCTTTCTTTCATGATCTTTAAATTATAGGATTAAACGGATTTCTCAACAGGCATGACAAATGCCCTGACCGGGAAATTTTCTTTAAGGGTTTCGTTATACTCTCTAATCAGCGCCATACCGTGTTCAGCATTTGCTGCCGGGGTAAAGGTGAATATCATCATCGAATCAACCTCTTCACCACCGCTGGCAAACCAGTCTTCTAAAAGGTTTAAGGGCGCGCCATTCCGGTGCCCTGCGATTTCACTCGTGCTGAACACATCAATATTTGCCTGTTTAAATATCCGGGAAACATCGCCCAGGTATTCTTTTAGACAGGTTACTACCAATAGTTTCATGAGTTAGATTTTTTAGGGTTAAGTTTTGTTTTGCGCATCATTTTGAAGTATAGTAAAGGCACCACGATGAGGGTCAGGAAAGTGGAGGTAACCGTACCGCCCATCAGCGAAATTGCCAGGCCCTGGAAGATAGGGTCAAACAAAATGATCACCGCTCCTAAGGCAACAGCACCAGCTGTCAATAAAATAGGCGTAGTACGAACGGCACCAGCTTCGATGATCGCCTGCTTGAGCGGGATGCCTTCATCCAGCCTGATATTAATAAAATCAATGAGTAATATGGAATTACGTACCATCACACCAGCGAGTGCGATAAAACCGATCATAGAGGTAGCTGTAAAATACGCATGCAGCATCCAGTGGCCCAAAACAATGCCGATCAGGGACAATGGTATCGCAGCCAGCATCACCAGCGGAACGATGAAATTCTGGAACCAGCCTACGATCAGGATATAGATCATGATGATCACTACTGCAAATGCAATACCCAGGTCGCGGAACACCTCGAAAGTGATCTGCCATTCTCCATCCCATTTCAGGCTGTAATTATCCTCTAATTCCGGCTGATGCGTGTATTCCTCTTTTAATGTAAACCCTTTTGGCACTTTAACAGTTTTTAAATGATCAGACACGTCAGAGATCGCATACGAAGGACTTTCAAGGTTGCCGGCCATATCACCCAGCACATAAACCACTTCTTTCTGATTTTTGCGGTAAATGCTTTTCGGCTTGATCTGCCGGGTTACGGTAACTAGGTCCTTTACGGGTACAGCATTACCCTGTATACCCATCACTTTCAGATTCAACACATCGTCTATACTGCTCTTATCCGCATCGCTTAATTGCAGCTTGATCGCTGTTTGGTTATAAGCGGCGGGCTGGGCAATATTGCCTACGGGCATCCCAGACAAGCCTGCATTAACCGTAGCTGCTATTTGTGCGGTGGCAATGCCATAACGCATGGCTTTTTCCTTATTCACTTCAATATGGTACTCGGGCTGATCATCTTCCACCATCCAGTCCATATCCACCACATTGGAGGTTTTTTCCATCAAACCCTTCACCTGCCGGGCAACTTTGATCTGCTCTTGGTAGTCGGGCCCATAAATTTCGGCCACCAGGGTCGACAACACCGGCGGTCCCGGCGGAACTTCCACGATCTTCGCATTCGCCTTATATTTTTTAGCGATTGCCTGGATCGGGGCGCGCATTTCCTTGGCAATCCCGTGGCTTTGGATGCTGCGGTCTTTTTTATCTACCAGGTTGACCTGTATATCGGCTACGTTGTCGCCACGACGTAAGTCGTAATGACGCACCAGCCCGTTGAAACTAATCGGTGCTGAAGTGCCGATATAAGTTTCATAATTCCGAACGAGCGCTTGCCCCGACACATAGGAACCAATGTCTTTAGCTACGGCTTGCGTCTTTTCGAGCGTGGTACCTTCCGGCATATCGATCACCACCTGGAACTCATTCTTGTTATCAAATGGCAGCATTTTAACGGCAACTGCTTTGGTATAGAACATCGACAATGACGCGAACAGGATCACCACAATGCTCATTATAAATGTCCATCGTTTCCAGCGGGTTGCCAGTAATGGCTGGATGAACGAACGGTATATTTTATAAATACGTGTTTCTTCCAGTAACTTCGGTTTGCTTTCTTCGTGTGCGGTACCATGTTTTTCTTTTTCGCGCAGAAAGATGTAACCCAAGTATGGGGTTAACGTCAACGCAACGATCAGCGAAAGGATCATGGCAATAGAAGCGCCGATCGGCATCGGGCTCATATAAGGCCCCATCATACCGGATACAAAGGCCATCGGCAAGACGGCAGCTATTACCGTGAATGTTGCAAGGATAGTAGGGTTACCCACTTCGTTAATGGCATAAATAGCGGCTTGCAGTGGCGGCAGCTTTTTCATTTTAAAGTGCCGGTGCATATTTTCCGCGATGATGATGGAATCATCCACCACGATACCGGTAATAAACACCAGCGCAAACAGCGTGATACGGTTAAGCGTATAATGCATAAAGTAATAGGCGAACAAGGTAAGCGCAAAGGTGACCGGTACGGATAAGAATACTACCAGGCCACCGCGCCAGCCCATCGCCAGCATCACAAATACGGTGACCACTACGATGGCGATGAACAGATGGAACAACAATTCGCCTACCTTGTCCGAAGCGCTTTCGCCATAATTACGGGTAACGGTCAAATGCACATCGTTAGGCAAAAGGCTTGCTTTCAGGTGTTCCACTTTACCAAGGATCTGTTCGGACAGTTTCATCGCGTCCGCGCCTTTCTTTTTGGCTATCGAAAGGGTGACAGCCGGGTAATTCGATTTAAAGACCTGTACGTTTTTAGCATCCGCTTTTCCATAACCAAATAGAACATACTGATTGGGCGTTTCAGCGCCTTCGTCAACTTTGGCAATCTGTTTCAGGTAAACCGGCTGTTGCTGGTTAATGCCCACCACTAAATTACCTACATCATCTGAAGAGGCCAGGAAATTCCCCGTCTCTACGGAAAAAGCCGTATCCTTTTGGAGCAGGGTGCCCCCAGGCAATTGCATATTGCTGCCCTGTATTTGTTTACTGAGCGATAAAAAGTCCACATGGTTCTCCGCCATCTTATTTTTGTCCAGCAATACTTTTACCTCACGGTTGCGGCCACCAATGATGTTGACATCCGATACATCGTTGATCTTTTTAACCTCATTGGCCAATTCCTGGCCAATTTGTTTCAGCTGGTAGTCGTCGTATTTATCGCTCCAAAGGGTTAAACCCAATACCGGCACATCGTCAATGGCCCTGGTTTTGATCAATGGCAGCGTAACACCCTGCGGCATTTTATCCATGTTCTTCATCAGCTCACTGTACAGTTTCACTAGCGAACGTTCCACATCTTCACCTACATTAAACTGCACGATAACCATCGCCTGTCCCTGCATCGAAGTGGAATACACGTATTCCACCCCCTTGATATTCGAGATCATTTTTTCAATTGGCGCCGCAACTTTGGTTTCCACATCTTTTGGGGAGGCCCCCGGGTAGCCGATAAAAATATCGGCCATCGGTACCTGTATCTGAGGTTCTTCCTCGCGCGGAATTAAGAACGTACTGTAACCGCCGATGAGTAAAAAGGCGATCATCAACAGTATCGTTAATTTCGACTGTATAAATGCCTTGGCTATATTTCCTGCAAATCCGTCTTTCATGTCCTTATTTTATTTTAACAGCTACACCGTTATACAATCTGCCTTCTGCGCTTACAATGAATTGTTCGTTTGCTGCCAGCCCGCTTAAAACTTCGACTTGATTGCCTTGTGTTCTGCCCAGCCTTACCCAGCGCAGCAGGGCAGTATGGTTACTGCCAATGGTGTACAAACCCGTTAACTGGTCTTTATATTCAATAGCTGATACCGGAACCATGATTTGTTCACTGGTATTAGCTGTTTTTACTATCTGTGTTACAGGGATAGTTACATTGGCATACATCCCGGCGAGCAAGCCTTGCTTTTCATTATCGGGGATATTTACTTTGATTATATACTGGCCGCCGCTGCTTTGAGAAGACTGGGCGATCTGTGCTATTGTTCCTTTGATCGATTTATGAATAGCATCGATATTTATCGTCACCGGTGCATTTTCCTTTATCAAACTGATCTCACTTTCCGGCACCGACGCGCTAACCTGGTAACTGCCGCTTTGTTCAATGGTGAGCAGCGGCATACCGGGATTGGCCATACTGCCGGCGTCCATCATTTTCTGGGTAACCGTTCCGGCAAATGGTGCTGTCAAATTGGTATAGCTAAGCATCGCGTTCACTTCGTTGCGCTGTTGTTTGGCAGCTTCGAGTCCGGACTTGGCTGATTGATACTGTAGTGTGATATTATCCAGTTCTTTGGCCGAAGCGCTTTGTTGCTTATAGAGTGCAGTAAAGCGGTCATAATCTTTTTGTGCGTTTTGTGCGGCTGCGTTAGCTTCTGCAATCATTGCGTCGGCCTGGGCCCGTTTCGCAAGGATATCGTCATTGTTGATCGTTGCCAGTAATTGCCCTTTACTTACCCGGTCACCCACTTTGACATTGATCCTGGTGATATAACCCATTACCCGGGTGCTGATGTTAGCCGTTTGACTGGCTTCAACCTGTCCGCTTACGGTTAAGCCCTGTTTGGGATCAGCGGCAGGCTGGCTTACCGTAACTAATATCGCGGTATCTGTACCGGTTTGTGTATCTTTTTTTTCATTGGAAGAACAGGAACTGATAAGCACTAAACCTATAGCGGTAAATAGTTGTAAGGCCCTGTTTTTATAGATAGGTAAGTTCATATCTGATGGGTTATTTAGTGGTCGTTGTTGTTAATAATTTGATATATGCGCTGGTCATGTTGGCAGTAAACTGCGCCTGTGAGAGCGAAAACTTTAATTGAGATAGCTGGGTGTCGGCTGTTAATACATCAGTGGTGTTAACCAGCCCCTGCTGGTAACGATTTTGTAAGATCCTTACGGCTTCAGCTGCCTGTTCTATGGCTGCCTGGTCCTGAGCCATTTCAAACCGGGCGTCGGACAAGTCGCGGTAGGCTTTGTCCAGTTCCAACTGGCTTTGGTCTTTCTGCTGGGCTAACTGAACTGTCAGCTTGTCCCGTTCCAGTTTTTGCGCGGCAATTACATGTTTGGTTTTATTCCCGTTAAATACATTCCAAGATAACTGTACGCCTACCAGGTAAGCATTAGCGCCAAAACCGGTTAACCGGCTGTCGTTGTACTGGTAATTGCCAAAAGCGTTCAGTTTGGGCAGGTAGCTCATCTGGCTGGATTTGATCATCAGGCCGGATGCTTCGATTGCTTTTTGCATGGCCATAAAATCGGAACGGGTGGCCAATGCCTTTTGCGTGCTGTCTATAGCCCGCAGGTTTGTTTGCGGTTCATCAGCAATGCTGTAAATTTTCCCGGTCGGCTGGCCCATTAACAGGCTGAGGTAATCAGAAGCGTTAAGGATACTGCTTCTAGCTTTTGCCAGGTTACTTTCAACTGCGGTTACATGTACCTGGGCATTCAATAAGTCCGACTTCTGGATCAATCCCTGCTTGAAGTGATTGTCGGTGAAAGTATATACCGACTTTGCTGTTTGGCCTGCTTCCGCCAAAACCTTCTCTGCCTGGTAAGCCAGCTGTAGTTGCAAAAATGCTTTAGTAGTTTCGAAAGTGACATACTCCTGGGTACGCTGGGTTTTGTACCGGCAAACTTCGGTTTGCTTTTCGGCTCCCTTGCGTATGTACAACATATCGATATTGAGCAATGGCTGTTTAACCTCCATCTGTGCCATATAATCCGGTGTCGCGGAAGGGTGGTTTAAAAGGGCAGGATTAAAATCATTTTGGGTAATGCTGCGCTGCTGTAGCTTAAAACCAAAAGCATTGAGCGGGTTGTTCGTGCTCATCGCGGTATAGGACAGATCTACCTGCGGCAGGAAGATCGCGTCTGTTAGCCGGAAATTGGCCATTGCAATATTTTCGTCCATTTTGGCCATCTGGATGCTTTTATTGTTTGTTAGTGTAGCCTCAATTGCGTCATGTAGTGTCAAAATTTTGGTGTCCCCCTGGGCTAAAGCCATCGGGAGGAAGCCGATTGTCGATGCCAGGATACTGGCAAGGAACGTTATCAAATACTTATTACCGTTCATTAACTTTTTATTTGAAACAAAAGTAGTCCCGGCGAAAAAGTCAAACGGTAACATTTGTTACCCAGCACATAGAAGCGAAGATTAAATGTTCTAAAGGCTTTTTATCCTATCGAAACAAACCGGTCAGAAGGGTGGCGATAGTTGGAATCAAATTTTTCTTAGCTTTATAGCATCATTATTCAACTGCTCCCTTGAGTTCATCGCTGATCTTGTTTATTATCCTGGCTTATTTTGCCCTGCTGATGCTTATTTCGTGGTTTACCTCGAGGCAAACCAAAGACAATAGTTTCTTTGACGGCGACCGCGCCTCCCCCTGGTTCCTGGTCGCATTCGGGATGATCGGTTCGGGGATATCAGCGGTTTCGCTCGTTTCTATCCCAGGCAATGTTGGGAACAACAGCCTGTACTATTTTCAGTTTATCCTGGGCACTATCGTAGGTTATCTCTTTATAGCCTTTGTGCTGACGCCCATCTATTACAAATTGAAACTGGTTTCCATTTATACTTATCTGAAAATCCGCTTTGGCAATGTGACCTATAAAACCGGGTCGCTGTTTTTCCTGGTATCACAATCGTTCGGTGCAGCGCTCAGATTGCTGTTGTCTGTCAAGATACTGCAATACGCCTTTTTCGACAGCCTGCACATCCCCTATTTTCTCACCATTATTATCCTGCTGCTGCTCATATGGCTCTATACTAATAAATCGGGTATCAAAACCATTGTTTGGACTGATGCCCTTCAATCTTTTTTCCTTATCACGGTGATCATCGTTTCCATGGTCACTATAAAAAACTCCCTGCATTTGTCGGTGAGCGAAATGGTTGGGGCCATTATACACCATCCCTACGCTAAATTGTTCGACTGGAACATCAATTCAGGCTCCAACTTTTTCAAGCAATTTATCTCGGGGTTGCTGATTACGGTGGCGCTGGTAGGGCTTGACCAGAGTATGATGCAAAAAACATTAACCATCGCTAATGTCAAAGGAGCGCGAAAAAATGTATTGGCTTTCAGCTTTTTCATTGCGGCCGCACAAACGCTTTTCCTGGGTTTGGGTGTCCTTCTTTACATTTTTGTTGAAAAACAGGGTATCAGGCTCGAATCACAAAATGGCCTGCTGGTAAATACCGACGGCTTGTACCCTTATCTCACGCTCCATTATTTTGGCCAGGTTGGCGCCATTGCTTTCTTTATCGGTGTTGTTGCCTCAACCTTTGCCAGTATTGATGCCTGCATAACAGCTTTGACTACGGCATTCAGCTACGACTTCCTGGATTTCGAAAATAAACCGCACGAACAGAAAAAGCAGATCAAAAACCGGGTATTGCTGGGTGTGAACATCGTGATGTTCATCATCGTGATGGTTTTCTGGAGTAGTAAGGGCGCTATTATCAACACTATTTTTAAAATAGCAGGTTATACTTATGGGCCTATTTTGGGCTTATATTTAACGGGGCTGTTTACAAATATCCAATTGAAAGACAAGTGGACGCCGCTAGCCTGCGTTGCCGCCGCATTGTTTACCTGGGTGTTGAACAGTATATTTATTAGCTATTTGAATTTCGATTTCGGATTCATGAATATCCTGGTAAATGCTGTGCTAACCATACTGTTTCTGTTCATAATCAAAACGAAAAAAGATGCCCACACCTGAGGAATATGTTGTAATAGAACAAACAACCGACCCTGCTGATTTTGCCACTTGCGCTGCAATCATGTCGCGGACAGATCCCTGGATTACGCTCGGTATGGGTGCTGAAGACTGTTCGAAAGCCTTCCAGGGCCTTTACCGCGAGGTGTTTGTGCTAAGAAGGGGCGATGAGATCGCCGGTTTTTTTATCATTCAGCCACAGGGAAGTTTCAAAGGCTATGTCCAAACTATAGCCGTAGCTGAAGGCTACCGTGGCAAGGGTTATGGCACCCGGATATTGAAATTCTGTGAGGATCGTATCCTGAAGTACTCGCCCAATATTTTCATCTGTGTAAGTTCGTTTAACCCGGGCGCGCTCAATCTTTATACCCGCTTCGGTTTTAAAAAAGTAGGTGAGCTAAAGGATTTTATAAAGATTGGATTTACCGAAATATTGCTCCGCAAGACAGTAGGGCCTGCTTTCGATTATAAGGGTTCAGATTAACCGCGTTTATTTTTGTTATATTTCGCTTTTTCTCACCGTTCATTATGCGATTTTTAAAAACCTCGTTAGCAGCCTACATTATCAGTATGTGTTTAGTGACAAACTATTCGCACGCGCAAATGCAGGATCATAAGACACGGCTCGTGCACACCGTTGATAGTATATTAAAAAGCCAGGTGAATGCCAATAAGATACCCGGGGCGGTAATAGAAATAAAAATAGGTGATGAAGTGATCGTTAAACAAGCCTATGGTTATGCTCAGAAATATGATTATAATCATCAGTTACTGGCCCACCCTGATACCATGGCCACAGGCACCTTGTTCGATATCGCTTCACTGACAAAAGTGGTGGGTACTACCACCTCGATCATGTTACTAGTCGACCGCGGCCTGGTGCATATTGATGACCCTGTTAGCAAATTCATCAAAGCCTTTGCCAGCCCGGATAAGTCTTCTATCACCATACGCCACCTGCTGACGCATACCTCCGGTCTGTACGAGTGGTACCCGATGTACTATCGCGCATCCGGCAAGGAAGAAACCTTTAAGTTGATCGGCGGGCTGCCCCTTGGATTCCCGGTTGGGGCTGGTCGCCATTACAGCGACCTTGGCTTTACGGTTCTGGGTGAGATCATTGAAAAGGTTTCCGGGATGCCGTTGGATCAGTTCGAAGAACAAAATATATTTGTTCCGCTGGGCATGGGGCATACGATGTTTAACCCGCTTGCCAAAGGAAAACACTACGATATAGCCGCAACGTCATTTGGGAACCCTTATGAGAAAAGAATGGTATACGAGCCCTCGCTCGGGTACCAGTTCAAAGAGCTCAAACACGACCAATGGGCCGGCTGGCGCCATTACGTGTTACGCGGCGAAGTAAATGATGGAAACGCCTGGTATGCCGAAAAGGGTGTGGCCGGCGCAGCCGGACTGTTCTCGACAGCGGAGGATCTTCAGAAATTGGTCGATATGCTGGTCAATCACGGCAGGATCGGTTCAAAACAGTTTATTTCAGAGCAGACTGTTCAAACATTCCTTACTAAAGATCAATTCAGAAATGGCCTGGGCTGGATGATGGACCCGGAGAACCCCGTCATTGCCGGCGGACCGGCAGGTACGTTCGGGCATACTGGTTTCACCGGCACGAGTATAGCTGTTGTTCCTTCACTGAAAATTTCGGTGATCCTGCTTATTAATCGCCAGCACGAGGGACTAATCGATAACAAGGCCTACTACAACGTGAGTCCTGTTCGCGAAGAGATATTCAAAGCAGTGCTGAGGGCTGGGGAAAGGGTGAAATAGCTAAATCGCCGGGAGATCATATCTAGTTGCCCTCAATAATTACTTAGAAGTAGCAGATGAATTATTGGGCGTGGCTGATAGTCCTTCGACTAATACAGTCACGCAGGCTGGGCGAAAAGACAACTGCATGTGGCCGGCAAACATAAAACTTAGTTCATGTTTCTAAGTTGGTTGAGCAACACGGCACCCCCATTCAGATCCTAAAGAAATTATTCGTTCCCCTATCCATCCTTTAATCGTATAGCTCAGTCCCCTCAGTTTCCATTTGCAGTCGTTTATACCTTACTAATTCATTATCGGATTATTGGCGGTTGAATTTTTAATTATGTTTCTGCCGGTACCAAAACAATAAATAGGTATATTCAAACAATGCCATTTATAAGGTATGTCTGCCTTTTATATTTACCAGGCGGCATACCGGTAACCTTTTTAAATATTTTCGAGAAATAAAATACATTCTCAAAGCCCGCTTGTGCAGCGACATCGGAAAGTGGTAATTGCGTAGTGACCATTAGATATTGGGCACGTTCAATTCTTTTTTCATGAATGTATTGCAAAGGCCTTTCGCCCGTATGTTCATGAAATAAACGGGAAAAATAATCAGGATGCTGGTTAGCTATTTCAGCCAGGCTATTTACCGTCAGGTCCCGGTGCAGGTTTAACTGGATATAACTCATGGCATCGAGAATCTTAACAGGGATGCGGCTTGTCTCGTGATACTTAAATATTCCAGGCGCCAGGAAACGGGAAACCAATTGCAAAAGAATACCTTGTGTTTCGGTAAAAGCAGACATGCTTTGATGATTATTTAATTCCTGGTATTCCCGGTAATAAATATTTTTCTCATAAACAATCGGATTGTCGGAGCGATTGATGCCCCTGCCCGGGTTAATTTCCAATAGTCGTTTGAAATTAAGGGTATCTACTTCCTTTGCTTCGATTTTAAAGATCTTACGGTTATTTAAAAAAAGCGAAATGCCGTCTGGCGAGTCTTCAAAAAATTGCACGAAATACTGGCTGAGGGCATCCTGGCAGCTTAGGTTGCAGAAAGTAAAACTAGGTATTATATAAAGAAACCCGGCCTCCAGCTTTAACGTGGTGAAGACATCCGAAATTTCGCCCGCACCGGAATCGATATAATAAATCCTGAAATAGGGACTGATTACATTTTTGTAATTCCATTTACGACCAAGATGGACATGATCTACGTTTAATAATGTAAACGTATGCCTTAGCATTCTTTTTATCATAAGCACCCGTTTTAGTCTTTGTTGCAATAATAAGTAAAATGTCGGTTTTGTATAAAAAAAAGTCCCTTTAAATTAAACATTGGGGCATTTCTTCGGGCTAAATTTGATTTGCCAATCATCAACGCCCTTTAAGGATGTTGGGAGAACCAATTAATAAACGCCATGCTTCTCAATGTCCGGATTTGTTATGCCTTGCTAAAGAGGTTGCAAACGGCAAATGAGTAACATATTGAAATGTAGAAACCAATGAAAAGAAGAACACTTATTAAAGGAGCGCTATCTGCAATTCCTGCGCTATATCTGCAAAAAACATTCGGGAAAAGCATCTTTCCGTCAGTTACCGAACCGCATCTTGCATCCGGGCCATTTCAGCCGAATTGGGATTCATTAGCCCAGTACCAGGTACCTGATTGGTTTCGTGATGCCAAGTTTGGAATGTGGGCGCACTGGGGGCCGCAATGCCAGCCGGAGCGCGGCGACTGGTATGCCCGCGGTATGTACCAGGAAGGCAGCGATCAGTATAAATATCACATTCAAAAATATGGGCATCCCTCAAAATTTGGCTTTAAGGATGTTATAAACGAATGGAAGGCCGAGAGCTGGGACCCCGGTGAATTAGTTGGCTTATATAAGCGCGCCGGCGCTAAATATTTTATGGCCCTGGCCAATCACCATGATAATTTTGATCTTTACGACAGCAAATACCAAAGCTGGAACTCTACCCGCCTGGGCCCCAAAAAAGACCTTGTTGACGGTTGGGCAAAAGCTGCCCGTGAAAACGGCCTGCCCTTTGGGGTGACGGTGCATGCCTCGCATCCCTGGACATGGTATGAAGTTGCACAGCGAGCAGATAAAACCGGGCCTTACGCAGGTATCCCTTACGACGGCAGGCTCAGTAAAGCGGATGGCGGCGGCAAATGGTGGGAAGGTTATGACCCGCAGGGACTGTATGCGCAAAACCACGCACTTAGCAAAGATAGCCTGGATGATAACAGCATGGGCCGCCATTGGGATTGGGGCAATGGGGCCAGTGTGCCTGATAAGGCCTACTGCGATAAATTTTTGAACCGCACCATAGAATTGATCGACAAATACGGCCCCGAACTGATTTACTTTGATGATACCGCCTTACCCCTTTGGCCAGTGAGTGATGCTGGCTTAAAAATAGCAGCGCATATGTACAATACCAGCATTAAAAAACACGGCAAACTACAAGCGGCACTGTTTGGTAAAGTACTAAATGAACAGCAGCGCAAATGTATGATATGGGATATTGAACGCGGACAAAGTAACCAGATAGAACCTTTGCCATGGCAAACAGATACCTGTATTGGCGGGTGGCACTATGATCGCCGCATATTTGATAATAAACGCTATAAAAGTGCCAAAACAGTGGTGCATACCCTGGTTGATATAGTAAGCAAAAATGGTAACCTGCTGTTGAACATCCCGGTACGCGGCGATGGCACCATTGACAGTGAAGAACGTACCGTAGTTGAAAATATTGGTGCGTGGATGCAGGTTAACGGCGAAGCGATTTACGGCACCCGCCCATGGAAGGTATTTGGGGAAGGCCCGGCAACAGACTCGGCAGCACCAATTAGCGCGCAGGGCTTTAATGAGGGTAAAGGTAAACCATTCGGGGCCGAAGATATCCGGTTTACCGTAAAAGGTAAAACTCTTTACGCTATCATGCTGGGTTGGCCGGCGGGAAATGAAACCCTTGTGAAAAAACTAGCCACAGGTGATGATACTGGTAGGGTAAGCAAGGTAAGCATGCTCGGAAACGGTAATTTGAGTTTTGAGCAAACCGCAGCAGGCCTTAAAGTGAAATTGCCGGAACAGGCTCCTGGTAAAGATGCTTTTGTACTAAAGATTGAAGGAGCTATTGGGTAAATATCATGACAAAAAATAAAAGTCTTTTCCCATTTATATTGATCACCAGTTTGTTCTTTTTATGGGGATTTGCGCATAACCTCGACCCTATACTGATACCTCACTTAAAAAAGTCATTTACGCTTACAACCGTTGAAGCTACGCTGGTAGATTCCGCTGTATTTATAGCGTATTTTTTGATGGCGTTACCGGCCGGATTTATGATGAAGAGGTATGGTTATAAAGCCGGTATTATAACCGGGCTGTTGGTTTTTGCATGCGGTTCATATTTGTTTATACCTGCTGCAAATACACAGCAATACGCATTTTTCCTGGTTGCTTTGTTTATCATTGCCTGCGGATTGACTATCCTGGAAACAGCGGCAAATCCCTACGCTTCCTCGTTAGGAGCTCCGGAAACAGCTACACAACGACTCAATTTTGCACAGTCGTTTAACGGCCTGTCTACAACGCTGGCGCCTATCGTGGGTGCAAAAGTCATACTTACCAGGGACTTTACCCCGGCGCAATTACATGGAATGACAGCCGGCGCCCGCAAATTAGCGCTTGCCGCCGAAGCATCATCTGTAAAAATGCCTTATTTTATACTTGGTAGCGTACTGGTATTAATAGCGATTCTTTTTGCATTTACCCGTCTGCCTAAAATTCAGCATCGTGAAGGTCATACAGCGAGCAAGAGTATTTTTCATGCACTTAAACACCGCCATTTGGCATGGAGTGTTGTTGCCCAGTTTTTTTACGTGGGCGGGCAGGTTTGTGTTTTCAGCCTGTTTATCCTGTATGCGACAAAGGCAGCCGGTTTGCAGGAGGAGAAGGCAGCATACTATCTGGGCGCATGCGGGCTGGCGTTCGTTATCGGCAGGTTCATCGGTACTTTCCTTATGCGGTATTACAGTTCAACAAGGTTGCTGGCCGCTTACGCAGGTATCAATATTTTACTTTGCACCGTTGCCATTTGGGGGCATGGCATGACAACTATTTATACCATCATTGTTATGTGCTTTTTTATGTCTATTATGTTCCCAACAATTTTTGCATTGGGCATAAAAGAACTGCGCGGTGATACGGAATTCGGCAGCAGCCTCATTATCATGTCCATTGTGGGAGGGGCAATTTTACCACGAGTATTTGGTTATATCAGCGATGCGACAGGCAATATCCAATACGGCTATGCTGTGCCGTTAGTTTGTTTTATAGTAGTGGCCTATTTCGGACTGAGAGGGCATCGCGTAAATGCAAGACAGGAGACATTAAGCGCGCCTGTGAGTATTTAATAATGACCCAATTGACATCAACACATTGCAAAAACATGAAAAAATATTGTTTCGCCCTTGATTTAAAAGATGATCCTGAACTGATAGCCGAATATGAATATTGGCACAGAGCTGAAAACGGCTGGCCCGAGATAAGAAAAAGCATTATGGATGCCGGAATCACAGATATGCAAATATACCGCACCGGCAACCGTTTATTCATGGTCATGGACACCTCCGACAATTACAATTCCTCTCAAAAAAAACAGATGGACGCAGGTAATCCCAAGGTTCAGGAATGGGAACAGTTGATGTGGAAATTTCAGCAACCGCTGCCCTGGGCAAAAGACGGAGAAAAGTGGGTGCAGATGGAACAGATTTTTCAACTTTAAATTTCAATTGCAAAATATGCGAATTATCACTTGTGAAGAACCCGGGAAACTGGTGCCAGGTCAAATAGAAAGACCGTTGATAAAAAAGGGGTATGCACAAATCAGGATCAGGAGAATAGGTATTTGCGGAACTGACCTGCATGCCTTTGAAGGAACACAACCTTACTTTAGTTATCCGCGTGTTTTAGGGCATGAACTTTCCGGTGAACTGGTTAATGCTAACGGCGCACCGGGGTTTACCGAAGGCGAAATAGTGACGTTTATACCCTATTTCAGTTGCGGCCTGTGCATCGCCTGCCGGTCAGGCAAACCCAATTGCTGTTCCGCCATTACCGTTTGCGGTGTACATGCAGATGGCGGGATGGTGGAATTCCTGAACGTACCTGTCGACTCACTAATTCATGGTGAGGGGCTATCCTTCGATGAACTGGCATTGGTAGAACCATTGGCAATAGGGGCTCACGGCATAAGAAGAGCAAGTGTAAGCCCCAACGAATATGTATTGGTTATTGGGGCCGGGCCAATTGGTTTAGGTGCTATGGAATTTGCCCGCATTGCAGGAGCAAATGTAATAGCCATGGACATGAACGCAAAACGCCTGGAATTTTGCAAAAAACGACTGGGCGTTTCGCATACTATCGATGTAACACTAGAAAACGCAACCGAAAAGTTGTCTCATATCACAAATGGTGATATGCCCACCGTTGTAATAGATGCTACCGGCAGCTTAAAAGCAATCAATAACGGGTTTCAGTATATGGCCCATGGCGCCCGTTATGTACTTATCGGGTTACAGAAAGGCGAGATCAGCTTTAGTCACCCGGAGTTTCATAAACGGGAGGCAACCTTGATGAGTAGTCGCAATGCCACACGTTCGGATTTTGAACATGTAATCGCATCGATGAAAAAAGGCCTTGTACAACCCCATAATTATATTACACACCGCGTTCAATTCGACCAGGTAACAGAAGAATTCGAAACCTGGCTTGATCCGGCGAACGGTGTTATTAAGGTAATGATAGAATTACCTTGATCTCATAAAGTATGGACAAAGAAATAAAATGGCCTGAAGTAATTTTTGGAACCAGTGGCCTTGGTAATTTGTACGAGGCGGTTCCTTTTGAGCAAAAACGGGCTATTGTAAAAGCTTGCCTGCAGCATTCTGAAAAACCGGTGTGTTTTGATTCAGCAGGAAAATATGGTGCCGGCCTGGCCTTGGAAGCATTAGGCCGGTCATTAAAGGAACTTGGTGTAAACCGGGAAGAGGTACTGATCAGTAATAAACTTGGTTGGTTACGAACAAACTTAAACACCCCGGAACCAACTTTTGAACCCGGCGTGTGGCGCGACCTGAAGCATGATGCAATACAAAAAATAAGCTATGACGGGATATTGGAATGCTACCAACAAGGAAATGAATTACTGAATGGTTACAAGGCAGAACTTGTTTCGGTACATGACCCTGATGAGTACCTGGCAAATGCAAAAGATGCCGCCGACCGTAAAGCCCGATATCTCGACATTCTTGAAGCATATAGAGCTTTGTCCGAATTGAAAGCTTCCGGCGAAGTGAAATCAATTGGGGTGGGTTCAAAGGACTGGCGTATCATTAAACACATCACCAACGAGGTAAAGCTTGATTGGGTAATGATTGCCAATAGTATGACGATCCATAGCCATCCAAAAGCCCTGTTGGCGTATATGCAATCACTCGAATCGCAGGGAATAGCGATCATTAACTCGGCCGTGTTTAATGGTGGCTTTTTAGTAGGTTCAGGCTATTATAATTACCTGTTGAAAGATCCTATAGCAGATAAGAGCCTGTTCGATTGGCGCGAAAAGTTTAATCGGCTATGCGCTGAGCATGGGATACAGCCGGTAGAAGCTTGCATCGTTTTTGGCAAAAGTGCGCCCGGCGTTAAATGCATCGCTCTCAATACTACCAAAGCTGAAAAAGTTGCAGCGAACATTACATTAATGTCAAAAAAAATACCTGACGAATTTTGGACAGCCATGAAACAGGACGGACTTATCGAGCCTTCCTGTACTTTCATATAAAACGATATTTCAGTCACACTTATTCCAGTTCTGAAAATTGCCGCGTCGTTACCATCTGGTCAGCAATGGCCTAGTCAGCCATTTTCACCCGTATCACACTGAAGGAATACGGTTTGAGCCTTAATTTTACGTGATTGTCATTAAACAGTATTTCACTTTTTAGCGGGCTAACGGTTAACGGTTTGTCCAATGAATTTACACTGGTCAGATCGTCACTTTGTAACAATGTCATCGTTCCGGTTGATCCCATTTTTATGCCGTTCACCACAAAATCAGCACTTTGCTCCTCTTTACCGGTATTCACCATTTTGATGATCAGTTCGTGTGTATGCATATCTAAAGCTGCGGTGCCAAAACATCCGTCCTGACCGGTTACAGTTTCATTGTTCAGAGTAAGCGGGACAACGTCTGTTCCCTTATTTAACGAATATAATTGCTGTACATAATAATTTGGTGTGCCGTAGGACCGCAGGTTATCAAACCAGATAAGATCAGGCGTCCATTGCCATCCTTCAACATTAGCAAAAAGCGGCGCGTAGGAAGCCATACTTACCACGTCGGCATTGCGTTCCAAACCGGTCATAAAAGCGGCTTCGGCCATGGCACATTCCCAGTTATTTTTATTTTCAGGACTACCTGTTGAAACGCTTTGTGCTGCATATTCACCTGCAAAAATTTTTGGACCGTTACGGTCATAATTATCATAGCGCTTTACATTTTGTAAGAACCATTTAGGCGAGGCATAATAATGTTCATCTAAAATAGATGCTTTAAGTTTTCGAAAGGTTTCATTTGCAAAATTAAATATATCGCCACCCGGGAATGGCCCAAGGCTGCTAACCAATTTTATCTGCGGGTATTTTGCATGAATGGCCTTCTCAAATATCTTATACCTTTCAATATACTGTTCACCCCATTGCTCATTGCCCACTCCCAGCATCTTTAAATTAAATGGTGCCGGGTGACCAAGACCGGCGCGTTTTTTACCCCATTTTGTAAGAATCGATCCATTTGCAAACTCAATCAGGTCCAACGCGTCCTGAACATAAGGACCAAGCTGATTTACAGGCACCAGTTCGCAGGTGTTAAACTGACAGGCCATCCCGCAATTGATAATCGGCAGCGGTGACGCGCCTATGTCCTCGGCAATCTCAAAGTATTCCAGGAAACCCAGCCCAAAACTCTGGTAGTAATCGGGAGCCGGGCGATGTGCAAATTCAGTATTCCAGCGATTGATGATCATCCTGCGGTTTGCCACATCCCCGATCGTTTTTTTCCATTGATACCGGGTATCCAGTTCACGTCCCTCAACGATACAGCCACCCGGAAAACGCAAGAACCCGGGTTTCATATCAGCTAGTTTTTGAACAAGATCGGCACGTAAACCACCAGGGCGCTGCTTCCAGGTATCCTGCGGAAAAAGTGAGACCATATCCAAATCAATCGATCCGGCGCCTTTTAGTAAAACCTTAAGCGTGGCTTTAGGCTCTGTTTCTTTTGCCGTAAAACTGGCCGCATATTTTTTCCATTCTTTTGAAGATGGAGTAACCGAGGTGCTGCCAATAACTTCTCCCTTTGAATTGATCAATTCTATCTGCAGGCTAACGTTGCTCCCCATGGCCTGTTTCGCTAAAACAGAAAAATTATATTGATCATCTTTTTTAATACCCATCCCATGAAAGCCTTCGTTACTTAAACCATAACCCTTAACTGACTTGGATGTTACATGTATAAATTTGGGATTATCGGGATTGACTGCCCCCCTGTTTAATATGAGGATACTTCCATTGGCGCCACCCTCTTTTAACTCGTTCCAACCCATTAAAGGTTCTTTGAATTCAAACGAGCGGTTTTTTACCAACTCCGCATATACCCCACCGTCAGCACCCATATTAATATCTTCAAAAAATATCCCGTACATAGTTGGCTGCACATGGGCTTTTATCTTACCTGCTTCAATGGTATAAACTTTTTCTGCACTGTTTGACTGGCTGTACGCCGGCAAATAAAACACAGCTGTGCAGAGTGCTAAAATGTATTTTTTCACGATGATAAATTTCAGTTAGTTGTTTGTTTCAGACTACTTCTTCAAAAAGTTCATCAATAGTATTGGTATTAATAACTGGAAAAAGTAGTTATGCAGCTTATAATAATTCAGACACCTACAACGTCTAATTAAAACCTAAGTAAAACAAAAATATTTTAATTGTGAAATAAACACTTAAAATAAAATTCAAATAATGAAAAAATGTGAAATCCGGTTCATTGCCCCGGAGGTCTGCTTATTAGATGAAACAGATTTAAAAAAGTCTTATACCTATCATGTTGTATTATTCCTATCCCTAATTTTGAGTACTCATTAGGCATTACTTTTTCAACACATCTCAAATGGTGAAAGGATGGTTTTCACCGGTTTCCTGGTTTTTTAAATGGGGAATCTAAAAATCCAGTTAATGGTTATGGTCAGGCAGTGCGTTAAAATAAAAATGAATCACAAAGAGTCTGCAACATTCACTATTGCAGACTCTTTATCAATTATAATACTAGTTCCAATCACCCGAAATATCTTTAGCAACTGCAGAATTTGCATTCCTCTCGGATAAAGGTATAGGGAGCAGTACATTTTTATCTTGAAACGGCTGGGTGCCGTCTTCAATTTGCCTTTCGGCATTTATTGTTTGCTTCGCTATGCCCCAACGTATTAAGTCAAAATAACGGCTTTGTTCACCGGTTAGTTCTAACTGTCTTTCACGCATCAGGATGGTAATGGCATTTGCCTGGCTGCCAAGGGAGGGATAAAGCGGAGCATTGACGCTTGGCCTGCTGCGCACCTGGTTAATTAAAGCCAATGGCTGAGCGCCGGTATTACCCTGCTGTATATAGCTTTCTGCCAGCATAAGCAATACATCAGCATAGCGTATTACCTGGCCGTTTATACCACTTTGCGGTCCACCGAAAGAGGCTTGTTTGTTGTAGTATTCATATTTAAGCCACTCGTACCCTTTTGAGGCGAAAGGAAAAGCTATAGGCGGCGCTCCAGGGGTACATAGCTGGCAATATTGTGTTTGCCCGCCACTTGCAGCATCGCCATAAAAGGTAAAGGCTGCACGGGGGTCTACATAATTTGCGGACGGATTTTGTGGGTTAGGATAGGTGAAAGCTTTAACAGCAGTTGTAGTTATATGTACATTGTTCCAATCATTCCAGCCGTATTCCTGTGCACGGTCTGAGTGTGTTGCTTTGCCACCCCAGGTTTCCTGGCCGCCAAAAACGTAATATTGGTTACCTATACCCCAATCTGTCCATTTCTGATTCATCACCTGGAAAATAGTTTCAGGATTCGCAGCAGCATCATCCTGCTTCGGATCATCAAAAAGATCATTGTAAACCGGCGCCAGCGAATAACCGAAAGATGTCTGGGTTAACTTAGTAAGTTCGGTTTGTGCCTGGCTCCATTTTTTCTCATATAAATATGATTTACCCAAAAGCGCCACTGCGGCACCTTGTGTTGCCCGTCCATAATGGTCAGAGGAATAGGAAACAGGAAGGCCTGCTTCAGCATCTGTCAAATCCTTTTCAATAAACGCCCATATGTCGACAACCGACGCTCTCGGCGCGTTAATATCTGCAGGTGTTGGCAGCGTTATATAGTGGGTGCGGAGTGGTACCCGGCCGTACAAATTAACTAATTGAAAATAAGCATAAGCCCGCAGAAATTTGGCCTCGGCAATATATTGCGTTTGGTCCGTTGCCTCTGTAGGTTTAAGCGGATCAGGTTTCCATACCTGCGCACGATCAATAACCACATTGGCGCGCGCTATTATCTGGTATAATGCTGACCATATTTGATTCGCCTGATTCTGGTCGGTGCCAAAATTATACTGTGCCAATTGCAGCAAATCACCTACGAGGGGCTGATTGTTTTTGGCATCATAGCCAAGCAGATCAAAAGTAAAATACCATTCGCGTGTCCACAAGCCAGTGTGCAGCAAACCTGCGTAAGTGGCTACAACCGTCGTCTATGGCGTAAACTCGGCAGACGGACATACCAGTATATTCAGCTGCGGCAGTTGTACGACCAATAACATTGGACCAATAGTAGAGATACTGGAAAGAAGGCTGGGCATAAATAAAGCCGTACTCAACACCACGCACGCATATACCGCGTCACAAACGCTGGTGGACTCCCCTTCAAAAAAAGAGCCAAGGATGGGCCGTGCGGCGGGGGTAAACCTGGCACCTGCAGCCACTGGGGCCGCGGTAGCAGTAACAAAAGTGCTTCCGAAATTTCACGGGAAATTTGATGGGATCGCTGTTCGCACACCTGTACCCGTTGGATCCATATCGCAACGTTAATTCTAAAAAAATACGAAACAGGTCATTAAATTAACCATTACAAGCCCATATATAACTTAAACAACTTAACCATGCTAAACCAATCTGTATTCACGCTCGTAAACCCGCAAAATAGCAAACTCGCCCTAAGGTATTTTACAATCGAGGATGACTGTTTTTTTAAGGGGGTACAACGTAACGATTTCTTTTCCCTGATCTGGATCGTAAAGGGTAAAGGCACCGTCGATACCAACTTTGACAACAATGAGTTCGGCGATAATACCTTTTTTGCCTTCGCGCCTTATCAGCCGTTCTCTTTTACTTTTGATGAGAAAATAACGGGGTTCGCCCTTTACTTCCATCCCGATTTCTTTTGCATTTATAAACATGATAAAGAAGTTGAGTCAAATGGGGTTTTGTTCAACAATGTTTACAGCCAGCCCTTTGTAAGCATAAGCGACGATCTGACAAATACCCTGACCATGCTGTTCGATCAGGTTAAAGAAGAAATGCAAAATTCGGCCATGGCACAACATGACGTACTTGTTTCCTATTTGAAGATTATCCTCATCACTGCATCACGCTTAAAGTTAAAGCAGACAGTTCAACCTATTGAAACAGGGAAGGCAAATAAGGACCTCTTTATACTTCAAAAATTAAAGAACGCTATTGAAGAAAATTTCAAAATAAAACACTCGCCGAGTGATTACACCAAACTGCTAAATATCTCTGCCAAAACGCTTGCAAGTATCGCAAAGTCGAACTTTAACAGACCCGTCTCTAATTTGATCAATGAACGGATCATTATTGAAGCAAAAAGGGAGCTGTACATTACCGATAAGGCCGTAAAATTAATTGCCTACGAGCTCGGGTATAAGGACGAATATTATTTCAGCAGGTTTTTTAAGATCAACACGAGCGTTTCACCGCAATACTATCGGGATACGATAGGATTTGCCAAAGGGGTACAGCCGCAGCCGTCCCTTAACTGAGTACCGGTAGGTTTCCTGATCATATCAGGGTCACGAAATTAACCGGCTGGATTTTTATCAATATTTAATAAAGAAAGGTATGCAAAACTTAGAGACCATCAGTACCCCAATCAGTAATAGATGTAGCCTTGAGCCTCAATATTGGGTTGAGCGACATGCGGACTTTATGTACAATTATGCCCTTATCAGGATTAATGATAGTGATCTGGCACAGGACCTTGTGCAGGAAACATTCCTTGCGGCGCTGGAGCGGACCAGTACTTTCGAGGGGAGAAGCTCGGAAAGGACCTGGCTTGTCTCCATCCTGAAAAATAAGATCTTCGACGTTTACAGAAAGAGGTCCTCAGGCCTTACTATCCGGATGCCCGCAAAAACGCCATCGGAGGTAGAGGACTTCTTTAATCCGGACGATGGGCGCTGGAATAAGACAGATCAACCGGTCTATATGAGTTTTGAAGAAAATGACCCGCTTAGAGAAAAGGAATTCAACCAGGTCTTGGAAAAATGCATGCTGAAACTGCCGGAGCTTTGGCTGGCTGTTTTCCGGATGAAACATATAGATGACCAGTCTACCCAGATCATTTGCAATGAACTGAGGGTTACGCCTTCAAACTATTGGGTTATCATTCACCGGGCTAAACTTAATCTTCGCGCCTGCCTTCAAAAAAACTGGAATTAATGCAAACCGTATATGGGCGTAAAGATCAGTAACAGGTGCGAAAAAATAACACTATTGTTAGAAAAAGGTCGATTTGCAAAAATAACGTATAACGAAAAATTGGCTCTGGGAATTCATTTGATCCAGTGCCGGGCTTGCAGGCAATATCAAAAAGACAGCCGCTATCTTAATAAAGCGATGGCACAATGTTTTAAAACATCAAAAATTAAACCGGCAAAACTAAATACCATTTTTAAAGACAGCTTAGCGGAACAAATCAGATCAAGATCAGGAAATCAATAAAAAACAAGCACAAAGGCAGGCGGTAATTTAAACGGGTAAAAGCATTCATTAAATCAGCATCAGGATGAAAAATATCACAAAAACGATCACCCGAATCAAGGAAAAAGAAGATGTTTCTTTTGTTGTTTTTATCAGCCTTATAGTCGGCGACGTCTTGCTTCATTTTTTTTTATTTATTACCAATTCTAATTTTTAGGCGATGTTGCACCAACAAAATAAAACCGACATTATAGGTCCGCATACTATTAAACAAGGTACGCTGACTTTAAGCAATAATTACACGCTGACTTACACCGGTGCTAATTTGACTATCGGCACAAAGGCTATCAGTACTGGTTCTGGACTTATAATCTGCAGAATACCTCGCTATTTGACGAGACTGGTGTGATGAATGAACTTCATTTTCGCAAAGAGTTGCTCCGGATCGTTTTTATCAATATCTTTTTTGGTCACGACCATAACCAAATGAAATGCCCTTTGCCGGAGCTTTATACTTTTTGGGACCGGCACTACAAAGAGATTCGAAACGCCGTGCTGGAATTGCTGGATTTTATGGGCAGGATCAATCTTGCGGGCGACTTAATGACCTATGTGAACCAGCAACTGGATACTTCACTCAAAAAAACTGTTGGGCACCTGGTTGTGTCGGAAAAAGATATTGATTTGGGAGACCATTTCATTAAGCAAATCTCCACACGCTATCATGGCGAGTACAATCCTTCGGGGCTTGCTGCAAGATTGACCACCAAAATTCGACTTTTCGGAATTCTTGATAATGCTGATCCGGACGATTTAATCTCGAAAGATTCTGTGATCTACATGCAGTGGTTTATGCACCACTCCCTGAAAGTCATTTATAAGGAGAATAGCAAAATCGTTGTGCTCCGGCGCAACTGGCGGGATGGTCAGCCTTTAAAAACTTTTTTGCAGCAGGAATCTGCCGGCTATCTGTATTCCGTTGATCAAACCGGGGGCCTATTCTTCGACGATCCGAACTCTCAAATGAAATATTTCCAGCTAAGTTGCGCAATCATTACGCAAATCTGGGACTTTGCTCAACGCAGAAAAAAAATCTTCATTCTTAAAAACCTGGCGGGCAATGAAAAGTAAAGAATTTAAAATACTATGGATCAGCGACATTCACTTTTCAGTGAAGTACGAAGAGGCTTTCAAAAAGAAGCCTGCGCTGGAGTTATATTTTGCAAACTTTTTTAATAAGATTAATGAAATTGTAATAACAGATGGCCGGGTCTCTTTTGACTACATATTTTTAACCGGTGATTTGGCCCAGGCAGGCCTGGAAGCCGATTACAAGCTACTGTTTATCAAGTTTCTTAAACCTCTTTTCGACTTGCTATTAACCTTTACAGGAAGCAAGCCCAGGGTGATCGTGATTCCCGGCAACCATGATGTAGATTGGCAGAAAAGTGAATTTTTAAAGGAGTATGTAAAAAAGATTGAACCAGGGAAAAAAGAACCTGTTGAAAGAGCAGCATATCTCGCCGATAATACCCCCGAATTCAAAAAGCTGTTTACCGATTATCGCAAATTTCTCATGGAATATGTTGTCGAGTTCGATGGGGGTAAGTATAAAGATTTTTTCTGCATGGACAACAATTTGGAATTCAAGGTATCACCTGAATATCAGGAACATCGTTTGTTCGGTTATTTGGTGGATCACGAACGTCGACTGATCGTCAATTTAGTCAATACCGCATGGTATTCACTTGGCGGCCGTTTCAACAATATTCTCGCTGATTTGGAAGCCGATCCAACCAATTGGAACATTTATCATGTTGAGACCGGAAATAAAGCTGAAAATCCAACCGTTGGTGACATTTTAAGAAAACACACTGCCGCTCGACTGAAACGAGTATTGAACAAAAAAGAATATATCAGCGAGTATAATAGCCAGATTACAGGTATTAATCTCTTCGAGCTCAGTGATATGCAAACTACCCAAAAAGAGTATAGTGAGTATTTCGTAATAACCTGCCTACATCACCCATTTAATTGGTTAAAATGGGACGAACAATACGCATTCGATGACAAAGGCGACGACACCAATGCGAAGCGGCTGTCGAAACTTATCGGATTATCGAACTTAATCCTCACCGGGCATGAACATGTGCCGAAACAGGTTAAAGGCGAAATGAAGTCCAATAGTTGTGTAATGCTCAAGAGCGGCTGTTTTCTTTTCGACAACCAGCATTCAGATGAAGGAAACCTGGAAAACGGCTGGTTTTCCGTATTGCACATCGACTCAGATAGAGCAACGGTACGACAGGACAAACACTACTATGTCGTGAAAGAGCATAGCGGCAACTGGGATGACCTTAAAAGCGATCGGTCAAAAACGGGCTATTATAAACTTAGAAAAAAAAACGCAGGGTATCCGGACAAAGGGGAACGGCTACAAGAAATATCGAAAATGGTAAATAATACGTCAGTTGAGCAACTTTTTGCTTTACTCAATACCCTTTTTGAGGCAGACGAAAGAGCAATTAACGTCGAGCTGATTTCGAGCATCCCTGAGGCAAAATTTTTTAGGGTGGAAAGGACAGGCCTGGCAAACCTAACCGAAATATGTATAATAGTACGAACGGAGAATGCTTATGATGTTTTACGTAAAGAAAGTTTTTGCGAGCAACTTATTAGTTTAGCCGCCGATGTCAGAGCCAAAGTTAGCATTTTTCGCTTTGTTATTTTGGACCTGTTCATCGATCCGCCTGACCTAAGCCGCATGGCCCCACACCTTCAGGAAAAGTATTCATTTAAGGAAAGAAGTTCGCAGCTCCAATTAAAGACCTTGATCGCGGATGACATGTTTGATATTATGCGTTATGAAATGTTCGTCAATTTTGAAAAACGCTTCGCGTCTAGCGGAAACCTACCCAGCGAATTTGAACTTATCAGGGATGCAATGTTCGTAAATACCATCGTTCCATTTTGGGTTGCCGAAAACATATGGCGGTCCGCCAAAATTCGGGTATAACGGTGTAACATTTTTAACCGCTAGGCGTCAGTATATAGCAACCAT
Organism: Mucilaginibacter sp.; assembly: GCF_025359345.1. Taxonomy (GTDB): domain Bacteria; phylum Bacteroidota; class Bacteroidia; order Sphingobacteriales; family Sphingobacteriaceae; genus Mucilaginibacter. The sequence goes on from NZ_JANYGQ010000015.1 coordinate 178,651, forward strand.
AACGATGGCTCTGCGTATAAAGTTAATAATCTGATAATTGTTGACAAATAATTGACAGTGAGTGAAATATTATAGAAAGTTTTTGTTTAAATTTGACACTTAAAAAAAACCTTCCTTATCCGCGCTTGTTAAGCGTATAGGATGAAAATTTTAACTATGAGGAAAGTAACGCTTAATCCCGGGAGTCAACTGAACGCTGAAGGCGAGTTCAATCAGATTTTTGATTTTTTCAAAAGCACAGAAATTATTGCGGACACTCCTTATCCCGAACTGAAGCAGAAGGCGCAGGAATTTTTAGCAGGCGCCGATCAAATGACGAAAAACGCCATACTTAACTCCGTTTATCAGCCAGCTGGCGATTTATTCGATTTTCCGGAAAATTTAGACCCTTATGACCGTTTTGCAATAACTTTTGGTTTTCAGAACTTTTACAGGGCTGTTCATAACGTACTTACTGAACATACACCATTATCATTGCAAAGCAATGGGGCCAAGCCACAATACGTGCTGACAAAAGATGCCTTTGACTATATGGGGCACAACGACTTGGAGATCGAGCCTAGTAAAGCTGGATATGCAGCGCTGTTCTATCATTAAAGCTGCGTCTTTATTCATTACCTTGCGAAGTAAGAACAGTCCGGACTCCCTCCTTGTCTTTCCCACCCGCGGCTCCATGCCCAATTCTCCGGCGTACTGCCGGATGGCACTTGCTTTTTCCCGCGCGTTTTAATGATTACTCATTTTACTAGCATCTTATCCCGGTTTCGCTTTTATGCGACATAGATTAGGGTGAACCGAGATTTAATAATATTATTAAGCAAACACACTTATTCTATCAATTATCACTAAAGTCTTCGTCATCTTCGTCCTCATCTTCGGTTAATTTATCGAATTTGGCTTTTTGTTCATCCCTTTCGCTTTCCCAGCGCTTGAGCGTTTTCTCATTTTCTATTTTAAAGTCTTCATACTCTTGCATGGGTAGCTGGTAACCTAAACCTGATTTTGGATAACCCTGATCTCCAAAACCAAAGTTTCTTTCATCGAGGTTAACACCAAGTTTTTTAACGCTTCTGGCCAAACGTATAAATTCTGCATAATCCATACCTGCTTTTAACCTCGATACGTCCTTTACTTCTTCCCCCCACCACGTGTGATCGACTGTGGGAAATCTCCACGTTTTAATATCTTGAAAATATTGATATTCCCCTGAAAAATAGTATAGATAACTACGTGTCAGCAAATCAGCCGTTTGCTCCGAAAAGTCCATCCCAACGAGCATGTCCATCGTTTGCATATACCCCGTGTAGGCATAATTTGCGTTTGTCAAATCTTCTGCCTGATCTTTAGAAATACCAAAATTGTTATACAACCGAAACACCCAGACTGGCTGATAATCGGCACCCGCTTTAATTGCTGCAGCCTCATTACCATCATACAGCCCGGCGGAAACGGCCCCCAACCAAACTTGAAATGCCTCCAGCTTAGAAGATTTTGCCACCTCCGTTAAAAGCGCTTCGTTTTTCTCTAAAACCGACTTTGCTAAAGTGGCCGAAAAGTCATTTGGTAAATAATTAAATCCGAATCTTGTACCAAATGGTTTAGCTGCATCCAAAAAATTTCCAGGTTTTGCATCATGGCGATCTGGCCACATTGAATAGTCATTGTACATTCTCAAAATATTTTCTCTAAAAATTCGATTGTTGCAAGCTGTTGATTTGGAATTGCTTGCTCTGCTTGGATTAAAATATCTTCGGAAATTCCGACAATTACCGGGTTCAAGAATCTGCTGGACAGCGGTAAGAACTCTTGAAAATTTAAAATTCCTTCTACGGAAAAATTGACTGATGCAATCATTTCCAAGTCGATTTTCCAAGACTTTCCTTCAACCGGTTCAACTCGTTTAACAATGCAGGAAAAGAAAATATTATCACCGATAGTTTTAACGCCGTTAATGGCGACTTTCCAAACAGACATGGGTAGCACAGGAAGGTCTGACATATCTTCCTGAGTGATAAATGCCTGTGCATCACACCGAAACCTATCAATTATCGTAGCAATAGGTTTACCTTCGGTAACAAATTCTCCAATTGAAACGATCCGCGATACAACTTTGCTGTCTAGCGGAATTTTCAGGTAGCCTAAATTGATATAATCGCTATTTAGTTTAGCTGTTAAGCTGTCGAATATTTTTTGAACATTATTTATTGCATCTACCGTTGTTAGGGCAATTCTTATTTTATCGATTTTCGAAAAAATCGAATCAAAACTTTTTCGGTTTTTTTCCAAATAAGATCTACTTTTATTAAACCTATAATAGTCATCAATCACTACATCGTCATTAGGGATACTTGTGCGAACGTTATTTTGTTCGAAATTATCGCGCCAAATGCGTAAGTTGTTTATTTGATCCTCATATAACCTGGGATTAACAAGCAGGTCATTATAAATTTGAATACCTTGAGGGAGATCAGAAATGTTTCCTCGCTGATCAAACGGATTGTTTTGTAGATCTGCTGAGGTGTAGGCTTGCAGTAGCTTTACAGTGGTTCCGCCAAAAATACTTTTGATCTTAAATTCCATAACAGCCGAGATATAATCGCTGGCCGCATGGGGGATGATAAACGTTAAAAGCCCTTCAATGTCCCCGGCAAAAAATAAATGTGGTACTAATTTTCCATCTTGGTCATGATTTTTCGCAATCGGAATTGCCTTGTTTGGGGTTGTAATATACTTAATTATAAAGCCGAGCAGACCGTCAAAGCAACTACCATATTTATTGGCTTCCTCGGCTGGCAGACCAAGATTTGCAACTGCACATTTTGCGACCCACAGCGATCGTTCCTCAGGAAGCACTTCCGTCGTTGCAGGCCATCCTCCACTAAGCCAAACGTTAAATCCGACATTCCCAATCTCTTTGGTGGCTTTGATGGCATTATCAATTTGAATTCTAACATCATACAATTCATCATAAGCATTTTCTAACTTGGTAAATGGGGTGGGGATATCTTCCGCTGCGGGCAGAAGGCCTGCAAGGTCAGCTTTTTTATTTTGAATAACGCCCCATGCTTTAAGCGCTGCTATGTCATCTTCATTATATAGTTTTTTTAAAGCTATATTTTCCCAATATTCCTTTATTTTGCTAGGGTAATACATCAAAGAATTGATGCTCTCATAATCTACATAGATAATTTGTTCTTGGTAAAATACAGGGTCATTGATCCTTATTTTTTGAAATAGGGCTGTCGGATGAGAGACTTCATCCGAATAAAGCCCGTTAAATAGTTCCCGTCTCCTTATTTCATTAGCAATTTCCTTACAGGCTAATAAGCGAGTACTACCCTTGTCTAAGGAGATCAGAGCCGAACAAAATGCGATGGTTGTCTCGCTTAATAGAGCACTAATTCTTTTTTCTAAAACTGGATAAGTTTCCTCAGGTATATCATTAGCTAGTGATGAAATTTGATTATTCCATAAAATTGACAGCAGCAATGCAATTGAATTATTTATTCTGGCTGAATCTTTAAATTTCGCTGGCAGGAAAGGGTCTTCAACCGCTTGCAATGACAGGCTATCAAAATCTTTCCGAAAGGCAAACAAAGCGTCATATCTGGTATTAAATTCTTCACTCAATTTGCGTACCTCCTCGCTAAACACATTAGTCTGAAATTCAATCACATTTGTTGATGCGTCGTATTCCAAATAATAACCGTCTGAAAGATTTTCTGACCGGTTTTTGACGCCATCGAGAGAGTTTCGGCCTATGTCACCAATATCAGCCATTTTGGTAATTGTCCCTGAAACAGGCATCGTTAAAGAACTTATACCTTTATGCAGTAATGCTTCTATTTTCATGGTTAACAAGGGAATTAGTGAAATTCAGGTTAGATATCATAAATATTGATTGATGCAATTTAATATTTAAATTCGATTCATAAGTAGCCCGTTCAACCGATAAACGTTTATGAAAATGATGTTAGCAATTTCTTAGGCAGCTAGGTGAAACTTTTCGAAACACTTGTCACATTTTAAGACTCTTTAGTGCCTCTCCCCTCCTTTTTCAGCGGGAATAATAACACCACCACCACTACGGTCAACGCAACATATACGTTCGTTAAGTTTCCCGCTGCATCCGTTAATATCCCCTTACCTGTAACAAGGTCCGCTCCCCAAACCACTTAATCTCATACCCCGTTACAGGCCGCGCCGCAAAACCATCCGGCATCCATACTCGCCTTTCCCCCCCGCTGCCCCAGCCCCAATTCTCCCGGCGCACTACCAAATGGCACTTCCAATGCATGCCGGCTTAGTTCCTGTTCTTCGACCTTTACTTTTTCCCCATCTTTTTGGGAGTAACGGTGAACTGGCCTGGAAAAGTCGTAATGAAATTTTCAACCTGACAACTTAGGGGATTATTTTGCAGCATCCTTCTTAAGTTCGAAAGCCACCGGGTTGCCATTGAAAGACATAGAAAGGCTCATTACATCCCCTTTCACAACACCTTTAATAGGAACATCGTTATCCATTATCGGTATGGTAAAACTTAGGCTATCGCCTTTGATAACACCATTTTTTATTTGTACGACATTTCCGTCAGGCCCCTTATGGGTTCCCGTCAGCGTTGTGCCGTCTACCTTGAAGTCGTAAGAAATGTCAAACTGGTCGTTAACTCTTCCGGTCCAGTGTCCGGTAATGTCAGCGGCAAAGCAAATGGCAACAACTGCCAATACTAATAAAGCGGATAATAAAAATTTCTTTTTCATAATAAATAATTTAAAAAGGTTAATGACTATATTGATTTAAAATTTAGATAACGATTTGATTTTCTGATGGTAAGCGAAACCGGCTTATACTTACTTCTCAAACTTATACATCGTCTGAGTTTTATAGATTTGACCCGGTCTTAAAGTAGTTGCGGGAAACTGCGGTTGATTAGGCGAATCCGGGAAATGCTGGGTTTCCATAGCGAACCCTGTGCGATGTTTGTCTTTTTCGCCATATTTCATGGTGTTAGCACCGCCCATAAAGTTGCCGCTGTAAAATTGCAAGCCGGGCTCTTCGGTATAAACCTTCATCACAATGCCGGTTTTATCTCCTTTAACTGTAGCTACAGGGGTAGTAAAGCCATGCTTATTTAATACAAAATTATGGTCATAACCCTTGCCGTTTTTTATCTGCTCGTTTGTATCGTTTATATTCGCGCCGATAGTAGCTGTCACAGTGAAATCAAATGGTGTGCCTTTTACCGGTTCAATTTTCCCGGTAGGTATTAGTGTTGCGTCAACCGGGGTGTAATTATCGGCATCTATTTGAACGATATGATTTAATATAGTACCGTTGCTTTCGCCATTCAGGTTAAAATAGCTATGATTGGTCAAATTCACTACGGTAATTTTATCGGTAGTAGCTTCGTAGCTGATTTTCACTGCGTTATTATTTGTTAATTTATAAACTACTTTAACACTTAATGTACCCGGATAGCCTTCTTCCATATCTTTGGAAACATAGGTCAATTCCAGTGTCTGGTTGTCTGTTTTTTTTGCATCCCAAACTTTGCGGTCAAATCCTTCTTTACCGCCATGCAGGCTGTTCGGCCTATTGTTGATGAACATTGTATAATCCTTACCATCCAGGGTAAAATGCCCTTTTGCGATACGATTGCCATAACGCCCAATAGTTGCCCCATAATAGCTTGCCCCGGCTTTAACATAACCATCGATACTGCCGCAGCCCAATACTACATCTGTCATCTTACCTTCATGATCAGGTACTAACAGGCTCACTAAATGGCCGCCATAGTTGGTAATTGCAGCTTCCATTCCGTTTTTGTTTTTTACTACAAATAAATGTGTTTGTTTACCCTTAATGGTTTTTTCAAAGCCTGAATCGGCGGGCAGCTTCCCGTAAATAATACTATCTTTCACGGATGTTGCTATTGTTGTTTTATTGACCGATGGGCTAAAGGCGACAAGCATTGCCGCACCGGCAGTTAGGATGGTCAGCGATAAATTCCTTAAATTCATTTTATAGTTATTAATTTGTTTTTATTAGTTACTGAGCTCGTTATAATTGTTAGTTTATAACAAATAGAAAATTATTTACCCCAGGCTTCACCTTCAGGAGAACGCCTCCATTTGAAATATCCATCCAATACTTTTAGCGATGCAGCGCTGGGGACGGTTCCGGCGTGCGCAGTTTGCGAGAAGTACATCACCACAGGGTGAGCCATATTAAATGCAGGCCAATTAGGCTCTCCCGGCCCGTTAGGGTCGCCATATTTTGCAAAGTTTGTCCAATAGGTGCCCATCGCATCCGAAATATCCAGGTCTGTTTTACTGGTTTGTGGGCTTGAAGTATCAAGCGTGCCGAAAACATACGCTACTTCCTGCCCATGCGGCGACCCATAGCCCGCACGGGGCGAGCCTGGCGGATATTCGGGATGCTGATCAAAATAATAATAAAAAACCTTAGCCTTACCGCCCTTCGCCTGCAAATTTGCCCAGCTCCAGGTTTGCCAGCCAAAGGCGGCATCGCGTGAAAGATCACGGGCAGTTTTTGCAACCGTATCCGTGCCCGGCGGATAAGCCTTAATAAGCTCGGCAGCGAATTTGCCATACCGTTTATTTACCGCAGCAATATAATCTTCTGTGGTTTTTGGTGGCGAGAAACTTGCGCCTTCGTCCGAGTTGTAACCCACCAATATTGGGGTTTCGTTATATTTTCCGGCGTCATAAAGTTTGTATTGGTCGTCGGGTATCACCCAACCATCAACAATGGGCCAGGCAAGCCCGCGCACCGCAGGCAGCTTATTTGCATCCACCTTTCGCAAACTGGCAATTGATGAAAACCCGGCACCTTTAACATAAGCTTCACCCGCAGCTTCCGCCTCGGGCAAGCTTTTCATATTTTCGCCCGGATAGGTTGTAGTGCGTGTGGGACCAAATGAGCCGCCGCTTTCGGAAATAGCACCCTCGAACAGTCCTTTGGCCAGTGGGCTTGCGCATAACATGCTAACCGCAATACCTCCTGCCGATTCACCGAATATGGTAACTTTATTTGGATCGCCCCCAAAAGCGGCAATATTTTCCCTTATCCATTTAAGGCCAGCGATCATATCCAATAAACCATAGTTCCCTGAAACATGGCTCGGACTCTCGGCGCTCAGTTCAGGATGTACCAAAAACCCAAGCTGCCCTACACGATAGGCTATACTTACCAGCACTACCCCTTTTTTAGCCAGCTTTTCACCGTTATAAGTTGGTTCAGCTGTACCTCCAAAGTTAAAAGCACCACCGTATATCCATACAAGGACCGGAACTTTGTCAGTTGGGGACTTAGCCGGTGTCCATACGTTCAGGTACAGGCAATCTTCACTTTTTCCTGATGCAGAATTGCCGCCTTGCATAGGTTCCGGAGCGAATTTATCGGCACGGCGCAGGCCATCCCATTTTGCTGCGGGTTGCGGCGGGCGCCAGCGAAATTCTCCAACCGGGGGCGCCGCAAAGGGGATGCCTTTATATATGGTAAGGCCATTTTCCGCAGTTCCCTGCAATAATCCCTCGCTCACCTTAACGGGCGCAGGCTGCGTATTAGCAATTTCAGCAGAGATCGTTAAGGCAAGAATAAAAATCAGATGTCTCATAAATGGTTATTATTATTTTGATTTAGTATTTCCATTAGGATAAGCTTTTTGATGTTTTAAAGACAGTCAATAATCAGCACCCTGTATTTTATGTCCAGGCAATTCCAACTTTTTTGTGCCACATCTTTTTCAAGCTATTCAATAACGCTCTGCAGTAAAAATGCAAATGGTCGCAGATTAAGGGTTGAACTATCCATCGCTATTTGTAAGTAAATTTTATGCTTTTGATTAATATGGTATTAGCGGCACTGATGGGAATTTCACGAATACATCGTTTTTGGTCTGTAATGCCCCTGAACAACTTACTGAAGGTTTTCCACTGGTTGTTACCTGTTGCAATAACAGGTATTGTTGCAATCAATTTGCCATTCTGCAAATCATCCAGCCATGTTTCCAGCTTTCCGTTTCCCTTAGCGGAAGCTGTCACTTCTACAGTGACTGGCGGCCGGTTACCCATTTCTACCATAGTATATGCTATGGGTCTAAGTTCTATTAATGATTTATTAATTTATGCCATTTTTTGTCAAAAAATCGCAACAAATGTCTAAACTAATACAAAATGCAGTTTCAATTCACTGGCGGGACAGTCAGGCGTCTCCATGGGGACAACGCGCTAAAACGTGCGAATATTCATACAGTAGTTAAATTGTTGATTGGCAATTTTTCGTTTTCTGTCGCAGCAACCAAAAAAGGCTTGTATTTATTTTTGCCCGCCCGCTGCTCCAGGCCCAATCCTTCCTCGTACTGCCGGATGGCAATTGCTTTTTACCCACGTTTTGATGATTATTGCCTTAGTAGCTTTTTATGCCCGGTTTCGCATAGCACAATCCCTGTAAAAACTTCCCGCTAATCTTCCCCCGCCTGTAACAAGGTCCGCTCCCTCCACCGCTCCATTCCTTACCCCATTACAGGCCGCGCAGCAAGAACCGTCCGGCATCCCTCCTTCTTTGCCCCAGTGCTCCAGGCCCAATTCTCCCAGCGTACTGCCAGATGGTACTTGCTTTTTTCCGGAAATTATTTGATAATATTTGTCTTTGGTAGCTTTTTATATGCCCAGGTTCCGCCACACACAATATCTGCTTTCTATTTTACCATTCTACCCCGCCGGATTAAACTCGTTCATTTTATTTGCGAATGAATTTAGAATTATTGAATTTTAACGGAACTTTAATCACAATTCTCTAATGGGTAATTACGCAGATTTCGAATACGAATTTATAGAACGGACACTTCAACTGATTAGCCAGTACGAAAAGGATCTGAATCAATATGACTTTTATGAACAATATAATTATACGCTGCTGCTTAATTGCTTGACAGGCCTTATCGTTATGCCGAAAGAACGCATCATCGATGCTATCCCAAATGACCGGCTGCTTTCGCAGATGAAAAAGGAAATGGGACTACAAGATACGCAGATCAACCCGGACTTCGTAACAGTCAAAGACCTTGCGATAGCCCTTCGGCATTGCGTTGCTCATTTTTCGATTAAGGTCGAATCTGTAACACCTGCGTTTTTAGTCGACAATATTGTTTTTTATGACAATCAGAAAGCTCCCGGTTACATTGTCGCAACTTTCAAAGCAAATGAGCTACAGCCGTTTGTGCGTTATTACGGCAGCTGGCTGTTAAGTAATCTTCAAACCAAAAAAAAATTCAAGTTGGGGGCAGGAAGGCTGACTTAAGCACTTTTCTTTTCTAATCTTTGCCAGTGATTATCTCTCCGAAAACCCTCTGCAGACACAATGTTGGCGTACAATATCATGTCTTGGATTTTAATAAATTTAAGTTGTAGTAACCCATTGTATTACTAGCTTTATAGATTAATATATTCCAGTCATTCCCTATCGCTTTGGCGTATTTTAACTCTGACGTGGAGAGTAGATTAATTTAAATTTTAACTTATTAAATGGCATTTAAACCTGACCTGATCACTAAAGATCACATCTTAAAAGCGCTTGAGGAAATCGACGCAAGCGACGAAAAACTTAATAAGTCTACGCGCTTTGACCTTGCCGTGAATGGTAAACTTTATCCACCAAAAGAGGTATTGCGCCGCGCCCATTTTTTTGCGACAGGCGAGCACCTTTGGGAACGCCCGGGAGGAGGTCCTACCAATACATTCCTGCAAAACTTTGGCTTTTTAATCCAGGGGAAATCGGAGGATCAAAGTCCCTTTTTCGAGCTTATAAAGCGTTATAAAGAATTGTTGAGCAAAGAAAGGCTGTCGGATGAGATGTACAAATGGGAACTTCTCAAACAATTTCAGGGCAGGCCTGATATGAACGCCCCGGATCTTTACACCGAGATCAAGTCCGTAAAGTTTATGAACTTAATTTATGGGCCGGGAATAGGTGTGATTTTCAACCTTGCGCAAAAGCAGACGGAACCTTACAGGGAATGTCTGAAACAATTATTTGAAGATGGTACTGAACTAACTGAACGGATCAGGAATTTCAGTCAGACTGCTTTTAAATTATACAGGGAGATCGACCAGCAGCCCAACCACCTGCCTCACCATGATGAGCGAACGGCAGCTACTTTGCTAACCTATCACGATCCGTCCAAATACACTTTTTATAAAGATTCTTTTTACCAGATCCTGTGCCGCATTACCGGGGAGCCCCCTGCGGAACCCGGACTTAAGTATGTGCATTACCTGCGTATAGTCAGTGATTTTATCGACGGCTTTGTAAGTGGGGATGCCGAATTGCAAAATTTGGTTAGAAAGTTGAAATCCCCGAATTGCTATACGGATGAAAACAATATGATCCTCGCACAGGACATTCTATACCGCATGCTGGAGATTAACGGAAGAACCTTCAAGGGGCTGATGGAAGAACTTGCACAAACATTATCAGATGAAACAGAACCACCGCTTTTTTCAATTATGCAGGAAATCAGTGGGAGGCAAGGGCAACGGGATTGGATGTGGGCCAGCGATGAGTCAAAACTCCTTGGCTCAAAGTTAGCGCATTACGAATTTGAGATACTGGCCGGCAAACGCGATAAGGTCAATATCTGCCTCCACTTCGAAGATGAGTTGAATAAAAAGGTATTCTGGGAAAAGATTGGTAAAACACTGCCTGCCGGTTTAGAATGGTTCCCCTGGCAACACGCTAACTGTATACGCCTGGCGGAACCCGTCAACTTCTTCGGAGAACAAACTATTACAAATCTCATCGACCGCCTCAAATTTTTTGACCAGGCCATTGGTGACCAGGTTAGAAATATTGTTAAGGAAATTAAAACGAACGAGCTTAAACAAAAAATTAGAATGAGTCAGCCACTTAATCAAATTCTGTACGGCCCTCCTGGAACAGGGAAAACTTACCATACCATCAATAAAGCCTTGTCGATCATTGACGGCGACATAGAAGGACTCACCCGCTCCGCACTCAAAGCCCGTTATGATCGTTACGTTGACGAGAAACGTATTGTCTTTACAACATTTCACCAAAGTCTCGGCTATGAGGATTTCATAGAAGGCATTAAGCCGCTTGAGCCCGCCCAAAATGCTGCCTCCTTGCAATATGAGATCAAACCCGGCATTTTTAAGCTGATCTGTAACGCAGCGCGCTTGACAGCCGACGTTAAAACGCAAAAAGTGCATGACCTGGCCAACGTACGATTTTACAAAATGTCTCTCGGTGGTTTACAAAATCCGCACATCCATGACTGGTGTATCAAAAACAATTGTATCTGCCTGGGCTGGGGCGGCGACCACGATTTTGCTGACTTCAAAAAGATCACGCTTTGGAGAGAATATCGCAATAAGTTTCAGAAGGATCTTCCTGACCTTGTTAAAGATAGCAGGTATAATATCACTGCCATGTTTACCTTTCAGAACATGCGGCAGGGCGATATCGTTGTGGTCTCTAAAGGCAACAATATTGTAGATGCCGTCGGTCGTGTGACCAGCGATTATTATTGGAGTGATGAGAATGACTTTGAATATTACCAGTTTAGGAAAGTAGAATGGCTGGCGGTCAACCTCAACCAGACGCCGGAAACCTTCTTTCGTAAAAAAATCAGTCAACAAAGCATCTACGAGTTTTTTGATGAGGATATCAAACACGATGCCTTCACCGACCTGTTCCAGCCGGCTAAACAGGATCATAAACCTTACGTGTTGATCATAGACGAGATCAACCGGGGAAATGTATCCCGTGTGTTCGGTGAACTCATCACCCTGCTGGAACCGGACAAACGTACCGGGAATAGTGAAGCGTTGAAAGTTACACTTCCTTATAGCCGTGATGAGTTTGGGGTACCTTCAAACCTGTATGTAATCGGCACAATGAACACTGCCGACAGGAGCGTCGAGGCACTGGACAGCGCGTTGCGCAGACGGTTCAACTTTCTCGAAATGCAGCCGCATCCTGAGCTCTTATCACCGGAAAGGATGTTTTGGCAAATGCTTTGGGATTATGGCGACAGCGACTGGGCCGATAATGATTATCTGGTGGCTGAACGGAATTTGATGGAGTTATTTGGAGTAACCGACGAGTTAAAAAGTAGCTTAAAACGGATCTGTGATAGCTGGGGAAACATTCAGGACGAGGCCCAGATCGATGAGTTAAAACACGAATATTTCACTGGTATCGATCTCCAAAAGTTGCTGACCGTAATCAATCAGCGCCTGGAATTGCTAAAAGACCGCGACCACCTGATCGGCCATGCTTACCTGATCAGCGTTGGTTCTGTGGAAGACCTGATGAGCCGATTTAGGAATAACATTATCCCACTGTTGCAGGAATATTTCTTTGGCGATTACCGAAAGTTGCGTTTGGTATTGGGCGAAGGCTTTATTAGCCATACCGTAAAAAAAGCCTCGTTTGCCTACAGGGACGATGAGGAAATGGATAGTAAAGACCTGTTTGCAATTAACGAACATGCGTTCGCAACTAAGGAAAATTTCATGGCGGCTTATGCGAAAATAAACATCGGATGAAACGGCTCAGGCAGTATTTCGAATACGACCGCATAAACTTCGAAAGGGAAGCGTTTACTCTGGACGAGATCAAATCTTTACAGGCTTTCAGCGACAAAACTTCCTATTACGACCTCACCTATGGCGGCATCCGGTTTAAGGAATTCGTTGGTGTGCTCCAGGTGGGAAGCCTGACGATTGAGGTGTTGCCTAAAATTGACCGGGACGATCAGGAAAAAGGCAAGTGGCGCAACATCTTACTGGATATGCTCAAAGAATGCCGTTTACTTCATCCGGAAACCACGGGCTTTGCCGATCTGCGGTTGCGCGCCAATTCCATCTTGGAATTGTACTTTGAATTGTTCCTAAGCGAGATTAACGATCTCCTGCGCCAGGGGCTGATCAAAAGATACCGGGTCGAAGCCGACAATCAGTACGCTTTAAAGGGTCGGCTGTTGTTCAATGAGCAGATACGCGAGAACATGATCCATGCCGAGCGGTTTTACACGGAACATACGGTATACGACCAGCATCACCAGATACATCATGTACTTGGCAAAGCCCTCCGGGTAATCGCGGATCTTGCCGGTGAATCACACACTGGCGTTAAGGCAGCTGCTGTCCTTCAAAATTGGCCCGAAAACGATAAGCTTGTCGTAACAGAGCAAACTTTTTCCCGGTTTCAGCTAACTCGTAAAACACAATCTTACCAGGCCGCATGGCAGATTGCCCGGCTCATTTTGCTGAATTACCACCCTGATCTGCGACAAGGTAAAACGAATGTGCTTGCGCTTATGTTCGACATGAACATGCTTTGGGAAAAGTTCGTCTATAATCGCATCCGCTCCGCTGCAAAGGGTTTAGGATGGTTTGTAAGTGATCAGCGGGAATATAAATATTGGAAAGGCGATACGGGTACCAAGAAGCTGATCCCGGACATCCTCATCGAACTGGTTGACGGCCGGAAGATCGTGCTGGATACAAAATGGAAACGGCCGGTTGACGATAAGCCGGATGACCACGACCTTAGGCAAATATTGGCTTATAAGTTATATTTCAAGGGCGATCATGCATATCTTTTATATCCCTGTTATAAAAAAGACAGCTTTTGTGTGGATGGGAAATTTGAACCTAAATCATATGATGATATTGATCTGGTCTTCAGGAATGAATTTACCTTAAAAGGCGGACAAATGTTCTTGAATTTATTGGATGATGACAAACTGATCACTAAAACAGCTTTTGCAAAAATGTTCTTACAATTCATTAAATAGCTGCGAATACAGGCGACGGGGGAAGCGTTCCCCCTTGGACCAGGAGCTCACGGTGGGCTTCGAACCACTAAATAGGTCTTTTTAGAAATCTTATAATTATAGTCGGACTATAATGCTGTTACAGTAAACAATTCTATCATTGCACCCGGTAATCCGCCCCTACCTGTGACAAGGTCCGCTCCCCCCACCACTTAATCCCTTACCCCGTTACAGGCCGCGCGACAAGAACCATCCGGCATCCTTCCGTCCCTTTCGCTCCCGTTGTCCCATTCTAAATTCGCCTGGCGCCCTGCCGGATGGTACCTGCTTTTTCCTGAAGTGATTGAAAAGAGTTGCTTATATATAGATATTCTCAGCGGTGACGAAACGGGCACTTGACAGTTCTATCACTTTCCTGTGTTTTAGGAATTGCTTAAGTGTCAGTGACAATGGCTGGAGCATGCCGACGGTTTCCTTAAGCACCTTTATTTCGAGTCTTTCTTTGCTTATAGCATTAATGATAGAGTTATGTCATTCCCTATAACGTTCCGGCGTGTGACCGCGGCCAGGTGTAGCCGATTGGGATCGTCGGTCACTATAATTTGGGGGAATTTGAGGGTATGGGTTACTTTTCTAAAGAAAAGTAACAGATGAAAGAAAAACCGTTTTACCTGATTGCAATCCAACTAAGTTGGATTGCAATCAGGTAAAGTGAATGAACATATATCATAACTCATCCTTTAAAACGCGATTGTTTTTTATTTTTTTTATTCGGGAAATCTTTAAAGACGAACAAATATAATCAAAATCACATTAACAACAAATCAGGTAAATTTATATAATTTGCATTCTGTCTGGGTCAGGAAAAATCTTCAGATTGAAGTTCAGATTTAGTCGTCTAAACTAATTCTTGTGGAATTTTCAGAGTTCTTGTGGAATTCTTAGATTTTTATATAGGATCAGTCGGAGACTTTCTTTTGTCGAATTGGAAAATGAATTTCAAGTTCATTAGGTCATCTTTTCGGATTAGTCACTCTTTGATCCAATGATTTGCCTATAAGATCTTTAGAAGAAGTCATATTCTCCTTGATCTGAACTCTCAAGACATAAGAATGTTCTCATAATTGTTCTTGACACGTCTTCTTCTATCTAGTCGTCTATTCCAGTAGTCTTGGGGAATTCCTATCTATATTGTGGAATTAAGTTAGACTAGATCTCTTCTCAGATCTTCTCTGACTACTTGTCCAGATCATTGGGTTTATATTTATGATTTAAGAACTCTTCTACTTGACTGAAAGGACTCTTGCCATTAAATTTAGAGGATATTGTATACTTAGTTGCAGCTCCTTCCCCGGACTTTTCCAATACCTTATCGTCTAAGAGCTTCTCAACAAGGAATTTAACTTGTTCTCTTTTTAATCCCCCCTCAAATGAATTGACAAATGTCCCCATCTTTACCTTGTCCTCTTTCTTAAAAGTCTCCAGAATAATTTCCAATTCCTTGACAATATAATTTCCGATTTTTAAAGGTTGTTTTGTCAGTTCCTGATAGGTATTTCCAAGAACGAATCTTTGACTGTTTCCACTTCCCACTTTTACAATTAATTCTTCTTTTTCAAGTTTTTGAATGACATCATTATGAATTCCCGAAGAAAGTCCTTCACGAACTTTCGCAAGTCCAATAATATCATAGACACTAAGCTTTTGATCCACTGAAAGAGCGTCTTGGGCCGATTGAATAAAAACATTGAAAGCTTTATCCGTTACTGACCCTTTTAAAACTAGAGAAACCTGGAATGGATCTGAATTAGAATAATCCGGTTCGGCTTTACCTTCTGAGAGCGTAAGGGAATATATCTTGTCTACTCCTTGCCCGGAACGCTCAACCAGACCAGTCTTGAGTAAGACGTCTGCCATCAGTCTGCTCCTCGGAGTACTGTTTACAGAGAGCAAATTCTCGAGATTTACGCCCAATGGAAAACCTCCGGGATTGTTAATAATGAGTTTCTTGGGAAATTGCTTAATGACAATTTCGGAGGTCAAACGATAGTCGCGATGCGCAATTGCATTTAAAAGCGCCTCACGGATAACCATTTCGTTAAATACAGGAATGTCAATAATATACGGTCCCAAATTATGATGCTCAACCGTGTTTCTCGAACGAATAATATTCCAGACATTGTCGATGCCAATAAATAAAGGCTCATTAATCTCCTCCCGCCAATCATGTGCAATTTCAGATTCTAAACTTCTATATTCAATGATGACTTTTGATTGAGGTATATATTGTTGCAATGCCTCCTTTTTACCTAACAAAATCAATGCAGCATAGGTAACCTTGTCTGATTTGATTAAGTCGAGATCAGAAAGAACTTGTTCATTACTTAATGATCTGAATGCCTGATTTTGTTGCTTACTGGCATATCGTTGTTTTAATACGTCAATTGCAGCTTCGTCAAGGTCGTCAATCGTTAGTCCCTCGCAAATCTTTGCAGAGTAGTCAGGTTCTTGTTCAGACAGGACTTTGAATAATTCTTCATCTGACATATTCCTGAGACTTTCGCCGATTCGCATTAGGGGAACACCCTCATATTTCATTGGCTTTCCAACCGGACGGGCAGGAATAGTCGTAACAATCACCCGTTTGCCGTTTTCAAAGAGTTCATCGATTTGCACACGAATTTTTAAGTGACCATAAACGCTGTCAATCAGATTTCCCAGTTCCCTATCAGCGAATTTAGTTCCTACAACTTCGTGCGGGTACCTGTCGCCCATCCCTAACACAAGCATGCCCCCGCCCTCGTTACTTAACGCTACGACATAGCCCAAAAAGCATTTTCTCCGGTCTGCTTGGTTAGTATGCTTTCCGCCGTTATAAGTAAAATCCTTAGAAGCAGCTTTAAATTCAACTTTATCTTCAGATTCTCTTTTGGTCTTTAATTCTTCAATAGTCATAGATTGCTATAAGAAACAAAATTAAAAATGTTTTAACGTTTATTTATAAGACCGTACTTATATCTTAACATAATTAAACTTAAGTCTAAATATCGCAGAAAGCTGCAAATGAACAAAGAAATCGAATAACTGAGATTCAAACAATCGTAGGTGGGCAAAATTTATCTTTACACATATAAGAGTATTAAATCATATTATTCTTAGTCCGAGTATCCTAATTTTACAATTTAAATTCCAATAATGACTGAAATAGAACTTGAAATTGAGCGACTTAGTAAAAAGGTTAAAAAAGAAGTTTCCCAGTTTGAATTGGAAAGCTTCGCGGGCTACCTCACCTATTTCATTAAACACCGACCCGACGGGCTTGACGATCATCCGTTAAATAAATTCCGCTCCAAATTGAAAGACTGGTTGTATTTAATAGCACTAAATGCATTGGCAGAAAAACGCGGAGAAGAAATTTTGGGATTGGAAAACGTTGATCTTATATCCGGTTGGGCTGATGACTTAAATAAAATAAAAGATCTATATCAGCAACAAAGCTTAGGAGATATTGATAATGTGGCTGACTTAACAAATAGGTTTATTCATCAGGCTTCATTTCAGACCTTTTTTGATAACGGCTCTTTAAGTTACATGGAGCAGGATATTGACCGGCTAAAACGGGTATTCACCCGGTTCGACAAAACTATAGAAAAGTTATTTGGGGTAACGGTGGATATTATTGTTCGTTGGATCAGATATGCCGAAGAAGTAAGTCAACGCAAATTTCGCGAGGTTAACTCTTATCAGGGTACAAAGGAATTCCAGGAACTTATCCTGAATATCGACGACAATAAAACTTTTGAACAAAAGCTTGAAAGCCTCCCTGACTCTGTGCGCGATGCGTTTGATAAATTTCACGAATGCACGCATGCCGAATTCAAATTCAGAAAAGAGGAATTCTATGCGCAGTTTGCAGAGAAAACCACTGTTCGCCTATTGGGAATGGTGGCGATGTTTCCTAACCCAGACCCGAAATTCCTTTTTTATGCGCAAGCTAATCCAATCGAACAAGCTCCAATTATGATATTGCCCACCGGCGAGCTATTACATGTTTATCAGAAACAACTGCCGATTGCATTTAGTAGTTTTCTTTATCGGTTACTTTTGAATGAGCCTGGTATTGCGGATAAACTTCGTAAACACAGGGACCAGGTTTTGGAAGTAAAAACAATTGAAGTTTTCAAGAAACTGTTTGGACAAGCAAAGGAAGCGTTTTTCTACACTAACTATCGCGTTGAGCATAATACCGAACAGGATATCTTAATATTATACAAAGACACGGCTTTGATCATCGAGGTGAAAGCATCTAAATTCAGGGAACCATTCCGAAACCCTGAGAAGGGCTTTGAGCGGATAAGGACCGATTTCAAAGATGCCATTCAATATGGGTACGACCAATGCTTACGCGTTGAAGATAAATTCTTTAGCGACGATCAATTTGATGTTATTGAAAACGACAAGGTTATCCATACCGTTAACCCTAAGCGCTTTAATCATATCTTCTCTATAATTGTAACATTGGAAAGATGGGGCCCGGTCCAAACGGATTTAAACCTGTTATTAAAGAAGGAACCTGAAGAAGACTTTCCGTGGTCTGTTTACATAGATGATCTCGAAACGTTCGTGCTGGCGTTAAAAAAACAGTTTAATAACCCGGTAGCAAATTTTACGGAGTTTTTACGCCACCGCCGTAGGATTCATGGCAGAATGTACGCTACAGACGAAATGGATATATGCGGCACTTATATATCCAACAAAAATCTCTATTTAAAAATGGCGGCAAACAACGGCGCCTCAATGACATTTTCGCCCGAGAACCAGGGGGTTTTCGACGAATTGTATTACACGGGGTTAGGCTTTGAAGATGAATTTTTTATTGATATCAAAAGAAAAAGAAGACCGATAAAGAAGGACCGTATTAAAGGTTATGTTATTAATGCAAAGAAGTAATCATTAATTTTTGTAGCTTTTTATGCCTGGTTTCCCAGTTATTCGTTACCATTTAAATAACAGATCGAATGCAATTTAAGGTGTCGGTATTTGGGCGGCCTGTTAGTTAGCATAGCAGGAGGTCTTGGTAGCTGAAACTATACGAAGAATTTGCTGCTTTAAAACAGGGGGTATTTGGGGAAATTGTGTCAAGGGTAGTTCAATTCCCCGATGGCTTGCCTTAAATCTGGGCACCAACATGACCAACTTCTAACCACTTAATGATTCGAGATTATTTGCCCAACTTCAATAGTTCGATCCTGTTTTAGGCTAATTGAGTTTATGAGCCCTTGCCGGACAATTCTCGAACTATTTCTTGGATGACTTGCGAAAAATTGCATTCTAAGGATGAGGTTCGATTCCCCAAGGGGCTACCATAAGGGAAAGTTGCTTATGAAAAGCTACTTTCCCATTTTTTATTTTCAATTACCGGCGTCGCCTCGGAACATATTTGAACTCTAATGCTATTCGATAGATTTCACTATTGTGTTAGCCGCCAAAAGGCATTGGTGCGCGCTGATTAGGGCCAGTACCCTTTTGTTTGGGGGCATTGTGTCCGAACGATAGGAGATCTGGATAAATTCTTTCAGTAGACCTAATTGCAATTCGAATAAGTGGGCCTTTTCATTTATAGCGGCGTAATTCGCCGTCAACCAGTTCAAGGCAACTATAAAATTATCATTCTTGCCGTCCAAATCGATCGGCTGCAAATGGATAATTCTGTTCGCGACGGCAATATCCCGGGGCAGAATCGCCGGGTCGAAGTAATCCGCAGTGCCATTATCGAGCCCGTTGGTGAAGATGTGAACGATCAACCGTGCATAGTCCAGGCACCAATATTGATGACCGATCGCCCCGGTATCGATGATGACCGGACGGTGATTACCCTGGACTAAGACGTTTTTAGAATGAAAATCACCATGGGACAGCACCAGTTCCGAAGCAAAGGCGGCGGTCAGGGTCTTCGCCGACTGGAGGTTGCCATAATCGTGTACGATCATCAGACGCCGGAAATCATCGAAATCGAATGCGTGGCCATATTTTTCGATCACAGGCTTGAGCTCGTCAAAGGATTTTCGGGCTCTTAACAGTTTCCCTTCATCGATTTTCTCGAAGATGTCAGGCCAGTAAACCGTTTCCTGTCTGTTCGTCCGGTAAAAGTTTGCCAGCGAGTTGTCTTCCAAGTACAACTGCGTCAGGAACTTTTGGATGTCATCTGGCTGCGTGCTGGCGCAGTTTAAATAGTCGAACAAGGTTTGCGCATCGCTCACGTTCTTGATCAAGAAGCCGAGCACGCTCTTATCAAACGATTCATATTCGTCTGCGGCTACGAAATTGGTCAGTTGCGAAGGGAACCGCTGGTAGAGCTCCTGCCCGTTCCGGTGCTCCTCGCGCAGGTTGAGTACAAAGGCGGCCGTAAAATGCGCGATGCTATAAAACTAAACGGACAAGCGGCTCCACTGCTTAATATCTCATTAAAAGAAGTTACAGATGCCGGCGCCATTCACGTTCCCCGGGTAGCCGGCGCCAGTTCGGGCTTTCCGTTGCTAGCAGATGGTGAAATATGTGACGTTTCAACCGTAATCTGGTGCACCGGATTTACAAGGGACTTTTCTTGGCTGCACAACATGAAAGAAATAATTGACAGCCATAATTACCCTGTTACTGAACGGGGAATAGTTAAAGGTTACAATGGGCTTTATTTTCTAGGAATGGCTTTCCAATACGCTATTACGTCCACCTGGATACTGGGCGTGGGGCGGGATGCAGAATTTATAGCAGACCACATTGAAAAGAATACGCATCAAGTAAGTTCATAACCTAAAAACCCGCAATAATGCAAACGCTTTCTGAAAAGAATAAAACCGTAGTTATCCGGTTTAACAAAGAATTTATAGAAGCTGATAACCTGGACACCTTCAGCGAACTGGTGGCCGTGGATATGATTAACCATGCGGCAATTCCAGGCACGTCATCCGGTCCGGATGGAATGCTGCAGTCGATAAGGGGGAGCCTTAAAAAAGGCTTCCCCGATCTGGAGGTAGAAATAGTTGAGCTCATTGCAGAAAAAGACCTTGTAACCGCGCAAAAAATATTTCGGGGCACACACCAGGGCACTTTTATGGGGATACCCGCCACGGGCAAAAAGATCCAAATTAGCTCCTTAGAAATTATCAGGATTAAAAACGGGCAATATGTCGAACGTTGGGGTATTAGTGATATCAGCGAAATTATAAAACAATTAATCGCGTAATGATCGTTTCATTGACTTATACCAATATAGGGTTTCCAGTGATTTGACCATTTACAATGAAAATATCCTCGAGGCCTGCCTGATCAATTCCATGGAGTTTTTTGCGTTTAGTTTCACAAGGAGATGCCGCCGGTGAGTCTCCACGGTATTAATACTGATGTGGCACCGGTCCGCAATCATTTTTGTTGAAAGGCCTTCGCCAACAAGCATTAAAATCTCTTTTTCCCTTTTAGTAATTATAGGCATCTCGGCTACGTGATGAAGAGCAGTGCCAATAGGCTCTTTTAACTTGGCGTTTTTAAGCATCATGGCCGCTTCCAAAACACGCGCATACGGCTCCTGAGAATTTAATAAATTGTCGAATTCGTTTGATTCACTCTTGGTACCGGGCGATAGTTCAATCTTACATAATATTTGCTGAGGCTTGCCCTGTTTATTCATCGAGAGGAGATATTTTGTATCTTTAAGCCATACGTTTTTACCTGAAGCAGTCTTTAACCTGTAACGAAGCACGATTGGCGTAGGCGCTTCATGGCTGAAATTCGGGTTCATCATGTCGCGGAACTTAGTAATAATAATATCAGAAATAAATGGAAGGTCACGCGGATCAATGAGCGAAAACCAAAAATCAATTCCGCCTTTTGCAAATTGCTCCTGGGAATAGCCAATGAGGTCCTTAGTAGCCGCCCCCAGGTGAATGTATTCGTGCCCTCCCTGGCACGATTGTAAAAAAATACAACACTTTTTGTCCTTCAGTACCTGGTCAAAGAAATCCTGGCCAATCTCAAAATCTTCAGGCAGGTAATTTTGTAACTCAAACCGTTGCGTCTTCAGCATCCGCATTCCATAATTAAATCTTGTAATCCGCACAGGATTAAAGTAGTTGGTTGTTGTGTTCAAAGGTAAAAATTTAGATTAAAAAAATAATTATTTGTAAAACGTGATGTTTTAGATTTCAATACATGTTCAATTATGGCTGCTACGTTTTCTAACATAACTTACCAGCCAGACTTTATTACCGGCATCGTCCGAAACAAATAAGGAGCCAGTTTTGGAGTTGGCAACTCCCGCAGGACGGCCATAAACGCGCCTTGTTTTTCGGTCGCATATAAACCCTGTTAGGAAATCCCCGCATTTGTCCGCGGGCTTGCCATTTAAAAACGGTATAAATGCAACGCCGTAACCCACCAGTTCGGCCCGGTTAGCCGAGCCATGCTGCGCAATAAAAGCCCCGTCGTAATACTTTGGCGGGAAGTCCTTTCCGTTATAAAAGCATAAGCTCAACGGGGCTGTGTGAGCGCCAAGGGATAGATCAGGCATGAGTGTTTGCTTCACCTTATCCGGATTCTCATTTTTATGAGTGGGGTCTTCGTGTGGACCGAAGTATGCGTACGGCCAGCCATAAAAACCTCCTTTTTTTACTTGTGTCAAAAAATCAGGAACAAGCTCGTCACCGAACCCATCTCTTTCATTAACCGCCGCCCACAGCGATTTTGTTTCAGGTTGAATGTCGAGCCCGTTCGGATTTCGCAGCCCATTGGCGTATATTTTTTCGCCCGAACCATCGGGGTTTATCTCCAGGATCGCAGCCCGCCTGAACTCGTTCTCTTTCCCATGTTCGCCATCGTTGCTCCCCGATCCTACTGCTACATATATTTTTGTACTGTCGGCGCTCAGGCGTAAATTTCTCGTCCAGTGGTTATTATAACCACCACGGGGCAGCGAAAGGATTTTATTGCCCTTGCTGTTAATATGGTTTTGGCCAGTTTTATATGGAAAACGCCACAGACCATCTGTATTGGCCACATAAAACCAGTCTTTAAAAATCAGCATTCCGTAAGGTTGGTTTAATCCGCTCAAAAAAACGCTTTTTATATCTGCGTTACCATCGTGGTTGGTATCCCTTAGCAAGATTATTCGGTTTGCACTTTTACCCAATTTCTGCGATGCACTGATGCCAATTAGGTTGGCGCCGATTTTTTTTAGACCGGATACCTCAGTGTTTGCCTCACTTACAAAGAGGTCGCCGTTTGAGCCTACAATCATATTGCGAGGATTATCGAGACTATCAGCAAATAATTGCACGCGAAAACCGGCCGGGGCTTGTGGCGTTTTACCCGGCGGCCAGCCGATGACTTTGCAATAGTTATGTACGGGTGCAGTTTGGTAGGCGGGCGGCAAACTTACTTCCTGCCCAATAGGGGTTACTACATGAAAGGCTTGTTTTGGGTCGGGGGCAGGCGTGCAGCCATCAATGATCCCCAATACGACAACCCAAACCAGCCCGTTAAATTTTCGGCACATAATCTTAATCACTTATTTCAAAAATTATTTCCAGGTGCGTCGCCGTTTAATTTGGTTCAACCGCCTAGTTTCCTTGACCTCACCCTGTTAAATGACAAAGCTGACCCTTTTCAACAGGTTTCGCAATCACGGAAAATGGTGACCCGCAACTACGCATTGTTTGCCTTCATCCGGGGGTATTAATCGAGTCGTTTGATTTGTTTTGCAATATATTTCGCATCGGAGCCAACTCCATAAACAAGGTGCGAGGTGGCGTTATGCTGAAACGGCATCCCCAACATGTAAAGTCCCTTTACCCCCTGAACTACCCCTCTTTTTGCCAGCGGCCAACCAAATTCAGTTTTCAGCTGAAACTTTATCCAGGAATGATCGGGCTGAAAACCGGTGCACCATATAATGATATGGGGGCGGATAACTTCGCCGTCGGTGCATTGGGGCAGCCCGGCTTTTACCCCTGCAAGGCGGGGCCTTCTAATCACCTGCGACTGATTGAGCCGTTCGTAAAGCATGGGCATAATGGCTCCGCCCCTGAGAAACCCCGGCCGCGCCTTTCTGCCTATCGGTGTCCGGGTTGATAGCACATGTTTTGATATCCACCAATTAAACTTTCCCAGCTTAAAAAGAATTGCAGGAAGGATGAAGGTTGGTTCGCCCGATAGCTGAGTCTTTCGTTTTCGGGAGATTTCGAGCGCGATTTCAATTCCTGATGCGGCCCCGCCAACCACCAATACATCGCCTTCAGGCAGCGACTCCTCGTTTTTATATTCCGATGAATGTATTTGTATTATCTCCGGACTAATCTCCGCCGCAAATGACGGGATTTTTTTAACACCGTTTCCAGTGGCTACGACCACATTGCTGCACTGGATGTTTGCTGCCTGGGTTTCTAACAGGTAGCCTGAATCAATTTGATGTAAGCCGGTAATACGCTGCCCTGTTAATATGGGTAAGTCAAATTTGGCAGCGTAAGCTTCCAGGTAACGTGCCATATCGTTTTTTGACGTTCTTCCATTAACCGGCTGTAGCGGCCCCATTCCTGGTAATTGATTATACTTTGAGGGTGTAAATAGTTTTAATGAGTCCCAACGCCTGCGCCAGTTGCTCCCAACTTGTTCGTTCTCATCCACGATCAGGAAATTAAGCTTCATTTTTTTAAGATAGAACCCCATTGCCAGGCCGGCCTGGCCGGCTCCTATTATTACAGTATCATATTTTAGCGAATGCTCTTTCATACTTATCAATTAATGCCGAATCAACTACCGGCAGCACAAAAGTCTGCCATTGCCCGACCGGAAGCAATAACGGAAAATGGGGATGGATACCGACTCTATTCAGTTGGTAAACCTTGTGGTAACGATACAACTACAGGCAGAATCCGGGGATGCTTTCAACGTTTATGCCGCTAGACCGACGGACAAGTCCGCCCTTGTTCCGCATAACAGAATACCGTGATTTTGGGATTTTCGCTATGCCTGGATAAATTTTAAATACAATTTTGCAGCAAAAAGCCTATGAAAAAAATTAATTATTTAATGCTTATTGCATTTGCATGCGCCATAATGGCGTGCGGAAAAAACGGTGCACCGGGGCCACAAGGTAATACCGGAAAAGATGGAGCTACTGGCCCGGCAGGGGTCGAAGGCCAAAAGGGCGCCACAGGATTAACCGGGGCTACTGGTCCGCAGGGACCAACAGGGCCACAAGGCCCGAAAGGGGCAACAGGACCGGCCGGGCCGCAAGGGCCAACTGGTGCAACAGGTGCAACGGGACCTGTTGGTCCACAGGGGCCAACCGGGCCACAGGGACCTGCCGGTGGCGTTAATATTAAAACGCAGCTGATAACGATAAAACCAACAGATTGGAAATTCCCTGCCGATAGTGGCTACCTTTACTACAGCTTTACCCCAACAGTTAAAAACGCGGGGCTGCTTGTTTACTACTTTTGGCCGGCTATTGGGAAAGGAGGGTATGCCCCTTTACCCGTCTTTACAACCAATTGGATTTTAACATTTGAAAATGAGCCAGCCGGAAAGGTTGATATCGTATACATTGGTGGAGGGAAAGTCAGGCCTACGGATGACCTTCCTTTAAAAGTTATTTCCTTTAGCGGCATAAGCCCCTCAGCTATGCAGGTTCAAGCCGGTTCTTTAAACTATGACGATGTGAGCCGTTACGCGGCATCTCATTAATTAAAACTTAGGGCGGCGGGCCAAACAGCGCGCCGCCCTATGCCCTGCCAAAGATTTTTTACTTGCCGGTATCAAATATCGATCAAAAATGAATTATGAAAATAATCAAACTTAACTTTTTTAACTTTAAGCTGCTTATGGTAAGCATAGTAGCAGCCGCGTCTTTAGGTTTCCGATTTGACTCCCAAAAAGAGCCTTTTACTGATTATTTTGACACGGCCAATATGGACCGCAGTGTGCGGCCCGGCGATGATTTTTACGCTTACGCCAACGGCACGTGGTTAAAAAAACATGACATCCCGCCAACCGAGGTTGTTTGGGGTGATGCCACGATAACCAAAAACGAAAGTTTTAAAAAATTAAGGGGACTACTCGAAAACGGCGGTTCGCAACAATATTTTGATTCCATGCAGCAAAAAGCATGTGATATGTTCAGGAGCGGGATGGATACCCTGACCATCAACAAAATGGGGATTACTCCAGCGAAGCCCGATCTCGACCGTATAGGCCGGATAAAAACGCCGGATGGTTTACAGCAGGAAATTGCGCTTGAACAATCTATGGGGTTCCGGTGTGTGTTTTTATTTAACGCTGTACCCGATTTGCACAATAGCGCAAAGCTTATTGCCAACTTTGCTCAGGGACTGTTAGGAATGCCCGAAAAAAGTTACTATTTTGATAACGACGCCGGCTCCAAGAAAGTGCGGGACGCTTATTTGAAATACATCACCAAAATATTGGTGATCACCGGGCATGGAAAAAAGGAAGTTGGCATTTCGGCAAACGATGTGCTGAAGCTGGAGACGGCATTGGCTAAAGCATCCAAAACAGAAAATGAGCTAAGAGAGGTAGATGCCAATTACAATCGTTATAGCGCAGGGGCCCTGAAAACCGCTATTCCGGGTATCAACTGGCCGGTTTTATTTAACGGACTCGGCTTTAAACCAGATTCGGTTGAAGTTGGGCAGCCGGATTTTTTTAGAGCCATGGCAATACAGTTGCGGGTAACCGGACTTGAAACCTGGAAAAACTACCTGCGTTTTCGATTCATCGACAATACGGCCGCTTACCTTGACCATAACACTTCTTTTGCACATTATGAATTTAATGAGAAAACGTTAAAAGGAAGACTGGCACCGAGGGAACGGGCAGAGGAAGTTACAATCTATGCCGATACATTAGTAGGTGATCCGCTGGGATATCTTTATGTTAAAAAATATTTTTCGCCGGTTGCCAAAGCCCGAGTCGACCAAATAGTAAAAAACCTGCGGGAGGCTTTCGAAGAGCGCATTGCCAGGCTTGACTGGATGAGCGAATTGACGAGGAAAAAAGCTATTGCAAAACTGCACGCTATCATAGCAAAAATTGGTTATCCGGATAATTGGAGAAGTTATGCCAGTGTAAACATAGACCCCAAATTTTATTACCGTAATGCAATGGCCTGCAAAAAATACCTGTATCAGGACATGATTACCCAACTAAAAGCAGGAAAAACTAACAGGCGAATATGGGACATGACCCCGCCGACCTATGATGCTGAATACACTCCATGGCTTAACACGATTGATTTCCCCGCCGGGATATTGCAATATCCCTCGTTTGCCGCCGACGCTGACGATGCAATTAACTACGGTGGCATTGGCTGGGTAATAGGCCACGAACTTACCCATGCCTTTGACGACCAGGGAAGACAATACGATGGACTGGGCAATCGCGTAGACTGGTGGACGCCCGAAGATGCAAAGCGCTTCGCTGCAAAGGCCCAGGGTGTTATTAAGCTTTTCGACGGGTTTAGTGTCCTTGATTCGCTACACGTAAACGGCGACCTTACCCAGGGCGAAAACATTGCCGATTTTGGCGGCCTGGCAATCGCCTTTGATGCATTTAAAAAGACTGCCCAGTACAAGACAGGCAAAAAAATCAATGGCTTTACCCCTGCGCAGCGTTTCTTCCTGTCGCATGCGCAGTTTGCACGCCGGAAAGAATCAGCCGCTTACGTTCAGGATATGTTAAGGACCAATCCTCACTCGCCATATAAGTTCCGTGTTAACGGACCGTACTTTAATTTCGACGAATTTTATACGGCGTTTAACATTAAACCCCGCGACAAAATGTACAGGCCAAAGGCCGCTCGGGTGGGCGTTTGGTAGCCGCGCTAATTATAACCGGATGTTTAAACATTACCCTGAAATTTAGAACCTTCAATATTTAATGAATGCCAGTACAGTATCGAGGGTTTTGTATCACGCAAATAGCACTTCGGACACAACTTTTAATATTTATTCATCGTTATTTTAATCTGATCATTAATAATGAAAAATAAAAATAAGACTTTGGACAACCCGGTTTGGAACGCGTTAAATGGACTTCATGCCGGCTTTGCCGTGGGAAATGATGTGCTAAAGCGTTACCATCCCCATATTTTACCTTTTGTGGGCGTCAATGAAAAGACTAAGCTTCCATTTAATGACATCACGGGGATTTTAGGCAATGATGAAGCGTTGCTGTTTCTGGGTGAACTTCCAGAGATTCCAGTAAGCATGAAAGTGATCTCCAGGCTCCCTTGTTTGCAAATGGTCTGCTCCGGCCCGCTTCCGGAGGTTAACAGGGAGGAATATGAGATTGTATTGCTGAAATCAGAAAACTTTGTAGAAATTTACGAATTTGTGAATATGGTCCAGCCCGGATATTTTCGAAAAAGCACACCTTTGCTCGGCGATTATTATGGAATAAGAGAATCCGGACAGCTGATAGCTATTACTGGCCAACGTTTTAAGGTTGAAGGATATACTGAAGTCAGTGCTGTTTGCACCCACCCTGAGCATACCGGTAAAGGACTGGCAAAATACCTGTCCACCTTTGTATGCAACAAAATATTTGAGGGGGGCTCTACGCCATTCCAGCACGTTTCAGCGGTCAACAGTCGCGCCATAAGGTTGTACGAATTTCTAAGTTTTAGAACCAGGCGATCAATTGACTGCTGGAGAATTGGAACGGGTGCCCAAAATGGATCACAGGTGAATTAAAAAAATCTGTCAATGAATGCGAATTCCGGTGGCACGGGCCGAGCAGGATAATTCCTTATGAAACAAGTTATAATTTTACGAAAAGACCTTTGCATGTCTGCAGGGAAGGCTGCCTCCCAGGCCTGTCATGCCTCTTTAATGGCGTTTTTAAATACAGCCCAAAAGTACCCCGAAAAAATAGAGGTCTGGCTGGATAACGGGCAGGGGAAAATTATAGTGGCAGTAAACACAGAAAACGAGCTTTTGGATATCTATAGGTTGCTCACCGCTGACGTAAAAGGAAAAGATTTATGCTTCCTTGTCAGAGACCGGGGATTAACCGAACTTAATGAAATGGAATACACTGCCTTAGCCATAGGCCCGTTCGACGATGACTTTATTAACAGTTTTACCGGGCACCTCAGACTATATAAATAATTTTAAAAACACCTCCTTAATTCAATTATGTCCTCAAAGTAAGCGTCATGTTTTAATGCCCGAGAAATGTAAAACCGCTTTTCAACAAATCAAGGAAAAAGCCTTGTACAGATGTCATAAAACGGATTTCGATTCTTCGCTCGCCTTGCCCGATTTTGCATTGGTCTATAATTTGCCTGCCAAGCCTTAACAGGAGTAAATTCTTTAATCCCCAAACCTCAAGATATGCACTATTTGAAAAATTTTAAAATAACCTGACGGATATTTCCGACCTGAAACATTTCTATTCTAATACGATGATGCACAAAGTTAGGGTGAAGTAAGATAAAATAATCTGATTCTTTCAATTTGGTCTAACATTCGCAACAATTAAATAACTCTTTGCCTAAATGAATTTAAAAGAAAAACTGCTATATCAGCAAATACATCCTTTTAAGCTGATTGTCGATTTTGGAACTGGTTTTTATACTACATATTTAATGTGGCAGCATCAGCTTTGTACATTTGCTATATTGTTTCTGTTACCTTCAATAATCGCCACGCTAATATTGATACGATTTGCCGACTTAGAGCAGCTAAAAAAAACGCGCTTTGGCAAATATGTGGAAATGCATATGACCAAAAAGCTTGAGGCACTCCGGTTTTCAGGGCAAATAATGATGTGGGCAGCCGCATGGTATCACCTGCCACTTCCTATCACCATCGGCTTTTTGACTATCTTATTGGGATGGGCAATGGGCTTATTTTCGTCAACTTTGTCGTAGTTTTATAGAGTTCATACCACAGTAACACGTCGAAGTCTTAAGTTTAATGACCAGTTTCCGACTCCAATTTTGTGTATTCGATTAGCGGTCGGGCATTAATCCCGGGCTGGCATTATTCAGTTGGTTAAAATGGGCACGGCCACTGGTATGCGACCTGAACTCTTTAATTTCAGTCGATGTAAATGTTTACGACATTAACGTTGTATTCGCGTAGTGTTTTTTGCCTGATGCCTACTTTACGGCTGTAAGTCGTGCCCTTTCTGTTAAATTGCAAATGCTATTTCAAATTCCAGTAAAAGGTTGATCTAATCCAAGGGCGCCAAAAAAGGTACAGGATGAGATGGGGCAGAGACCAATAATAAAGAATGCTTTTTTATTTTCACGGGTTATAAGTATGCTGAATATGTTAGCATTTGTTATCGGTTGTTTACCAGTTGGTTGCCATTCGAGCCAACTGTTTGCCATGATTTCGAAATCGACTGATTAAAAAGGTTGTACTTACCTTTATGTTATATACTTACTTAAATGTAAGTGATCCAAAAATCGATTTGTCAATGAATATTTTTGCCTCAAAATTTATCATGAAAAGCAAATTAATTTTTACAATCGCATTCTTGTTTTCTTTATCAATTGTTGCGGCACAAAAAAGCAACATTAATGAGAGCCCTAAACTATCACACTATCTAAAAGGGGTCCCGAATCCTGAAGATCTGATGGAAATACCCGGATCCGATTGGATTGTAGTAAGTTCCATGGCAGGTGATAATAATTCGTCCGGCCGGATATATTGCGTAAATAGAAAAACTGAAAAATTATTATCCTTGTTTAACATTGATAAAGGAAAGACTAAACTGGGTTATAATAATCTGGAGCGTTTTGCGCCCCACGGCATTTATATTCGCCAAATAGCGATTAACAATTACCGGCTAATGGTTATTAATCACGGTAGCAGAGAAGCAATAGAAACTTTTCAGCTTTATTTTAAAGATGCTTTGCCAGAATTATTATGGGAAAGTAATATCAACTTCCCTGGTAATGTTTGGGCCAATGGATTAGTAACTGATAATTCCGGGAATATTTATGCTACAGCTATGTACGATCCCAATGATAAAGAATTCCTACAAAAATTCAGCGCTAAAATCCCTACAGGCCAGGTCTGGAAATGGACACCATCAAATGGATGGTTACCATTTTACAAAAAAACATTTTCAGCGGCAAATGGAATTGCTATATCCAAAAACGGCAAATACCTTTATGTTTCGGAATGGGCTGCACGACGTATCTATAAGTTATCGACGACCAATAGTTTAGATACAACATCCGTTACTGTAGATTTTTTACCAGATAATATCAGGTGGACTAAAGATAATGAGATGACCGTCACAGGTCAAAAATCTTCCCCGATGACGTTGTTTACTAATAAAGGAGTTAATAAAAAAATAATTTATTTTAGTATTATTAAAATCAACCCTAATTCATTAAAAACCAGAAAAATTATTGAAGGGGGAGACAAAAATTTTGCAAATGCAACCGGAACATTAGAAATAGGCGATACATATTGGGTCGGCTGCGTAGCAGATGACAAAATAGCGATTTACAATAAATAACAATTATGCCTGAATTTTTCTTTGATAGAATATTATATTATACCCCAATAGAATTTGCACTAAGTCACATCGGTGGAACCTGGAAAATGCCAATCCTATGGAGATTACACAACAATGTTCAAAGATTTAGTGAACTAAAACAAGACATACCACATATTACCGATAAAATGCTTACAAGTCAACTTAGAGAGCTGGAATCTAAGGGACTTGTCAAGCGGGTTGTTTATCCCGTCGTCCCGCCAAAAGTTGAATACAGCCTTACCGAAAAAGGAAAAGACACCATACCAATAATCGAAACGATTATGAAATATGGCTTTGATTTAATGAAGCAGGAGGGAATTGAATATCCTTTTGTAAATAAATAGATTGTAAGAACTTGGTATTAAAATAGTTAGTTTGTAATCTACCGTTACAAAAACTTCCATCTCGACTTTGATCTGTTGATTCAAGAGAAAATACCCTGTCAATCACTTAGCTTTTAATGGAGATGCTTGGTTTATCCTATAAATATCTGGTGATCGATTATTTATTAAAACAATTTACGCTGAAAACAAAAGTCTCTGGACATAAATCAAAAAATTTGATTTGGGCAACAAACTGTTGTATGAGAAAAGTATTTATTTCATTCTTCGTAGTTTTAACAATGACACAACATTAAACTGGACATCATCAATTATCCGCCAATCGGGCTTAATATAAATATCTGTTGTTTTAGTAGTGTTATCAATGTGATTTAGAGCAAATGCTACATCGTCCTTCGAAAACCGGCATTCGTTCCTGGCCATACTACCAAAGGAATGACGCGCGCAGTACATGGTCAATGAGGGAATACCTATTGACTCACCGATTTCCTTTAATCCTTTGTTCAAAGCCTTATTAAAGTTACTGGATTCTGCATATCTGTCGCGAAGTCGATTTATATATTTGAACAATAATGGAGATGCCTCTGGAATAAGATTTATACTTATAAGAGCCTGGTCCTTTCTTCGCTTTCTGGTTTTTGACCTATTATAATTAACTCTATTTTTCAAAATGGATGATTGGCTAAGGTTATAAATATCTTTAGCGTTCATTCCACACATGTAAAAAGATAAAAGAAAAATTTCCTTTGCTAATTCTGCTCGACAACCAGGAATGCATTTAAATTCGACGATTTTAACTATCTGTTCGACACTTAATGCACGTTTTGCGGTCATCGGAGCCTCGATTACTTTATGTTTTTTAAAGGGATAATGCTTGATCCTTATCAAGCCCCTATCTTCATCGTTATACCGGTCCCTCGCAGCATTAAAAAGGGTCCTAAGATCACGTATGTGATTATGAAGACCAGAATCGGAAAGACCCTTGCTCACATAGTTAACATCTTTACCAAATTGATTTTTACGTTTGAATTTTCTTTCCTTTCTCAGGTACCTTTCATAGTCAGGCAGCATGATTGAATTTATTTGCTCTATCCCGACTTTTTGAGTTCCGAAATAGTCACAAAGACTATTGGCAACGGTTAGAATTGGATAGGCGGTCCCTTTTCTGTCTTGTTCAATCAAGTCTTTTACATATTGCTTCGCAAATGCGATAATATCGATAACAGAATTTTCATCATCCTGAGTGAGACGGTTTGCCAATTCTTTTACGTCAAAATGTATCAGCAAACTATCCAGTTCCAATAACTTCATACGGTATTTCGCTATATCGGTGGAAATTATAGAAAGCAAAAACTTGTCTTTTATAGTCAAGTCCTTTTTTAATTGCTTTTCTCCAGCAAAATAATTCGTGTTGATGTAAGTTATTTTTCGATTGTGAGTCAATCGGTACTTTATATTATAAGTACCATCATCCTTTTTATGGTGTTTGAGAACCACCTCTTTGATTGTAGCCATACTGACGAAATCCATTGTAAAACATATGTAAAACATTTTCGTCAAGTTGGGCAGTTTTTCGTGTTTAACACAACGCACCAGTTAACAACTGACGAATTAGAATTATTATCGAAAAAGTGCCCTCAGGGCATAAAAAAAGCCCTTTTACTACTGTAAAAAGACTTTTAGAATTGGGGTAAATGATGGGGCTCGAACCCACGACCCTCGGTACCACAAACCGATGCTCTAACCAACTGAGCTACATCTACCGTTTTGGAGTGTGCAAAAATAAGAATCTCCGGCTGATTTGCAAAGTCTTTTTTTGATTTAGTTTTTGCGAGGTTTAAATGTTGTAAAGTTTGAATGTCGGCGCCTGCCTCCGTAACAACTTTGTAAACTTAATCAACCCAATTCAACTCTATCAACTAAAATTACAATCTACTTACCCTTAAAACTTTAAACATATATAGCTTTGTACCATGGCAGAGCAATTGGTTGAATTAAACGTGACGGGGATGCATTGTAACAATTGCGCCCTGAGTATTCATAAACTTTTGGAGAAGAAAGGACTGCAAAATATTTTGGTTGATTTTGCCGGCGAGGAGGTGAAGTTTTCGAATAACGACCACATCGCGATTCCCGGTATAATTAAAGACATTGAGGGTCTCGGCTTTAAGGTGGTCGACGACCCGGCAACCCAAATAACACCATTCTACGAAAAAATAGAGAATAAATTTGTTTTCTGCGCCGTACTTACTGCTCCTCTTTTATTGCACATGGTTTTGCCCTGGCACTTTCTGCACAACCCAATTGTTCAGTTACTACTTTGTCTGCCTGTTTTCCTGGTGGGATGCCTGCATTTTGGCAAAAGCGCTTTCAATTCAATACGCGGTGGTGTGCCAAATATGGATGTGCTGATATTTGTGGGTTCGACAGCCGCATTTATTTACAGTTTGGTTGGCACAATTGAAAATTTAGGCGAGCACTACGAGTTTTACGAAACCTGTGCCGCTATTATTACGCTGGTATTGCTGGGTAATGTGTTGGAAAAGCAGTCGGTTACTCAAACCACCTCGGCGGTGAAAGATCTGATAAAGATTCAATTGGTAAATGCCAACCGCGTGATTAACGGTGGAATTGAAATTATCAGCGCAAAAGAAGTGCGCCCCGGCGACACTTTACAGGTGAACCAGGGAGATAAAATACCTGTGGATGGCGAGGTGCTTTCTGGTAATGCATCAGTTGATGAAAGTATGCTCACGGGCGAAAGTATCCCGGTTGAAAAAGAAAAGTACAGTTCTGTTATTGGTGGCACAATTGTTCAGCATGGCAATATCAGGATGCTGGCAACCAAGGTTGGTTCAAATACTATACTGTCCCAAATAATTGACCTGATGAAAAAAGCACAGGCGGCAAAACCACCGGTACAAAAACTGGGTGATAAAGTTGCCGCTGTATTTGTGCCGGCTGTTATCCTGATTTCTCTGCTAACATTTGTGCTTACTTATTTTGCCGGGCATACCGGTATGCAAACGGCTTTAATGAATGCCATTGCTGTACTGGTAATTTCGTGCCCTTGTGCAATGGGCCTGGCTACTCCTACTGCTGTGATGGTTGGTCTGGGTCGCGCTGCAAAAAATGGCATTCTGATAAAAGGTGGCGATACCATTGAAGCAGTTGCGAACACTAAATACGTGGTATTTGATAAGACAGGCACGCTTACTACCGGGAAATTCAGGGTTAATGATATAAAAATTACAGGTAAAATAAACCCGGAACTGGTACGTGGCATCATAATGGCGATTGAGGAGCGCTCAAATCACCCGATTGCAAAATCGCTGGTAAATGAATTGAAAACATTAACCATGGCCAAAGTGATTTTAAAAGCAGTTAAGGAAGAAAAAGGCCTCGGGATGCGTGCCGAGGATGTGGAAGGCAATCACTACTTTTTGGGTTCGGGAATGGCTACAGACGACAGTGGCTTTAACCTGTCGCTCTATAAAAACCAAAAATTGCTTGCTCAAATTGATGTTGATGACGAAATAAAGCCCGATGCCGCGGCCCTTATTGCTCAGCTAAAAAAAATGGGCATTATCCCTGTTTTATTAAGCGGCGATAAAAAAGCCAGGTGCTTAAAAGTGGCGCAGCAAATTGGCATTACAGACATACACGCCGAAAAACTGCCCGATGAAAAACTGAAGGTCATAGACATCTACAAACAAAAAGGCAAAACTATAATGATAGGCGATGGCATAAACGATGCCCCTGCCCTAACCCAGGCCGATGTTGGGGTATCAATGAATGACGCCAGCCAGGTAGCCATACAATCGGCGCGGGTTGTACTGCTAAACACCGACCTGCATTCGGTTATCAAATTTTTACAGGTAAGTCGTCACACCCTGCTTACCATCAAACAAAATCTTTTCTGGGCATTTGCCTATAACATAATAGCTATTCCTGTGGCTGCTTTGGGCTTCGTTAACCCAATGATAGGCGCATTCACCATGGCCTTTAGCGATGTGGTGGTTATTGGAAATTCGTTAAGGTTGAAGCGGAAAAAATTAGGCCCCCCAGCCCCCTAAAGGGGGAGTAAAAAATGCCGTTTTACTTATTAAAACGTTTAATTTTACTTAATTTTGTTCCCCCTTCAGGGGGCTAGGGGGCATATGATTGAAATTTTTACAGACGGTGCATCAAGCGGTAACCCGGGACCGGGTGGTTACGGGGTAATTTTACGTTCGGGTAAACATTACAAAGAGCTTTCGGAGGGTTTCCGTAAAACTACCAATAACCGTATGGAATTACTGGCCGTTGTAAAAGGCCTTGAAGCTTTAAAAGCGCCCAACCAGGATGTTACAATCTTCTCCGACTCCAAATATGTTATCGACGCCATCGAAAAACGATGGGTGAACGGCTGGCTGCAAAAAGGCTTTGCCGGCAAAAAAAATAAAGATCTTTGGTTACGCTATCTCGAAATAAGCAAGCTGCATAAGGTAAAATTTGTGTGGGTACGCGGTCACAATGGGCACCCTGAAAATGAGCGCTGTGATGTGCTGGCGGTGATGGCCGGAAAACAGAAAGGCTTACTTATCGATTCTGTTTTTGAGATGGAGAATGCGAAGGCAAACCTGCTTTAGCAAGTTGGCAGTATTCAGTTGGCAGTTGGCAGTTTAAACGGCTGCAAACTGCACACCGGCAACTGCAAACTACTTTCCCCCTAACTCAATAATCTGCAAATCCTTAATTTTATCATCGTCTATCGCAAACCTGATTAGGGTGCGCACTTTTTGCCAGCCCTGCTTGCCGGCAGCGCCGGGATTAATGTGCAGGCAGCTGATTTTCTTATCGTAAATAACTTTCAGGATATGCGAGTGCCCGCAGATAAACAGCTGGGGCGGGTTGGTGTAAATCTCCGGTTTTACCAGCGGGCTGTACCTGTCGGGATAGCCGCCGATATGAGTTATCCAAACATCCACGTTTTCGCATTTAAACCGCCGGTTTTCGGGGTAGGTTTTACGGATATCGCCACCATCAATATTGCCATAAACACCTTTAAACGGCTTAAACGCCGCAAGCTTATCGGCGACTTCTATACTTCCAAAATCGCCGGCATGCCAAATTTCATCACAGTTTTCAAAGTGTTTAAAAACTGCATCGTCAAGATAGCTGTGGGTGTCGGAAATGAGGCCTATTTTAGTCATTGGCAAATATTAATAATTCAGAAAGAATGGCTGCAACAATATTTTGTATTCGCCAGTGTAAACGCCTGCGGTTTCGTAAATAGTTATGTTAGTTATCTCGGTTGTCTTCTCTTCAAACCCAAAACACACTATCTCCCTGTGCGGCTCCGAATGTTCAAACGACCGTATTCTCATCTCCTTTTGCAAACACATTCTATTTTGAATTGCCAGTGATTTTATCAGCGCTACGGTTTGTACGGGTAAAATTAGCCAGCATACCCCATTCGGCGACAAATGCCCGGCTACACTTTGCATCAAGCTTTCAAAAAAGTCTGCATCGGTATGTTTGGCCAGGGCTGTTTTTGCCTTCGGCGATTCCAGCGAATTTATAAAAAACGGTGGATTGGATACAATGATATCATATTTATTACCGGGATGCTCTTCAAAAAAGACCTGAATGCTGGTGGGAAACACGGTCATCCGGTTGTTGAAAACCGAATTTGCGAAATTACCGGCCGCAGTCTTAGCTGCCGAAACATCAATTTCAACTGCATCAACGCGCGCGTTACCAAACCGTTGCGCCAGCATTAGCGCTATCACCCCGGTACCAGTGCCAATATCCAATATCGACGATGGATTTTCAGCTAAGACCATAGCGCCAAGCAATACGCCATCTGTGTTTATTTTCATGGCGCAACCAGTTTGGTCTACACTAAATTGCTTGAATTTGAACATACTTTAATTTACCAAACGCGGCAGCCTTTAAACAAGCGATGACAACATTAATTTCGGCTACCTTATATCCGACATTTTAGCATAACAGCACTGTGCATATGTAAATGCGCTGTCAATCTCAAAAACCTTAGTTTCGGTAACAGGTGCGCCGTTTAAGTTTTTAAAACTATAAGTATGCACTATTTCCCATCGTCCGTAGGCTCGCAGTGGTGCTTTTGCTCCCGGAAACATCCTGTCTTTTAATTTAACAACTTCCGAAAATCCATGGCTTTTGTAGCTGCCCGGATCTGCCAGGTGTTCATTTAAATAATTTCGTACCAATTCTTCGGCGGTACTTTGCCGCTTATCACATGAGGTAAAAAGAAATAGAAATGGGATGATAAATAGTAGTTGCCTGGTTTTTACTTTAATCACTTTACAAATTTTTAACGTTTCCAAATAGCGTGTTGCCTTGTTATATATTGAAGCTGCAAAAATAACAGAATCGGCATATTTAGTGCACGAATGACACCACATAACTTACTGCATATTCCGAAGGGTAGCCTTTTGAAGGCTGAATGACCAGTTCTTCATCCTTTTGCTTCCATACCACGTCCCCTCCGCCTAACAACTTAATACCTGCTATTTTTCCATTCGCGGCCTTCAGTCCCAAAACTTTTATGGCAACTTGTCCATCCGGCAATCCCAAAGCAATAATGTACAAGGAATCGCCCTTAGTAGTAAAACGCACATCGCGCCAGGTAAACGGTTCTTTCTGATCAGCAAACGAGCCACTTGCAGATTTAGTTGGCCCCTCCCCATAAATTTTCCATGGGCGGGTGCCGTATATGGCTTCGCCGTTAACCTCAAGCCACTTACCGGTGCCAAATAGCGTTTGTGTTTCGCCATCGGTAATAGTGCCATCGGCTTTGGGGCCGATGTTTAGCAGTAGGTTACCGTTTTTACTTACTATATCAATCAAATTTGTAATCACATACCGCGCATCCTTAAAGGTGTTGGTGGTAGAATAACCCCACGACTGGTTGCCAATGGCATCATCTGTTTGCCAGGCCTGTGGCCGAATGGCGCCCAGCTTACCCCGCTCCAGATCAAGCACGGCAACACCATCGGGGAACGAACTATTTTTGTAATTGATAACCACGCCCTTGTTCCAATCCAAACCTTTATTATAGTAAAACGCAGCGAACGATTTGCGGTACGGCGTTAGCGCGGGCTGCTCAATCCACCAGTCGAACCAAACCAGTTGGGGTTGGTAGTTATTCACCAGCTCGATATCGCGCATCAGCCAATCATTCATATACTCGGGCGACATCGTCTCATTTTCTTCGTGCGCAGGGCCATAATAATCATTGAATTTAGGGTCGAGCACATCTGAGTCAAATTTCTTACCGCCATTCATAAAAAACCAATGCTCGATTCGGTGCGATGATAAACCAAAAACAAGGCCTTGCTTTTTTACCTCTGCGGCAAGTTCTCCCACTACATCACGGTGCGGGCCCATATCAAAGGCATTCCATTTGGATAGCGAAGTTTTATACATCGCGAACCCATCGTGATGCTCAGCAACGGGCACTACGTATTTGGCGCCGGCTTTTTTAAACAAGGCAACCCAGGCCTGCGGGTCGAACTTTTCTGCCT
Organism: Mucilaginibacter sp.; assembly: GCF_025359345.1. GTDB lineage: Bacteria > Bacteroidota > Bacteroidia > Sphingobacteriales > Sphingobacteriaceae > Mucilaginibacter. Next base: position 217,935 of record NZ_JANYGQ010000015.1, read on the forward strand.
TAAACATGGGGATGAAATCTTTGTATCCGAATTTGCTCTGTGCCCCGTAAGTAGCAATGTGATGCTTATACTCGTCAGAGCCCACCTGGTACATTTGCCTTGGATACCACTCCGACCCAAATGCCGGAACGGAGTATACGCCCCAGTGTATAAATATCCCAAACTTAGCATCGCGGAACCAGTCGGGAGTTTTGTATTTAGAGAGTGATTCCCAGTTGGCCTGGTACCTATCCTGTGCAAACACCGTTTGGCTAAAAGCGAAGATCACTAAACAAATTGAAATAGTTTTTTTCATGATTTTCATGGGATAAAATATTAAGGTTGATATTTTGATTAAGCCTAAAGGTTTCCCTTCTTCATCTCCCCCACCGCATAAGTCGCCGCCCTGGCCGTCAACGCCATATACAAAATAGATGGGCTTTGGTTACCCGTACTGGTCATACATGCGCCATCGGTAACAAAAACGTTTTTACAAAGGTGCAGCTGGTTCCATTCGTTGAGTAAGGATGTAGCAGGGTCTTTACCCATGCGACAGCCGCCCATCTCGTGAATATCGAGACCGGGTGCCTGGTTATTTTCGTAGGTGGAGACGTTTGTGCATCCTGCCTTTTCCAGCATTTCTTTGCTTTGCGTCAGGAAGTCTTTTACCATCCGTTCATCGTTGGCATCATACTCAACCGATGTTATTAATAAAGGTATCCCCCACTGGTCTTTTTGATCGTCGCTTAGCCTTACGTGGTTCGTTATTTTGGGAACGGTTTCGCCCTGCATGTACATATAAACCGTCCAGCGGCCAGGTTCGGTAAGTGCATCTTTGTAAGCAGCCCCAATTTCACCATTCTGCGTTTCTGCCGGACCTCGTTCACGGTTAGCACCCATAAACGTGGTGAAACCGCCAAAATAATCTGTTTCCTGCGTGTTTAAGTTGCGGTAATTGGCTAAAATCAGTTCTGTAGGATTCCGTCCATAATAATAACTATCCAAATAACCTTCCATTTCGCCACCAACCGATGCCCGGTAATTCTGGAATGCCACGTATTTGCCAAGCAAGCCATTGTCGTTCCCCAGGCCGTTAGGGAAACGCTTTGATTTCGAATTTAGCAATACCAAATTGCTATTCAGCGCCGAAGCATTTAGAAATATGATGCGCGCAAAATAATCAGTTTGCTCTTTTGTGTTGGTATCAATAACCCTCACCCCTGTTGCCTTACCCAATTTCTCATCATAAATAATGGAATGTACCACCGAAAAGGGCCTGACGGTTAAATTACCGGTGCGCTTAGCCCAGGGCAGCGTCGAACTATTCGAACTGAAATACCCGCCGAACGGGCAGCCGCGCATACATAGGTTACGCGCCTGGCATTGTACACGGCCCTGGTCGAGATGTATTTGGTTGGGTTTGGTCAGGTGCGCCCAGCGGGCGTGCACCAAATGCCTGTCGGGGTAGTGCTCGCTTATCTTTTTGCTGATAGTTTGCTGAACTGCATTCATATCAAACGGCGGTAAAAACTCGCCATCAGGCATCGATTCCAGCCCGTCCTTATTACCGCAAACACCGATGAACTTCTCGACGTGCGAATACCATGGCGCAACGTCGTCATATCCTATAGGCCAGGCAATACCATAGCCATAACGCTCTGGATTAGTAAATTCATACTGGCTCCAGCGCTGGCAGGCGCGACCCCAGGTAAGCGATTTGCCGCCAACCTGGTAGCCCCTTATCCAGTCAAAGGGTTTTTCCTGTATGTAGGGGTGATCTTTATCTTTTACAAAAAAATGCGCGTTGTCTTCGCCGTAACCGGCAGCTTTGCTTATCAACGGATCTTCCTTTAACATTGCCGTTGTCATCCGGCCGCGATGCTTAAAGTCCCAGGGGGGCATATTAGCGGTAGGATAATCCTTAACATGTTCAACATTGCGGCCGCGCTCCAACACCAGTGTTTTTAATCCCTGTTCACACAATTCCTTGGCTGCCCAGCCACCGCTAATGCCCGAGCCTATTACAATAGCATCATACGTATTTTTATCAATTCCTTTCGACATGTATTATAGGTTTCACCGCCCTGGTCAAAGCGTTACGCAATTTATTACTAAATGATGTGTTTAGGAAAATAATCTTTGTCTTGTGACCACAGAAATTAGGGTGTCATCCCGATGCCATGATAGGGAAATTTCAGTTTAGCGTTCCATTTTCCCACGCGGAACACCCGGAACGCTATGAAACACGCTCATTATCAATTGATTTAATTTCAACCAGTCAACAAATAACAGATAATCAAACGATATAAAATAAGCACTTCATGTGAAAAACGCTTGACCGAACGTCATTATTTCTCATAAAGCTCAATCGGCAATCCATCCGGGTCGGCAAAAAAGGTAAAGCGTTTGCCGGTAAATTCATCAACCCTTATCGGCTCAATTTCGACGTCAAAGTCTTTGATATGCGCAATTGCGGTGTCAATATCATCAACCTCAAACGCTAAATGCCTTAGGCCAGCAGCCTCGGGCCGGGATGGCCGCGCAGGCGGATTTGGAAAAGAAAAAAGCTCAATTTGGTAATGGTCTCCCACTTCGAAATCGAGCTTGTATGATTGTCGCGCTTCGCGATATACTTCACGCACTATTTTTAAACCGAGCACTTTGCTGTAAAAATGTTTGGATTTTTCGTAATCCGAACATATTATCGCGATGTGGTGAACGCGGTTTAGTTTAAGCATGTTGTGGGCTATTTTTTCATTACGCAATTTACAAACCTGTCCTGCGGGAGACGCAAATATTGCGTCTCTACAAAATCGTTTTGACTTTAGACTCCCGACTAAAGACTTCGGACTCTTCCCTTACGCTCCTAATATCTCGTGCAGCACATTATTATACACCATCTTAATATCGGTGATATGCCCAAACAGTTCTTCATCAACATTTAAAAAGCCGTTTGATACGGTTCCTAACAGGCTAAAATCAACCTCGCTGGTGGCCATCATTTCGATAAAACGCTCCTGGTCGGCCGGGGCAACGCTAACCACTACCCTGCCTTGTGCTTCACCGAATAGGAAAGCGTCCTTGCGTATAGCGCTATCTGTTTCAATGGCAAAGCCCAAACCGTTTGGCATTGCAGATTCAACCAATGTTATATATAAACCACCGTCAGCCACATCATGTGCCGATTGGATTACTTTATGCTGTATCAGTTGCTTTACAACCTGGTGCATGGCATATTCCTTGTCCAAATCAAAATATGGAGCAGGCGCTTTTGTTATTTTATGGTATGATGCCAGGTATTGCGACGAGGCAATATCATTAACCGATTCACCTACCAAATAAATCAAATCATCAGGTTGTTTAAAGTCCGATGTCATCATGTTATCCAGGTTATCCATTACGCCAAGCATACCGATGGTAGGCGTCGGGAATACCGGCCCGTCATCTGTCGACTGGTTATAAAAGCTTACGTTACCACCTGTTACAGGGGTTTCAAACTTGCGGCAAGCTTCGCCCATGCCTTTTATGGCGCCGACAAACTGCCAGTAAACTTCTGGTTTGTATGGATTGCCAAAGTTAAGGCAATTGGTTATGGCTACCGGTTCGCCACCGGCGCAGGTAATATTACGGGCTGCTTCAGCAACTGCAATGGCCGTACCTTTTTGCGGATCGGCGTATACATAGCGCGACTGGCAATCAACCGTAATTACAATGGCTTTATTAGTATCTTTAACAGCAACCACAGCAGCATCGCTTGGGCGATTGGTTGTCATGGTGGCTGTGCCTATCATCGAGTCATACTGGTCGGTAACCCAACGTTTTGACGCGATATTCGGGTGACCGATCAAGTGCTCTGCAACTGCAATCAAATCGGCAGGCTCTTCAACGTCTTCAATTTTAAATTTCTGGTTTTCGGCAAAGTAAGCAGGTTCACGGTATTCGCGTTCGTAAACCGGGGCGCCGCCGCCTAATACCAAATCATCAGCAGGCACATCGGCAACCATTTCGCCGTTCATATAATATACCAGGCGTTTGGTATCGGTTACCTCGCCTATAACGGCACAATTTAAATCCCATTTATCAAAAACGGCTTCCACTTCAGCTTCACGGCCCTTCTGCACCACAATCAGCATACGTTCCTGCGATTCAGACAGCAAAATTTCGTAAGGCTTCATGTGTTCCTGGCGCATTGGTACTCTGTCAAGGTAGATAACCATACCATGCTCGCCTTTAGCCGACATTTCGGAGTTAGAACAGATAATACCTGCTGCGCCCATATCCTGCATACCTATCACAGCACCGGTTTTTATAACTTCAAGTGTGGCTTCCAATAATAGTTTTTCCTGGAACGGATCGCCTACCTGTACTGCCGGAAGGTCGTTAACAGAATCTTCTGTAATATCTTTTGATGCAAAAGCTGCGCCATGTATTCCATCTTTGCCGGTTGCAGAACCTACTATATAAACCGGGTTACCTACACCATAAGATGTAGCCGAAACAGTTTCACCTGCTCTAACAATCCCGGCTGAAAACGCATTAACTAAAGGGTTAACGTTATAGCAATCGTCAAAAAACAATTCGCCGCCCACGGTTGGGATGCCGAAGGCATTGCCGTAGTGGCTGATACCTTTAACCACGCCTTTTACAAGCCATTTGGTACGGTCAAGACTCAAATCGCCAAAGCGCAAGGAGTTTAGCTGTGCAATCGGCCTCGCACCCATGGTGAAGATGTCGCGGTTGATACCGCCGACACCTGTTGCTGCGCCCTGGTATGGCTCTAAAGCCGAAGGGTGATTGTGCGATTCTATCTTAAAGGCACAGCCAACGCCGTCGCCAAGGTCAACTAGTCCGGCATTTTCTTCACCCGCTTTGGCCAGCATACGCGGACCATCTTTTGGCAAAGTTTTTAGCCAGGTGATGGAGTTTTTGTACGAGCAGTGCTCGCTCCACATTACCGAAAAAATAGACAATTCGGTAAAGTTGGGCACACGCCCTAATATCTCTTTTATACGTTCAAATTCTTCGGGTAGTAAGCCTAAATCTTTGGCGGTTTCAACGGTGGTTAATTCCTGGTGCTCCAATGTAATATCGTTTTTTTGAAAGGAAGCACAAAATTAGGAAAAAAGGTTGGAAAATCAGTCCGAAAGTCCGGAAAGTCCTCAAGAAAAAGTCATTTAATGCCCACTGTCGCCTGTAGCTTGTCTATTTAGACAAGTACTTTTGGTAAGATTATTAAACACCTTTTTTGCGACTGCGCAATTGCCTTCGCCATGCTGCCAACGAAATTGATTTACCGGTAATCATGTCGTCATATTTGATAGTGTAGTCACGGGCGTCAACTTCATACCAATCATAAGTACGCAACTGGAAGCCCAGGTCTTCGCTGATGCTAACCTTATAATAGTTCTCAGTTTTTGTAGGAACGTCTTGAATACATGCCTTTAGCAGATATTTAACGTTTGCTTTTTTTCGATGTTGATTCTCCCTTACAATTTCGGGCAAGGCGTTAATTAGTCGCAACACCTTTTTTTCCCGGTCATTTGTACCAATGAAATCCTGGGCATTCATTTCTGTACGAAAACAAACGATGAGAAGAAAAGCGAGGACGATGGATTTCATTTCATTATAAGGTTTTATAAAAATAAGTTAAATTAACTGCTCGTCAACATAATCAAAGCCCAATTAAATAAAAAAGGGATAGCAAAAGGAAGTCAACCTTTAATGCCATCCCATAAAACCTGCCTGATACTATTAATCACGTAGTTTAGCCCAAGTACAATCAAACCGGTTTTTATTTATTGTGCTCAGTTTAGTTTACATTAGTTTATAAGTCCGGGCTTCAGCTCCACTATTCACCATTTCCCTTTCGCCTAAATTTCCGGCGCCTGGAAAGTAATCGGTATTGAATATTTTACCCTTACCGGCTGACCATTTTGCATACCTGGCTTCCATGCTTTAGCTAACTTTAAAACCCGCAGGGCCTCTTCATCAAATCCATGCCCGGCTGCTTTGTCAACAGTTATATTCGACAGGCTCCCATCCTTTTCAATAATAAAGCTTAGAAAAACCCTGCCACCTACACCCTCTTCCTGTGCTACAGAAGGAAAACGTAGGTTCTTGCTTAAAAATTTGTTCCAGGCTGCTGCGCCGCCGACAGGTTCAGGCATATATTCAAGGCCATTAATGCTATGTATACTTTCATCAGGCGCAGTCCCTTTGCCAGGCATTGTTTCAACTGGTAATGGTGGCAGCGATTCTGCAGGTCCTTTAGTGCTCACCTGCCCAATATTCCCCGGTAGTTCGCTATTTTTTGGTGGGATAGCCGCCTGTTCATCAGGTTTAGCCACCATTTCCACAAACTTTGTTGTAGCAGCAGGAGGTATCGCCTCTGCTTTTATATGCTTTGGTGCTACCGGCGGTTTAATTTCTTTGGTGTGCGCAGTCGGAGGAGGTTGAGTGACGGGATCATTTATTACATGAATTACTTTGTCGACGCTCGGAGCTGTTCGCAAAATTATACTGGCCGCACAAAGCGTCCCCACGCCTAAAAAAGCAATAACCATTGCCTTCACCATTGTATTAGAATAATTGTGCCGTAATTCATAAGCACCGTAAGCCTTGTTACGGTCATCAAACACCCGGTCGGTCCACTCGGTGTTGTACAAATTAAATTTTGAAGTAAGCATAAGGTTGAAATTAAGAATAGGTTAAAGCCTGTTGTTTGTTATTATTAATAAGTAAATTATTGGTCGGCTAACTGGAAATTAATTGGGATGGAATATTTAACCCTTACCGCCTGGCCGTTTTGCATACCGGGTTTCCAGGCCTTGGCTAATTTTAATACGCGAAGGGCCTCTTCATCGAAACCATGCCCTGCCGGTTTATCGACGACTATGTTTGATAAACTGCCATCTTTTTCAATAATAAAACTCAGTAACACCCGGCCACTAACCCCATCTTCCTGTGCAACAGCCGGAAAGCGCAAATTCTTATTTAAAAATTTGGCCCAGGCAGCCGCGCCGCCCACCGGCTCCGGCATAAAATCAAGTGTGCCTAAATTGTGAACACTATTGTCAACCGCCGGGCCATCGCCACCTGTTCCGGGTTTATCCTCCGGGATGTCAATATTTACGCCCGTTGTCCCTTTTAGTGTTTGCTGACCAATAGCCGCTCCTTTAATGTCATCATTTTTAACCGGATCCTGTGCTTTTACATCGACAACTACTACCGGGGGCACGTCCCTTATGGTAGCAATAGTTTTCACCGGCTGCGGTTTAATATGTTCAGGCGCTTTTGGTGGTTCAATTTTTTTAATAGGCTCCACAGGCGGCATAACATTTGGACGCAGGTCTACCGGGGTAATGTGCACAATTTCTTTACGCGAGCTGGCGTAAATACTGACCGCACAAAGAACACCGATTGAAAAAAATGTGATAAGCATTGCCTTAACCATGTTATTGGCATAGTTGTGCCTTAAATCGTACGCGCCGTAAGCCTTGTTGCGGTCGTCGAATACAAGATCGAGCCACTCGTTCTTGTACAAATCAAATTTTGAGGTTAGCATAGTGGTTGAAATTTAATTTTCTATTATAACGCTATTCCCCTATTTAGTATTGCAACTTTGTTACTTTTATGATTATTGCAATAATAAAATGCAACTTTGTGTATTTTTATAACTAAAACATTAGTTTGTTGCAAAACTATCAAAATTTGCAACATTGTGTATTTACTATTTTACTGATTTTCCACGCCCTTTTTTAGAAATTCTGCGTGTTTTGCTGATTATGACCAACTGAGCACAATATCCACACCGACCGGTTGAGAATTATATCTAATGAAAGTATTTAACATAGAATATGCGGGGGTGCAGGAGTCAGAATTGTGCCGTTGTTTAGCAATATTTAAGGTCGATCAGGCTCTTCTGCCTATGAATAATTTAGCAATTTAGCAGCTCACAATCATCAATACATCACCAAACATCGACAATAAATAAAAAAATTACATAAAAATGGTATTTTAAATAAAATTTACATACTTTCATAATATGCAAACCAGGCTTTTTAAAATATCAGCCTTATTTATATTACTATTCACCGCATTTTATGCGCATGGCAATAATATATTGCATAAAAAAGACGATTTAAACTTAAAAAAAGTCGTTATTTTAAAAGAATCAGTCAAAAAAAATCCTGATTATCCTTTTAATTACGAACTAATTTTAAATAATGCACCGGTCCAGGTGCTAAACATTCAACAACACCGTGTGGTGCATTTTTCGCACGGAATAAATAACCGCCCCTCTACTTACACCATATCGGTAAGCTATCTTAATTTTATCTGTGGGCAGGGCAACAGCGAGCTCTCGCATTTCCGCAGACTCATCCTTTTTCCATTTCATGATTTTTGGTAGGCAGTAAAACGGTGATTAAAAAACATAGCTGCCTGTGCTGATTACACAGTTGGCGACATTGTTTTTAATTTAGTTTTAGTACTGCGCAGGGTTTTGATTGAGCCCCGTGCAGTATTATTAAGTCCTAAGTCCATAGTCCCGAGTCGATAGTCCTGAGTCAATAGGAATTGAAGTCCCTTTTTATTTCATCTTTGACTTTTGACTTCCGGCTTAAGACTACAGACTCCCTGCAAACCCTTTTCCCAAAAACTTAAACATGAAAAAATTCATACCATTTGGCGTACTTATAATTGTAATTATACTTGCCCTTGTATACCCGTCTATTGATATTGTAACCATAAAAGACAGCCTGATTAATTCGGGCGATACTGCCTGGCTGTTGGTTAGTACGGCATTAGTATTAATAATGACACCCGGCCTCGCCTTTTTTTACGGCGGTATGGTGAGCAAAAAAAACGTCCTTTCAACCATGATGCAAAGCTTTGTATGTATGGGCGTTATTACCATTATATGGGTAATATTCGGTTTCAGCCTTGCTTTTGGTGATGACATTGGCGGCGTTTTAGGCAACCCCGGCACATTTTTTATGATGAAAGGCATGCTCGGTAATGCTACCTGGAAGCTCGCTCCCACCATTCCCCTGGTGCTATTTGCCATGTTCCAGCTAAAATTTGCCGTAATAACCCCGGCATTAATTACAGGTGCATTTGCCGAGCGCATCCGCTTTAACTCTTATATCATTTTCCTTTGCCTGTTTATGATTGTTATATACGCACCATTGGCCCACTCAACCTGGCACCCCGACGGTTTCTTGTTCAAACTTGGCGTACTTGATTTTGCAGGTGGCACAGTTGTGCATATGTCGGCCGGCTGGGCAGCACTTGCTTCGGCATTATATCTTAAACAGCGTAATGATAAAGCCCACGCTCCTGCCCGTATCAGCTACGTACTTTTAGGTACCGGCCTGCTTTGGTTTGGCTGGTTTGGGTTTAACGCTGGCTCGGCACTTGGCGCAAACGCATTGGCAGCAACCGCACTAGGCACCACAACTACAGCATCAGCTGCAGCAGCTATATCCTGGATATTTTTTGATATGGCCCGCGGTAAAAAGCCATCGGTAATGGGTGCTTGTATCGGTGCCGTTGTCGGCCTGGTGGCTATAACACCTGCAGCAGGTTTCGTATCTATTCCTCACTCATTAATTGTGGGTATCGTTGCTGCGGTGGTAAGCAACCTGGTTGTTATCTGGAGGTCATCAACCAGTATTGATGATACACTTGACGTGTTCCCCTGCCACGGTGTAGGCGGCATGGTAGGGATGCTGATGACCGGTATTTTTGCTCACGTAAACGTTAACTCGGCAAACACCACAGGGAATGGCTTATTCTTTGGCCAAACCCATTTGTTTGTTGTGCATTGCATTGCATTGGTTGCTGTATCAGCGTTTGCTTTTTTCGGCTCGTTATTATTATTAAAGATAACCGATATGATAAGCAAGTTGCGCGTATCACCAGAAGAGGAGTTAATTGGATTGGACGTTAGCCAGCACGACGAAGAATTATAATATACTAAGAAACTAAATCAACTGTAAAAAATAAAGCTGCACCGGTAATCGGTGCAGCTTTTTTGGTTTGTTGTAGAGGGCGTGTTACATACGCCCTGGCTGTACAAAGTAAAGGACGTATGCAATATACCCCTACGCTGAATTCCGTTCTACCAATCCTTGGTAGATATCTTCTTCACCCCAATATTTTTTTTGAGCGAGGACACCTTCAGCATATATTCCTTCAGCTTGTCGCCTATTTTGCGGCTTGAGGTAAGCACGCCGTTTAAATAAGCCGTCAAATCTTTCTTTTCTATTTTTCCCTCGGCTTTTTCAAGGGGAATAAAAATTCCGGGAACAGATTCGTAGGCATTATACCGGTTGCGCTGGTACGGATTAAACACAAAATCGGTTAACCAATAGCGGTATTTTCCGTCTTTAATATCAATCCGCATGGTAAATGTTACAGAGCCGTCTTCGTGCGATGTTAGCAATGATTTTTTTGAGACAAGAAAGCTCCCGGATCCCGTCAACGTCCCTTTATCCTTATCAACAGCATCAAGCTGTAACGCCGATTTAGGATATGCCGTTTTAAAAAAATAAAGCGCCCGGTTAAACAGGGTATCAACAGCTAATCCTGGTTGTTGCACTACCTGGTAATAAATGTATTTGTTATTCTCGTCCAAGGCAAGCGAATCCTTTTGGGCAAACGCCGCTCCTGCAAACAGTATAAATACCAAAACGGCTGTAAGTTTTTTCATATTACAAATATAAAGCCGCTCCCTTGTATGAGAGCGGCTCCTTGAAAATATTTTGGTTGAAATATTAAAACGCGTAAACCGCAGCCAGTACAAACTGTGACGCATGTTTGCTCGCCAGGCCATTGCTGTCGGTAAAAGCCGCACCAAAAGCATCGCTCTTTGTGTCAAACCTTACTTCCGGAATAACAGTTAATGGGCCTGCTTTAATGTTCGAGGTAACAGTGACAGCTTTTACATCGCCACCGTTATCTTTTACTTTAAAGTACTCACCGCGTAAACCGAAGGTTACAATAGGTGATACAGCTATTTGGGGATATAATGCTACACCTTCAAAACCACCGCCATTGTTTGGAGCAGAGAATGTTGCAGCGTTTACACCCAATTTAAAGGCATTGGTGATTTGATAGGCAGTTGTAAGGTCGAATTCAGTACCCGAATATGAGCCAGTTACCAGGTTTAAATAAGCTGTCCAGCCTTTTACAGGGGCAACCATTAATTGTGCACCAAAGGTTGATACATCACCACTACCGGTTTTAGCGGCGTTTAATGACGAGTAGTAGTTCCACTGGTTGTTAAAAATACCTGCCATTAAGCTTACTTTATCGCTAAATGCATAAGTGGCTTTAAAGCCGGCATTTTGGAACGGGCCGCTGGTGAACAGGTACGATGTTGAATAGTTAAAGTTACCTGCAGGCGATATTACCTCGTAACCAACAAACGTGGCCATATAACCCGCGGTAAGGTTGAATTTGTCAGTTACATCATACGATACATACAAATTTTGGATGTGATAGCCCGAAGTTGGGATAGATTGATCGCTGCGGGGACCAAAAGAAAGCTCGCCAACAAAAGCTGCTTTACCTACCTTTTTTTTCAGGGCAAGGTCAATCATACCTATCGATATGGAATTGTTTTCGTTTGCAAAGCTGGTAGGGATATTTGAATGGCCCGAGAAATCAGCTTTATAATAAGTATCTACCGAACCTGAAAATACCAGGGGCGGGTCGGCTGCCGGGGCAGCGGTCTTACCGGTGTCGGCCGGCATTGAAGCCGCAGTGGCTTTAAAAGTAGCAAGTGATGCGGCAAGTACAGTACAAAGTAAAAATCTTTTTTTCATGATAATGAGTTGATTGAAAGTTGAATTAGTTTTGATTGATTTGAAATTTTGATTGATTGATTTGAAATTGTTAAAGCATAGAAATCCTGTATCTGAATTATTTAGCTTTAATTCAGCATTACTTTTAGTAAAGTGTTATTATTTTTAAAGAACCCTTATGCGGCCGGTTATAAAAGGATAGTAATTGCAGAATCAAAAACCAACCGCATAAGGGTATATATTTAAAGGTTATGCAGTAACCTTAGCGCCTGTTTCAAACAAACCGCTTAAGCTAACTTCATCTTCCTGTGGTGGGTATACTTCAATACCGTGATCGAATACATCAAGACCACCAACACCTGCTTCGCCATGTTCTTCAACGCGCAGTCTCCATGGGTTCGGTAATTTGTTGATGATAAACATCATTACAAAGGTTACCACAAAAACGGCAATGGCAATTGTAAAGGTACCTATTGCCTGTGCCGCAAGCACGTGGGTACCACCACCGTAAAACAAACCTGTAACAGGTGCAGAGTTATCGGCGCCTGTCGGGCCTGTAGCACCGTACTGGCCACTTGCAAATAAACCTAAAGATAATGTACCCCATATCCCGCCTAAGCCGTGTACAGATACTGCACCAACCGGATCGTCAATACGGAACCACTCGAAAACGTAAATACCGGCGAATACAATAAACCCGGCAACAGCACCAAGCATTATTGCACCAAACGGGCTAACCCAGTAGCATGGACAGGTAATAGCAACCAAACCTGCAAGGAAACCATTTATGGTAAATGCCAAATCGAATTTTCCTTTGGTTGGGCCCCACCATAATGCAGCAAGCATTGCAGTGAAACCGGCGGCGCAGGCAGCAAGTGTAGTATTTGCAGCAACGCGGCCGATACCCTGGGCATCCATAGCAGACAATGTACTACCAGGATTAAAACCATACCAGCCAAACCACAGAATGAAACCACCCACAGCGGCAACCAATAAGTTGTGACCCGGAGGTAATCCGCCTTTTTCTTTGTTATCGCGGGCAAAAATACGGCCTAAACGAGGGCCTAATACTATTGCACCGGCTAATGATGCCATACCACCAATGGTGTGTACAACTGTTGAGCCTGCAAAATCGCGGAAGCCCTGGCCTAAAGATGGCAGGATGTTTCCGGCAGATCCCATCAGCGCAAGGAAACCGTCAGGTCCCCATGCCCAGTGACCTATAATTGGGTAGATGAACCCTGTAATACCAATTGAATAAAGAATATCGCCACGGAAGCTGGTACGGCCAATCATAGCACCGGAAACGATGGTTGAGCAGGTATCAGCAAATGCATACTGGAAAATCCAGTGAGCCAATACAGGGATACCAGTACCTTCGTACGTTAAAGGTGTATTTTGAAGGAAGAACCAGTTGGTGATGGTTTTACCGTCGGCGCCTAAGCCACCCCAGCCGATAAAGCCGTTGCCATGGCCAAACATAAACGCGTAACCAACAGCATAAAATAAAATTCCGCAAAGGCAGGTATCAAAAATACACTCCATCAACACGTTAACCGTTTCGCGCTTGCGGGCAAAACCAGCCTCAAGCATTACGAAACCGGCTTGCATACCAAATACAAGGAAAGCAGCAACAAGGGTCCACACCGTGTTAACTGTATTAATTAATGATGTTTCGTGCGCAGTGTACACTTCGGCAGCAGCGTGTGCCTTTGTACCAAAAATTCCTGGCAATGTCATCATTGCAAATACGATAAGCCCAAGGCCTATCATTTTCCCAGCAAAAATAGTAGCACCAAGCTGCCATTTTTCTCGTGTCAGTTGTCGGACCGAACTGAGCAAGCCGTCCTTTGTAGTTTTCACTTTCATTGTTTGATTAGTTTAATTTAGTTTGATTGATATTATTTAAGGTGATTTTTTTGCGTAACTCTTATTTTGTTTGACTCTGCGTGATTATTGCTAATTTTTTGCGAAATATTTAACAAACACACCATTTTTATAAATTTTTCTATGAAATTATGGATGAATTTTAATAAAAACAAATTTTACAACAATAATTTAACATTAAAATTTACATTTTTATCAAATTAATAAAATTACACCTAAAAAACGACCTATTTTTGAGTTTTTAATAATGACAAATTTATGATAGCAAAAAAAATATGCCAAAAAATATAAAACTCATATCAAATCAATAAATAATTGTTAAAAATTTAAATTTTATCATAAAAATTAGCGAATCAAAGCGTAAAAAACATCGAAAAGACCAAAATTTAACCACAAACACACCCAAAATGGTTAAAATTGAGCAACTTTTAAAAAAAATGCACTTTTTTTGATATTTATTTTAAAATCTGTATATATAATAAAGTATAGTTTTATTTTTGACCATAACCTTTAAAATCAGTTTCATGGGCAATATTCGTTTCCAGGCTTTGCAGGCAGTACTTACCAGGGGCATACCCGAGGTGAAATTTCCTTCCCAAAAAATCTCCGACTTTTTTGGAGCAAACGTTTTCGATAAAAAGAAAATGAAAGAATACCTGTCGTCCGAAGCATACCAGGGCATCATCAATTCTATTGATAAAGGAGAACCTATCCCCCGCGATATGGCAGAACAGGTTGCTTCAGCTATGCGTTCGTGGGCGATGGGAAAAGGCGCCACGCATTACACTCACTGGTTTCAACCGCTTACCGGATCAACTGCCGAAAAGCACGATGCCTTTTTTGAGCCTACCGGCGATGGCGGCGCAATCGAAAGATTTTCGGGCGATGCATTGGCCCAACAGGAGCCTGATGCATCAAGTTTCCCAAGCGGCGGTATCCGCAATACATTCGAAGCGCGTGGCTATACCGCATGGGACCCTTCATCCCCTGCATTTATAATGGCACGTACACTTTGTATCCCAACCGTATTTGTATCATACACCGGCGAAGCACTGGATTATAAGGTACCTTTATTAAAGGCATTGAATGTACTTGATAAGGCAGCCGTTGACGTTTGCCACTATTTTGATAAAAGCATTGAAAAGGTTAACGCATCGCTGGGTATTGAACAGGAGTACTTTTTGGTTGATATAGCCTTATTTAATGCACGCCCCGATTTGTATTTAACCGGACGGACGCTGTTTGGCCACATGTCGGCGAAAAACCAGCAACTGGAGGACCATTATTTTGGCTCGATACCTGAGCGGGTGTACGCATTTATGCAGGATATGGAAACCGAAGCCTTATTATTAGGTATCCCGCTAAAAACACGCCATAACGAAGTAGCACCCTCACAATTTGAGTGTGCCCCTATTTACGAAGAAATAAACCTTGCCATTGACCATAACCAACTGCTGATGGATTTGATGGACAGGGTGGCCAAACGCCATAACTTTAAGGTGTTACTGCACGAAAAACCGTATGCAGGCATCAATGGCTCGGGCAAACACAACAACTGGTCGATGATAACCAATACCGGTAAAAACCTGTTGTCGCCCGGCAAGACGCCAAAAAACAACCTGATGTTCCTTACATTTTTTGTAAATACCATCAGGGCGGTTTACGAACATGCCGATTTGCTGCGGGCGTCTATCGCATCGGTAAATAACGACCACCGTTTAGGGGCCAATGAGGCGCCGCCTGCAATTATATCTATATTTTTAGGCACCCAGCTGAGCGATGTACTGGACGAAATCGAAACATCGCGCATTAGCAAAAAAATAAAAGAAGACGCGCTGCTATGGCAGGGTATCCCTAAAATACCGCAGATATTAAAAGATAATACCGACCGTAACCGCACCTCGCCGTTTGCTTTTACTGGCAATAAGTTTGAATTGCGGGCTGTTGGTTCTTCTGCAAATTCAGCCAGCCCGATGACAGTACTCAACCTGATAGTGGCCGACCAGCTTAAAAAGTTTAAATACGATGTAGATAAGCTGATAAAGAAAGGCGAGAAAAAAGATGTGGCATTGCTATATGTGATAAAACGCTATATCAAAGAGTCGAAGAACATTCGCTTTGAAGGTAATGGCTACAGTGCGGAATGGGAAGCTGAAGCTGCGTTACGAGGATTGGCCAATATAAAAACCACGCCCAAAGCGCTGGATGCGATGCTGTCAGACAAAACCGACTATTTATTTGCTGACACAGGTGTTTTCTCGAAAAGAGAGTCGCACGCCAGGCACGAGATTTTGTTAGATAGCTTTTACAAAAAATTACAGATTGAGGCCCGTGTAATTGGCGAATTAGGTACTAACGTAATTATCCCCGCTGCCCTAACCTACCAAAGCAAGCTGGTTGAAAATGCCAGGGGCTTAAAAGACCTTGGGCTTGATAAAGAGACTTACAAAACGCAGCTGGATATCATCATGAAAATATCAGAGCACGTTAACGCGATTCAAACCGATATCGACCAAATGGTGAATGCCCGTAAAAAAGCCAATACTATTGAAGACATCCGCGACAAGGCGATAGAGTACGATGAAAAAGTAAAACCTTTCTTTCAGCCAATTCGCTATCACGTGGATAAGTTGGAGCAGTTGGTGGACGATTCGTTATGGCCGTTGCCGAAATTTAGGGAGTTGCTGTTTATAAAATAATTGGGCACTAATTTTTACGAATTAAATCGAATTTCACGAATTAGATTAGCGCGAATCAAAGCAAGTTGAACCGGAACTGGTCCCTAAAACCGACTCCATAAGGTTAATTTGAGAAAATTCGAACTAATTCGTGAAATTCGTGTCTTTCAATTCGCGTTACTATTTTCCACCTGTTCCGTCAGTTCCATTTCCTCCGGGGTATTTAGTTCCTTAATATACTGCACCTTCAGGTGGTCGTAAAGCGAGTGCTTATCAATTAATATCGATACAAGGCTTGCAACCATTCCTGCGAGTATCAAATGAAAAATAATGTTATGGCTGTTGGTCATCTCCAGCACCAATATAACCGATGTAAATGGCGACCTGGTAACGCCGGTTAAAAAACCAACCATTCCAGCCAAAATAAGCAGGTTCGCGTTGGCTTCGGTTACATTAAACCACGATGCCATCAGTGAACCGACGCTTGCGCCTGCTCCAAGTGCAGGCGCGAATATGCCGCCTGCCGAACCTGCAGTAAATGAAACCAGTGTGCCCCCTATCCGTAACAGGGGTGTGTACCACGCAACATATTTATGCGTTGTAAATAACGTAGTCTGCATAATATCCTTTCCCGACCCTAACGCTACCTTATCGATAAAAAATGCCATCGACGCCAAAACAAGGGCACAAGCCACTACATAAGCAATATGGTGCCAATGAAATTTAAACTTCGCCTTAAATTTAAAAATGAACAGTACCAGTTTTGACATTCCGCTACCACACAGCCCTGAAACAATAGCCACCAGTGCTACGCCTAAAAATATATAGCCCGACAAACCGTCGACTTTAGGATATCCCAGGTATAAATATGGACCAAGTAGCGCCTGTGCTGAAAGTCCGGCGATAATCACCGACGAAAAAATTGCTGTTTTATAATAGCTAAAATGGGTTTTTGTAAGTTCCTCAATGGCAAATACTATACCGCCAAGCGGTGTGTTGAAAGCCGCGGCTAAACCTGCCGCTGCCCCGGTTACCATCATATTTTTCTTAGCTATTTTTGGCCACCATTTTGGCAACACCTGGTAAACAATTTTGTATACCGACGTGGCAATTTGAATAGTAGGCCCTTCCCTGCCTATGGCGCCGCCGCCAACCGCCATCACCAGGCTTGAGCATACCTTTACTATAATAATGCGAAAACCCAAAAGCTTATCGACAATCTTTACAGTTTTGGGCGATGAAATCTGTATGGCTGCCATTACCTGCGGAATACCGCTTCCCCGCGCGTAAGGTGAAAAACGATGTACCAGCCACCAGGCAAACACAAAACATACCGGCGACAATATAAAAAGCATCCAGGCATGGTGCGTAAAAACAAACGTTGTTAAATCCTCCGCAGCAACAAACAGCTTTGTATACAAAACTGCCAGCAAGCCGGTAATTATTGAGGCAAACCAAAATGGTATAGCCTGCAGTGCATTCTTTTTTAAGTTTTCATTGCGTATCCTATCGAACGCGGTTTTGAGTTGAAGACGAAGCCAGGTGATGAATTTCATGTAGCAGCGGGGGTATTACTTCTGTTGAACAAAATACCGGCCGGTATGTGTTAACAATAGTGCAAATGTAATCCTATGATGCGAATTTCACGAATTAGCCCGAATTTTCTCAAATCGGATTCGTGTAATTCGACTTCGTTCGCAAAAATTAGTGCTAACTCAATTCGTCTAATTCGAAATAATTCGTGAAATTCGTGCCTTTTTAATTCGGTGCTTATGAGTTCTTCGCAAAGATATGACCAAAGGGGTGTTTCGGCCTCGAAAGATGATGTACATAATGCTATAAAAAATATCGACAAAGGCATCTTTCCAAAGGCTTTTTGCAAAATTGTGCCCGATATTTTAACCAATGACCCATTATATTGCAATATAATGCATGCCGATGGCGCGGGTACCAAATCGTCATTAGCATACACTTACTGGAAAGAAACAGGCGATATTTCTGTTTGGCGGGGCATAGCACAGGATGCTATTATTATGAACCTTGACGATTTGCTTTGTGTGGGTGCAACCGATAATATCCTGCTGTCATCAACCATAGGTCGCAACAAAAACCTTATCCCCGGCGAAGTGATTGCTGCCATAATAAACGGCACCGAAGAAATCCTGGCCGAATTGAGGCAAGCAGGCATCGGCATCTACTCCACAGGTGGCGAAACTGCCGATGTAGGCGACCTGGTACGGACCATCATCGTCGACTCTACCGTTACCTGCCGCATGAAACAAAGTGACGTAATATCCAATCACCGTATACAACCCGGGGATGTCATCGTCGGCCTGGCATCATACGGGCAGGCAACTTACGAAAAGGAATACAACGGCGGCATGGGCTCAAACGGCCTCACCTCAGCCCGGCACGACGTTTTTAATAAAACCATTGCGGATAAATACCCTGAAAGCTATGATGCGGCTATTCCGTACGAATTAATCTTTTCAGGTAGTAAAAACCTTACTGATTTAATTGATATCGGCGACAGCCAAAGCGTAACGGCCGGCAAGCTCGTGCTATCAGCAACCCGTACTTACGCTCCTATCATCAAAAAAATGCTTGATGCGCATCGCGATAGCATACATGGCATGGTTCACTGCAGCGGCGGCGCGCAAACCAAAGTGCTGCATTTTATCGATAACCTGCATATCATAAAAGATAACCTGTTCCCGGTTCCACCGTTGTTTAACCTTATACAGCAGGAATCGAAAACAAGCTGGCAGGAAATGTACAAAGTATTTAATATGGGCCACCGTATGGAGCTTTATGTACCTCAGGCAATTGCTGACGACTTAATAAACATTTCGGAAAGCTTTGGTGTTGATGCCAAAATTATCGGGCGGGTTGAGGGTGCAGATAA
Source organism: Mucilaginibacter sp. (assembly GCF_025359345.1). Taxonomy (GTDB): domain Bacteria; phylum Bacteroidota; class Bacteroidia; order Sphingobacteriales; family Sphingobacteriaceae; genus Mucilaginibacter. The sequence continues at coordinate 237,194 of NZ_JANYGQ010000015.1, forward strand.
AAAACAGGTAACTATCCGTTCCGAGTTTGGGGAGTTTGTGTATAATTAAAGCCAAATTCATGCTGCATTTTCTCTCGTCACAATCGCCGCAAAGCTTATGGGTGATTTTTTTGACGGAAAATTTTGCAGTAACAGCAATAGCTTTATTTGCCGGCTGGGCTACTCTCAGGCTGCTTAAAAAACCTGTAAAACCCCCATCAGGGAAAGAGTGGCGTATTTGCCTAATCACCAACCTGATTAATACGGCTATAACATTTGCAGGTTTCTGGCTGTGGAAACACAACTATATCACGTTCAGTTTCGACGCGAACTGGCGTATAGCAGCCGATTTCGTGGTTGTTTTCATCCTGATGGACCTGGCCATGTATATTTTTCATTATGCCATTCACCATTCTGTAGTTTATAAAATAATCCACCGTTTTCACCACCAGTACCAGCACCCTATCCCCATCGATTTATTCGTACTTCATCCGCTGGAAACGGTAAGTTTTGGAGCGTTGTGGCTCGCGGTTATCTCTTTGAATAGCTTTAATTTTTATGCCATTGCTATTTACCTGGCAGCAAACGTTATCTTCGGCATCATCGGGCATTTAGGCATTGAGCCCTTGTCTGCCAATACGCGTAACAAGCCTGTCTTCAGGTACCTCGGCACGTCAACTTTTCACCACACGCACCACCTTGATGTAAATTACAATTTTGGTTTTTATACTAACTTATGGGATAAGTTATTTAGGACTTATAAGGACTAATACGATATATTTTTCGTTGTTTCACTACCACTCTTTCGCCATTTCCTCAACTTACTTCAGCGAATAAAAATCACCCGCCTTAACCCTGACTACGGGCTTCTTCTATCTCGCGATTATATCGCTCAATATCAGTAGGATTATTTTCTTCGTCCAATTCTTTATGTGTAGTAAATTTCACAAACTCTTCCATTACAAACTTAAATATTTTGATACAAGAAAGGCCCGGACGTTTGCCCGGGCCTTTTCCATTATGTGGTTAAAGGTGATATTAATTGAATGTGTACCTTACACCTAATTGTACCTGGTAACGCGAAATCTGGCCGATTTCGTTTACGAATGATGTAGTAACCGGTTTCAGGTTAGTTTTATCAAGGTACGGGAATGAATAGGTTGCGTGGCCTGTAGCCTGATCAATACCCTGGTATTTAAGAACTGTAGTGCTTCCGTTGTTAAATCCGCTGTACGAATCCTGGTATAAGCCCCAGTTTTTGTTCAACAGGTTACCAAAGTTAATGAAGTCAGCAGTAAATGTAAGCGTATTTTTAGTTTTGCCTATGTTTGTGAAAAAGTCTTGTGCAAAGTGAAGGTCAAGTCTTTTAAAGTAAGGCAATATTACACCGTTACGCTGGGTAAATTGTCCCCTGTGTGCGCTAAGGTATTTATCCTGGCTTATGAATGCATTCAACTGGTTCCATATTTCATCCGGTGTACGTGGGTCAGCCGCAAAATCTTTAACCAGCTCAATATCGCCTTGTGCTTTTGGCACAAACATTAAATCGTTGGTTGTTGAACCATCATGGTTTAAGTCGTTACCTGCATTGGCAGAAGTGATGTACGACACAGCACCGTTATTAGCCATTTCGAAGATCAGGCCCAATGTGGTAGCTGTATGATGCCAGAACTCTTTTTTCCAGGCAAGCGATGCAATTATACGGTTCGGCTGTACAAATGAACTATTTGAGAGGTAATCGCCATTAGAGTTACCTGGGGTTGGGCGCGAGCTCCAGATGGTGCTTGCAGTTGAACCACCGTCGTTAACGTCTTTCGAACCGCTGTGGGTATAGGCAATGTTAGCATATAAGCCGTTTGTGAAGCTTTTTTGCAACTGTGCAGTAATAAAGTACGAATAACCTTTGCTGGTGTTGTTCATGTAGTACAACGATGTGATTGCAGGGTTAGCCGCTGTTGCCGACGCAGCTGGCGTGGTTGTATTGCTCTTGGTATACTGAATTTGTCCTTCAGGGCCAGGCAATACGCTGAAGCCATCAGATATCACAAGGTTTTGGTGATAGATAGCGTTTATGTCTTTGCTGTAAACACCTTCAATAGTTCCTATCAGACCACCTGGCAATCTTTGATCGATAGCAAGGTTAGTTCTCCAGATTTTTGGATATTTAAGGTTTGGATTCGCAACGTCAAGCTCGTAAGAAGTGTTGGCTGCAGCTGTTCCTGGAGCAGGGCGGTTAGCGTTCGGATCTGGATTGAACTTCAACCTTGGGTCTGCTGGGTTATCCTTTTTGTTGATAGTGTATGAACCGAACAACACGCCATTGTTTGAGGCCTGGTTAGATATCCATACAAAAGGAACAGAACCGGCAAATAAACCAGAACCACCACGAACCTGGGTTGAACCATCGCCATAAACATCCCAGTTAAAGCCTACACGTGGCGATAATTGTATACGGTTTTTCGGCAATACAGATGGGTCAACATGGATGCCCTGTTGGAAAGTAATACCTGTTACGTTAGGGTTTTTCTGAAGGGTAGTTGGGAATATGTCATAATCAGCACGCAAACCGTAAGTTAACCTTAAATTATCAGTTACGTGGAATTTATCCTGCGCATACAAGCTAAGGTTGTAAGCCTTTATTTTAGCAAACGGGAACGCTCCACTAGGCAAAGCGGAGTTACGTGTTGCGTATTGGTTTGCAGGCAAATCATTTAAAAAGTCCGAAGCGGAGTTAAATATGTATATGCCATTGTAGTTAGGGGCAAAACCGTTGGTATAGCTCTGTACCTGGTCGTTGGTACCAAATGTAAATTCGTGCTTGCCTGAATAAATGGTCAAGTCGTCAGAAAACTGGCCAATATTCGTACTTAACAAGTTGCCGGCTGTAAATATTTCAGACCCGAAAGATGTCAAGTTAGCATTTGACGGAGTTACGACTGTACCGTTTGCATCTGAAGTACCGTTGCCAATATCAACAAACGGAAGGGCGGTAGTGCCAAGGAAGGTGCGGAAATCGCGCAGTGCCGAATAACCGATTGTTGCCCTGTTTGATATTTTACTGCTAATGCGGGTATCCAACTCAACAATACCTATGTTAAAGTTATTGTTAATACGGTAACCGGCACCATAAAACGGAAGTGTAAATTTACCGGCTGCCCTGGTGCCGAAGTTCGACGGACCTGAGTTAGAGTTACTTGGCGGGTTATCCCTGTATGATTTCAGGTAAAAATATTTCGCGCTTAAAGTATTGTTCTTGTCTATGTTCCAGTCAAGCTTGAATGTTATTTTATCGCTATGTGTTAAAAAGTTATAATTCTGGTAAGCACCCGGATCATAACCGTAACCTTTTAGTTTGGCAACAATAGCATTAAGTGTTTGTGCATCGGCTTGCGATACACTGCCGCTGCCACCCTGACCTGGTGCCGGGGCCGCAGTAAAGCTTGATGCAGGGTTGCTCACGCGCTCTTGCTCGGCTGATAAGAAGAAGAACAATTTGTTTTTGATGATCGGGCCGCCTACGCTAATACCATCAGTATGGTAATTAAACGGGATCTTGTTAACGTTTGTAGCGCCTGCGCTATAGCCGGTTAGGCCAACACCGCGCCAGTAATCATATATTGTACCTTTAAATGTGTTGGTACCCGATTTTACTACTGTGTTAACACCTGCGCCGGTAAAGTTACCCTGCCTAACGTCGTAAGGAGCGATGTCAACCTGTATCTGATCAATCGCATCTAACGATATTGGCTGCGAGTTTGTTTGACCGCCCAATGTGCTCGATAGACCAAAAGAGTTGTTAAACAATGCACCATCAACAGTAATATTGTTAAACAAACCGCTGCGGCCGCCAAAACTTAAGCCATTTGCTGATGGTGTAAGCTTTGTAAAATCAGACAATGACCTGTTAAGTGTAGGCAATGCCTCAATTTGCTGGCGGTTAACAGTTTCGCGGGCGCCGGTACGTGATGAGTTTATCACTTTACTGCCCGAAGCCTTGATAACTACTTCGCCTAATGTTGTAGTATTATCTTCCAATTTGGTATCAAGCCTTTGGTCCTGGCCAATTGAAAGTGTGATATTTTCCTGCACATTGTCTTTGTAGCCTATAAAGGTTACTTTAAATGTGTACGGGCCACCTACCCTTAAGTTAGGAAGGTTAAAACGGCCATCGGTACGTGTTACTGTTGAATATACAGTACCTGTAGGCGTGTGGGTGATGCTAACGGTAGCACCTGGAATCGGGCCTTTCGCGTCGGTAACGATACCGTTAACGCTGGCCGTTGTTACGCCCTGGGCCGATACATCTTTCGTCATGAAAAACGTAATGCCTGAGAGTAAAATAAAGAGTAAAAACTTCCTCATAGTAGTTTCTTTAATTTTAAATTCTGTTAATTAATCCAATTGTGGGGCAAAGATAGGTACAACTATTATCGGCTATATTAAGTTAATGTTAATATTTATTATAAACTTTTCAACAGTAATGAATTATTTACATACATTATTGAAAATAATAAGCTATTTGACGTAATATTTCGCAAAATTTTATTTAGATTTTAGGAAGTAAGTAAGACTATCGTATTTGTATACTTTCCGTTTTGACCTTATAAAACAGACATTTCTGTGATTTTAGCATTTGACAGCTTTTAGTTAGCTTTGGCATCGATTTTAGAGCGATAAACGGAGGCATTGGATAAACACACAGATGGCTCTATCGCCAAAAATCGGGACGGGATGGTTAGCAGGTTGACCGCCCGGATGGTAACAAAACATAAAAACTTTCACATTCGTAAAAAGGGGAAATTGAGATCCCGTTTTCAAAAAAAGTTGTATAAAGAGTTCACTATTAAAAACATTATAATCAAAAAATGAATTACGATTTAATTGTTATAGGTTCAGGTCCGGGCGGTTATGTGGCGGCCATACGTGCTTCGCAGTTGGGTTTAAAAACCGCTATTGTCGAAAAAGAGTCGCTTGGCGGCGTTTGCTTAAACTGGGGCTGTATACCCACCAAAGCACTGATAAAAAGCGCCGAAGTATTTGAATATATTAACCACGCAGCTGAATACGGCATAAAGGTTGGCAGCAGCGAGGTTGATTTTGATGCAATGATAAAGAGGAGCCGCGGCGTGGCGGAAGGCATGAGCAAAGGCGTTCAGTTTTTGATGCGAAAAAATAAAATTGATGTTATTATGGGCACCGGCAAGCTGAAAAGCAAAGGCACGGTTACCGTAACCAACGCAGCCGGCGAAACTTCCGACGTATCTGCAAAGCATATAATACTGGCTACAGGTGGCCGCTCGCGCGAATTGCCAAATTTAAAGCAAGACGGTGTTAAAGTAATTGGCTACCGCCAGGCTATGGTGCTGCCAAAAAAACCGGCATCTATGATCGTGGTTGGCTCGGGCGCTATCGGTATTGAGTTCGCTTATGTTTACAATGCCATAGGTACCAAAGTTACCGTAGTTGAGTTTTTGGATAACATCGTTCCGCTTGAAGACGAAGAAGTTTCAAAACAACTTGCCCGCACACTTAAAAAACAAGGCATCAATATCATGACCAGCTCAAACGTTGAGTCGGTTGATACCAGTGGCGATGTTTGCAAAGTGCAGGTTAAAACTGCAACCGGCACCGAAACACTTGAAGCTGAAATAGTTTTATCGGCAGTTGGTATTTCAACTAACCTTGAAGGCATTGGCCTTGAAGAAAACGGTGTACAAACCGATCGCGGTAAAGTTGTAGTTGATGACTACTACCGCACCAACGTTGAAGGCGTTTATGCTATCGGCGACATTGTTAAGGGCCAGGCGCTTGCTCACGTGGCATCGGCTGAGGGCATTATTTGTGTGGAAAAGATTGCCGGGCAAAATCCGCATCCGCTTGATTACAACAACATACCGGGCTGTACTTATTGCTCGCCAGAGGTTGCCTCTGTAGGTTATACCGAAAAAGCAGCGAGAGCAGCCGGTTACGAATTAAAGATTGGTAAATTCCCATTCTCGGCATCGGGTAAAGCAAGTGCTGCAGGCGCTAAAGACGGTTTTGTAAAACTGATATTTGATGCTAAATACGGCGAGTTTTTAGGCGCCCACATGATTGGCCATAACGTTACCGAAATGCTTGCCGAAGTTGTTGTGGCACGCAAACTGGAAGCTACCGGCCACGAAATGATAAAATCGGTACACCCGCACCCAACCATGAGTGAAGCCATTATGGAGGCTGCCGCTGATGCGTATGGCGAGGTGATACACCTATAAAAAGTTGGCAGTAAGCAGTGGGCAGTTGGCAGTATTTTTACCAATTGCTCACTGCCAACTGAAAACTGGCTACTGCAAACTCTTCTCAACCATCTTCGAGAAGAAATCCCAAAGAACAATCCCGGCTGATACTACGATATTAAATGAATGCTTAGTCCCAAACTGGGGAATTTCGATACAGGCATCAATGTTTGCCATTACTTCCTCGCTTACACCGTTTACTTCGTTGCCGAAAATTAAAGCGTATTTAGCATGGTTAGTTGGTGAAAATTCGTTCAGCATAATTGCATTTTGCGCCTGCTCAACGGCTACAATTATATAACCTTCGCTACGAAGTTGTTCAACGGCTTGCAAGGGTGTTTCAAAGTATTTCCAGGTGATAGATTGAGTCGCTCCAAGTGCAGTTTTTTCAATTTCGCGGTGCGGCGGACAAGCGGTTATACCGCACAAGCAAACCTGCTCAACAGCAAAACCATCTGCGGTACGAAAAATAGAGCCGATGTTATGCATGCTCCGCACATTATCAAGCACTACCGCTATCGGGAATTTCTCCATCGCCTTAAATTCAGCTACCGAAGCACGGTTTAGTTCGTCGAGTTTTAGTTTCTTCATTTCGTGCAAAGGTAAAAGGCAAATTGGGAAAGGTAAAATGCCTAAAGGAAAATTTAGCTCTCCTGGCTTTTTCGCATTTTTTTGCAGCTTCTTTCGGACTTCCGGACTTTACTAACTTTCGGACTTCATCACCCCCACCCCATCACCAATAAGCGAACGGTAAACCGAAGGGGTGTAACCTATTTTATTTGTATAATAAGCCGTGATGTTTCTGCTAAAATCTTCATATGCCGATTCTTTAACCAAAGCTATCCCACAGCCACCGAAACCGGCGCCGGTCATGCGGGCCCCTGCTACATTGGCATCAGTTTTACTGTATTCGGCTATCGCATCCAATTCGATACCGCTAACTTCGTATAAATCGCGCAGCGAATCGTGCGAAGCATACATCAGGCGACCAAATTCGCTAAGGTCATTTTGGCTTAAAGCAACCGCAGCCAGTTTAACACGGTCGTTTTCCTCAATTACGTGCTTAGCACGGTTGTAAACTACTTTATCTGTAATTAAATGACTGTGTTTATTAAAGGTTGCGGTATCAATATCGCAAAGGTTGTTAATATCTAACTCCTGTTGTAGTGCAGCTAACGCCGCCTGGCACTCCTGCACCCGCTCGTTATATTTCGATTCAGCCAGTTTGCGCGGTTTGTTGGTGTTTATTATCGCGAGGATATATTCGCCCAAATTGCTGTCGACAGCCTTATAATCCAGCGTGTCGCAGTTCAGCATCAGGGCCTTGCTTTTTTCGCCGAAGGCAACGGCAAACTGATCCATTATACCGCAATTAACGCCGATGAAGTTGTTTTCTACAGATTTGGCCAGCTTAACCAAATCAAGTTTGCTGTAACCGCTACCCATCAAATCGTTCAACGCAAAAGCGGTAACCACCTCGATAGATGCTGACGACGACAGTCCGGAGCTGATAGGAATGTCACCATAAAAAAGCATATCCAAACCCAAAACCGGGTGACCATCCTTTAAAAAATACTCGATTACACCCAGCGGGTAGTTAAACCAAAATTCATCTGTTTTAGTGTAGTCATCCTGTACAGGTATATCCAGCTTGTCATCAAAATTCAAACTCCTGAACCTGAAAATACCATCGCTATTGGGCGATACCATCAAATAAGTGCCAAAAGTTATGGCACAAGGCATTACCAGGCCGCCATTATAGTCAATATGTTCGCCTATTAAATTTACGCGACCAGGGGAAAAGTAAGCGTTTTGAGGTTCTTTATTAAATATCCTGTTAAACTCCAGCGTAAGAGATTGCTTCATTTAGTATCGGTAATTGGTTGAACTGCAAATATTGTAAAAAATGTAAAACTAACAGTTATTATTTACTTTTATTTTGCGATTGTTTCTTAAAAGTTTAACAAATTAATACCTTGACCCTAAATTAACTAAACATGAAACAGTATTTGATCACCGGGTATGACTTTACCGATGCAGGCGCTTTAGACCGCCGGATGGCCGTTCGCCCGCACCATTTAGACAAAGGCGCTGAAATGAGAAAAACGGGCAATTATATTTTTGGCGGGGCAATATTGAACAATGAGGGCAAAATGATCGGCTCGGTTATGGTAATGCAATTTGAAACCGAAGAAGAACTGGAAGCCTGGAAAATGGATGAGCCCTATATTACACAGGGCATTTGGGAGTCGGTAGATGTGAAGCCGTTTAAGGTGGCACCGACGAGTTAGTATTAAGTCTGAAGTCTTGAGTCCATAGTCGTCAGTCTTCTATTAAAAGAATAAACTACCCGGACTAAAGACTCAAGACTTCAGACTTAATACTAACCCTTGCTTTTTTCGCCGGTTAACAGGTTGATAATAAATACGGAACCGTTAACTGTAAGTTTGGCCGTGCCATCGGTGTTAAAAACTAATGTACCTGCATAGCTGAAAGCACCTTTTTTAGGAACTGTACCAGTTAAAGTAAACGTAGCTGTGCCACCTGCAATAGTGGGTATTGGTTTGTTGAATTTTAAATTCTGAACTACTACGCTAAGATTCTCGTTGCCGTGATTGGTAGTGTCTTTTTTCGAGATAAACGAACCGCTTTGTATAAAAGTTGCGTTAAGAACGTAGTTAGGTGCTGTAGGTGTTAACCCGGCCACCTTAAATATTAAATTGCCAGTATTTGACGATGAAAAGTGAGGACCACTGTGACTGCCGCTAAAATTAACCTTACCTGTAATGTTATCGGGGATATTACTTGCGTTACAGTTTAAGGTATAAGAGTAGCCTAAACCATAGCTAAATGTTACCGGCGCGCCGGGATGGCTTGTTTTTGTAAGCGTATCTGTTTTAGTGGCTCCGCATGTCAGGTGATTATCTATAAACCATTTCGATTTAATTGTGACGTCGTCACTCAAGCTGGCCAGTCCGTTTGAATTAACTGACAAGGATGCGCCCACCATGTCCGCCGCGTCAGATTCGGAAACATTAGCAGTAGTATCGGTTTGAAGGCCGTTTTTGTTACATGCTATGGCGCCGGCCAATAGTAACATCATTAAGGGGATTGTGATTTTTTTCATAGCTTGTTTGTGTTTTGCCCTTTTACGTACAAAAAAAGGATTTGTTGTGCTTAAATGATTTTAATTTACTCATAATTAATTAGTTAATAAAACAACGCCAAAATTAAAAGAATAGTCTTTTGCGATTTTTATTTTCCTCAGACTAAATCATTATGGCATATCATCGAGGGTTTATGCTGTTTAATACGTTAACATCATCGTCTGTGAGGTCAATATTTACCGCTTCCATATTTTCTTCCAGGTGTTTTACGCTTGATGTGCCGGGAATCAGCAAAATATTATCCGAATGATTGTGCAACCAGCTTAAAGCTACCTGGTGAACCGATGCATTATGTTTATCGGCAATTTGTTTCAACTTATCCTGGCTGGTCACGTTGCCTGCATTGAGCGGGAACCATGGAATAAATGCGATTTGATGCGCCTTGCAATATTGCAGCACGTGCTCCCATTTGCGGTTATCAACGCTATACATATTTTGTACGGATACCACTTCAAAATACTCCTGCGCTTTTTTTATAACGTCTACATCAATCTCCGACAGGCCGATGTGTTTTATTAAACCTTCCTGCTGCGCCTGTTGTAAAAATTCAAAACTTTGCTCAGCCGGAACAATCGGGTCTATCCTATGCAATTGGTACAAGTCAATTTGATCAAGTTTTAGTCGCTTCAGGCTCCCCTCCAATGCTTTTCTTAAGTGGTCGGGTTTGGCGTTTATCGGCCATGCATCGGGTCCGGTGCGCAACAAACCGCCTTTAGTACCGATAACCAAATCAGCAGGGTACGGAAAAAGCGCTTCAGCAATCAGTTCTTCCGAAACATGTGGACCGTAGCTATCGGCGGTATCAATAAAGTTAACGCCAAGTTCAACGGCACGCTGCAAAACCCTTATGGCTTCGGCTTCGTCTTTTGGTGGGCCCCATATACCTTTGCCGGTTATGCGCATAGCGCCATACCCCATTCGGTTAACGGTTAATTCGTTGCCTATGGTAAACGTTTTTTCGGATGTAGTTGGTGAGTTAATCATATCAGTTTGCGTTTGGGTTAAAAACATTAACGCCTTTTTTCACGATTTGTTCTTTAACGCTGGTTTAAAAGTGCATTTTACGATAGCCCATAAATCAAATAGTAGTATCTTGGCTCAAAATTTAAACCATCATGTTACAACAAAATAACGCCCATCACGGCCGCTACGTTACCGGTTATCATTTTATATTAAGCGCCTTGTTGCTTTTTGGCACCATCACCGCACTGGTAAATGTTTACCTGCAATGGGCAGCCCACTACGATATGCTAAACTCTATACTGATAGCTGTGCTATTTATATGCGGCTTATTTGTTTTCTGGTATATGCGGCAATTCCCGCTAAGAGCGCAAGATCGCAGCATCCGCGCCGAAGAGGGCTTGCGGCATTATATTTTAACCCACAAACAGCTGGATAGCCGTATAACCATGGCACAGGTTATAGCCCTGCGTTTTGCTCCCGACGATGAGTTCGTGGTACTTGCCGACAGGGCCGCTAAAGAAAACCTTACCCCAAAAGAAATTAAACAGGAAATAAAAAATTGGCGGGCAGATAATCACAGAATGTGATTTTAGTCCGAAAGTCAGTAAAGTCCGAAAGACGAGAAGAAGTCAAATAGAAAAGGCTAAAGGCTCTTACTTTAAAACGTAAGCACCTTTAGCCTTTTATCTTTGAGCCTTATCCTGAATTATTGCTGGATTACCGGCCTTTGTTCTGGTTGTTTAACCGGCTCCGGTTTCTTTTCCTGTACCCTTGGTTGCGGCTTTGGCAAAATCACTGGCCTTGTTGCCGGCCTTTGAATTTGCGGGGCTGGCTGCGGATTAGGGTTCACCTGCCCTGCATTAGGCCGTGGGCTTTGTACCTGCGGCGGGATAGCCTGTGGGTTTACCTGTCCGTTGCCCGGCCTTGGGTATTGCCCTTGCTGAGGGTTTGGATTTGGATTAACCTGTCCGTTACCTGGCCTTGGGTTTTGACCTTGTTGCGGGTTCTGATTCCCTTGCTGCGGGTTTGGATTTTGATTACCCTGCCCATTATTTTGCCTTGGATATCTTGTACCATCATCAGTTACCGGCCTGGTATTTGGCTGGCCTTGCTGCGGGTTTGTGTTTTGATTACCCTGGCCATTATTTTGCCTTGGATATCTTGTGCCATCATCAGTTACCGGCCTGGTATTTGGCTGGCCCTGTTGCGGGTTTGTGTTTTGATTTCCCTGGCCATTATTCCCTCTTGGATATTGATTACCCGGGTTGCGGTTATCGCCGTTATTATTGTAGGTTACTACACGCTGCGGTGTCGGCCGTTTACCGTTTTGGTCCTGCGACGGGCGGTTTATAACCGGCCTGTAAACGTTAAGTTGGTTATTATCAAGCGTTTGGCCGGGCCTGTTAATTACCCCAATCCTAACCGGCCTTATGGTGTTGTGTGTCCGGGTTTCAACATCATTTACCTGCGGGCCGCGATTGTAGCTAAACCCACGGTGACCGTTCCTGTCGCGGCTATCACCATTGCTGGTATAAATATTATTAATAATTGTTGTGTTGTGTATGATTGTTACGTTGTTCCTAACTACGTAATGATTTATATCTCCGCGGCGGTTCATATAACCGGCATGCACGTAGCTCCAATCCTCGTCTCTTGGTCTCCAGTTGCCATTGTAGCCGGCATTTGGTGGCAATGGCGCCCAGCCGTAATAGTCGCCGCTTTGGCCCCAGGTTACCCATGCAGGTGCCCATTCATTGCCCGGCCTCCACATCCATCCGTAACCGCCATCGTAAAACCAGCGACCGTAATGAAACGGAGCCCAGCCCCAGCTATAATTTGATACCCAGGTCCACCCGGCATCGCTGTAAACCCAGTTACCATTGGTATCGTAAGGCCTGAAATCGGCATCTACATTTGGCTGCCATACGTAACCATAGTCCGGGTAGTCGATCCATTGGCCGTAGGGGCTCAATTCATCATAAAATACCTGGTCGGTTGTTGGCTGGTCGGCATATTGCGGCTGATCATTATATTGCGGCTGGTCGGTATAAACCGGCTGTGGATTGGTACTGGTGTACACAATAGGCGAACATGAACTTATCAGTGCGGCTATCGGGAATATATAAAATATCTTTTTCATGATAAGGAACTGTTTAATATGTATATAATAATTTCATATACTTATGACAGCCGCAAATTTATTAAGTTTAATGGATGATGATAATTATTATTTGGTTTGATTAGCTTCGTTGTAACGTTTGAAAGTTGAAATGTTGTAATGTTATTCAACGCAGCGCTCAATTTTCAAATCGGCAAATCTTCAAATCGATTAATCGCCTTACCTCCACGCCCCGATAATGGCACCCATAAGCGTTAACGATACCAGGCTGTAGCCGCCGTTAACAAAAATATACCGCCAGCTTTTTAGTTCAAACAAACTGTGAATTGCGATTGCGCTGAATGTCCAGATACCCGCAAGGAAACCAGCTTCGGCACCCCAGGCAACAGTAGTTTTGCCTGCGCACGAGTCTAGTAGGAAAATGCCCAGGTTTACGGCCATCAACAGCGAAAAAAATGCAGTAAAACCGAATATCTTTCCTTTGTTTCCGGTCTGTATCTCCTCCATTGTGAGTTTGCTGTCAACCATCCATGCATTACCAAATAAGGCTTTTGAATACCAGATACCACCAACCATAAAGGCTGACAAGGCCGCAACTATTACAGCAAGCCAGTTCAAATGTGAAATGTCCATTGTTTTAGGTTTTTAAGTTTTAATAAATGTAATAATATATTATTTGGAAGTCAAAAAATTTAGAAACGTGTCGCGGCCAGTTTAACTTACCTTCCTGCCGGCGTTTTAAATTTTGTGCTTAAAGTAATAATATTGAAATGCACGCGATGTGCGAATAATGACTTTTGTTTTTAGGAAAGAACCAGGAGTCAAGAATCAAGAGCAAAAAAGGGTAAGAGTCAAGAGGGCAAGATTCAAGAGTCAAGAATTTAGAATCAAAGGAACGGGTAAACCCGTTAGGAAGTAATTACGATAGATATTCGCCTTCCCGTTTTTTATCTTGACTCTTGGCTCTTGGTTCCTGGCTCTTAACATCCTGTCTCCTGGCTTAAATCGCATTGAGGCAGCAACAACAGCCTGTCGGTTACGGTTTCGTCGTCCACCGTTTTTACGTATTTATTGCCTTGCGGGCATACAGCGGGTATAAGGTAAGTTTTATTGCCATCGGCATCGGTAATGTAAGCTTCGCCGCTGGCCTCTTTTATCCAATCGTGAATTTGAGCGCGGTCGGTTACACCATTTACGTTTATCTTTTCATTGATCCACTCAAAATAATCAATTGCCAGGTAGGGGTTGTCGTTAATTCCCTCGTCTTTTTTGATGCAAATTATTCGTACGGCCATATAGGAAGTGTTAAGTTAACCAGGTAAGCCAAAATTAAATTAAACACACCTGTGGCTATACCGTATTATCACCCAATTTGCCACGTAAAACTACGTAAAGTACTCGGCAGTAAAGCATACTATTAATTAGTTGGAAAGAAATTATCACAGCAGGCAACCTTTACCATTTTTTATCCGTGATGATATAAAACAACGTATTATTTCTAATATCCATCTTATGAAAAAGAAAATCATTTATTTATCGCTTATAGCTTTTGCCGGCGTATCGTTAATGTTTAGCTGCTCATCAAATAAAGCCAAGGTAACCCCTACGCCGTCGACCCCGGCGGCTACGGTAGCTATACAGGGCTTCGCCTTTGTTCCGGATACCGTACGAATTACAAAAGGCTCATCCGTTGAGTGGACAAACAAAGATTCGGCGCCGCATACTGCGACGGAATTATCAACCGTATTTGATAGCGGCAGCCTGTCAACCAATCAAAAATTCAGCTTTACATTTAACAATACGGGCACGTACAGCTATCACTGCCTCATCCACTCAATGATGAAGACCGCTGTAGTTATTGTAACTAATTAGGATTGTTGGTCAACTGATAATATGGGGCATTGCGGGTAAACTGCAGGCCCCTTTTTTATTTTGATGGGTTCAAATCATTTAACGAAACCGGACCGTTTCGCCCCCCAAACGCCGGGTTGAAACCCGGCTCTACAATATTGGCCGAGCCTACGGCTCTTTAGAAGTTTCAATCGTGGTGGGTACAAATCCCCTTCGTTTACCGGTCCCAGGTGCGATTTTAATAAATACTAAAACTGAAACATGCTGATTATAAGCAAATTATAGCAGTTTGCCCAAAAAGCACAAATCCTGTAAAGCTTAATTATCAATAACTTACATTTTGTAAAAACACGAAAACGCTGATAATCAACATGTTTCACAGCGTTCCACCCCGTTCCGTGTAAAAATGGAACGCTTTGCCGACATGTGTCTGCGCCGTTGATGCTGATTTTTTTGTCAGCCCGAGGACACATTATGTTAACCTATTTTACAATTTCACCTTACCCATCAAATCATCCCTGAAATTTACCGATACCGGTATCTTGGCTCCGCCCACCAGCACCTGCCCGCGTTCTATTTTCTCTATTTTATCAATAGCTACAATGTATGATTTATGCACTTTTTGAAATGCCTCTCCCGGTAATTTGGCAATTAACTCAGCCAGGGTCATACGGGTTAGCGTTCGTTTTTCACCTTCATAAATACTGAGGTAGTTATCGCCGGCTTCTATGTAAGTTATTTTCGATGGGTCTATTTTCACCAGGTTGTAGCCGTCTTTTACGAACAGGGTTTGCACCTCCGGCTGTTTTCTATCAGCAGCAATCCTTTCACTTACCAGCGCGCAGGCTTGTAACAGCCTGCTTAAACTAACCGGCTTTAAAAGATAATCGGTAGCAGCCAGGTCAAAACCTTTCACTGCATATTCGGGATAGGCCGTAGTAAAAACAATGTGGACAGGTTTTGGCACCAGTGCAGCAAATTCAATACCGGTTAAGTCAGGCATCCTTATATCCAATAGTATAAGGTCGATTTTATGTTGCTGTAAAAAAGCCATCGCCTCAGTTGTGCTCAAAAACGTCGCCTTCAAATCCAAAAATGGTATTTTGGCTGCATGCGTTTTCAGCACATCCAACGCAATCGGTTCATCGTCTATAGCAATGGCGCTTATCATTTGTCTTTGTTCAGTTGTTCTATTTTTGCGGCAAGGTCGGCAGGCTCTATATTTCTTGCTATTACCTTTCCTTTTGGATCGATCAACACATTTTGCGGGATGGCCCTTATTCCATATTGTACGGCCACCGCATTGTCATGACGTTTAAGGTCTGATAATTGCGTCCAGGCCAAGCCGTCGTCTTTAATTGCCTTTATCCACACGGCGCGGGTATCATGCCCATCAAGCGATATGCCTAATATAGTAAAGTTTTTACCTTTTAACAGTTTAAAGGCCTCCACCAATTTCGGATTTTCAGCGCGACATGGTGCGCACCACGATGCCCAGAAATCAACCAGTACATATTTACCACGGAATGACGAGAGTTTAACCGGCCGGCCATCTACACCGTTTTGAGCAAAATCGGGAGCTATTGCACCCACGTTAACTTTACTGTCCAACAACATCGTGAACATCTGGCCGGTTCTGTTATTTCGCAGACCCTGGTCTATCTTCTTAAATAATGGTTTTATTTCAGCAGTGTCGGGAAAAGCGCCGGCATAGTCAATAAGTGCAACAAGCGCTATGTAGCTTTTTGGATTTTGCAGCACAAATTGCTTTAACAACGGCCGGCGGACGGCTTTCAGGCTATCGTAATAATTTACATAGGCTTTTTCGGCCGCGGGTGTGCGCAGTTTTTGCATTTGGGCCGACAGGTGGTAGAGTTTATGCTCAGCTTTTACACCGAGCAGTGCATTTAATCTCGCATAATCCTGGTTAACCGGTGAGTTGGTAAAAACTGCAGTCGAAACAGAATCTTTCCACGTTAATGTGATATTGCTTCGGTACAGGTAAAATTTCAGGGCGTCAATCTCATCAACAGGGGCTTTAAGCAGTTTTTTCAGGCCGACACCATTATGATCCAGTACCAGCGTCGCCAATAAGATATTTTGTATATTTCCCTTAACCCGAAATTGCCGGTTAACAACGGCAGCGGAATCAATGTATTTTTGTCCTTCGTATTGGTAAACAAGGTACACTTTTGCAGACCTTGCCGACTGGCTCAGCGTGCCTGTTATAGTAAATGCTTCTGGCGCCTGAGCCATTAATTTGCTGCTGAATTGAACGCACAGGGCAGCGATGATTAGTATTGCTTTTTTCATGTTGATATTGGTTTAGTTAGAGTACAATTGAAAGTTTAACCCTGAATATATTTCCGTCGTTTTCGATGGTAAGTTGATGCAGGCCGGGATACAACATTTGAAGACGCTGTTTCACGTTTGAGATGCCCAGGCCCGACCCTTTCTCTGCGTTGATGCCAGAAAAAACGCTGTTTTTAATCGTCATGATAAGTCGGTGCTTCTCAACGTAAATAGCAAGATCAATATTGCTGGGTTTATCCATGCTGATGCCATACTTCCAGGCGTTTTCAATCAGCGGGATGAGCAACATTGGGGCTATTTTATATTTGACTTTTGGGTACTCAATGCTGGTTTTTATGGTGATATTTTCTGTTTGAGGAACGCGCAGCTGCTGCAGTGTAAGATAATTTTCGACAAACTTTAACTCCGTATCCAGCTTTATAAAGTTCTCGCGCATGCCATCCATATTATAGCGCATCATATCGCTAAGCAATTCAATTGCACTGGCTGTTTTATTGGCATTTTCGCTTAATGCGATACCATAAATATTGTTGAGCGTATTAAAAAAGAAATGCGGGTTTATTTGCGCTTTCAATAATTGCAGTTCGGCTTCCGATTTTTGTCGGTAGTATTGTATCCGCTGGTAGCGCTCATAAAAAAAGTTGTATAAAATAGCGTACCCTGCAACGTAAAGTTTAATAAAAATCGCAGATTCGATAAACTGTGCCCCTGTTGAATAAAATGCCAAATGCTTTGTAAACAACAGGCTTATTGCGCCGCCAAGTATGCCGAGACAGGCACTGCTGACTATAAACCAAACCAAACTTTTTTGCCGGAAAACAAATACATAATTTCCCTCCGCCAAAAAAGCCACTAATAAAACCCATAAAAATAAGGGCTGGTGGATATTGTGGTTTATAAAACTGTCACTAAAGCTTATCAGCGAACCATCTTTATTAACCGTATAAGCAAGATCGAATTTCACCTTATAGATGTACTCGAGCCAGCTAAAAGCATTCACCACCAGCCAAATGACAACGGCGTGTACAATAAATCTTTTTACGAAGGCCGAAGCCGTAGGTTTTTGATATATTTCTTCCATTTTTTTAATTGCTTATCCAAATGAAAGGCGATTTTTTTGCCCGGTAAAATAAATGAGCTGAAATGGGGGAAGTTCGGGGTGAAATGGAAAAACACCCACTTTTTGTTATTGCGGCGGGGGAACGAGCGCAGCAATGACCAATTTTAATTTGCTACTTACACTCCTCCCCCGTCAACCTAAAAAATTTAAACCTTACGGGCACAACGCTTGAATTTGTAAACCCTTTTATTGCAAACAACCCGACATATTTTGGTTTTATATCAATTTCCTGGGTCACTATTTCCTTAAAGGCTCCGTTTTTCCTGGTCCCACCGGAATATAAAAACCTGAATTTATTGCCATACTTTTCGATTCGCAACGAGGTATTTTGAAGATTTTGAAGCAATATCCCATTATTGCCTGCGCTGTCGGGATAAAAAACAACTTTGTGGGCAATCTCTTCCGGCTTGCCAAAACCGTCGCCAAGTGAGGTGATAGCTTGTATCAATATTTCTTTCGGCCTTTTCATGCCGCCAAAAAAATCGTTATATGCCAGCGAAAGGCGGATGCTCTTCCCAGTAAACGAGGTGTCTTCCATCAGCAATATGCCCGCCTGCTGCCATTCCTCATGTGGGATAAAGTTTTCCAGGTGCACTTCTGCGGTGAAACAATCTGATACAATTGGCCTAACCAGTAGATTTTTAATAACGGGCTTTGACGAGGAATCGGGCCAGCTGTCGCCGCTTAGTGTAAACAGGGTCAAATCGCCGGGCTTTTCTTGTCGCCTGTTCCAGTATACAGGGTCTTTCCCTTTTACAAACCAGCCATTATTAAGCATCGATTCTTCGTTCAGATTTGTAAAATGATCGGTAAAATTTACACTCTTGGGGCCAATGGCGATCTTATAAATTGCGGCGAACAGGGCAACAAGTAATATCACACCGAGCACAACATATAAAAAATTGAGAGAGATTAGCCGCCGGTTTGCATGTGCGGGCCTTTTGAATTTTTCTTTATACAAAAACCAGTAAGGATAATGGCTTTCGTTATCTTTTCGCTGTATCTCGCTGGTGTATGGTGCATTTAAAACGTAGCGGGCCAGTGTATCCATCGTTGCCACAGATGGGTTTTCCCGCTTTCCTGATGCCGTATCATTAATAAAAATAGAATAATTCTTAACGCTCTTCCACCCTACCGATAAGCCGGTTTTATCCAATATATGATTACAAAGCAGCTTGCTTTCGGTTTCGGTAAGCGGGCTTTTCATGGCATCGCCGAAGCATTTTTGATAGATCTCTTTAAATAAAACTGTAAAAATCAAAAAGTCCGGGTTGTCCATAGATAGCTATTAAGTAAAATACCTGTTTTAAGTTCCACAGAATTACGCAAGATTTCCGCTGCAATTACGCCCTCAAAATTTAACATCAGGCACATTTGCAGAAGGTTTTAACACTGAAGATATCATGAATCGGTGCGATCATTCTCAAATCAGTATAATCCCCTAATAAAAACATAAAACTATAAAAATGAAACGTATAATTTTCACATGCCTTTCCACATTTCCGATGCTCATTTTTGCGCAAAGCCTGCAGCTGCATTACGACCTGAGGCATACCGTCGACCCAAAACATAATCCGCAGAACTTCCCTACGCTATTTTTTGAATATTTTAAATCCCAAATGGATACGTCATCATTTATAAAACCCGGCTCATTCCTTTTCAAGGCCGAAACCGATATGAAAGGCGACAAAAACAACATCGGCAACGCGTTTGTCCAGGTTACGCAAAGCTTCCGTTTGTGGCGCCCTAAAATATTTGTAGGCGTGCAATACAGTGGCGGGCTGGGTGTTACCGAGCCCCGGCAATACAGCTATTACATAAACAACAGTTTCGCCATAGGGCCAAATTATTCATTTCAATGGCGGGGATTTTACTGCAGCACGTCAGTTTATTACACCTATAATATGCGTAAAAAGCCCAGCGATGACGTTATGTTATCCTTTTACTGGTGGAAAGGTCTGTTTAATTATAAAATAGAATTTAATGGCGATTTTGAGTTGTACACCCTCAATAAAAACACCGGCGAGGATTTCACCAAAGATTTAAAAGGCAAGACCGTATCATTTTTTGGTGAACCCCAGGTATGGTATAATGTAAATAAAAGTATTGCATTTGGGTCCAAGCAGTTGCTTTATTATCATGTAAACACTACCGAAAACTTGTTCCAGGTATACCCGACAGTGGCGATAAAAGTGAAGATTTGATTTTTACCGTGACAAATCATTTAATTTTCTTCAAAAACGGCTCATTTTCAAGCATCAACCTGAAGTTATCGGGACTTACCACATCGTTATGTTCTTTTAAACTATGGATAAAAAGCAAACGATGGGCAACCAGTTGCTGTGGTAAGAGCTTAGCTTCTTCCACCTGGAAATTGCTGATGTCAGCATCGTCGAGTTTGCCCGCCATGGTTTTGCTTTCATCAAGTGTACCGCCATGGTCGGTGTATATATCGATGAAACGATGCTGGGTATCGGCAGTTATCCATTCCATAAACTTTTCGGTTTCAGCATAAAGGGCGTCAAAAAGCATTACCTCATCCACCGGCATTTGCCCGTTTTTTACAATGCGGGCAATAACCCGGTAGGCCCCACTATGTCCTGCCAGCAGGATATGCCCCGCGGCGCAATTGGCCTGCACAAGTTTTTTTGCAGCCAGTCCCTGCAGCACATCGCTAACCAGTTTTTTAAACGTACCCGCATTTTCCAGCTTGCCGCCGTAGCTATCCGGTGCATTACGGGCAGTTTCGGCCAAAACCAATACAGCATTCAGTTTTGAGGCGATAAATTGTTTGGTTAGCTCATATCTTATTGCGGCACTGTCAATATTGTTGCCCCACCCGTGAAACCAAAATACCAGGTCAACTTTTTTAGATGCATCAAGATTTTTTGGAGCGATAATTAATACCGAACTATCATTATAATGAGCCGCCGCCGTATACAGCTTGCCATCGTAAGTATGCCCCTTCGCTCTGCCCGTATCCGGAAACGACGTATGTGATGAAAAAATATGAAATTGCACAACACCCGGCATATCCTGCGCAACAACATTAATGCATGCAAACAACATCAACACCATTAATTTGGTATATAAGCCGGATGGTTTTATTTTAAACATTCCTTTATTGATTCTTGGCTCTTGATTCTTGGTTCCGGCCTCTAGGTGTTATCCTATAAAAAACTGCTGACTTACAATTTTACCATTTTCAACCTTGTAAACGCAAATTTCTTCAACCATTTTTGTTCCCTAGCCCTTAACTGTAAAGTGCATAGAAAAAACCAGGCTAAAGTAGTTGCCGGCAAAAATCGCATCAGAAACCTTCACATCGTGTATCTCTACTTTTTCAAGAAATTGTTTCTCGTACTCAATTAGGGTATGAAGACCGGTTAGCGGTTCGTTTTTATTATTTGGGTCGATGCTTACTGCGCTATCGGCGTACAATTCGGTGTAAGCCTCAACAAATTTAAGCTCGTTGCATAATGATGTTAAACGATTGGCTATTTCAGGTATAGTGTTCATTCTTTTTAAAATTTTGTGTTAAAACTAATCAACGGCAATAGTATGCGAATGTTTACAACATCAATCATTTAAAAGCGAAGAATGCTACAGATATGATATAACCTAAAAGCACCTAGCTTATCTTATACAAAACATGTCGTTTTAAAGGATGCCCGTCGGCAACTGAAGGATGCTCAAAATACCCCGCCTTAACCATTCCAATTTTCTTCATTACGTTTTCCGACCGGATGTTATGTTCCGTTGTAAACGAAAATATTTCATCAATTTTCAAGTTTTCAAAACCAAATTGCAGGCAAGCCTTTGCCGCTTCGGTTGCAAATCCATACCCCCAATTTGCTTTGCTCAACCGCCAGTCTATTTCCACGCAGGGCGTAAAGTAGCTTTCGAACCGTGGATGTGAGAGGCCGGTAAACCCAACAAATTCCCCGTTATCTTTTCGCTCGACGGCAAAAAAGCCGAAGCCATGTTGTTTGATATGATTAGTGGCCCTGTCAATTTGCGCCATTGTTTCATCAACAGTTGAAACCGACGGAAAAAACTCCATAACATCTTCATCATTATTTAATTCCGAGAAAGGCTTAACGTCTGCTTGCTGCCACTGCCTTAATATCAGCCGGGGTGTTTCAACATAAATTTCTGCACTCATCTATTTTATTCCCAGTATGATTTTAAACTCTGCCGTATTCCTGATGTTGTCAAAATCACCGTCGGTAAGCGCATACTTTTTATTGTAACCGCCATCAATACATTTTTTAAGGAAATTATTTGCTTCCCCGGGCTTATTCATAACAGCATACAAACAGGCCATATTATAATAATCACCCATCAGCACAAATGTATCGTTAGTTTTCAGAAAGCTACTCTGCATTACTTCAACTGCCTTACCAGGGTTGCCCGTGTAGTATAATGAAAATGCATAATCGGCCGATTGTTTTGAGGTATCTCTTGCCAGTATTTCTTTAAAATCGTTTACTGCAAGGTCTTTGTTATTCATCTTTAAATAGGCCCGTCCGCGTTCAAAATAAGGCGACCAGTCTGCTGTATTAAGTGCAATTGCTTTTGTGCAATAATCAATTGCTGTTTGGTAATTGTTTAAGAAATATTCGTTATGAGCCATTGAACTATAAATAGAGGTCATAGCCAGCGGATTATTCATATAATAGGGTATCGTCTTTTTAAATTCCGCATTACTACGGGTGTATTCACCATTTTGGGCGCGGGCATTCGCCTTATTGTAATAGGCAACCCTATAAGCAGTATCGAGAGAAATAGCTACCGAATCATCGGCAATTGCCTGCTGGTATTGCTGCAGGCCGACTTCCATCAAGGCCCTGTCGTCATAAAGCCTGGCCAGTTGCATGCGATCATTTTTGAAGTAACTTATTGCTTTGCTGTAGTCCTCGTAAGCCAGTTGGTAGTCCCCATTTTGCCTGTAAGATGCGGCGCGGTTCCAATAAGCTAAGCCGTTGTCAGGGTTAAGTTTTAGCGCAAGTGAATAATCATTTATCGATTCTTTGTATTGTTTCAGTGCCCTTTTCATATCCGCCCGCTGCATAAGTAATACCGAAAGCGCCCGTGCATTATCCTGAAAACCATACATGGCAGGTAACAGATCATTAATGGCAAGCTGAAATTTCCCCAACCTGCCATATGCTTCGGCGCGACTTGCATAGGCACGTGCAAATTTCGGGTTTAATACAATAGCCATCGAATCGGCGCTGACAGCTTTGTCATATTCCTTTGTGTTGATATACGAACGCGCAATCAGATTGTACAATTGGGCTTTATCTTCTGTTGTCGTAATGTATTGTATGGCTTTTCTATAATCTGCAATAGCTGGTTCATCTTTGTAAATTTTGTTGTAGATGTTGCCCCGGGTAGCATATGCTTCACCCGATTTTGGGTTTATTGCTATCGCCGCTGTGCAATCATCAATGGCCTTGTCAAACTTCCTCAAAATTACATATGCCCCACTGCGCTCAAGGTGCATACGCACCTTTGCTTCCGGTTTTAAACCTTTATAAGTAAACGTTTTGGTGTAATAGTCAACACTGCTCTGTGCAAGCTTTATCATAGACCGGGCCCTGCCTGCCGAATCTGTTTTAGAACTAAACTTTGCAACCGCCTGCCCATAAAGCATGCTGCTAAAGCCAATTAAGAAAAGCAAAACAGTTATTAAAAATATTTTTCTCATTGATAAGGTACCTTACAAGTTGTTAATCTTTTAAAACTAAAAAATATTCCCTTAAAAACAATTTGTCGAACAAAATTGGCGTTTCGAACCAAAGAATCTAATCATATATGGATTTAGTAGATATTACCAAATAAACGGGAGGTGTTACAACTAAAGTTCCATTTATAAAATTCATATAATTACCCGCCAAAATTTGACAAATTATCAATTTTAAGCTTTTTAAATATTATGTTATTTAGATAAATTAAAAAATTTTGATAAATTTTTAATTAAAAGCCATTTTCAGTAATTTCGTAGTTGCACCATTTTATAAACATTACTATTTACAATGGATCAAGCTGAAAGCCACCAGGGCCTTTACCGGCCGGAATTTGAACACGACTCGTGCGGTACGGGATTTATAACCAATATTAACGGCCATAAAAGTCACCAGATAATTAGCGATGCCCTTACCATGCTCGAAAACATGGAGCACCGCGGCGCCTGCGGCTGCGACCCCGACAGCGGCGACGGCGCAGGTATACTGATACAATTGCCCCATGAATTTTTCATGGAGGAATGCTCCGACCTGGAGATAAGCCTGCCTGAGCCGGGAGAATACGGCGTTGGGATGATATTTTTCCCAAAAGAATCAGCTTTAAAAAAAGCCTGTAAAAACGTTATTGATAGTGCCGTTGAAAAACTTGGCCTGCACACTTTGGGCTATCGCAAAATATCGGTCAACTCATCGGTTATTGGTGAAACCGCCCGTAAGGCCGAGCCGAACATGGAGCAGATTTTTATACAGCGTCCGCATAATATCAGCAATCCCGAAGATTTTGAGCGTAAGCTTTATATATTAAGGCGCTATGTCAACAAAACAATAACAGAAACCATTTCTGCCGCTACCGAGCATTTTTACTTCACCTCGCTATCGTGCAAAACCATTATATACAAAGGGCAGGTAACAACCTATCAGCTGCGTAAATATTTCAGCGACCTGGCCGACCCGCGCATTGCATCGGGCTTTGCCATGATACACTCGCGCTTTTCAACCAATACTTTCCCATCGTGGAAACTGGCACAGCCGTTCCGCTTAATCGCACACAACGGCGAGATAAACACTTTAACCGGTAACTTAAACTGGTTTTACTCTGGCTTAAAATCGTACGCATCAGCTTATTTCACCAACGAGGAAATGGAGATGCTGCTGCCAGTGATTGATAACAATCAATCGGATTCGGCCTGCCTTGATAATATTATTGAGATATTGTTACATACCGGTCGCTCATTGCCTCATGTAATGATGATGCTTATACCCGAGGCATGGGATGGCAACGAGCAAATGGACCCGGTTAAAAAGGCATTCTACGAGTTCCACGCAACTTTGATGGAACCATGGGACGGCCCGGCAGCGATCACCTTTACCGACGGTAAATTGGTAGGTGCATTACTCGACCGCAATGGATTACGCCCTTTACGTTTTGTGATTACCAACGATGGCCGCGTTATCGCTGCGTCTGAAGCCGGCGTATTAAACCTTGACGAGAGCAAGGTATTGCGCAAAGGCCGGTTGCAACCGGGTAAGATGCTGTTGATAGATACCGAAAAAGGTATGATTATCACCGATGATGAAATAAAACACCAGATAGCATCGCGCCAGCCTTATGGCCGCTGGCTTGAAAACTATAAAATACAGTTAGGCGAGCTGGCCGAGCCCCGCCTGGCTTTCGCCAGCCTTTCTGAAGCATCGGTCTTTCGTTATCAGCAAGTATTTGGCTACAGCCGCGAAGATATCGACACCATTATTAAGCCGATGGCGCTCGATGGCAAGGAACCAATTGGCTCCATGGGTACTGATGTTCCGCTTGCGATATTGTCTGACAAACCGCAGCATTTATCAAGCTATTTTAAGCAGTTTTTCGCGCAGGTAACCAATCCGCCCATCGACCCGATTCGTGAGCGTTTGGTAATGAGCCTTTCTACTTTTATCGGTAATAATGGTAATTTACTGGATGAGGATAAGATGCATTGCCATTGCGTGGTATTACAGCACCCAATTCTTAAAAACCATCAGCTTGAAAAATTAAGAAGTATCGATACCGGCATGTTCCATGCAAAAACCCTACAGACCTATTATAATGCCGATGGTATGCCGGGTTCGCTCGAAAAAGGGATAGCAAGGCTTTGCCGCTACGCCGAGGATTCGGTGGATGACGGATTTGAAGTTTTGATATTATCCGACCGGGCTATCGACTCGGAACATGCTCCTATACCATCATTATTGGCTGTATCAGCCGTTCATCACCATTTAATAAGAAAAGGCCGTCGCGGCGCAGTGGGGCTGGTAGTTGAAACCGGCGATACCTGGGAAGTACACCACTTTGCCTGTCTGTTGGCATTCGGAGCAACTGCCATAAATCCATACCTGGCGCTGTCAACAATCGAAACGCTGAAAAATAATGGCAGCCTCGAAACCAACCTCGACCTGAAATCATTGTATAAAAACTATGTAAAATCGGTTAATGACGGGTTGTTGAAAATATTCTCGAAAATGGGAATATCTACCCTGCAATCGTACCATGGCTCGCAGGTTTTTGAAATATTGGGTATCAACAAAACAGTTGTGGATAAATATTTTACCGGTTCCGTAACCCGCATTGGTGGCCTGGGGCTTGACGAAATTGCCCGCGAATCGCTTTGTAAGCACAAAGTAGGCTTCGGCGGCTCAAAAACCGGCCCGCATTTACTGCCCGAAGGCGGCATTTACCAATGGAAACGCCGCGGCGAACAGCATTTGTTTAACCCGACAACAGTTCACCTGCTGCAGCACGCAACTCGAAGTAATGACTACAACGTTTACAAAAACTATGCGAAAGAAATAAACGAGCAAAGCGAAAAGCACTTCACCATACGTGGCCTGCTCGACTTTGCTCATCACCGTGAAGCGATAAGCCTTGACGAGGTTGAACCGGCTGAAAACATAATGAAACGGTTTGCGACAGGTGCCATGTCATTCGGCTCTATTTCGCACGAGGCTCACAGCACCATGGCTATTGCCATGAACCGCATAGGCGGCAAAAGCAATACCGGCGAGGGAGGCGAGGATGAATTGCGTTATGAGCTGATGCCAAACGGCGACTCCATGCGTTCGGCTATCAAACAAGTAGCATCAGCACGTTTTGGGGTTACCTCCAACTATTTAACCAATGCCGATGAGCTTCAGATAAAAATGGCGCAGGGAGCAAAACCCGGCGAAGGTGGACAGCTGCCCGGCCATAAGGTTGATGATTGGATCGCAAAAACCCGTCACTCTACACCTGGTGTGGGCTTGATATCGCCACCTCCGCACCACGATATTTACTCTATCGAGGATTTGGCCCAGTTAATATTCGACCTTAAAAATGCGAACCGTGCTGCGCGTATCAATGTTAAATTGGTATCAAAAGCCGGTGTAGGTACAATTGCTGCCGGTGTTGCTAAGGCTCATGCTGATGTTATCCTGATTGCCGGCTACGATGGAGGCACAGGTGCATCGCCAATAAGCTCGATAAAACACGCCGGCTTGCCATGGGAACTTGGCCTTACCGAAGCACACCAAACGTTGGTACGTAACAAACTGCGCAGCCGCGTAGTGTTACAAACAGACGGGCAACTAAAAACCGGTCGCGATTTGGCAATTGCTTGTTTAATGGGCGCCGAAGAATGGGGCGTTGCTACTGCGGCCCTTGTTGCCGGCGGTTGTATCATGATGCGCAAATGCCATCTGAATACCTGTCCTGTGGGCGTTGCCACCCAGGATCCTGAACTGAGAAAACTATTTAGCGGCAAGCCGGAACATATTGTAAACCTATTTCGCTTTTTGGCAGAAGAGATGCGCGAAATAATGGCTGAGCTTGGTTTCCGTACCGTTAACGAAATGGTTGGCCGTGTACAGTTCCTGAAAGTAAAAGACGGGCTTAAAAACTGGAAAGCGCAGAAAATCGACTTGTCGGGTATATTACATCCTGTAAATAATCCAAAGGATGTTACCCTTTACAACAGCGAAAAACAAGATCATGGCATGGATGCCATCCTTGACTGGCAACTATTAGAAGCGGCTAAACCTGCTTTAGAAGATAAAACACCAGTGTTTGCAACGTTCGATGTAAAGAATGTTGACCGCACTATCGGCACCCTGTTGTCAAACGAGATATCGAAGATATATGGTTCTGCAGGTTTGCCTGACAATACCATTAACTTTAAATTTAAAGGATCTGCCGGGCAAAGTTTTGGTGCATTTACCACCAAAGGTGTTTCGTTCGAACTGGAAGGCGAAGCCAACGATTATGTAGGCAAGGGCCTTTCAGGTGCACAACTGGCTATCTATCCATCAGAGAAAGCAACCTTTACGCCGGAGGAAAATATCATCATTGGTAACGTGGCCCTTTATGGTGCAACTGCCGGCGAGGTGTTTATCCGCGGCATGGCCGGCGAACGTTTCGCCGTACGTAACTCGGGTGCAACAACTGTTGTGGAAGGCATTGGCGACCACGGTTGCGAGTATATGACTGGTGGCCGTGCCCTTATACTTGGCGAAACAGGCAGAAACTTTGCTGCCGGCATGAGCGGCGGTATTGCCTGGGTGTACAATCCAAACAACACGTTTGCCGACAACTGCAATATAGAAATGGTTGATCTTGATCCGCTGTCGCCGAAAGACGAGGAGCAGATTACAGCATTATTGCACAAACATGTTCACCTGACTGGAAGTAAGGTGGCGCAAAACCTGCTTAAAAACTGGGCCGTGGCATCGGGCAAATTTGTTAAGGTATATCCAAAAGAGTATAAAAAAGTTATCGAGAAATTACAATATCAAACTATCAGCTAATGGGAAAACCAACAGGATTTCAGGAGTTTAACAGGGAACTGCCCACAAAAACACCCGTTGCCGAGCGCGTTAAGAATTATAAAGAATTTGTTCATTTATATACCGACGAAAAGCTAAACCAACAATCGGCACGCTGCATGAACTGCGGTATACCGTTTTGTCATTCGGGTTGCCCGCTGGGTAATATTATCCCGGAGTTTAACGATGCGGTTTACCGTAAAAACTGGGAGGAAGCTTATGATATCCTTTCATCGACAAATAATTTTCCGGAGTTTACCGGCAGGATATGCCCCGCGCCTTGCGAATCGGCTTGCGTGCTAGGCATAAACAAACCAGCCGTAGCTATCGAGGAAATTGAAAAGCACATTATCGAGATTGCTTATTCAAAAAACCTTGTTAAGCCAACAGCGCCGCTACTAAAAACAGGTAAAAAGGTAGCTGTAGTAGGTTCTGGCCCGGCAGGTTTGGCAGCTGCTGCCCAACTGGCAAAAGCAGGCCATGCCGTAACCGTTTACGAGCGTGATGACCGCATTGGCGGCTTATTACGTTATGGCATCCCCGATTTTAAGCTTGAAAAAACAATCATCGACCGCCGTCTTGAAATTATGGAAAAGGACGGTATCGAGTTTAAAACCAATACCGAAGTTGGCAAAGATATACCGGCCGAAGAATTGGTGCGCAATAATGATGCAGTAGTATTGGCTGGCGGTTCAACCATCCCGCGTAACCTTAATATCCCCGGCAGGGAGCTGAAAGGCATTCACTTTGCTATGGATTTTTTAAAGCAGCAAAATAAGCGGGTTAGCAATATTGAAGTTACTGCCGAACAAATTATAGCTACCGATAAGGACGTTATAGTAATTGGCGGCGGCGATACCGGATCCGACTGTGTAGGCACATCCAACCGCCAGCTGGCACGCTCAATCAGGCAGTTCGAGGTTATGATGCAGCCGCCGGAGCAACGTACACCACATATGCCATGGCCTACCTACCCTATGCTGCTAAAAACAACCAGCAGCCACGAAGAAGGCGCCGACAGGCATTGGGGAATTGAAACAATTGAGTTTTTAGGCGATGCCGAAGGCAATTTAAGAGCATTAAAGGTTATTGACGTTTCGTGGGAAAATGACATTGCAGGCAGGCCGGTTACAAAAACAATTAAAGAGGGCTCTGAACGCGAGATACCTTGCCAGCGTGTTTTCCTGGCCATGGGCTTTTTAAACCCGCAATATGATGGCATGATTGAAAGCCTTGGTGTTGAACTGGATGGCCGCAACAATGTAAAAGCCACCGAAAAAGCATTCCGTACCAATGTAAGCAAAGTATTTACTGCCGGTGATATGCGCCGCGGCCAGTCGCTGGTTGTATGGGCCATATCCGAAGGCCGTGAGGCAGCCCGCAGGGTTGACGAGTTTTTAATGGGCGAATCGATACTGGAAAGTAAGGATTCGGTGAACCAGTTTGCGGAGGTGTTTTAAGGAAGTCAGTAAAGTCCGAAAGACGCTGCAACGGCGGTATTAAATTCGTCTTTCGGACTTTACTGACTTTTCCGACTTTCGGACTAAGAAAGAATCAATCAATCAACTATACAATGAGAACCGGGTGGCTAAAGCTGGTCGGTTTTTTTGTGTACATAAATGTGTAATTTGATTACGACAGTTTAATGTCGTAATTTTATAAAAAAGAAGTTATGTTGGCTATAGATAGAATCACGTCAAATCCTAATGTAATGAACGGCAAAGCCTGTATACGGGGAATGCGAATTACAGTATCGATAGTGCTCAACCTAATTGCCAATGGCATGAGCAAACAGGAAATATTAGATAACTACCCTTCTTTAGAACCAGAAGATATTGATCAGTGTTTGCAGTACGCCGCATATTTAGCCGAAGAAGAATTATATACCACACAAAAAGTTTCTTGACTTGCGCTTTTTACTCGACATGGGGATAGCCGCCAGCGTGGCCAAATGGCTCAAAAGTATTGGATACGATGCCGTGCATTTGAATGATGAAAATCTTTACCAACTTGAAGACGGACTAATATTGACAAAAGCAATCAGTGAGAAAAGAATTATTATAACTGCAGATATGGACTTCGGCCAACTTTTGGCATTTAATCGTTCGGGAACGGCTTCGGTTATACAATTCAGAACTTCCGACTTTACGCCGGGCAACGTTAAAGCTAAGCTTGAATTATTATTCGATAAGTTCATTAATCAGTTAGACGAAGATTTTATCATAACAGTAGAAGATAACCGGATGCGGTTCAGAAAGCTTCCCATTTAATATTTCTCCCATTGCGCTACTTCTTCCACATAGCCTATCATGGCACTAACTACAGCGGTTGGCAAAAACATCCCGGCGTTTTGAATGTGCAGGAAGTTTTGGAAACTGCCCTTGGCAAATTATTAAAAGCAACAGTAAACATTAACGGCTGCGGGCGTACCGATGCACAGGTGCATGCCGCCCAGTTCTTTTTTCACGCTGATATTGAACAGGATTTGGATGATGAATTCTTTTTCCGGTTAAATAAAATCTTGCCGGATGATATAGCTGTTTTTGAGATCATCCCGATGCAGGGTTTGCCTCATGCTCGTTTTGATGCCGTTCAGCGGAGTTATGATTACTTTATCCATACGTATAAAGACCCCTTCTTAAGCAATTTCAGTTCGTTGTATTTAAATCCGCAACTCAACCTCGATAGCATGACGTCTGCTGTTGCTTTACTCCCGCTTTACAATGATTATCGCGGCTTCTGCAAAATGCCCGACAGGCAGGAAAGCACAATCTGCAATGTATCTTCAGCCGGTTTGTTCATTAATAACAGTGGTGATAAAATCCGCTTTCAAATTTCGTCCAATCGCTTTTTAAGCAAGATGGTCAGGATCATAATTGGTCGGCTACTCGAAATTGGCGAAGGTAAAATGAGCGTGGACGAATTTGAGCATTATCTTAGTGCCAAAGAGACGCCTAAAATCATTATCCCGGCCTATCCTCAGGGACTGTACCTGTCGAAAGTCACCTATCCTTACCTTGATCTGCCACCTGCCACTACATTTACAACTATGCTGCAGCACGACGTTGATAGCAGCTGGATGGTGGTTTAAATCGCCTTAAAATCGCTCATTATATTAAATAGCAGAAACTTAGCTATAAAAACGGTAATTTTGCACTCCTTCGGGATTTTTAAATTAAAAGGATGGCGTGGTCAGAAAAATTAAAGCTTAATAAGCAACTTGTACGTACTATAACCGAAGCCGGGTATACCAGCCCGAAAGAGGTGCAGCAAAAAACACTGGCGCGCATTTACGGTGGCCAGGATGTAATTATTGCAGGCCCTGAGGGTTGCGGAAAAACCACCACCTATATTTTAGCCGTTTTAAATAAGATAAGATATAATGCTGAAGGCGTACCGTTAGTGCTGATACTGGTACCAACAAAGGACGAAGTATTAGCTGTAATAAGCGGATTGGAGCACTTCAGCAAAAATAAAAACATAGCCATTGTTGGGCTATATGCTGCCACAGGCACCGAGGCACAAATGGATGCCCTTGCCGACGGTGCAGATATTGTAGTTGCCACACCCGACAGGGCCCGGGCCATTTACCTCAAACTCGGCCTTAACTTGAACAAGATCGAGTTGTTGGTGGTTGACGATGCCGATTTGATTGTTAAGCAAGGCTTACAGCTCCCGGTTGTTGAACTGGCAAACAGCATCACCAAATGCCAACGCCTTGTGTTTACCGAGGTGATACATGATAAGCTTAGCAAAATGATTGCGCCGTTTATGGGTACAGCAACCGTTGTTGAAGTAGAAGAAGTTGCAGAAACCACGCTTGATACATTGCCACAGGTATTGTACCACGTACCCAACTTTGTTACCAAACTTAACCTGCTTAACCTTTTCATGCAGGACAGCGAGGTATTTACCAAAACAGTTGTGTTTGTAAACACCCGCCACACAGCCGAAAAGCTTTATAAAACACTACAAAACCGTCAAAACACCGCTGTTGCGGTATTAAACTCCTGGACGATAGAAATGACTGGTTTAACATCAGTAGAAGATTTTAAATTATCGGCGAATACCAAAGTGCTTATAGTTTGCAATGAGGGCCACGAGAATATCGATACAAGTTATATTCCCTTCATCATCCATTTCGAACTGCCTGAAGAAAAAGAAACTTTCATCAACCGGATAATTAATAAAACCCCTGCCGATACCGAAGAAACACTGGCCATAACATTCACCACCGACCTTGAACTTACCATGGTGCGGCGAATTGAGCAGGCCATTGGTCAAAAAATACCTGTTGGGGACCTGCCCGATGATTTAGTAATTGAACAGGAGAAAAAACCGGTGGATACCGAAGAGAAAAAGCCCATAAAAAGTAAAAACGCAGCGCCGGTTGCCGGTGAGGCCTTTCACCAAAAAAAGCCGGAAAACGCTAAAACTTATAACTATAGTTCAGGTGTTAAGGCCAAGATGAATAAGAAGAAAAAGCACGGGTAGGAAGAGCTGAGCGCTGAAAGGCTTTAGAAATTGTCATTGCGAGCGAGGAACGAGCGCGGCAATCGCATGCTATACAGAGCAGACCTGCTTAGTTCGCGATTGCTTCATACCTCGCAATAACATGGTTGTTAGTATTTTACCTCTAGTCTACCGGGCTGTCCAAATATAAGTCCTCTACTTTTTTCCTTGCCCAGGGCGTTTTGCGAAGAAAAGCGAGGCTGGATTTAATGCTGGGATTATCCAAAAAACAATTAATCCGGATACGATAGCCCAACTCCGGCCAGCCATAGTAGGCCACCAGCGCATTCAATATCATTTCTAAAGTTTTACCGTGAAGCTTGTTGTTGGGCTGTTGCTGCATATCGTTGCAAAATTAGCAAAAGTGGAGACACAAATAGCTGTATCTCCACAAATCCAATTTTATCAGGCCTTTTCCAGGTATTCTTTCAGCATTTTGCCAAGGATTTCTGTCCATCCCATTACAAAATTTTCCTTTGCAAATTCAGGCAGCGGAGAGAAGGTTTCCAACCCGGCATGGGTAAGCTTAACGCGGGTTTTATCGCCTTCGTCAAAAATCTCCCAGGTTACGAACGAGTTACCTTCATACCCATCATACCGCCAGCTGTGTGTCAACTTTTTACCAGGTATTACTTCAGTAACCTTGCAGAGGTGTAAAAAGGTCTTTTCAGGCGGGCCACCTTCAAATTCAAATTCAAAACCTACTTCCGGCTTAAATTCCTTCAACTTAAAATACCATTGCTCCATTTTATCCCTGTCGGTTATGGCCTGCCAAACCCTTTCGGCTGTGGCGTTATAGGTGCGTTCAATTACAAAAGGTGCTGTTTCCATAATATGCTTTTTTATTATTGTTGATTGTCTTTTGCTTCTTTTTCCAAAAAATCGCCGAGCGCGTCCAGCTTTTGGTTCCAGAATTTCCGGTATTGCTCCACCCAGTTGGCCACTTCGTTAAGCTTTACAAAATTGGCTTTACAATACCTGTCGCGCCCATCCTGCTTGATGGTTATCAAGCCGCATTGTGTTAAGATCTTTATGTGTTTGGATACAGCGGGGCGGCTGATATCAAAGTTATCGGCAATAGCATTAAGGTTAAATTGCTGGTTTGACAATAAGCCAATAATCTCTCTCCGGGTTGGGTCGGCAATTGCCTGGAAAACATCTCTGCGCATAACACAAGGTCATATGAAACCTTTCGGTTACAAATATATATGAAACCGATTGGTTACACAAAATAAATCACAAAAAAATCGCAGATATTCGACAATGTGCGAAATCAACGCAATCAAAAAAATCAACGGTTTATTTTTCCGACGGGTTCTTCTTCCCTTCGCTCAGCTTTTCAACCAATTTTACCAGCCTTTCATTTTTTGTTTTTTCCTGTTTGGCAGAAAGTATCCATACCACATATTCCTTTTTGTTGCTGTAGGATAGCTTTTGATAAAACTCCATAGCCGCTGGCTCATTGGCCAACACCTGCTGCATTTCGTCGGGCAGTTTTATTTGTTTGTTGTCAACGTCGATGTAGTTGGCATAGTCGTTTTTCTTAATTTCCTCATTGCACGAGTCAGATACCTTTGACTGCCCCCTGGGCCTGAAACGTAAAGCCGTCCATATATTATTAATAGCAGCGGCTGCAACGCCATTGTAACCATACCTATCCAATTCGTCCCAACTGCTCATCATCTCTAAATCCGATGGTATACCCGAACTTTTTTTAGGATAAGTAACCCAAAAAACCGTGTCAGACTTTAATATCGGCATTATAGTTTTTAAGCTGTCGATCAGCTCGCCGCTATTTTTTACGAAAAGCTGCACGCCGTCAAATTCGCCCACTGTGTTAAAATTTGCTACAACACCTTCGGGCAGCGGTTCCAATACTGCAAGATAATCCTCCGGCGCATCATAAAACAGCCAGTTTTTTCCGGGCTTTATCAGTAATTTTTTGGCAACAGCGCTTATTGTATGCATAGCTTATAGTTTGGTGGTTATAGCAAATGTAGTAAGGCTGATTCTTATCTTTACAAAAAATTAACGCCAGGGCAAAATATAGCAATAATGAAGAAGCGGCGGGCACCCGGATAGGGCAATACAAACGCCCAGATCGCGAAACTGTTACTAATAGAATGAAATATACAGACATAGACAGCCGCAAACAGGCATTTATATTTGAATTGGACGATGTGCTTTACCCCGAAAAAGACTATTTATTCCAGGTTTATTACCTTTTTGCCGGCCTTTTGGAATATACCACACTTATTGATGCCAAGCAGACAACCGACGTGATGGTAAACACGTATATAAATGAAGGAAAGGAGTTTGTTTTTGACAGGTTGAAGGAAAAACTTAACATTGACGAAAAACATCGTGGCAATTTAAAACACCTTATGGTTACCGCAAAACTGCCTTTAAAGCTACTGTTGTACCAAAATATGTTAAATTTGCTACAGGACATTGTTGTTGACCGCAAAAAAATATTCATTGTAACCAACGGCGACCCGGCAAAACAACTGAATAAGATCAAACAGACAGAATGGCACGGGCTTGAACAATATTTAATAGTTTATTTTACTGATGAAAGTAAGCCAAAGCCAGATACCGATGCCATTGATATGTTAATAAAAGAACATAACTTGCAAAGGCGGGATATAGTGATGATAGAAAATGCTGAAATTGACCGGCTTTGCGCCGAATCCAGTGGCATTGATTATATAAATGTAAACGAATTTTTATAAGTAAAACCATAACATACTTTGCTTATTTTCGTTAAATAGCCTATTCATTCGAAATAACTTATATTCATTAATATGAAAAAAATATTTTACTTAATTTTAGTTGTTGCAGCAGTAGCTGTGTCATCATGTAAGAAGAACAGCAAAGGCAGTGGGGGGACTACACCCACCGATCCCACGCAGCCGTCAAAAACGGGCACGGTAATACAATTGGCACAGGATTCCATTTGGCTATACGCTAAAGAGGCTTATTTGTGGAATGACCAGTTACCCACTTATGCAACATTTAAACCACGCTCGTTCACTAATGCAGCGCCGCTAACCGCTTTGTCTAACGAGTTGGACGCACTGTCGCAGTATGCAATCAATCCCGCTACCAACAAGCCATACGAGTATTATAAATACGATCCCGGTCGCGCTAAATATTCGTTTATTGACGATGGCACCGAAACCGGCGCGTTGAATGGAACTAAAGGCGATTTTGGTTTTGATTATAATTACCAGGCAGTTAACGATGTGCGCATTGTGTACGTATACCCTGGTTCACCGGCCGGGCTCGCAGGTTTAAGGCGTGGCTACGAGATCATGAGTGTCAATAACAACACCAAACTTTCCTACGACGGCGTATCAGGCGGCACTACCTATGGTGATGGCTCCGGTACCAATATCAACTTTTTATACAACTCAGTTTTCAATAGCGGTAACATTAAAATGACGGTTAAAAAGCCCGATGGCTCAACATTTGATGTTAACTTTGCTGCTGCAAATTATAACGTAAACCCGGTTTTAAAAGATACTGTTCTTGATCTGGGCAGCGGTAAAAAACTGGGATACTTTGTATTTAACAGTTTTACCTCAGATGCAAATGCCGACCCTAAACTTGATGCCGTTTTTGCAAAATTTACCGCTGCAGGGGTTACGGATGTCGCAGTTGATTTACGCTATAACGGTGGTGGTTATGTTTCAACAGCCGAGTATATCGACAATTACCTGGTGCCGACTGCAAAAAACAATACGTTAATGTATAACACCTATTTTAACAGCATCCTGTCGTCGAACAGCGAAACGCTATTAAAAAACCAGGTAAGGAAAGACAACACCGGCGCTTTATATAACCTGTCGCAAATTGACTACTCATTAAATTCGCCATATAATACGCCGAAATTTGCAAAAATGGGAAATTTAAACGTAGGCCGCGTGTTCTTTATCATAACCGGAGGCACAGCCTCGGCAAGCGAGCTTACCATTAATAACTTGCGCCCGGTACTGGATGTTGAACTGGTTGGCGAAACAAGCTATGGCAAACCGGTTGGCTTCTTTGATATAGGAATCAACAAATACACAATGTTTACCCCTGAGTTTTCGACCAAAAACTCGGCAAATCAAGGAGATTACTTCGACGGGTTTACCCCTGGCACTACCGGCCTTCCGGGAGTAAACGACTTCGACGATTACACCAAAGATTTTGGCGACCCCACAGAAAAATTATTGGGACACATAATCTCAAAGATAACTACGAACACTTACGGCGTGACTACAAAGGTTATTCAAAGCGTTGACCCGGCCAAGCGAACTTTCTCACTTGCCGAATCGCGCGACAAAACTATGCTGCTTAACAAAAGTAAGTTTACAGGAATGTTATTTAACTTCAAGAAAGTACAGCTCAAGCCTAAAAAATAAGGTAAAAGCTGAAAGCGAAAAGCAGAAAGCCTAATACAAAAGCCGAAACAAAGAAGCAAACGCTTCAAAGTTTCGGCTTTTTTAGTTTTGGTCGCTCAACACCTTCGGCTTTGCTCTTTAAGCTTTCGGCTTAATCCACCAATTCCCTCAAATCTACCGCCACCACCCTCGATATGCCTTGCTCAACCATGGTTACGCCGTAAATAATATCGGTACTGGCGATAGTGCGCTTATTGTGGCTGATGATGATAAACTGCGAGTCTTTGGAAAACTCCCTGATGATGTTGTTAAACTTGTCGATGTTGGTATCATCAAGCGGGGCATCAACCTCATCAAAAATACAGAATGGCGCCGGTTTTAGCAGGTAGAGCGAAAATAGTATAGCTGTTGCTGTCAATGTCTTTTCGCCACCCGATAGCTGGTTGATTGACAGCGGCCGTTTACCTTTAGGTTTAGCTATAATGTCAATATCAGATTCAAGCGGGCGCAACGGATCGCTTAGTATCAGGTCACACGAGTCCTCTTCGTTAAACAACGACCTGAACACTTTTATAAAATTTTCGCGCACCAACGTGAACGATGTCATGAATTTTTCTTTCGCCGTATCGTCAATTTCTTGTATGGTTGCCAGCAGCGAGGCTTTGGCATCGCTTAAATCCTTCTTTTGGGCTTGTATAAAGGTATAACGTTCATTCATCTCGTTATAAGCCTCAACAGCAAGCGGGTTTATTGCGCCAAACTCATCAAGGCGTTTCTTTAGTTTCTCCGCTTTGTCGCGTATTTCATGTTCGTTTTCACCTTCTCCTACTTCGGTTTCGGGCAAATCCTGTATATCTATATTAAACTCAACCGAAAGCCTTTCTTTAAGTGCATTAAGTTCCAGCTTTAGGTTGTTGCGTTGATCCTTCAGCTCATTTTCTATAATTTCAGCATTATCTTTTTTGCGTCTTAATACTGTGATTTCCTCTTCGGTTTCCGAAATCTTTCCCCGCCATGCGTAGTATTCCTGTTCGGCCTGTTGGGTAGCTTTTTCAAGCAGATCCTTTTGTTCATACATCCCCAGCAGATCATCGTCCGAATTATCGGCCTGCTGCAGGTTTTCCTGTATGGCAAGTTTAACTTTCTCCAATTCCCCGCTGTTGACCTTTATCCGGCCTTCCAGATTTTCTTTTTGCGATTCGCGGTAGTCCAAATCCTTCACCAAACCCGATACCTTATTTTGCTGCTGGTGAAAGCGGATATTCTCCTGGTTATAAGCACTTGATTTTACCGACACAAACTCATTCAGCTCATTAAAAGCCAATTGTTTTTCGGTAAACAATTCGCTTTGCTCCTGCTTTTGGGCCTTCAAATCTTCCAGTAGTGGTAACAGGGCTATCGTTTCCTCTTTAATGCTGGCTATTTTACGGGCTATATCTTCCTTTCGGTTAAGGCTGTTTTCAATAAAAGTCTGGTATTGTTCCTGGCGAGTTTTAACGGTAACCAGCTCAGTATTCAGCAAGTTTAACTCGTGCTGTTTTTGTTTTATCTCGGCAGCTTTCCCGGCAGCTTTTAATTCGCCCAGTTTAGTGTGCAGCCTGTCGAAACGTTCTTTAAGCTCATGCACCTCAACATCTATCAATTTTATTACCTTCAGCAGTGCTTCCAGGTTTTTTGCCCGGCCTATACGCTTACCCTCAAACAGCCCCACCGATCCGCCCGCCATGGCATGCTTCGATTTATTAAACTTGCCGCTTTTCCCAATTAACACTACACCCTCGGGCAGAGTGGCATTGTTAAGCGCGCTGTCGCTTTCATCATTAACTAAATAAACGTTCTTCAGCAGGTGCTCGCAAAGGGGTTGGTATTGTTTTTCAACCTCTACCACGTTTAAGGCAGGTATTGCGCCTTCCAGTTCCAGCTTCTCCGAAAAGCTTTGAATGGTTTCATAACTATCCAGCACAAAAAACTGCGCCCGGCCCTGCGCTGCCTTACTTAGCAGGTTGATGGCCTTGATAGCTTCGTTATAGCTTTCAACCACGTAGTGGTTCATCAGCGGCTCCAGGTAGTTTTCAATTGCCACCCGGTATTCCTCGCGGCAAAACAAGATATCGCTAAACAGTGGCGCGCTTTTAGACCACTCCGTATTCTTCTTTAAAAACCGTATCGACTCCGGGAAGCCTTCCAAATTATCAACCATACTCTTGGTAAGGTTGTATTCATTTTGCTTGGCATCCAGCTTGCGGCTCTCTTTGATAATGGTTTCTTGTACGGTATTCAGTTCCGTTTCGGTGGCTGTTATCTGCTCCTGCAGTTTAGTCTCAAACTCAACTACCTGGTTATAGTCTTTTTCGGCGACCTCAACTTTTTCAAGCAAGCCGTCAACGGCAACGTTAAAATGCGAAAGCTCTGCTTCTTTGCTGCTGGCATCTTCCATATTACGCTGTGCTTCCTGCTCCAGCGCCTGTTCCTGTATCTTTAAAATATCAAGGTCCTTTTCGGCCTTGTATGCCTGGTTTTGCAGGCGGGTGTTAATATTGGTAAGTTCAGCGAGCTCGCCCCGGGCTTCTGACTGTTGGGCCCTTAATTCATCAACAGCTTCTTTTAAATCAGTTACCTGGGCTATTACCTTTTGCAGATTTTCGTCCTCCTGCATTTTTTCTTCCGACAGGCGCTTGATGTTATAAAGCACATGGTTAAACTGGGTTTTATCCTTGTCCAGTTCTTCGGTTAACCGTGCTTCCTTATCCTGCTGAAATTTCAGCTGCTCATTCTTTATCTTTTTCTCGCTTTCGTAGGCGCGTATTTTTGATACATATTCGTTGGTAGCTTTCTGCTGCACCGACAGGTTTTTCTCTTTGGTAAGGCTGTCCAGCTTTTGCTGCTGCAGAAATGCCTCCAGTGTATCAATCTGGCTTACTATCCCCGATTTACCTTGCTTGTGCTTTTGCTCCTGTTCCTCAATCCGGGCTAACGATTCGCTAAAGGATGCAATCCTGAACGATGCCAGGGTAATGCTCAGTGCTTTGTATTGTTCTTTTATCTGGTAGTAACGCTCTGTTTTCTTGGCTTGGTTCTCCAGCGTTTTGAGGTTTTTCTCAATTTCAAAAAGCAGGTCCTCCACCCTTTCCAAATCAGCCTCGGTATCCTTCAGCTTGGTAAAAGTTTGCTTTTTACGCAGTTTATATTTTGATATGCCCGATGCTTCCTCGAACAAATTACGGCGCGAGCCTTCTTTATTGGTGATGATCTCGTCGATCATCTTCAGTTCGATGATGGAGTACGAATCTGCGCCGATACCCGTGTCCAAAAACAAATCGGTAATATCCTTTAACCGGCATTGCACATCATTCAACCGGTATTCGCTTTCGCCGGTTCGGTATAGTCTCCGCGTAAGGGTTACCTGCGAAAAATCAGTTGGCAATATATTTTTGGTATTGTCAAAAGTCAGCGAAACTTCGGCGAGGTTGGCAGCCTTGCGACTTTTGGTACCGTTAAAAATAACGTTGTCCATTTTCTCCGACCTGAGCATACGGGTACTTTGCTCGCCCAGCACCCAGCGGATGGAGTCCACCACGTTTGATTTTCCACAGCCGTTAGGACCCACAATTGCAGTTACACCCTCGTTAAAATTAATCGTAATCTTATCGCCAAAACTTTTAAATCCCTTGATTTCTAACTTTGTAAGCTGCATTTACGTCGTACCCGTCCTTAAATTTTCGAACCTTCAAAGTAATCATAAAAAAATCATTTTTCTATGATTTTTTTATGATTACTTTAGAGATTAGAGGCTGAAGATTAGAGATTAGTTTTACCTAGCCGACCTGCTTTGGGCTGCTTTAAATCAGGAAGAAAAACACCTGCTTGCGCCAACAAAAAAATCTAAAGCAAAAAAGGATTTGTTTTGTTATACTTTCTCGGATGTAAAGCTTTGGACCTTTTGCTTTACACTTTTAGTTTAATCCACCATGAAAATAGCAGTATTTGGAGCCACCGGCAATATTGGCAGCCGTGTAATTACTGAAGCCTTAAACCGGGGCCACGATGTTACCGCGATAATGCGCCATCCAGAAGATTATACCCTGGAGCAACCGCACTTGAAAGTGGCCCGAGGCGACATTTTCAGAACGCAAGATGTAGAGGCTGCGGTATTTAACCACGATGCTGTTGTAAGCGCCTATAATTTTACAAAAGGCGCTAAGCCCTCAACTATTGTTGAAGTTGCTGAACCGCTTATAAGCGGCTTAAAACAAGCCGCCGTAAAACGGCTGATAATAGTAGGCGGTGCCGGTAGCCTTGAAGTTGCCCCTGGCCAGCAATTGGTTGATTCACCTGGGTTTCCACCGGAGTTTAAAGACGCCGCCATGGCCCATCGCGATGCTTTAAAAGTATATCAAAAAGAAAAGGAGCTTGAGTGGACATATATCAGTCCGGCAGCCTACATAGAACCCGGTGAACGGAAAGGAAATTTCAGAAGAGGCAAAGACAAACTTCTAACCGACGAAGAAGGCAACAGCCGCATATCGATGGAAGATTTCGCGGTGGCCATTATTGATGAAATTATGAACCCGCAGCATATAAGGGAACGGTTTACAGTTGGATACTAATGAATTTCGGATTTTCGATTTCGGAATTAAAAAGAATTTAATATTTAGAAATCTCAAATTATGCAATTGAGCAAATCCGAAATGGAAAATCCGAATTCCGAAATCAAATAAAAATCTCTCCTTTTAAATAGGTTACCGCTTTTCCGCTCATCTGCACACGGTCGCCTTTTAATTCGCACCAAAGCTCACCTTTGCGGGCTGATAACTGGTATGCGTGTAATTTAGTTTTACCCAATTTATCTGCCCAATAAGGTATAAGGTTGCAATGGGCCGACCCGGTAACCGGATCTTCGGGGATACCCGCGCCGGGAGCAAAAAAGCGGGAAACGAAGTCGGAATTATCACCGGGCGCGGTAACAATTACGCCAACGGTATCCATTTTTGATAAAGCGAAAAAATCGGGTGATATATCCCGGATGTCGCTTTCTGATTCATAAACCAGAAAATAATCCCTCGACCTTAATACTTCGAGGGGCTGTTTTTCGCCCAAGGCCTCT
Organism: Mucilaginibacter sp.; assembly: GCF_025359345.1. Lineage (GTDB taxonomy): Bacteria > Bacteroidota > Bacteroidia > Sphingobacteriales > Sphingobacteriaceae > Mucilaginibacter. Next base: position 279,565 of record NZ_JANYGQ010000015.1, read on the forward strand.
ACTAGGCCAACCGGGGCATCGATATGAATTGGCGGCCTCGATGGGAAGTCCATCTCGTATTTATCGCCATCCTTTTTTACTGTAAGCGTGCCTGCTTTTACAGTTTCGAAATGTATTTCATCCCCGTTATGTCCTAACTGGGTAAACAAAATATGCGCAGATGCCAGCGTGGCATGGCCGCACAAATCAATTTCATATTCGGGGGTAAACCAGCGTAGCTTATAACCGTTGTCGTTTTTTACAAAAAAAGCGGTCTCAGCTAAATTATTTTCAATAGCAATAGTTTGCATCAGGTTATCAGGCAACCATTTATCCAACGGACAAATAGCAGCCGGGTTGCCGCCAAATAACTTATCGGTAAAAGCATCAGCCTGGTATATAGGTATTGTCATCGTTTTTTTGATAAACGCTAAAGGTAAAAGGTTTTTTTAAATTGCGGAAGTCGGAATGCCAATTGTGAAATGAATTAAATGAAATCTTCTCTGCTTCCGCATCGCACTCACTCTATCCACAGCACACTATTCCCGGTTCCGTATTCATTTTGCTCCCAAAGCTTGTTACCCGGGTCGATTATTAGCTTACCGTCTACAACGAATTTGTACAGGTATTTACCTGGTTTAAGGTAAAAGTTAATTATCCATTCATCTCCGGCACGGGTCATACTGTAGCCATCGTCATCCCAGTTATTAAAGCTGCCAACCATTCTTACTTTTTTTGCACCGGCATAACCTTTAAGCCTGAAAGTATGGTTGGGTTTAACGGCAATAAACGAGTTACGTATTCCCCCTTCAGTCGCAAAGTGCGGGTTTGCAGGATCCGTGATCCAGTCGCCATCTACAATAAATTTATAATTATAATTACCTGCCGCAAGGGTGGTGGTTAATGCCCAGCCATCTATATTTTTCACCAGGCTTAACTCTTCGCGCCGCCATTTGTTAAAAGTGCCCGCCAAAAAAACCTTTTTTGCATTTGCATAACCGGCCAGTTTAAAAGTAACATCGTTACCAAGGTTTAAAACCGAATTCAAATTACCCTCACCATCCTTCAGCTTTACCGGGTTGCCCGGGTCGGTTACCCAACGGCCATCAACCAAAAAATGGTAAACGTGCTTTCCCTCGCTTAAATAAAGCTGCTTTTCCCAGCCGCTCCCTTTCTTTTCCAGCACAATTTCGTTGGTTTTCCATTTATTAAAATCGCCGGCAAGAGCCACTTTACGGGCCGATGCGTAGCCCGGCAGTTTAATGGTGTAATTATATTTAAAGAAAAGTGAGTTGGTATTACCAACACCATCGTCAACCTGTAAAAGGTTGTTAGGGTCGGTTGTCCAGTGCCCGTTAATAATATATTTGTATTCGTAAGCTCCGGCTGCCAGCTTAACATCGAGAATCCAGCCCCCGTCGGTCTTTTTCATAGCGCCCTTTAACGTACTCCAGTTATTAAAATTACCAGACAAAATAACCCTTTTTGCCCTGGTGTTACCCGGCAGGATAAACCTTGTTAGCCCGGATGATAAACCAAAAACTGTAACCTGCGAAAACTTATTAACCCCGTACTTAACTTCCTCTGGGTAGCCCGGCGCGCCGGCAAACTCCGGCAAACGGGTAGTAATCTCAAAGGGTGCACTTTGCGGATTGTCATTCAAATCGGAAAGTGAACGGTCGAAACGGACCAGGTATTCGTCTTTTGTGGCCAAGTTCCAGCCATCTTCTTCTAATCCCTTATAGTCATTGTCGAAAAACTTTTCTGCGCTTCGCGCGGTTACACCTGCCACTTTAAGAATACTGTCGATCACTTTCCGGGGCGATTTCAGGTCGATCTGTAATATCAAATGGTCGCGTGCAATTAGCAGGCTATTCTGGCTTTGGGCCACGGCAGTTTTTATACCGCTTAAAAGCAATACAAAAATGGATACCATATAAACCCTTTGCCTCATTTGTTAATTTTTATAAATGTACATCTCAAACTCTTTTTTAACGAAATTGATGGTGAATATCCCCCTCGAGAAAAAATCGTACCCTAGAATGCCATCAACCGTTTGCCCGTAGGCCTTGCCCATTTTTTCCAAATTGGCCACCAGTGCGCGGTTTTTCGCGAAAGTATGGTCAGCCATCGTCAGTTTGTCAAAGCTGGTGTACAAAACTTCTACACCTGTACCGCCCAGCCCCTTAATTTTGGCGCGACCAATTACTTCCAGTGTCGCCATAAATTTCTTCGATCTGTCATAATCCAACAGGTTTGTTTCCGCGGCGCTGTCAAAAGCAAACCACAATGTATAATTATTAACGCTTCCTTTTAAAAAAATAACGTCATTGATCAACCTAAAAGGGCTTATCAGCAAGCGGTCGTGAAATATACGCTCCCCTTCAGGAATATTCCCACTTTTATCCAATTTTTGAATGTAAAGGACGTTGTTAAAAAGATCGACTGTTACTGCAAAATTTGCAAAAAGCCTTGTACCCAGTAAACCGAGGACCTTTATGTTTCTGCCGTTTTCAATAAATCCAAGGTCGCAAACATGGGCAGTTAGGCGGCTATATTGCAGGTCGAGGATTTTAAAATTGCGTACGTAGGTAGTAAACGAACCTGTAGAACCATTAATACCGCCGGTTTCGGGCTCATCAACAACCGGCATACCCCTGAAATAGGTTGCATTTAATACCAAACCGGGCGCGCCTGTATCCAAAATAAAATTACCCTCCATGGTATCAACCTGCGCTTCAACAACTATGAGGTTGCCTACCCTTTTAATGGGTACAATCATCGTGGTAAAATCGGCAAACGGCGCAGGGTCGGGGTCATAAACCCGGTGATGCGTATTAAATTTCAACTTGCCAACCAAAACTCCTCCATCTGCCAGCGCGTTGCTGTGCCGGCAAATAATAAAAAGGAGCAATATCAGGCAAAATTTTCGCATCAGTTTGGTTGATGCTTAATAGACCCATTTTTTGGTGTGATAGTTACAGGGGAAGTAAAAAAAGTCTTGAGTCTGGAGTAAAAAAAATCAACCCCTTGACTTAGTACAAACAAGGTCTACATGCACGCAAAGCGTTCCATTTTTACACGCGGAACACCCGGAACACTGTTAAACATGCTGATTATCAAATATTTGGAAAAATGACTTTTTTCAATCTTCCGAACGCCTGTAGACTTAAGACTCAGAACTTAAGACTTTTGACTTCCTTCCCACCTACCTCACCAGCAACACCCACCCCGATTGCTTCGGCACATAATCATCTTTAAAATCGACAATATAATAATACGTACCAGCGGGTAGCCGGCCGCCATTCGCGCTTCCATCCCAGGGTTTGCTGTAGCCGATACTGTGGTAAACCAACTGCCCGTAGCGGTTATAAACGTTAAACTCGGCTTTAGGGTAATTGTCGGCGTTTTTGATAAACCAATTGTCGTTGATGCCATCGCCGTTTGGCGAAAAGCTGTTTACCGCAGCAAGCACTTTATAAACGCGTACAAACACGTTACTGGTGGCCTCACCGCAGCTAACACCCGATACAACATGCAGCGTGTAGGTAATATCAACCGGCGATTTACAAGTTGGTGTTAAAGAGTTTGCGTCATCAAGGTAATCCGACGGTGTCCAATGTACCGAAATATTGTCCCCGGCTGCTGTCCCGCTTAATTTCACGGTTTGTCCGTCGAACATTCTCAGCGCCTTTCCGGCATCGGCAACCGGCTTTAGCAGCACTTTAACCGTTAGCTGTGCCGTAGGCTGTAAACTACAGCCATCGTTGCTTACCGTTACCGTATAAAGAGTGGTTACCGATGGGCTTGCCATTGGGTTGGCGATGTCGTCATGGTCGAGCCCGGTTGAAGGCTCCCATTTGTAGTGCGTGATATTATTACCGGTTGCGGTAAGCTGCACTGCATCGCCCTGGCAAACCTGCGCATCGCTTATTTGCTGAACAGATGGCGCCGCGAAGACCTTAACAGTGGTCGACGTGAAAAATGGGCAGTTATTTTTTGTTGCCCTAAGGGTATATACACCCTCATCGGCCAGGCTGGCGGTTTGGGTAACAACAGGGCTGTTTTCTGCTGATATATAATTATTCGGTCCTGTCCATAAATAAGTTTCGGCGCCCGACGCCCGTAGCTGTACCGGCTGCCCTTCGCAGGCGCTGGTATTTGCAGTCACCCCTACATCGGGCGGCGGGTAAACATTAACGGTAAGCGGGTCGGAATAAATGCGGCATTGCTCTGCGCCGATCGTTGCCTTGTTTAATATGCCTATCCTGTATTGATATTTGCCCGCCGCGGCGTTCGGGAGGGTAACATCTACTGTTAAACTTTTTGCACCCGGGATATCCACCCAGCCATTACCGTCATTTAAATTCTGTTGCCATTTATAGTCAGGGTTATCATAACCGGTTTGCTGTGCAACAAGGGTATAGTTTAAGTTATCATTCTGGCAAGTGCTTTTTGGGTCGATGTTACCAATTGTTGTAAACCCCGTTTGTATCAGGGGACCGCAGGCGCTAAAGGTGATATCATCCAGCGCCAGGTCGTTCCCGTTACCACCTGCGCCATTATTAATCATCTTAACCACCAGGTCCGACCCATCCGATGGGCTGGTAAAAAAAGTGCCATACTGAACCCAGGTTGGTTCTTCGCTTTCTAATATGTCGCCCGTTTCATATTGTTTTACTAATGTGCCATCCGTTTTTTCAATCCTGAAAGTAATATTCGGCCTCGAGTAACCCTGGGTTTGCGGCAGCGGGCGCAGTATATTCATTATCCAGGCGGCAAACTGATAGGTAGTATTGGGACAAAGTTTACTGCCATCCACCTTATAGGTAAAAAATAGGCTCGGATCAATGGTGGCGTTGATTACCATCATGTATCCAAAGTCCTCCCCTGTTACCAAACCCGTGTGGTCTTTTGCCACAGCCTGCCATGTGCCACCTTTACATGATGAGCCCATCCGCTGTAAAATAGCATACGTGCCATCATTTCCCCCGCAACCAGGGCCATAAACATATGTTAAATCGGTAACACCTGCCGGAAGTGGTGATCCGCCATCAAACACGGTGCCATGCCCAAAAGTTTCGTTAATTACCGGTGCACCCAAACTGCCAGTACAGGTTTGCGCCTTAAGCCGGCAAGCGAAAGCACATATAAAACCAACTAAGAATGCAGTGTATAAAATCCGGCGCATTGGGTTACTACAAAACTTGATGTATGCAACCTATAAAAATATAATTTATTGCGGATAAATAAGAAGGAAGCAAGAAAGCAAGAACCAAGAAATCAATAAATTAAGAAGCAGCATAAAATGTGTAGAAACAAAAAAGCCAGGATTTCTCCCGGCTCTTTTATCTTGATTCTTGTATCTTGATTTCTTGACTCTCTTCTACCCGAGATATGATTTCAGGATTTTGCTTCTTGAAGTATGGCGTAAACGCTGTAACGCTTTATCCTTTATCTGGCGAACACGTTCGCGGGTAAGGTTAAACTTCTCGCCTATTTCCTCCAATGATAATGGATGATTGGTACCTAACCCAAAGAACAGCACAATAATTTCGCGCTCGCGTTCAGTAAGCGTCGATAGCGAACGTTTTATTTCTTCGGATAATGATTCGTTAATTAATATCGAATCGGTATTTGGCTCCTGGTTTTCCAGTACGTCCAACAAAGTATTTTCTTCACCCTGTACAAACGGCGCATCCATTGATACATGGCGGCCAGAGTTGCTTAACGTGTCGGATATTTTGTCGACAGTGGTTTCCAGCATATCGGCAAGTTCTTCGGGCGATGGTTCGCGCTCAAATTCCTGCTCAAGTTTTGAAAACGCTTTGCTTATTTTACTTAACGAGCCTACCTGGTTTAAGGGTAAACGTACTATACGCGATTGCTCGGCAATAGCCTGCAATATCGATTGGCGGATCCACCAAACGGCGTATGATATAAATTTAAAACCTTTGGTTTCGTCAAAACGCTTTGCAGCTTTTATCAAACCTAAGTTACCTTCGTTTATTAAATCGCCAAGGGTAAGTCCCTGGTTTTGATATTGCTTAGCTACCGAAACCACGAAACGAAGGTTGGTTTTTGTTAAGCGTTCTAAAGCCGCCTGGTCACCTTCCCGTATTTTTTGAGCTAAAATTACTTCTTCTTCGGCTGTTATCAGGTCAACTTTACCAATTTCGTGCAGATATTTATCAAGTGATTGCGACTCACGATTGGTAATAGATTGTGTTATTTTGAGTTGTCTCATTTATATTTATTAACCTCGATTGTGTTGTTTTAGAAATGAACGTGCAAAGCTATAAAATTGTTATAGAAAATTTTCAGGAATTTTCAATAAAATAAATATTTACATTTTACTGATTTCATGCGTGTTATTGCACGGTTTTTGTGGTTGGCGGCGCGTAATTCTCATATATCATTCAGGTTAAAAGTTTCGTTTAGTTTTATCCCTTTTTCGGTATTTTTAAGCGTACAACACTCATTCACCGGGTCGTGTTCAAGGTACAAAATATATTCTTTTTCCGCAGCTTCGGTTAAAAAAAGTTTTTTTTCATGTAAAGTTGTCAACGGAAACATATCATAAGCCATCACATATGGCAGCGGTATATGACCGGTTGACGGCAGCAAATCAGCCATATATAAAATATTTTTTTCTTTATAGCTTATGAGCGGCAGCATCATGGCATCTGTATGCCCATAAACAAACCGTACATTAAAATTATCGCTGAATTTCACGCCATCTTCTGTCGAAATAAACTTTAGCTGACCGCTTTCCTGTATCGGTAAAATATTTTCTTTTAAAAACGATGCTTTCTCGCGATCGTTTGGATTAACGGCCCAGTCCCAGTGCTGTGCGTTGCTCCAATAGGTTGCGTTTTTAAAGGCCGGCAATAGTTTTTCGCCATCCCGAACCACTGCCCCACCCACATGATCAAAATGCAAGTGGGTTAAAAACACGTCGGTAATATCATCGCGGTGAAAACCCAGCGCGGCTAACGATTTATCAAGCGTAGCATCGCCGTGCAAATAATAATGACTAAAAAACTTCTCGTCCTGTTTGTTGCCGATTCCGGTATCAATCAAAATTAATTTACCGCCATCCTCAACCAACAGGCAGCGCATGGCCCAGGTGCACAGGTTGTTTTCGTCAGCTGGGTTGGTCCTGCTCCACAGGGTCTTGGGCACAACGCCAAACATGGCGCCGCCGTCGAGTTTAAAAAAGCCGGTATCTATTGTGTGTAGTTTCATTTGTAGTTCATAGTTGATAGTTCATAGCCAAACATGTGCAACCGTCATCGAGGAACGAAGCAATCTCTGAACTCGCTAATCACAGACCTTTATGTTTATGGTGAACAACATGCGGTTTCAAGGCCACCACAAAAACAAAGGTCCTTGACTGTCCTTCGTAGAGATTGCTTCGTTCCTCGCAATGACGAGTGGTTATTTATTTTTTATATCTTTTAATTCGATTCCAAATTCTGTAAACAATTGTACGGCTGTGCGAAGGTTACTATTTTCTTCATCTCCTAACGCGTAAACCACCCTTATCTCCTTATCCAAACACAAAGTCAGCATTTCATGCGCATATGATAGTGATGAAGGGTTTGGCAGCTTTAAAATCTGCATAAATGCCGGCATTTCCTGGTAATCACCTAAAATAATATTATCGGCGCGAAATTGTTTTTTTAGCCTGTGCGCTTCGGACGATGTGGCTGCAGTTATCAAAATGTTCATATCAACTTACTGAACTATTAAACCATCCTTCATCGATACCGTGCGGTCACTCATGTCAGCAAGGTCTTTGTTGTGGGTCACTATCACAAATGTTTGGTTAAAATCCTTACGCAGCTTAATAAACAATTCATGCAACTCCAATGAATTAGCCGAATCCAGGTTCCCCGAAGGCTCATCTGCAAAAATAATCGACGGGCTGTTTATTAGTGCCCTGGCTACTGCAACTCTTTGCTGCTCACCGCCAGATAGCTGGTTGGGCTTGTGGTTCAGCCTGTCGCCCAGGCCAAGCAGGTCAAGCAGTTCGGTTGCGCGCTTTTCGGCGTCTTTACGGGGTGTTCCGGCAATAAATGCCGGGATACAAACATTTTCAATGGCATCAAACTCGCCCAGCAAATGGTGAAACTGGAATATAAAACCCAGGCGCTGGTTGCGAAAGGCGCTTAAATCTTTATTGTTTAAGCCACTTACCTCCGTATTATCGATATAAATTTTGCCGATGTCGGGCCTGTCCAGTGTACCTAAAATATTCAGCAGCGTACTTTTACCAGCGCCGGATGCACCCACGATGGTCACAATTTCGCCTTCGCCAACTTCAAAATCGACACCCTTTAGTATTTGCAGCTGGCCGTATGCTTTATGGATATTTTCAGCTTTGAGCATGGGCGAATTTAGAGATTAGTGATTAGAGATTGGAGATTAGGTGAAAAAATATTCATCTTATTTTCGCCGGATTAAAATCCGGCGCTACAAAATGCATCGAGCCGATGGCTCTTAGCTGGAATTCGGCGATAAATTAGTCTTAACCTATCCCAAAGAGGCGTAGCCTCGGCCCATATTGTAGCGCTGGATTTTAATCCAGCGGCTACAGGACCGCATTTTTACCCGGCATAAAATGCCCGGGTTACCATCACACTCACCAAACAAAAATTTTACTCACCAAAAAGTAAAAAACTACCTTCTAATCTCCGCCCTCTAATCACTAATCTCAAACAAAATCCTAACTTTACCGCAAATTCTTTACACAACATGAATATTCACGAATATCAGGGTAAATCCATACTAAAAAGCTTTGGCGTTAGGGTACAGGAAGGCATAGTTGCCGATACCGTTGACCAGGCTGTTGAAGCTGCGAAAAAAATGAAAGAAGATTACGGCTCGGATTGGGTTGTAATTAAAGCACAAATACATGCCGGTGGCCGCGGTAAAGGCGGTGGCGTTAAGCTGGCGAAAAACCTGGATGAGGTAAAAGAAAAAGCAACCAACATATTGGGTATGCAGCTAATTACCCCGCAAACCGGCCCCGAAGGCAAGCTGGTGAGCAAGGTATTAGTAGCACAGGATGTTTACTATCCGGGCGAAAGTGAAACAAAAGAATTTTATATCAGCGTGCTGCTCGACAGGGCAAAGGGCCGCAACATCATCATGTACTCAACCGAAGGCGGTATGGACATAGAGGAAGTTGCACACTCAACCCCGCACCTGATACATAAAGAAGAAATTGATCCTAAAGTTGGCCTGCAAGGCTTCCAGGCGCGTAAAATTGCCTTTAACTTAGGTTTATCGGGCGATGCGTTTAAGGATATGGTGAAATTTATCACATCATTATACAAAGCATATGATTCTACCGATTCTTCTCAATTTGAAATTAACCCGGTTTTAAAAACATCGGATAACAAAATATTAGCTGTTGACGCCAAGGTGAACCTGGATGACAACGGATTGTTCCGCCATCCTGATTTCGCTGCCATGCGCGATGAGGCCGAAGAAGACCCGATGGAAGTTGAAGCCAGCAAAAGCAACCTTAACTTTGTAAAGCTTGACGGTAACGTGGGCTGTATGGTTAATGGCGCAGGCCTGGCCATGGCTACCATGGACATCATCAAGATCGCCGGTGGCGAGCCTGCTAACTTTTTGGATGTTGGCGGTACTGCCAATGCCGAAACTGTAAAAGCAGCTTTCAACATCATATTAAAAGATCCTAACGTTAAAGCAATCCTGATCAACATTTTCGGTGGTATAGTGCGTTGCGACCGTGTGGCCCAGGGTGTAATTGATGCTTACCACGAAATAGGCAATATCCCGGTTCCAATTATCGTTCGTTTACAAGGCACCAACGCTGTTGAAGCCAAAGAACTGATTGACAAATCGGGCTTAAAAGTTTACTCGGCCATATTGCTTAAAGAAGCAGCAGAACGGGTTAAGGAAGTGTTAGCGCTTTAGCGCCTATCATTAGGTCATTGCGTCATTAAGTCATTGTTAAGTGGTATAATGACCTAATGACCTAATGACTTAATGACCACAAAATGTATATAATTAAAGTTAAAGGCGTTGCCAAAATACCTGATTACGTACAGTTAAGGGACGATAAGTTTACGCTACTGGCTTATTTTCGGGTCGACAGGCCTGACAAATCGCTGGATAAAGTGGGGCTCCAGGATAAGACGGAATACATTATGAATATAATTAAGGATTTGCCGTTTGGGCAAATCCTTAAATTAGAACTATAGTCATTTATCATTAGTAGTCGCTGGCCTTTGTGGTGGATTTTAATCAACGCCGAAATGGGTAGGTGATGACCAATAAACAAAAAGTATGAATTCAATTATAAAGCTGCAAAACGTTGATATTTTTCAGCAGGCTCACCTGGTGCTGTCGGGTGTTAATTTGCATATTGATAAGGGCGATTTTGTTTGGCTGATAGGGCAAACCGGCTCCGGTAAAAGCAGCCTGCTAAAAGTTATTTATGGCGATGTTACCATTAACACCGGCTCGGGATACGCTTGCGGCTATGATTTGAACCATATTAAAAGCAATGAAATTCCGTTTTTACGCCGTAAACTGGGTATTGTTTTCCAGGATTTCCAACTACTAACCGACCGCTCCGTCGAAGCAAACCTTGAGTTTGTGATGCGCGCGACCGGCTGGACAGATAAAAAACTGATTGCCGACCGCTCTCTCGACGTTTTAGAGAAAGTAGGCCTTCGCTCAAAACTTAAAAAAATGCCGCACGAGCTATCAGGCGGCGAGCAGCAGCGCGTTGTAATAGCCCGCGCCCTGCTAAACGATCCTGAAATAATGCTTGCCGATGAACCCACCGGCAACCTTGACCCTGACACATCCGAAGAAATTGTATTGCTGCTGAAACAAATCAGCCAATCGGGCACCGCGGTATTAATTGCAACACACGATTATCATATCATCCGTACTTTCCCTTCGCGCATAATTAAATGCGAGAACGGTAGGGTTTTGGAGGATGTGAAGATTGCTTAGTTTAGTTGGCAGTTATTAGCTTGCGGTAGGCAGAAAATGCCCACAAACTGCAAGTTTTTTCAGCTACTACCAACTGTACACTTTCCCTAAACACTGACAATTGCAAACTGACAACTGCAAACTTTTCCCAAATACTGCCAACTGCGCACAGCAAACTGCAAACTGACTGCCACGATGTCGGCTTTCCATCAATGGCAAGATACTTGATCGGCACTATTAGCTATGAATTTTAACGACATGTTGAAGAAAAAAAAGAAAGAACCAGTGGAGAACACCGAAGAAATAAATACAACTGTGAATGAAAACGAGCAGGATATAGATCAGCAGGCCGATGAAAATGTAACCTCGCCGGTTGATACCCTAAAACAAGAACTGTCGCTTGCAAATGACAAATACCTGCGCTTATATGCAGAGTTTGATAACTTCCGCAGGCGTACTATCAAAGAGCGTGAGGAAGCCAGGAAATTGGAAGGTAAAGACCTGATTGTTTCATTGCTGCCGGTACTTGACGATTTTGAGCGTGCGTCGCGCGCGATGGAAACCGCAACCGATGTTGCACCTGTTAAAGAAGGCGTTGCGTTGATACAGAACAAATTAAAAAATGCGCTTACCAAACATGGCCTGAAAGAAATGGAATCCATAGGTACCACTTTCGACCCTGACTTACAGGAAGCCATCACCAATATACCAGCCCCTACCGACGACCTGAAGGGCAAAGTAGTTGACGAAATGGAAAAAGGCTATTTGTTGAATGACAGGGTAGTGCGTTTTGCAAAAGTAATAGTTGGAGCGTAAGTTAATTAGTGAATTGGTGATTTAGTGAGTTAGTGACTGGCCAACCAGTTAATTCGCTAAATCACTAATTAATTTAAACATATATTGAAAAAAGAATTATCGGATCGGAATTGGGTTTAATTCACTCAATCACTAATTCAGTAATTCAATAATTATTCCCCCATGTCTAAAAGAGATTACTACGATGTGCTTGGCGTAGCAAAAGGTGCCGATGCAGATGAGATAAAAAAGGCTTATCGCAAAATGGCCATAAAATATCACCCGGATAAAAATGAGGGTGACAAAGCTGCGGAAGATAAGTTTAAGGAAGCGGCCGAGGCATACGAGGTTTTAAGTAATCCCGAAAAACGTCAGCGTTATGACCAGTTTGGTCACTCAGCCAATGCACATTCGGCCAACGGCGGCGGTTTTGGCGGCGGCGGCATGGATATGAACGACATATTCAGCCAGTTTGGCGATATATTTGGCGGCGGCAGTCCGTTCGAAGGCTTTTTTGGCGGCGGAGGCAGGCAAAGCAGCGGCGGTGGTCGTCGCGTACAACGCGGCAGCAACCTACGCATTAAAGTTCGTTTAACGCTTGAAGAAATAGCCAATGGCGCCGAGAAGAAGATAAAGGTAAACAAGCAGATTGTCTGTAAAACCTGCGATGGCACCGGCGCAAAAGATAAAGCATCGTTCCAAACCTGTAAAACATGTGGAGGCCAGGGCGCGGTGCGCAGGGTTACCAATACCATTTTGGGCCAGATGCAAACTACCAGCACCTGCCCTACCTGTAACGGCGAAGGTTCAACCATCACCTCGAAATGTACCGTATGCCATGGCGACGGCGTTACGCGTGGCGAAGAAACCATCAGCATAAACATACCTGCGGGCGTAAGCGAAGGCATGCAATTAAGCATGAGCGGCAAAGGCAACTCAGCACCACGCGGAGGTGTACCGGGTGACTTAATTATACTAATTGAGGAGATCCCCCACGAGACGCTTAAGCGCGACGGCAATAATGTAATATATGATTTGCACGTAAACTTCATCGATGCTACGCTTGGCACCAGCGTTGAGGTACCAACCATCGATGGCAAGGTTAAAATAAAGATTGACCCGGGCACCCAGGGCGGCAAAATACTGCGCCTCAAGAGCAAGGGCGTTCCCGAGGTTAACTCCTACCGCCGCGGCGACCAGCTGGTACACATCAACATCTGGACACCAAAAGCCCTGAGCCGCGAAGAGCGCGAGCTATTGGAAAAGCTGCAAAGCTCGCCAAACTTTAAGCCTAACCCAGGCAAGAATGAAAAGAGTTTCTTCGAAAGAATGAAAGAGTACTTTGAGTAAGGCATAGTCCGAAAGTCGGCAAGATCGAAAGTCCGGAAGATAATTAAGGAAAGCCCAAAGTTGTGAATGACTTTGGGCTTTTTGTTTGGCATGATTTATTATATTGCGATACATCCGGCAATATGTACTTCGATATCAAATTTAGATTTACGGTAGCTTTACTGCTTAGTTTTTCTTTTGGCTTCTCCCAACCTCTTGCCATTAGTAACAACTATCAAACAAAATCGGGGATACCGCATTTAAAAATTGAACGGTCGATGATCTATGCGCCGGGCAAAGACTGGCTGTACAACCATCACCCGTCCATTATTCATTTTAAAGGTAGGTTCATAGCCATTTGGTCCGATGGGTTGATTGACGAAGATTCACCAGGCCAAAGGGTAGTTTATGCAACTTCGGCAGATTTCTTTCATTGGTCTGCTGCAACGCCGCTAGCATTACCGACAAAAATAAATGACACATTAACGGTACTTACTGCAGCCGGTTTATACCAACATAAAGGAACGCTGGTGGCTTACTATGGTGAATACACACACAACCGGCAAAACACACATCTTTGGGCAAAAACGAGTAAAGATGGTGAGCATTGGAGCCAGCCCATTGATCTTCATGTGCCGCTGATCCCAAATCACGGCCCCGAGCCAACAAAAAACGGAAGATTAATTATAAGCGGTAATTTCCTATTCCCTTATACCGATGATCCTTATGGAATATCTGGCTGGAAGATAAGCAGCCCCTATCCCGATTCCCTTTATAAACAAGATAATTCGGCCGCTTTTTATAGCCCGGCTGCAAAACTTGGCCTACCCCCACTTTGTGAAGGTTCTTTTTTTCAGACTGACGACAACATATTGCACATGTTATTACGTGTTACCGGCAAAGGCTGGAAAGGCCGGTTGTGGGTAACCGAGAGCAAGGATAATGGCGAATCATGGTCCAGGCCAATAGAAACCCCCTTTTCCGACAACGACAGCAAGTTCCATTTTGGCCGCCTGCCTGATAAACGTTTTTACTACGTTGGCATACCCGATACCCTGCATCATTACGAACGTAACCCATTGGTGCTATCCCTATCAGCTGACGGCAAAAAATTCAATGAAAATTACATTATAGCCGACGAACTATATCATCTTAAAAAAGAGGGCTTATGGAAAGGCGGACAATATGGTTACCCACACACCATTATTTACAAGAACTATATGTATGTGATAATTTCCCGGCAAAAGGAATCAATTGAGGTTCTGAGGTTTGGGTTGAAGGGATTGGGGGAGTCCCAAACGTTTTAGGATTTTCAATTAAGAATAACCGGCATTCGCCCAAGTCAGCCAGAAGAACCTTTAATTCCTGTGTTAGTCGCTAAGCTATCTTTGAGCATTTCAGCTTCAATTGCTCTTCTCCGCCTTCGCAATTTCCTTTTCCCGTCTGTTAAGATTCGCCTCTATCTTATCAATCTTCCGGTTTAGCGCTTCAATTTTGGCTATCCTGTCGCTGGTTGAGCCAGTCATCCGGGAACTGCCGGTCGTTTTTCTATTGATGATTTTGCTGGTCGGCTGGTGCATTATCAAGGTATTGACTATGTCCTGCACCACTTTATAATCCACCTTTTCAACTATGTAGGCTTGTTTGGTTCCGCTTTCGTCCCAGCCATTGCTGCCATCCGTAGCTATCGTCATTTTGCCTTTGTGCAGCGTGTACCATTGGCCGTATCCTTTTATGGCAATCAGCACAGCAGTTTCGTCCCAACTGCAACGGCCCAGCGAATCTTCTTTGGCCATTGGTATGGAAAGCTTAAACACATCTTTTACCGGCGAGTTTTTTATAGAGGCATTACCTATCAGCGGTAAACCGGCCTTAATCTTCACCCCTATTTCAAACCCGCTGAATATTACCGGCGTACCCCAGTTATCGTATACATTTTTGGAGGCCGGGGCATCTTTCATAATGTTAAACTCATAGCCCGATGGAAATTTTCCGCCCATAGATACCAGCAGTTTTACCTTTCTTTTCACCAACTCTTTCCCTGTTAACGGCGAATACTCATCAGCCGGGGTATTTAATAAGTTGGATAAATTGGTCAAAAACCCCACTGTAACAATAGTTACGCTGTTATCGGGCTGTGCGGCCAATATTTTACGGTAAAGCGTTACTGCATCAGCAGCTTCAGCGTTTGTTTTTATTTTATGGGGATATTTTGCCAGCAGGGTATCTGTCCAGTGCTGAAAATCGCGCAGGTCCTGGGCATCGCCTTTGGGCACGCCGATTCGGATATCAGGGCGGTTAAAGTAGGTGTTAAATACGTTAAGCACACCTGCCACACCCTCATATTTGGTACTGGCCATGGTAGCCAGTATTTTGGCTTCGCCTTTATCAGCCAGCGCGTGTAAAATAGTTATCGCACCAACGTCGTCATAATCAGGCCCCATATCGCTGTCGAAAATAATATTCACCCGGGCAGGCTTAGCCTGCGAAAATGCATTCATCGCGCAGCAAATAAAAAGAACGTACAGGGCGGATTTAAGCTTCATTTTTATAGAAGTTAATTGAGTTGTATTAAGTTAGATTGAGTTGATTAAGTTTAATACAGCATATTGTTAAAGGTATCAACAATTAACATCCGAAACAATAGGCGTTCGATCCTGCAAATCGTAACATCATAGACGCATTTACAAATAATCCTGTAAATCCTGTAAATCCATAAATCGTGTAACATTTTAAATAAACCCGTATCTTAACCATAATTATTAACTAAACAAACCTTTCCCATATGTTAAGCATCCGCAATATTGTAAAACAATACGCCGGTCACAGGGCGCTGAGCGATGTAAGCCTCGAGGTTAAAAGCGGCCAGGTTTTCGGTCTGCTGGGGCCAAACGGTGCCGGCAAAACCTCCCTTATCCGCATCATCAACCAAATTACAGCGCCCGACAGCGGCGAAGTCTTTTTTGATGGCGAAAAGCTCAACCAATCGCATATTAACCGCATAGGCTACCTGCCTGAAGAGCGCGGCCTCTATAAAAAAATGGAGATTGGCGAACAGATGATTTACCTGGCCCGCCTTAAAGGCCTTAGCCGTGATGAAGCCGTGCGCCGCCTCAAAATATGGTTCGAAAGGCTGGGGATGGAAACCTGGTGGAAAAAGAAGATCGAAGAACTATCAAAAGGCATGCAGCAAAAGGCCCAGTTTGTAGCGACCGTATTACACGAGCCGGACCTTATTATCCTCGACGAACCATTCAGCGGTTTCGACCCGGTTAACGCCGAGATAATTAAGGACGAAATACTCGCTCTAAATAAAAAAGGTGCAACCATCCTGTTCTCAACCCACCGTATGGAATCGGTTGAGGAATTGTGCGATTCGATTGCGCTGATACATAAATCGCATAAAATATTGGACGGGACAGTTAAGAGCATCCGCAACAGCTATCGCAACGCAACCTACCTGGTAGAATATAACGGTACGGCTTTGACCTTTGACGGGAAACAACCGTTCGAAGTTGTGGAAGCGAAAGAGGGAAGCGACAACGACAATACCATCAAAATTAAAATTGCCGAAAACAGCACCTCGAACGATGTACTGCAATACCTGTTGCCAAAAGTGCACATCAATATGCTGCAGGAAGTAATACCGAGTATGAACGAAATTTTTATTGAACAAGTAAACCTAATCCGCTAAGCCATGAACAAAGTTTTGTTAATTATACAGCGCGAATACCTTACCAGGGTAAGGAAAAAATCGTTTATCGTAATGATATTTGTAGTGCCCTTGCTGATTTTAGCCATGGGCGCGGTTATTGCATTGGTGGCCAAGGACAGCAACGAACTGGGCGAGAAACAAGTTGTTAAAGTGATTGACGAAAGCGGGCAATTTGCCGGCAAATTTAAAAATCAGAGAAACCTGGAATTTGAATACACCAAACAATCGTACGCTGAGGTGAAGGCTGAACTTTTGAAGAACGAAAACATATCTGCCCTGCAGATACCCGCTGATTACACTAAAAATGATGCAGTTAAAATATCTTCCAAAAAGAAACCCGGCATTACCATTATTGAAAAGGTTGAGGCCGAAATGAACAATATCGCCATGAACAATGGCATGTTAAAAAACCATATCGATACCGCAATTCTTCGCTCAATAAAAAGTAACATATCGCTTAGCGCGGTTGAAATAACCGAAACAGGCGATAAAAAGACCAGTTTAGGAGCCAATATCGGCGTTGGTATAGCCTGCGCCATATTAATTTACCTGGCGTTATTTATTTATGGTGCGCAGGTTATGCGCGGTGTAATTGAGGAAAAGACCAGCCGTATTATCGAAGTTATTATATCATCGGTAAAGCCTTTTCAGTTAATGCTTGGCAAAATTATAGGTGTAGGACTGGTGGGGCTCACGCAGTTTAGCGCGTGGATAATACTATCAGTTATCTCAACCAAAATACTCGGTCATTCCCCTTCATCATCGGGTGGTATGATGAGTGCGCTTGCTGTACTGCAAACCATCCCTGTTGGCAAGGTTTTGTTCTGCTTTATATTCTATTTCCTCGCCGGCTACCTTCTTTACAGCGCGTTGTTTGCAGCAGTTGGTTCAGCAGTTGATAGTGAGACAGAAACACAGCAGTTTATGTTCCCAATTACGCTGCCGTTATTGTTTACCTACATGCTGTCGGTAACTATTTTGTTCCGGGCGCCTGATAGTCCACTGGCTGTTTGGCTATCTATTATTCCATTCACGTCGCCG
The DNA here is from genome assembly GCF_025359345.1 of Mucilaginibacter sp. GTDB lineage: Bacteria > Bacteroidota > Bacteroidia > Sphingobacteriales > Sphingobacteriaceae > Mucilaginibacter. The sequence continues at coordinate 297,407 of NZ_JANYGQ010000015.1, forward strand.
GTAGCCATGATGTTGCGGATGCCGTTTGGCCCTCCCGACTGGCAAATATACTTGTCAATGGCTTTACTGGTACTGGGCTTTTTGTTCACCACTTACATTGCTGCCCGCATTTACCGTGTTGGGATATTAATGTATGGTAAAAAGGCAAGCTACAAAGAACTGGTGAAATGGTTTTTCTATAAAGAGTAGAGCCCCCTAACCCCCTAAAGGGGGAACAATTTTTCGATATAAATCCCTTAAGTGTTAAACAATTTAAGGGATTTTTTATTTTAGATGCATGAATACACCCATAGCCGTTATGGACCTTGGCACCAACACCTTTCACCTGCTCATTGCAAAAGGTACCGGCACCGATTTCACAGAAATTGTACATGAACAGCAAGCTGTTAAGCTCGGCGAAGGCGGAATAAATAAAGGCTATATCCAACCAGCGGCGTTCGAACGCGGTATTGCGTGCATGCAGCGTTACCGGCAGCTGATTACCGATAATAAAGTACAGCAGGTCAGGGCAATTGCTACCTCGGCGCTGCGCAATGCATCAAACGGGCAGGAGTTTATTGAGCAGGTAAAAAACAAAACGGGTATAGCTATTGAGATTATTGACGGCAATGCCGAAGCCGTTTACATTTACAAAGGTGTACGTGCTGGCGGTGGCCTATCAGAACAGAATACTGTAATAGTCGATATCGGTGGCGGCAGCGTTGAATTTATCATTTGTAATAACGAAGAAATTAAATGGAAGCAAAGCTTTGAAATAGGTGCCGCCCGCTTGATGGACAGCTTCCACCGGCACGACCCTATTCCACCCGAGTCAATAACCGCATTGAACTTTTATTTACAGGATGTACTGGCTGATCTTTTTACAGCTGCGGCAAAGTATAAAATCCATAACATTATCGGCTCATCGGGCGTGTTCGAATCGTACGCAGCAATTATCGAAACAAGCAAGGGGCATTCCTTCGACCTAAAAAAAACAAGATATTACACATTTGACAAGACCACTCTGCTATCGGTGATTGAAAGCCTTGTTTTATCAGCCCACCAGCAGCGGCTAAGTAACCCAAACATTATCCCTGTTAGGGTTGATATGATTGTTACCGCCTCAATATTAGCACGGTTTATTATCGAAAAACTTGGCGTTGATGAAATTGCCATGTCGGCAAACTCGTTAAAGGAAGGGGTTTTGGCGGAGATGATGGGTTAACTTGTTTTAAAACCAATAAAATATATTATGGATTGGCGTCCTGATGTATTTGTAATACATGCGCCACAACCAGCAGTGTCGTGTTGTTATAACCACAAATAGTCTACCCACTACATCTGTGCGATGCTGAGCAGCGTACCCCGGTATTACCACTACATCATTCATTGATACAACTTGCGGTGTCAGTTTCACTTCGTGAACACCAGTTTGTAAACTATCAATATCTACGGTTTTAGTTTCAAAACCGACAAAGCTTACTGTAAATTGTTTGGCTGCTATTGGTGCATGGAACTTAAACCTGCCGTTTGTATCAGTTGAGAGAGCTATATTTGTGCCCACAACTCTCACAGTTGCTCCCCTTAGTGGCATACAGATGTCGTCAATAATCCGGCCTTTAATTTCTCTTTCATATCCTTTGACAGCAGTGCTCTTTCCTTTAGTAGTACTAGCTTGATAACTCCCTGATGGACTCTGGTCTATCTTTGCATTAACGGGAGTGGTTTGCCCGTGTACTTTATAAAATACCGTTGAACCCAACAAAGCCGTGGTCATTACCCACTTTTTCCAACCGGGTTTGGGTTTTGTATCCTGCCTGTCTAATCGCAAATTAACCCGGTTCAGCTGTGGTTCATTAAACCTGCCACAAACATTATTTTTTATGGTGAAATAATTTATTAGCTCCATGTCGGCCATTGCCGTAAAATCAACAACTGTTTTACAGCAATTTTCACAATGCCGGCCATGGTCAACAGGTGTCATTTGCTGCCATTGTTGGCTGCAGGGTTCTGGGATGCTGATGCTTTTAATTAATTTCATTTAGGTTTAACAGAGATTAATACTTGAACAAAACCCGCCATAACATATAAGAATTTCGCCAATCTTCGACAACATTACCATCAACTTGTACGCCTCCCACCAATGTTGCCACTAATGGCTGTTCAATATTTATGGCGGAATCTTTTAATTCTACAGGTTTAATAGTCGCATCTATTTTGATTTCATTCACTATTATTGGTTTGGCATCAAGGGAAGCGATTCTCAATGAATGTGTTAGCGTATCTTTCTGAATATTTAAATGCTTTACGTGGTGGCGGGGGAATGGTGATTTCTGTACTTGGGCATCAGCTTTCACCGTCGAAAAAAGCCCGGCAATAAACGCCGCTATTCCGAGGTATTTCCAAAATTTACCGCGTGGCTCAGATATTATGAATGACTGATTTATCCGGGGCAACTGGTCGCTGGTAAACCTGCCACAGGTATTACTTTTTGTAGCGAAGTAGTTTATTATTTCAGAGTCGGTCATCTTTGTAAAATCAATAACTGTTTTACAGCAACTTTCACAATGCCGGCCACCACCAACAGGTGTCATTACCTGCCATTGCTGACTGCAGGGTTCAGGTATGCTGATACTCGTAATCATATTCATACCTCCCTGTTCAATTTGCCCAATGATAAACGCTGCACAAGACCAGCATACAGTTGTTTGAGTGAAGAAGTCCTGGTAACTCCCATGCCGCCAAGCATTGTTGTATTTTCCTTTAGTCTTACTTTTAAAACCTTACCTGCTTTCTTTATTTCTATGACTGTGCTCTCGAATCCTATAAAACTAACTTTAACCTGTTTAGTTGATAATGGCACCCGAAGTCGAAAGTTTCCGTCAGTATCGGTTTGGGTGCCGACATTTCCACCATTCACTTTTATTGTAGCACCTGGCAGCGGTTCGTGGTTAAGGTCGGTTACTGTTCCGGTAATAACCTGGTATTTGGCTGAATCGGGCATCGCAATTTTCCCTAAAGGAAAACTTTCTGCATGCGGATTATTGCCATTGATTTGCTCAATAGAAGGTGTTATACTTTGCGCATTTGCCCTGCTATAAGCCGTGCTCATAAATAATGAAGCTGCCACCACCCACTTAGCCCAGCCACCCTTATTCTGGGGTTGCCGGCTAACCAGTTGCATATTCACGCTATCGATCTGCTGCGCTCCAATCCTGGCGCAAACATGGTGGTTAGCTGAAAGGTAGCCGATGATTTCATCGTTACTCATCCGTGTAAAATCAACAACAATTTTACAGCAGCTTTGGCAGTGGCGGCCGCTGTCTGTGGCGGTCATACGGTTCCAATCCTGTGTGCAGGGCTGGGGAATGTTAAGGTGTTTGATTTTGGTCATGTCGAAACAGTTTCCATAATGATGCACACATCCGCACTATTCCATAAATCATTAAAAAAAAATTTAGCGTCGTTGCAGCTGCCAATTTTTACCCCTATCCTTTGTATATTGCAACACAAACTGACCTCCCCATGAAACTGAAATTTATCGGCACCGCCGTTCTTTTGCTTTTAGTTATTTCGGCCGACGCGCAGCGCAGGCGCCGCGGCAATAACAGCAACGATACCATCAGCACCAATTACCAGCCATCCGAACTTTTTTCACCGCTTTTTTACAGCGAAAAAGGCAACGAGGTGCATGCAGCCAATGGTGAACCCGGCATTAAATACTGGCAAAACCATGTAAACTATACTATTGATGCAACCATCGATACAACGGCCAAAACCTTAACAGCTACCGAAAAACTCGATTACATCAATAACAGCCCTGATGCGTTGCAATACCTGTGGCTGCAGCTTGACCAGAATACCTACAAAAAAACGGCCCGCTCCAACTTTTCAACGGGCTTTTATCCCGGCCCCAACCAACATACTGATGGATATAACATAGAATCGGTTTTTATCAATAATGGCGATGTACAAAAAAAGGTTGAGTTTGAAATTACTGATACCCGCATGCAGGTACGCCTGCCAAAGGCTATTATGCCACATGGCGGCGGCATCAGTTTAATTATTAAATACAAATACACACTCCCCGGTAATTTTGGCAACCGCACCGATTACGTACAAACCAAAAACGGCAAAATTTACGAAATTGCCCAGTGGTTCCCCCGCATGTGCGTTTATGACGACACCCGCGGCTGGGATACCCTGCCGTTTTTAGGCAGCGGTGAGTTTTATTTGGAATATGGCGATATCGACTATAAAGTAACCGTGCCGGCTAATATGATCGTTGCGGGTTCGGGCGAGTTGCTTAATCCCAAAGAAGTGCTAACTGCGCAACAAAACACCAGGTTGGATGCAGCCCGTAATAGCGACAAAACCATAATAATACGCGATGTAAACGAGGTAACCAGCCCGTCATCGCGCCCAACAGCCAAAGGCAATCTTACCTGGCACTTTAAAATGCTGAACACCCGCGATGTTGCTTTTGGCGCTTCGTCGGCCTACGTTTGGGATGCAGCCAGGGTTAATTTGCCGGGTGGTAAAAAATCGCTGGCCATGTCGGTTTACCCGGTTGAAAGCGCCGGTGAAGGCGCGTGGGGCCGGGCGACAGAGTACCTCAAAAAATCGATAGAATACTTCTCGGAAAAATGGTTTGTTTACCCATGGCCATGCGCTGTTAACGAGGCAGGCATAGCAGGCGGTATGGAGTACCCCGGTATTGTGTTTGATGGCATTACTGATAAAGGCAAGGAGTTGTATTGGGTTACTGCTCATGAGATTGGCCACAACTGGTTCCCGATGATCGTAGGCAGCGACGAACGCCGTTTTGGCTGGATGGATGAAGGCTTTAACACCTTTATTGACATTTACGCCTCTGACAATTTTAATAAAGGGGAATACGCCCCCAAACGCGATGGCGAATATGCCCCCGGCGGCGGCAATCCCGCAGATGAGATCATCCCAATAATACAGGATCCTAACGCGCCGTCGATAATGACGGCTGCCGATGCTATCCCCGAAAAATACCGCCACCCGCTGGTATATTTTAAACCTGCTTTTGGCCTGGTATTATTGCGTGAACAAATCCTTGGTAAAAACAGGTTCGATTATGCATTTAAAAACTACATCAACAAATGGGCTTACAAACACCCGCAGCCCGATGATTTTTTCAGGTCGATGGATAACGGTGCAGGCGAGGATTTGTCCTGGTTCTGGAAAGGGTGGTTCTATAATAACTGGTCGCTTGATATCGTACTGGTAGATGCAAAATATGTCAATAAAGACCCTAAAAACGGCCTGCAAATAACTGTAGCTAATAAAGAGGCTATGGCTATGCCGTTTACAGTTGAAGTTAAATTAAAAGATGGCACCAAACAGCGTACCTATTTCCCGGTTGAAACCTGGCTGCAAAACAAAGCCATAACCTTTACCCTGCCGACAACAACCGAAGTGGAAAGCGTAACAGTAGACCCTGATGCCGCTTTGCCGGATATTAACAGGAAGAATAATACGATGATGGTAAAATGAGGATTATAGAGACGCGAAGGATCGCGTCTCTATAATTTTTCCAATTCGCGATACAGCTTTTCCGTAGGCAGCCCGACCACATTGGTATACGAGCCATTTATTCGCTCAATTCCGATCAAACCAATACGTTCCTGTATACCGTATGACCCAGCCTTGTCGAAGGGTTTGTATTTATCAACGTAATTGATAATTTCCTCAGCCGTAAGCTTTCCAAAGTACACTTCAGAAACATCGTAAAAACTATGGTATTGGTGTTTATACAGCAGGCAAACCCCGGTAATCACCCGGTGCATCCTGCCTGAAAGCAATTGAAGCATTTCAACAGCGTGCGCTGCATCTTCCGGTTTACCTAAAATCAGGTCATCAATGCAAACAATGGTATCAGCGGTAAGCACAATCTCTTCGCCAACCGTTTCATCAAATGCCTCCGCTTTTTTTGTGGCGATATAAACTGCCACTTCTTCGGGCGTTAAACTATCCGGGTACGATTCATCCACATCCTTCAGCACCATCCTGAATTCTATATCCATCAGTCGTAACAGTTCCTGCCTGCGTGGTGATTTTGATGCGAGGATAATATTGTAGTTCATAGTTGATAGTTCATGGTTCATAGCCGCTGCAATTATCACAGGTGGTTTCGTGGTGATTCTTGGTTCTTGGCTCTTGGTTCTCTTCTACCATGAACTATGAACCATAACCCATGAACTCACCAGCTATACGCCTCTTCGGTCATCCACTTATCCTGAATTTTCAATACCTTTTCAATAACATCACGGGCGCAGCCTTTACCGCCAACAAAGGGCGAAACATATTTACTGATGGCCTTTATTTCTTCCACCGCATCGGCAGGACAAACAGGCAGGCCAACGTATTTCATAGCTTCCAGGTCGGGAATATCATCACCCATATACAGCACATTTTCGGGACTAATGGCCTTTTCTTCAAGGTATATCTTCAGTTTGGTAATTTTGGTGTGTATACCCATGTAAACATCCCGTACACCCAGGCTGTTTAAACGGTGCATCTGCGCCTTTGAGCGGCTGCCCGATACAGTAACAACATTGTATCCGCACTTTACCGCCAGTTGTAGCGCATAGCCATCCTTAATGTTAAAAGCCCGGCTTTGCAAACCATCGTCTGTAACAAAAACAGAGCCATCGGTAAGTACGCCGTCAACGTCAAAAACAAACGTAGTTATTTCTTTAAGCTTGGATAAAAATGATTCCACTAATTATATTTTTTTGATTTCACCGATTGTTGAATGATTTCACCGATGACCACAACTCACCACTGCCAACTGCAATTACTGATTATCTCTCCACTCATATACCCAGGCCGACTGGATTTGCTCCAGGTGCCCTTCGTTAGATTCTTCGCGGGTACCGGCAAAGTTGGGCAGGCTCAGCACCCACTCCAGTAAATCAGTAAAACGGATGCGGTATATTTTCGATTCGCCAAAGTCGTCACCAAACTTTTCATAAAGCTCGATAGCAATGTCTTCGTGATCTTTCCAGTGTATCGGCAGGCTAAACTTTTCGTCGTTCATTTGTTGAATATAGTTATAATAGGTATAAATGCTACTAATGCCCCAGGAATTGGTTTTGATCCGGCAATGTAATCTCTATGTCGCCGTCAACAATAACACACTGGCAGCCCAAACGCGAGTTGATGCGCGGGTTAACCGCCCTGTCGATAAAATCTTCTTCTTTGTCAGATATCTCCTGGATATTATCCATACCCTTGTTTACATATACGTGGCAGGTGCTGCATCCGCATACCCCGCCGCAATTGTGCTGCAGCTCAATGCCATTTTCCAGGCAGACGTCCAAAACAGATTCACCTTCGGCAATGGGTAATTCAACACTGTCCATACCCTTCTCCTCAAAGCTTATCTTAACTTTAAAAATGTTCATTTCAGCAAAAGTAACAAAATTACCCGTGCCCGTGCCCCGTATTGTTGTTTTTGATAATATCCTGACTTAACAACTCATAAATAGTCTTTAAGTCCGGCTTTATATCAAGCATTTGCAAGTGTGCCGCCATGGTGTTTTCATCATTGCGGATAGCTGGGCCGGTTTGCACCTCCGCTGGCAGGTGGGTTTGTACTTTTTGGGCTGTTTCTAAAATCAATGGCCGCAACATTTCAAAACCCATTTCATTTTCTGCCAGTAATTGCTGTGCTATATTATAAAGGTAGTTGGGGAAATTACATGCAAACACGGCAGCCAGGTGTAATATTTTGCGCTGTGTCGAGCTTACCCGGTAAACGTTATTGCTTACGGTTCGCGCAAGGTCAATCAATAGGGTGGTTATGCTTTCATCCGCTCCCTCTATGCAAAGGGGCACCGTTAAAAAATCAACTTCCTTATTTTTACTAAGGGTTTGCAACGGATAAAAAACGCCTGCTTTGGAGGTAAAATTCAATAATGTCCGCAAATCAGTAGCACCGGAAGTGTGGGCTATCAGCCTCTTGTGCTTCGCCAACGTTTCGGCAATTGAGCCGATGACATCATCCTTAACCGAAATTATAAAGATATCGGTCTCCGGGCTAACATGGCTTAAATCATCAATCGCTTCGGCGCCTAAGTGGTAGGCAAGCAGTGCCGCGTTTTGCATATTGGGACTGTAAACCTGCACAATGCGGCGACCTGCGTTTTTAAAAGCAGCCGCAAGGTGTGTGGCAACATTCCCCGAACCTATTATACTTATGCGCATATATTGTAAATTATAGGTAGCGATAACACAAATATTTCCCCTATTTTTAAGTTTTCAGAAACGTTTATATTATCCAATTAACCAGGGCATGAAATTACTTAAAGTCATCTTTACTACCATCTTATTTTTAGCCATATTAACAAGTATTTACTTTTTGATTATGTACAAAAAAAGCGACATGGAAAAAAAGAGCTGACAGATGAAGAAAGGAAAGGAACTACAGGCCAATACATAAAACTAAGCCAGGGCGTTACCCACTATGAATTAGCAGGGCCCGACACCGGACAGGTAGTGATATTGGTACATGGTTTTAGCGTACCTTATTTTATCTGGGATGGAACTTTTGAATACCTGGTGAAACAGGGTTTAAGAGTGGTGCGATATGACCAGTATGGCCGTGGCTATTCAGATAGGCCCGATGTAATTTACAACAGCGCCCTCTATCAAAATCAACTGGCTGAATTGATAAAACAATTGCACCTGAAAACCCCTGTTGATTTGGCGGGCGTTTCGCACGGCGGCAAGGTTGTTACGGATTTCACTTGCAGCCACCCGGAATTGGTTAGCAAGGTGGTTTTAGTCGACCCGGCTTACCCCTATGCTAAACCATCAGAATCAAAGCTATACACTGACTATCACGAAGCTACCCATGGCGACGAACGTGCCACTGGGCAACTGGCAGATTTTAAATACCCGCAGCGGCACCCCGATTGGGTTGCAAAATACCGGGTGCAAATGCAGTACAAAGGTTTCAGGAATGCTCTGGTATCAACCATGTATAATTATAATTACAACGGTCGTGCAGCCAATGCCTGCCTTAACGGCACGCACAAGCCCGTGTTGCTGGTATGGGGGAAAGAGGATCACACAGTGCCAATTGCGTTCAGTGATTCTATCCGTAGCGTATTGAAAATTGATTTTTTTCCGGTGGATGATGCCGGGCATTTACCGTATATCGAGCAGGCAGATAAAGTTAATCCGAGGATTGCGGAGTTTTTGAGGAAATAGCCCATTTTTAGGTCACTTTTTGATTTGATATTATCTCTAGCACGTCATTGCGAGGAACGAAGCAACCTCTACATATGCAAATCAACGAAATAAAGGCTTTGTGGTGACCTATCAGCCGCATTTAGGTCACACAAACATTAAGATCCATGAATGTCCTGCGTAGAGTTTGCTTCGTTCCTCGCAATGACGATGATATTTAAACTTGGGCTATACTATACCGTCTTCAGCTCGCTATTCCTTCTTCTTATCGACATTAAAAACCCTATTATCATAATAATAGTACCCGACCATAGGAAGTTGATATAAGGGAAATCAAGCGCACGCATTACTATCCATGGCTTTTTGTTTTGCGGTTGCTGATAAACGACTATCTCCACCTTGTTTTCGGCAGGGATAATTTTTGAAAGGCGCAGCTTCAAGCCTGCGTCCTCTACCTTGCGGGCAAAATCAAACACGCTTTTGTTTTTTATCATATAAACCGGCTCGGCTTCGTATTTTTTGTTGTGCGATATCACTTCCAGCTTTGCGCCGATGGCTACATCATTGCCTGTAATAGGAATATTCTGCACCTTAACTTCCCGGTTTAACGACTTCAATATGATGTCGCCGTCCCTGTAGTGAATGGTATCGCCAACAGCAATCTGATGAGGAACAGGTTCGTCGTAATTTTTATCGTCGTTTTCTTCACCATGTGCATCCCCCGCAGCAGCAGCCTGGGTATTGGTACCAACCGGCAAAGCGGTTATGTGAGTATACAAATCGTGCAGCAAATAATGTTTGGTATCAGGCACCGGCGATGGCTCCGAACCCATTTGCGGGTTGGTAAGCACGTTGGGTCTTAGTATAAATTCTTCTGTAACTTTACCAGTTTCATCCAGGCGTTTATAATTCACTTTAAAATAACGGTTAGGCGCTGCCACTGAGTCACCCAGGTAGGTAACCGTGTAGTCGCCCATTTTTACCGGCTCGTTTTTATAGATCATTACGTTTTCGCGCGCACTGCCCATACCCTCGGCCTTATCAAAACCACTCATTTTGATCACTCCCGACTCGTTAAGCGATACCACCTTGCGTGTTCCGGCAGCAATCAGTGCCCCCACCAGCATCAGCGCAAAACCAATGTGCGCCACTGCCGAGCCTGCAAGCTTAAACTTACCTTTAACCGCATCGGCCAATACCTTGCCGTTTGCCAAAACCGAGTAAATAGACCCAAACATTACCAGGTTAAACACAAAGTGTAATTTGTAAAGGCCGGTAGCATAAACCACCAGCGCAGTTATCAGCGCCGCTAACACAAAGTAAACCGCAGTAGTTATGAAAAAGCGGGTGATGTCTGATTTTTTGTATTTTAAAAACTGGGTAAAGCCGGTAAGTATTGCAATAACCATAGCAAACGAGGCCTGAATAACGTTATAATGCCCCACCAAATCAACCGGTGGTGCTATTTTGGTACCAAATGCCCTGTTAAATACCGGGATGGATGTTACCAACAGTAAATGGAAGCATGAAAGCGCCAGGAATATTGCACCTACAAACATCCAGAACTCGCGCGAATAAGTGTCTTCGTCCTTTTTGGTAATCGGCATCTCTTTAAACCGGGCTACTACCAGCCATACGGAAATTGCCAGGAACACCACCACATATAATACCAATTGCCCGAACATACCCAAATCGGTAAACGCGTGCACTGAAGTATCGCCAAGTACACCGCTTCTTGCCAGGAATGATGAATATAGCACCATGATAAAGCTCACCAACACTAGGATTGTAGCTGTGACGTATGAGTGCCCGGTATTTTTGTAAACAATCATTACGTGCACCCCGCCCACTAAGGTTAGCCATGGAAAAATCGATGCGTTTTCAACCGCGTCCCAGGCCCAAAAGCCGCCAAAGTTTAGTGACTGGTAGGCCCACAACGAACCCATTATTACACCGACACCCAATATCATAGAAGCAAAAAGCCCCCACGAAATAGCAGGCGCAATCCACTCTTTATAGCGTTTTTGCCAAAGCCCGGCTACAGCATAGGCGAATGGTACAACTACTGATGCCGCGCCTAAAAACAAGGTTGGTGGGTGGATAACCATCCAATAATTCTGCAGTAAGGGGTTCATACCCTGACCATCCTTTATGTAAGTAAGATAATCAGACCGCGAAAATATCGGCCCTTCAACTGCATTCCTTAAAAGCAGGAAAGGCGAACTGCCTATCCTCGCGCCAAAAAGCTCGATGCCTAATAGCATTGATGCCAGGAATAACTGTGAGAGTGAAATAACCGTCATTACCGGCCTTTCCCACGATTTTGCGCGCCAAATCAGGATATTGCCTAAAACCGCCTGCCAGAACGTCCACAACAAAAAGCCGCCTTCTTGCCCGTTCCAAAATCCGGATACGATGTAGTAAACCGGTAACGACCGCGAGGTATAGGCCCACGCGTAATGATATTCGAAATAATGATTGTAAATAACGTAGAACAGTAATACTGCTACGCCTAAAATAGATATGGAATTCGCCCAGAAGGCTATGCGCCCCATTTTTAGCCACGAAGTATCAAGTTTATTGGTACTGGTGGTAGCAAAATAATAACTTATGGTTGATAGTAATGCCGCGCCGAATGATAGAATAACAAACACTTGCCCTATATGGCCGGGCAAAAGGTGTTCGCCTTTAAAAGCTGTATCCATTAAATGATTTTATATTTCGGCTGTTTTAGCCTTGAACTCGGTAACTTCTACTTTGTCTTTGGTGTACTTCGACGGGCATTTCATCAGGATGGTTGATGCATGGAATTCCTTGCCAGTCATGCGGCCGGTAAGCACAATCTGTTCCGACTTCTCGAAATCCTGTGGCTTGGTGCCGGTATATATCACCTTACATTCCTCACCTTTATTGTCTTTCACAAAAAATGCAAAATAGTTAGCATCCTTTGCAGCGTCGTAATAAAGTTCCTTGCTTTTATCTAAATGACCAACTACGTGAAGCTCATCAGTTGTTTGTTTAGCGTCACTAAACGAGCCGTAAGTGCTTGAGCTGGAATAGGTACTGATAATAACTGCTATCGCGATAGCAATTACAACCAAACCAAATATTGCGCTTTTTTTCATTAGGGTCTATCTCCTCTTATTTCGGTTTACAAAAATACGAAACGTTAATGTAATAATGTTTATTACAAGGGATTAATATTATTTAGAATCATTCTTGATTGAGTCCAAAAAGTCGGCAAAGTCAGTAAAGTCCGAAAAGAAAAAAGAAAAACGAAGTTGATTAGATTGATTGAGTTGGATTAAGTTAATTAAGCTTCTCAAAACTTGCAGCGTCTTTACTGACTTTCCCAACTTTTCGGACTTTCCAGACTTCCGGCTAACGTATCAGCGCTATGCTTCCCCCCTTGCTTATCCTTATCTGATTATAATCATCATAGCCGTCCAGTATCCAGTAGTAAACCCCGGTGGGCAAGCTGTGACCGCCAAAATTGCCGTCCCAATAGCCCGTGGTCGATTTTGTTGAAAATACCAGTTTCCCGTAGCGGTTAAAAATTTTAACGTCAGTAAATGTTGCTACGCCATTCAGGGTAACCAAAAACTTGTCGTTTACACCGTCGTTGTTAGGCGTAAAGGCAGTTGGGGCTACTATGGTATAAGGCGGAGGCGGGTGTATCACCACGTTAACTTTCGCTATTTTTTGGCAGCCATAGCTACTTTCGGCCTTTACATAATACACGCCGCCATATTTTATGGCTGTGTAGTTATAAACAGGCTTTGTGGCCCCGGCATCACTATAGTAGCTATATCTTAAATCATTTTGATGGGCAAAAGTCGTGGTAAGGTCAACCGTAACCGGGAAATCAACCGGCGCAGGATCAGTGATATTTATTTCGGGGTAGGCAATAGTCACATGCACGGGTAGTATATTCATACAGCCTTCCTTGTTTATTCCTTGTATGTAATAGGTGCCGGTATCGGTAACATGCTTGGGCGTGTACACGTAGCTTGTTGCCAGCGAATCTGTAAAATAGGCGAATGTGGTTTCAGGACTGGTGCCCGATGTTACTTCAGGCCGGGTAAGGTCAACACCGTCCCCGGGACACCCTTTTACAGTATCTTGTACCTTTAACTTAAACCCCTCGTCAATTTTATTTACAAGGGTATGCAGGGTGTCTACGCAGCCTACTCCGTCATAGGGCAGTGCAACCAGGGTATAGCCGGTATTGTCGGGTGGTGGCGGCGATAAGGTAAAAGTTTTGCCAGCTCCCAGCTGTTTCGACATATCACTATTATACCAAAAATATTGCGCAAAGCCTGTAGGTCCATATAAAGTAACCGACCTTTGGCCCAGGCAATAAGCATTTCCTGCTATAGCGTTCCCGTTGTCCTCTTTCATGTCAAGGTAAGCATAGCCAAAATGCTGCCCACGGGTACAGTCATTCGTTGTAAATTCAAGCCTGATGGTTTTACCAAGATAGTGGCTAAGGTCTATCGTTGCTGTCGACCAGTCTTTATAATAAATGCTCTCTCCCTTGTGGCCAACCGCCGTTGATAATTTAAAACCCGGCAAGGTAGAAGATGCGGCAAAATCAAAAGCCGGGCATTCAATACTTGTATGGTCGGTTACATCAAAAACGTGCGCGGTAAATTTGGGTTGCTGAAATGGTTGGTGATCAGGATTTTCAAGCACTACGGCATAATTAAAAACTATACTGTACGATTTTATATTAGGCACCTTAAAAGTATACGAAATGCGCTCCGCTTCCTTTTGTACACTGTCGTTGCCTAATTTAACAGAATAGTCGCCGCCTGTGGGGCACATTACCGGAAAGTTGCCGTAAGGGTCCCGCTGCGAGCCGTTATACAGCCGGCCAAGTAGCGTGTGTCGGGTATTGACGGGTCCGGAAGGTGTAAGGTCTATCTTGCCCAGGGAGTCGATATGCCCGATAAAGCAATCCCAATATGCAAAATTGCCATTTTCGAACCCGATGTTTGGTGTTTGGGCAAATGTTTTAAAGCTGATAAATAAAAATATTACGACTAACTTTTTAAACATCCCCATTCCATTAATCAATTAAAGGTAAACGTTTTAACCATTAATGCTAAAGCACCGGTTTTAAAAGTATGTAACTTATTTAACATAAATATTAAATATAACCGCGCGCAGCAAGAAAGGATGATTTGGCATATAGCCGTGCCCGTATGTTTACCTACGGTATTTTTGGCAGGTCGGTTGCCTCAATAGCGGTTTGACTCTCCAATTTAAAAGTAAAAAGCCCTTCATACCGAAGTACAAAAGGCTTTTCTTTATTTTAAATCCGACATCGATCCGCTACATAGCGGACGGCTTCCGAAATCCGTTATGGCCAAATACCAAGATTTTGGTACGATACCGCAATTTTATTAATGGCGCCAACCATTGCCGCACTACGCAGCGTGTCAATTTTAGGATTGGCTTTGTAGGTTTCCCTTATTTCGTGGTACGAGCGTATCATGGTGTCTTCCAAACCGGAGTTAACCAACTCAAGCTCCGAGGCTCCCTTAATAATAGTCGACCGTTGCATTGGCGTTAGTGCCACACCGGTTAAGCCTTCAACCATATTTACCAGGTTAAGGTTAGAGTTTTCTTCAAACCTGCGGTTCATACGGCCAAATGCCACGTGCGAAAGGTTTTTTAACCACTCGAAGTATGATACGGTTACACCGCCGGCATTGGCATACATATCAGGGATAATTAAGCCGCCGTTTGCATAAAATATAGCTTCGGCTTCGGGCGAAGTAGGCCCGTTTGCACCTTCGGCAATAATTTTTGCTTTAATATTTTTAACGTTTGCCAGGGTTATCTGGCCTTCTAAGGCTGCA
Source organism: Mucilaginibacter sp. (assembly GCF_025359345.1). Classification (GTDB taxonomy): domain Bacteria; phylum Bacteroidota; class Bacteroidia; order Sphingobacteriales; family Sphingobacteriaceae; genus Mucilaginibacter. The sequence goes on from NZ_JANYGQ010000015.1 coordinate 312,481, forward strand.
GGCACCAAAATATCGCATGGTTGCTCCAGGCCTTCCATCGAATTTTTAAATTCTTTTTTAGCGCCGGCATAGCCAAGTATCGATCCGGTTGCCTTGCGGTGCTGGAATACTGCATCAACATCCAGTCCATCTTCGTTGTAAATAGCGCCTTCAAATTCGCAAAGACCTACCACTAGGGCGCCAAACTCAGCCAAAAACTTAGCTGAATGGTAACCTACATTACCCAGGCCCTGTACAATTACTTTTTTGCCCGATATGCCCGGCAGCAAGCCTATTTTCTGCATATCCTCGCCCACACTTACACATTCGCGAATGGCGATGGCTACTCCCCTGCCGGTTGCTTCTTTACGGCCTGCTATACCATGCAAAGCAATTGGCTTGCCGGTTACCGCGCCCATAGCATCAAGCTGACCCGGGTTCATGGTGGCATAAGTATCGGCGATCCAGCTCATTTCGCGCTCGCCTGAACCATAGTCAGGGGCGGGCACGTCGATACTTGGGCCAATAAAATTCTTTTTGATGAGCTCCACCGTGTATCGGCGGGTAATATTTTCAAGTTCGGTTAAGCTGTAGTTTTTGGGGTTTATTTTGATACCGCCTTTAGCACCACCAAACGGCACATTCACAATGGCGCATTTGTAGGTCATAAGGGCTGCAAGCGCCATAACCTCGTCTTCGTTAACCATTTCGCTGTAGCGGATACCGCCCTTGGTTGGCGACTGGTGCTGCGAGTGCTCAACGCGCCAGGCATCAATTACTTCAAAGCCATTGCCCCGGCGTATAGGGAAACGGAAACGGTAAACACTGTTGCATGATTTAATCTGGTCTAACAGGCCGGAATCGTGCTTGGTAAATTGAGCTGCGTAATCAAAGTTTTTACATACGTCACCAAAAAAGTGGGTATCTTCATTAGCGGCCGGGTTGGTAGTAGCCATAAATTTTGTTTGATAATTATTAAATCGTTAAAAAAGTGCACAAATTTGATACATTTTTTATCAATATCGCAAATTTATTATCCCCAAATTTGGGCTGCACGCATAATATTACATTAAAATGCAGGTTTAAATTGAATAGGCTTATTTTTTGAACTATTTCTCTTTTTCGATTTTTCTTAACCGCCTGTCTATCGAGAACAAATAGATGGCTATACCTGCAAGAATTATGACCACAATGGCCACTACAACGTAAATTTTACCAGAACTGCGGAACACGTCGGCCATTTCGGGGCCCGTACCGTTTTGGGCAAAAACAGCGATATTGCTTAGCGTCAACAGTATTAAAAACAGTAATTTCTTCATTAATCCAGCGAATTATTTTTGTACTCAATTAAACGGATGCGGTACCTTAGGGTAGCTATCCAAACCGCCAACAGGCTCCAGCCGGCCATTGCCGGGTAAAAAACGGCCCTCATCCGGCCATCCAGGTCATAACGGCCAAAGGCCGGGTTGCCCCCGTTACCCGGGTGCAGTGAATCTGTCATCCTCGGGATAACAAATATCAATACGATCATAATCGGGAAGGCGAAAATATTGTATATGGCTGATATTTTTGCGCGTTTTTGCTCCTCATCTATCGAGTTGCGCAATACCAGGTAGGCACAATACAGCAAAAAGGCAATGGCGGCGCTGTTTTGTTTCGGGTCGCCGCTCCAGTAGGCGCCCCAGGTATATTTGGCCCACAGCATACCGGTGAGTAGGCCAAGCACATAAAAAAACATCCCGGTGTTAACACATTCTACGGCAGCCAGGTCATCCTTCTCCAGCCCTTTGTCCAAATACCTGATGCTATAAAAAACCGACATCACGAAAACCGACAGCATGGCCATCCACATAGGCACGTGGAAGTAAAGGTTGCGGATGGTTTCGTTAAGGATAAACTTGTCAGGGACGCCCAGCAGAAAGCCGGCAATCAGCGTGTAAAACAGCAGGATTATGGTGCCCACCTTCCACCACATTCTCGTCATTTGCCTTTGCAGAAAATGGTAAAAATTGGCAGCTATCTGTGAAATAATCTTCATAAAAACTTGTACGGCAAAGGTAGTATTTTTAGTTGATTAGGTTGATTAAGTGAGTGGTTGTTTTTTGTATAAAAAATCGCCAAAAACGTTCCTGTTCACAGTGAAACACAAGGAACAGGGTGGAACAGTAAAATCCAACACATTTTGTGTAAAAAGTATATTCACGGCTCATCACGGCGGTTTTTTATTAAAAAACGCCACAAAAAATGAAAAAAGTACTGACAAAATAGTGTCAGCACTTTTATAATATTTAATGCCGATATAAGGCATCACCGATATCCGGCTGGTGTATTGTCCATTTTGCCTGCGGGTGCCCCACCTCTATAGGCCAACGCTGCCTTGCGCAAGGTTGGCGGTGGCGGAAGAACCGCGTACGGTAGCTTGTGAAGCGTTCCATTTTTGCACGCGGAACACCCGGAACGCTGTAAAACGTGCTCATTTTCAGATATTTAAAAAATGTAAATTCTACTTTAAACGCGTACCACAAGGCTATAGCCTTGCGGTAGCAAAAAAATCACTGGGGCAGCCGGGACTTCACCATTTCATCATTTGTGGCTCAACAGATAGTATTCGTTCTTATTTATTCCCGCTTTTTTTATCAAATAGTTCCGGATGATAGTATCTATTCCACTCCTCATATGTAACTGACGAAATTTCAACTCTGTATTTATCAAAAATTTGCTTCCGTGAATAGATGTTATGAGATTGTGAACCGAAAAATCTGATAAATATAGTGTCCTTTTTAATATTGATATCTGTTATTTGACCATCCTGACAATCAAGAATAATTTCTTCCTTTCCACCAATATTGGCCGAAACAAAAGCCCTAGTATTGCTGATGTAACTTTCTCTATACCAAGTTGCCACCAACTTATCCGTATGAATTTCTTTAATGATTAGTTTTTTAGCACTATATGCACATGCAGACAAAAGCAGAACAAAAACGAGATATTTGTTATTTTCCATATTTAGAATCAAAAAATCCATAATAAATATCAGACCTCCGCTGCAGCAAGGCTCCAGCCTTGTGGCCCGCTGACAGGAAACAAAGCGACAGGTAATGCAACAACCAGCAATATTCTATAACCATCTATTTTTTTCCAGTAGCTTTTTTAAGTCATCCGTGAATCTTACCAAATCAAAATCTTCGAATTTATATTTTCCAATAATAGAGGGAACCTCGGAAATAAGCCTTTGTGCGACAATTTTCTCTCGTTCCTTTTGCTCTATTTTACTAAATTGATACAAATCAAACATAATATCCATGTACACCTTCTTTTCCTTTTTAGAATGTTTAATCCGTTGTTTAAAATTAAATTCCGGATTCTTACACATAAGGATTATTGTAATGCCATCAATTGAGCTACCATAATCTTTTTCGTCAAAAATTCTTCTATAGCCAAAACCCGAAAGAGCGCTTAGTACCTTGTCTATTCCAGATTCCCAATCGGCATCACATAAAATGTTAAATCGCATATTTTATTCCATCATTTTATATCTTGGTCCCGCTTGCATTTTCCTTTCCTTTTTCCGCTGCCGCACAGCCTTATTTTAGGTGAAAATAATAACTATTCCACAAGTAACTAAAAACGAGACAAAAATGAAAACTATTGATAATACGATCCCTACATTTGTAGCTATATTGAATGGCTTAGTTCGGGATGCGACTAACCTTTCGTATCGCCCCCTGTTTCTATAAATATATTTATAAAGTTGACTACTACCAAAGCCTGCTGCTACAAAAGGTAACAACTGATAGTTAAAGACAACAACCTTATAAATAAAAATATCACATATTTCACAAATACTAAATACCCATAACATTGTGACCATCCCAATCACATAACACGCTCGTTCAAGCGGGGTACTCCATTTTAATCGGTTTCTATGACCGTCGTACCAGGCCGTTAGATTAAAAATTAAAAAATCTAAAATTATCATTTCGCTTGTTTATGCGTGTGGTGAGTATGGTTATATTATTTAGTTCCACTATCTATTGCGAAAAGAAGCCACAAGCTAAACACAAACACCTTAAAAATACAGATTTTGAATCGCAAATAGCCAGAATCGTTTGCGTAGCTGGCTAGCTGAATACGGACCATAAGCTCTGGCCTTGTGGTAGCGAAAAAAAACTTTCGCGGAGGCAGCCGGGGAAATGACGATCATTACTTAGGCATCGTTTATTCTATACTCCAATAATCGTCGGGCTATTTTTAAATCATCATCGTAACCAAGTCGTGAGAAATCTTCAATTAGCTCCTTTGCGTAATTGACAGGAAAAAGTTGAATATAACTGATGCCATTTTTTTGAAATAAGAGATCGTCCTCCGTTTCCTCTATTTCAAATAAAACGATTTCAGAGTCAATAGTAAGAAACTCAATCATATATATTAGTATAACTTCTGACTTGATATTAAGATTATTCAACTTGAAAAGCTCAGCTATTCCATTAGCGGATTTTAAGTATGGTATCAAATTAATAAGTTTCATAATCTTTATTGTTTATTTTCCGCTGCCGCACAACCTCCCGCCTCGTGCCCCGCTGACATGTAACAAAGCGACAAGCAGCCACCATCTAACCATGGATATCTTAAAAGTACAAATTTTGAATTGCAAATAGCCAGCTACGTTTGTAAAGTTGGCTACCTGAACGCGGACGACAAGGCTATAGCCTTGCTGTAGCAGGTAGTCGGCAGCTTAGGAATTTTTCAATAACTCAATCACTGTTTAGCTTTACCACATCCTTACTATCTACAAGTTGTAAAAAGTCAGGCTTACCCAAAAAGTAGATATTGCCATTTTCTCTGTTTATAAAGCTTATCGATTTAGATGATAGTATATGCGATTGACCCATTTTGTATTTAATTTTTATCCCTTCTCTTAGCATTAAAGAAAAATTACCATCCCCATCGTCTGATAAATTGCATTGAAGATCTCGTGTAGATAATAAGCGACCACTCTCTGTATTTCTTATAGTCGCTACGTTTATGAATGAAATATTGTCTTTAATTTCAACTTCTTTAGGTGCTAAAACTTCAAAAAGTAACAATGTGTCCTTTCCCTTAGATATTTTTATATTTCCACTAAATGGAAATTCCAAGGGTTTAAAATCACTAAAATCCACCCCTTTTTTATTCGTTCTAATTTCAAGATTTTCATAATAGCAGGTTTGATTTATTCCGGACTTAAAATAATAGCGAACCTCTAAGATGTGTGAGTAAATTTTTCCGTTTTTATTTAACGGCCCTACTAACTCCACCCAGGCAAAAAGAGGCTCAACACTTGAACCAAGATTTAACAACGTAGCGTTGGCCGGAACATACGACGGTTTTTTCAAGGTGTCTCTCATAATTTGCGCCGGTGTTTTGTCGGCTGCACCATTGCTCACGCAATTGACAAATAAGGTCACTATTAATAACACAGCTAATAAATTCTTCATATAATTCTGATTATTGTTAAAATCATTGAGTTGAACGAGGGACTTCCCCGCTGCCGCACAGCCTCCCGGCTTGTGGCCCTTTGACGGGTAACAACGCGACAAGCAGCCCGCGGCAATCACAAATAACTTAAAAGTACAAATTTTGAATTGCAAATAGCCAGCTACACTTGCAAACCGGCAACCTAAACGCGGACCACCCCGGTAAATCGGGCGGTAGCAAAAAAATTACTTGTTGCAGTTAGGGATGATGAGGCGTTATTCTTTTTTATATGACAGTTTCATCTTGCTTAATATTTCTTTTTCAAGTCTGCCTTTTGCACGATTTTCTTCATCCCTATTTAAATCCCGGGCAAAGTGCCACAATTTTCCGTCAAATAGCCCAATCAAAGCTAATATGGATTCATTTTTATCAGATAATTCCTTATATTCTCTAAACCCTACTACGTATAACTCTTTAGGGTTCGAATCAAAATAAATAAATATATCGTCTTTGGTTTCTCCTAATTCATAATTATTCCAATGCAATGGCGCCTTATATTTATCATTTAAGTTAATTATACTTATTAACTCTTTTTTGACCTCTGATTCAGGCACTGTAAAATCATAAAACTGTATATGGCCCGAAGTGCCACATGAAGTTGATAATATTAACAGAAGTGCTATTGTATATTTTTTCAGTTTATTCATATTAGTGCGCTGGCATAGGGGTCGAATGAGCTATATCCTTATTTCGTTTGTGGAATTATGTTATCTCAGCTTCAGGGCGCTAGCGGAAAATCACATGCGGCTTCCGGGCATTATCGCAAAACTACCCCGGCGGGAAATTTTGTCACCAAATCATTGTTTTTGGGGTTATTGTTTTCATAACGTACTAACACTGTATCGCCTTTAATGCAACAAGCCGGGCATTGGTCGCAAAAACCTCTTTTCACGCTCCCTGTGTATGATCCGTCATCTGTATTAAAAGTATAAGTAAGGTAATAATTTCCACGTGCGCCTTTGTTTAACCCCAGGCTTATACCTTTTACGTAAACAGGGTTATTTTCCAGGTTGTTCTTGCTAACTTGCATATACGCCAACACCAATATAAATATGCAAATTGCCACTATGCCTCCCCAGCCAATGCGCTTCAAAATATGATGCAGTAATTTATTCATTTATGACGGATTAGGGTATAAACTTATAGGTCAACTGTGTTATTTCAATTATTCATTTGTCATTCAAAAAATCGACATGCATCTGCTTTAAAATTGATATGTCGTAATCAAAAAACTTATCATTAACATCATAGGATAAATTTTGATAGTACCCTTTAATCACCTCATTTCTGCCAAAATCCGATAATTCTTTAAAAGTAAATGGCTTTTTTCGGTTATGCAACTGCCGCGACATAAACATTGTTGGTAATGACTCAAGATAAAAATTCCATCTTTTATTCTCATAATTGCCGAACATAAGATCTACTGCGTCCAATTTTGCATTTCGTGATGTATCTCTTTCCAAAATCATTAAAAAGCATTTTTTATTACTCGAATTAAAAAAAATGGCGTCATCGAATTTATACTCCAAAATTGTTGTCAAAGGAGGTATGCCCGCTGCCTTAATGCCTTTTTTAATCCATGAATCAAGCGTATCACGCGACGCATTTTTAACAACATTATAAACCTCACTTTTCATTAACCCAGGCAAATTTTTGTTATAGAAGCCTACTTTATCTTGCTGGGAATGGCAACTCCAAAATAAGATTATGATTAACAGGCTTATACAAGTTATTTTCATGTTTAAAATTTTATATATAAGCAGCTATATTTTCACTCTTGGGCTGATAAGGCTGAGGTGCTTGTTGCGTTTGGTGTCGATTCAAGCAACGTTTCCGGGTGCAATATATTCTTTATAACCCATAGGGGCGTCGAATATCCAATTTTAATAATTCGTTAACCGAAAGTCCAGTATAAGGATTTCCATTGCCGTGAGAGTTTCCATTTTCCGCTACCGCACAGACTGCCGGCTTTTGCCCCGCTGACAGGTAACAAAGCGATAAGCCGCCACAGGCCAATCACGAACATCTTAAAAGTACAAATTTTGAATCGTAAATAGCCAGCTACGTTCGTAAAGTTGGTTACCTAAACGTGGGGCACAAGGTTCTGGCCTTGTGGTAGCGAAAAAAAACTTTCGCGGAGGCAGTGGAGAAATGACGATCATTACTTAGGCATCGTTTATTCTATACTCCAATAATCGTCGAGCTATTTTTAAATCATCGTCGTAACCAAGTCGTGAGAAATCTTCAATTAGCTCCTTTGCGTAATTGACAGGGAAAAATTGAATATAACTGATGCCATTTTTTTGAAATAAGAGATCGTCCTCTGTTTCCTCTATTTCAAATAAAACGATTTCAGAGTCAATAGTAAGAAGCTCAATCATATATATTAGTATAACTTCTGACTTGATATTAAGATTATTCAACTTGAACAGCTCTGCTATTCCATTAGTGGATTTTAAGTATGGTATCAAATTAATAAGTTTCATAATCTTTATTGTTTATTTTCCGCTGCCCGCACAGCCTCTCGGCTTGTGACCCCGCCGACAGGTAACAAAGCAACAGGCAACCCAATCCAACCTAATCAACCACTCACCACCCCTCACTTCACATCCGGCACATAATCAACCGGCAACAAATCCGACAGCCTGGACTTTGACCAGGCCCCTTCCAGCAACGGCGGCTGACCGATAACAATGCCGTTCATATCAAACAACGTATAACCAGGGTCGAACATGGTGAGGATGCTGGTTTCATAGTTTGTCATGTCCAGCGGGCGGTATAAATCCTTATTATAGACCTCATCGCGCCTTTTGGTGTAAACCACGTATAGGTAGTTAAGCGGGTGAAAAGCGTATATGCCCTGCTTTTCGGTAGTTGTAAATATTTCGTAAGGCATAACCGGCACCTTGTTAAGCGACTCTTTATAGTATTTCGACAGGGTCGACAAATCCTTCCAATAATTGAACGAATCAACCATCCCCCTTTGACCAAAAAAATTCGCCTTCTTTCTTATCACATCGTCGGGCGGCCGGTTGGGATTAATCTGCCTGTTCAGATGGTACATAATAAAGCCATCCTCGGTTAGCTTATTGGTATACAAACTCCTGAAAAAGTGCATAGCCGAACCGTAGTAACATTCTTCGCGTTTTTCGTGCCATTTCTTTTTTTGCGCGGCGTTGCCCTGCAGTTCCTCAAAAAGCCGCTCGCCACCCCACGAAATAACACCTGCCAGGCGGTCGCTTATAAAACCTTTGAGCAGGAATTTCACCCGGTAGCCCAGCGCCTTGTTATCAACAATTAAAAATTCGTCGCCACTGGCTTCCAGCGTTTGTTTGGTGCGGTTGAACTGCAGGTTTAAGATATGCGGATTCTCGACCACGCAATTTTTGGCATTTTCATCAACCCCGATAAAGTCTTTTCGAAATGCTTCGTAATTTTTCTTCCAGTCTGCAGCCGATGATATCGTTACCTCGCGCAGCATTAATGGTTTTGGGGTCAATTCAATATCCAGTTTTATTGGCTCGTGCCCTACCAATATGTCTTTGGTGAAATCCTGGTAGCCTAAAATGGTAACCGTTAAATTGTATTGCCCCGGCCTAATGCCGTTAAGCGTAAACCGGCCTTCGGAACCCGAGGCCGAACCAACAGACGAATTACTTAAAAACACACTCGCGCCTGCCAGCGGCTTTTTTGTTTCGGCATTGGTTATCACGCCGGTTACCGTGCCATACTGCGCAACAGCTAAGGCCGGAAAGACTATTAAAAGAAAGATGAGCCAGGGGAATCGCATCGTTTAAATTAAAAATTGATTTAAAGATGCTAAAAAACGGAAAAATTGTGAAGTCCGGAAGACCGGGAGTTCGAAAGTCTGAAAGAAAGAGCGGATATGATGTAAAAGAATTACTACATAACATTAATCGTGTCAGAAATGAAAGAAAGAATTTTGTCATTGCGAGCGAGGAACGAGCGTGGCAACCGCGAACTCTACAGAGCGGTCTTGCATAGTTCGCGATTGCTTCGTACCTCGCAATGACATAGTGGATATATGTTCTTCTGCTTTTACTGACTTTCCCGACTTCCGGACTTTGCTAATCCCTCCACAAAAAAGGAAACAAAATAAGCGAGGTAGTAATCACAATAACATTAATGGCCACCAGCACGCCAATATCGCCGTAACTTATGCTGCGCTGCAGGCCATCCATAGCAGCCTTGCTAAGCCTTATGAGTATCAGGATTATTGGAATAATTACCGGGAAGCTTAATATCGCCATCAGCGTGCCGTTATTACCGGCCTTTGAGGCAATGCCCGATATCATGGTAAAAACCGTGGAAAAACTCAGGCTGCCCAAAAAAACGGTTAAAAAATAATAAAGTGGGTCGCCAAGGGTATTGTTAAAAAATAACATATACACCGGCAACGCCAATGCGCTCAGCAACGACATCAGCAATATATTGTAAATAGTTTTTGAAAGGATGATAGCCTGCGGACTGGCAATAGAATAATAATACAGCAACCGGCTCTTACTCTCCTGCATAAAACTTTTGGCAATGGCATTAACCGATGCAAAAAGTATAATTATCCAGAACAAAATGTTCCATACTATTGGATAACCCGGCGAGTTTTTAAAACCGGGGTTCAGGTGAAACGACATATAACAAATAAACACCGTCGACACCACGTACAGCAATACCCCGTTAAAGGCGTATTTTGAACGCCACTCCAGCACAATTTCCTTTTTTAAAAGATGGATGGTTTGGTTGTACAGCTGCATGGGCGCAAAGATAGGGTTTTGGGAGGATGTGCGGATGTGCGAATTTGCAGATGTGCGGGCGAGTCCGAAAGTAGGTAAAGTCAATAAAGACAGAAAGGGAAATCGCTTTTAAATTCCATCCCACATTTTTAGCGCAGGCCTGCGACCTGCGCTAATGAGTTGTGCCCCTTTGGGGCTTTTTAGATTATTCTTCAATTTAAATATCCGGCTCTTTTAAAGGTAGTTTGACGCTACCTTTCATAAATAGGAGAATCACCCAGCCCCAAAGGGGCGGCCTCCGTCAGCGCAGGTCGCAGGCCTGCGGTAAAAGCGATTTCACAGGAAAGACAGAAAAAAAGGGAGAGTTAAGACTTACGAAATTTTAAAAACTTCGTAAGTCTGGTACAATCCTCCTATAAATCCTTAAAATTATCCCCCGACATCCGGTCAATCAGCTTCCCAAGCGGGTCAATACCAGCCCGTACCGGTTTGCCTTTTACGGTAAACGAAAACTGGTGGCTGCCATAGCTAAGCTTCATCCTTTTAAGATACAGCGGATTGGTAACATTTTGCCCGTCCTTATTTTTAGCATCTGCAGCAAACACACCAATGTCGATGTAATCATTCATTTGTTTGGCAGGCACATCATTCCCTTTCGCATCTATGTAAGTTTTCGCTGCGGTTACTTTCAGGGTAACTTTGTACTCATCATTTTTACCGGTTGGTACGGCTTTAAAGTCTTCTACCCTATTTTCGTACAAGGTTATTTTCTTCCAGGTATCCTCCAAGTAATATTGTACCGAATCGGAGGTGTGTTTCTGCAGGTAACGGTAAAGGTCATTCGAGCCGGCATAGGGTGGCGTGTTTTTAAATGCATAAGCATCTTTAAACTCGCGCAGGGCGGCGTTCATGTTGTCTTCGCCGAGTAAGTCCCTTAATCCGTATAAAACAAAGCCGGCTTTTCCACCCCATTCAAACCACTTGTCGGCTGTGATAACCGGGTGCTCGCGTTCTTCTATCCTGGTTCGAATAAATGTGTAGAAGTTTACCTGGTCCTGCAAGAGCCACCGAATGTTGTTTTTGCCGTATTTTTTCTCGGCCATTACCAGTGCGCTGTAGGTGGCCAATCCTTCGGGTATCACCAGCGAGCCAACCGTATTATTTGGCGACACCTGGAACCGCCACCATTGCTGGGCCAGTTGCCGGGTAAGGTTAAAATAGGCAAAATCAAATTTGTCAGTACCGCTAAAATCAGTGGGCCAGGTGGTGTACTCGGCATAGGTATCAAGGGTAGTCAAAGATGCTTCACGCGGACCATAGTGCGATGTTTCCGCCAGCCGCATATTTTTGAATGGGAATGGTCCATATGCCGATTCAAAATAATGCAGGCCGTCTTCATACGCCTTCATGAAGCGTGCAACATTTTGACCATGCGCAGGGTGATAATAAATATCAACATCAACCGGGTGGCCCACATTAATGGTTTTGTGCAAATCGGCATACCGCGCCGAAAGTATCCCGAAAGGCCCATACATTCCCGGCTTATCCTGCACGTAATGGAAATAATTGCGCCCTTTTTCTTTCCATTGTTTTACCAGTTCGCCGGGCGCTACAGCAGTTTGGTCGCCTGCAGTGCTTACCGTAATGTCCATGGTTATCAGGTCTGACGCCGCACCGGCCTTCAGGGTTTTTATTCCTTCAGGGTCGTTCTGGGCTACTTCTTCTTCCTGCTTTGGTGGCAGGCCATTCTTTTTACGTACGTAGGGGCTGCTTATTTCGTCATCATCATCGTACCCCATCCCCGGCAAGCCGCCGGTAAAGAATATGCCATTCTTTAACAAATTGGCGCTATACAAACCATTTTGAAAGCCTGTATTGTAAACAGTGGAGTTAACCTCAAGCAGGGCTGAGTCACCCGGGGCAATGGGTTTGTCAAACTTGTACAAACGAAAATCTGCAGTATCCTTAGCCGACCTAAAGAAATTGAACATCCCCCGGTCGTACAGCAGCGGGCTGGTAAACGGTACAAGTTTGCCATTTAATTTAATGGAGTATTCCGTTAACCCGTCGGCATCAAGCAGTAGCTGCGAAATTGGTTCAGCGTTTTTGTTTTTTATGGCAACCAAGGCCATTACCTTTTCCCGTTGCTCATTAGGGTATAAATCAATAAAGAATTTAAACGCGGTAACTTTAGGCAGCGGGAGCTTTGCATAACGTTTTAGTGATTTTTCGTAGATGATCGCCCTGTCTTCCGACTCGCCCTTAGTAAGGAAAGCATTTAAATAACTGACATTATAATAATTGTAAGCCCCAACCGCTAAAAATGCAAACAGCAATACGGCAGTAATTAACTTCGTTTTGCCGTCAAAACGCTCCCGTACCAACTGGAGCCGCTCTTTAAACGAACTGCTTACGCCCCTATAGTAAAATAATGCCGCTACAATAACAAGCAGCCCTGCACACAGCATCCAGTACAGGTTGAACCAGGTTACCGGTGCGAGCATATGCCCCATCCCATCCATATCCGAAATACCGTACCATGGGGTGTATGAATAATTCAGCAGGTTATAATTGAAAGTTCCTGTAGTTTCTAAAAAGAATACCAGCACCCAAATGGTAACGCCCACGCCATGAGCGACAAACTTGTTATTGATAACCACATGTACAACGTAACTAAACACCACCATCTCCAGCAATCGCGGCAACAGAATAGCAAAAACGGTGGTGAAATATACCTGCAGGTTATAGTGGAAAAACCCCTTCGCCGTTTGCACCACCATGCCGGTAACCATCGGGATTAATGACAATCCAAACCCAATAATCAACAAAGCCACCAGCTTTGAACCATTCAGCACCCAGTTTGGCGGTGGCAGCGAATCGTTGATAAATGCATAGCGTGTTACCTTGTCGCGGTGCAGCGTTTCGCCGGTATAGAATATTATAATGAAAAAGATAAAAAACGGGAAGACATCATTAAATATCCCCAAAAGCATCACCGTTCGCGGGTAGTAAGGCACACCGTAGTCCCGGTTACCCAGCCAAAATACAAAGCCGAGGAATACCAGCCCTGCAATTACTATGATCCAGAAGTAATTATCGCGGAGAATATTCATCAGCTCGAGCCTGCTTAAATTGAACAGGGTTTTGCGGTTGTAAGGCTTGGTGAAGCTAACCTTTACGTTTTGGTTAATAGCTCGTTTCACTTTTGCCGGCTCATCATCGATAGCGGCTTTATCCCTTTTCCCGCTGAAGAATTTCTCGAAGGTGAAATTGAAGTAGGTAAATAAAAGTATCACCAGCCCTATGCCTGTCCATAACAATCGGTTAAGCAACACCGTGCCTTCAACAGGAAACAGCGTTGTATTTTTGATTAATGATGGCGTGCTGCCCGATAGCAACCTGACGGCGCTTATCCCAAACGGGTCTGCCAATATAGTTACCGTAGCATTGTTGGTATTGTTGAGGAAGAAAACTGAAATGAAATAACCAAGGAATAGTAATATACCTCCGGCATAAATTACCTTCACATTCCGGGTAAATGCCACCAACCCAAAAAACAGCGCAGAAGCGAAGAACAAATTTGGCAGCGCTATGGTAACAAATGGCTGAAAGTAATACATGAAGTTATTGGGTCCATATTCTTTGGCGTCCCTCCAGCCCATTATGGGGCCAAGTTTTGTACCGATTATAGCGCCAATAACTACCGAAGTTGCAATCAGTGCCATAAACAGGAACGAGCCCAGGAACCTCCCCCAGAAATATCCCGGTTTTGTTATCGGATAAGTGAGGTAATAGTCCTTAGTGTTGTACTCAATATCGCGGTACAGCGCCGTGCCCATAATCGATGAGCTTACCAGCATCATCATTAATGTTATAGCGGAGCACCAAAACGAGATAATGTATGGCGAATTGATATGTTGTTTTTCGCCCAGGGGAAGCGAACCGGTGGCGAAAGTGCCGATAGTAAATATGAGTGCAGCTGCAAAGTACAGGTACACGGCGGGCCTGCGGGTCCGGTTTTGGACCTCGAACAGAAAAATTTTCCAGAACATATTTATATGATTTTAAGGAGGTTAAATGGTATTTACATCCACGCGGGTTGCAATATTACTAAAGTACACGTCTTCAAGATTAGGCACCGCCGCAACGAAGCCGCTGCCGGGATTAGTATCACTAATGATCCTGATATGCAGTCTGCCGGTTTTTAGCTGGGTTGATATTACTGTGAAGTCGTCTTTATAAAGCCCCAGCTCGTTTTTGCCAATGGCCTTGGTAAATATTTTGCCTTCCATTTCGGTAACGGCAGTATCCGGCTCCCCGGCGTACAGCACCTCGCCCTGGCAAATAATGGCAAAGTTTGAGCAAAGCGTGCTCACATCTTCTACTATGTGTGTTGATAATATCACGATGGTATTTTCGCCTAACTGGCTCAGCAGGTTGTAAAAACGGTTGCGTTCAGCGGGATCCAAACCAGCGGTTGGCTCATCCACAATTATTAGTTTAGGGTTGCCAATCAAGGCCTGCGCTATCCCGAAGCGCTGCTTCATGCCGCCCGAGTAAGTGCCTAAGTGTTTCTTTCTGTCTTTTGATAAGTTCACATTTTCCAGCAGCGAACTCACAAGCTCTTTGCGTTCGGCGCTATTACCGATCCCTTTTAACTGCGCGATATGATCAAGCATTCGTTCGGCCGAAATTTTGGGGTAAACGCCAAACTCCTGTGGCAGGTAACCCAGCAGTTGCCTAACCTGGGTTTTGCTTTTCAGCACGTCAAGGTCGTCTAAAAAAACGCTGCCTTTGTCGGCCTCCTGCAGGGTGGCAATGGTGCGCATTAACGATGATTTACCCGCTCCGTTTGGCCCAAGCAAACCAAACATGCCATTGTTTAATGTTAGCGATACATCCTTTAAGGCATGCACGCCGTTTGCGTATGTTTTTGAAAGTGAATTTATAACAAGTTTCATATTTGTAAGGATTAAGATTTATATCATTTTTTAATTATAAGATTTTTAGCTGCGCCGGTGAATATCAGTTTTGCGCTATCGGCCAGCTGGTATTTCAGGTCTGGGATGCTGGCTTCCAATATTTGAAGCCGGCTTTTATTTAGCACGGTTAAATCTGCTTTTTCAAACCGGTTACCGGTACCGATGGTCAAATCTGATGCGCTCCCGTCATTAATTCCAATCACAGCCTTTAGGCTTTTAATATTGTTTTGGGTTAGTATAATATTGCTTCCGTGTTTGGCGGTGATTGATAGACTGTCTGAAGTAAATCCCCGGATAATGGATGGTCGCCATTTAAAATCGGCAGCTGCCAGGGTATCAGTAACCGGGAGATCGCCGGCCATATACTTCGCGTCGGCATCAAAATTCACAAGGTTGGGGCAGGTTATTACCATCACATAGTCATACCTTGGGTTTTGATAGTTTCCGGAAAATGCAACGTCAATGTTCAACGTGGTGCCGTTTTGCGCAACCTTTACATAATTATTGCCATTCGGGTCAATTTTTACGCTGAAAGGCCCCTGTTTTACTACAATGTTTGCAGCGGTTGAGGCATTAAGTTTTATGGAATTAAAATTTTTAAAGTTCATGGTAACAAAATCCCTGAAAGGGTTCTTGTAGTCGCCCGAAAGATAGGCTGCCTTTAGTTTTAAATCATAAAAAAACATAGCGGCCAGTATCAGTATCACAGCGGCGATGGCCAGTTTATTACTTGTCTTCATCTTCCTTTTTATTTGGCGTTAAACCGTAATTTTCAGCTTTAAATTTTTCGTACCTATCCTGTATTTCGGCAGCCGAAATATCAAGCATGTACATATTTTTGAATAACTCCGGCAGGTTTTGCTGCAGAAAATTTTCTTTCCTCAGTTTCTTTACCGTTTCATACCCATCCGGCGATACAAATAGGCCCAGCCCCCTTTTATTGTAAACCACCTGTTGGTTTTGCAAAAACTCGTACGAACGCATCACCGTGTTCGGGTTTACTTCCAGTTCAACAGCCAGGTCTCTAACCGAAGGGATTTTTTGCTCGGGTGGCCATTTTTCCAGTAAAATATTGTCGCACACATAGGCAGCTATCTGCAGGTATATGGCTTCGTTGTCTTTAAATTCCATAGTCTGCCGTTAAACTTGCTTTTCCTTTAACCTGTGATATGCCGCCACCCAAAAAACTATCGACACGGCGAATATTATGTATGCAACCATGGGTTCAAATGCAGTTGATGCTGAAACCCCGTAGTCTTTGCCACTTTCCCCAAATCTTATACCGCTGAATGGGGTAGCAGTGTAAATATCCCGGCCTATTAATGCTTCAAGCAGCGAAGTATTTAACAGCGATAAAAGTATGACAGCTATAAAAAAGCTAAACCCGGTTTTTATAAAATGGAGTTTTTCAAAAAACAGGGAGCCGCAAATAGTGATGCTATGCAATAGCATAAAAACCAGGAATATGCTGCTGTATGGATACCCAAAAACATTTAACACGTAGATATGCTGATGCGGCCAATGCCTCAGGTTGAGTAATATCGTCGGTATACAATAAAACGAACCCGTATACATCACCGTAAATACCACGAGGGAAAATAGCCAGCCGACAAGGAACTTTTCGAAATGTGAGGCGGGCAATGTCAGATAACCTAGCGCCTTTTTCCTGTTACTGACATCAGCAAAAATGGTACTTGTAAAAATAGTGCCTGCTAACATATACAGCCCGGTAAACAGTATCACTTGTGTACTTATATCTAAAGGCGAAGGTATAAGGTAAACAAAAAAACTTCCGCCTACCAGCATCACTCCCAGCAGTACCGATAATGCCATCAGGTAAGTTTTATAATGCTCGGCAAGTTGCTTAATAAACAGCCGGCCAAAACGTTTTGTATCAAATATATTGTTCATTTCAGTCGGCTTTTAAGATTTGAATAAGGGTATTACTCCCGGTAGTTACCGCGTTAAAAAATAATTCAAGGTCCATTTTACTGAATTTGCCGCTGGTGTTTTTGATGATGGCATTTTTACCACGCATGCCATCCTCTTCATACAAAACCTGCATGCCGGTAGTATCATTGAAAACTCCGAATGTTATTTTTTCAGTAATTTCTTCTATCGGGTGGTTAACTACAATTTCACGGTCGTGAAGTATCAATAATGTATCGATCAAACTGTCCAGGTCGCGCACCTGGTGAGTCGATATGATAATGCACCGGTCTTCAGTTAATAGAGATGCAATTAGTTTGCGAAACTGAACCTTTGATGGAATATCAAGGCCATTCGTAGGCTCATCCATAACCAGCAGACTGGTGTTGGTTGCCAGGCCGAACGCTATCATTGCTTTTTTTTGTTGCCCGAAGGATTGTTTGTCCATCGCAGCAGTAGCATCAACATCAAGCGCTTTCAGGTACTGGTAAAAATCGGCATTACTGAATTTTGGGTAAAATGCGGCGGTACTTGCAGCAAACTGCTCGGGTGTTAACGATGGCACAAATACCTCTTCGGCTAAAAAGTATACCTCCTCCAAAACTGCAACCGGCCTGCCCGAAACGTTAATGCCATTAAAAGAACAACTGCCGGCTTGCGGATAAGCCAGCCCGATCATATTTTTTAAAAGCGTTGATTTACCCGCGCCGTTTTTACCAAGCAAACCGTATATGTGGCCCCGGCGTAACGACAAATCCAAATCTTTAAACAACAACGATTTGCGGGTGTAACCAAAACTCAAATTTCTAATTTCTATCATGTTCAATAGTGTATTAGTATAATAGTACACTACAAATGTAAGCACATTTTTATCAATTCAAAATATTATACAATTTATTTTTTATGCTGATTTATTGGGATTAATTTTGAAATCGGTCTACAATATTGATGCATGCAAGCTGCCTACTATAAAAGCCCTATCGGAATCCTGCGTATTACGGAGGAAGATGGCTTCATCACTTCCATATACGCGCTGGATGAAGAACACGAAGTGCCGCTACCCAAAACACCGCTGTTAAAAGAAGCCGCAAAGCAGCTTGACGAATATTTTGAAGGTATAAGAAAGGACTTTGATTTACCGCTTAAACAGCAAGGCTCCGGTTTTCAGCAGGGAGTGTGGAACGAATTGAGCCGTATAGGCTACGGTAAAACCATTAGCTATCTGCAACAGTCCAAATTTCTGAATAATCCGTTGGGGATAAGGGCCATCGCATCAGCCAACGGTAAAAATCATTTGCTGATAGTGGTCCCCTGCCACCGGGTGATCGGCACCGATGGCAGCCTTACCGGCTTCGGCTGCGGTATCTGGCGTAAAAAATGGTTGCTGGAACACGAGCAACGGGTGATGGGGGTTGGACAAATGACGATGTTTTAGCCAAAAAAAGCGTCATTGCGAAGAACAGCCTGTCCCGAACTTGTTTCGGGAAAGCAACCTCTACACAGGACGATCATGAAACTTTTGGTTTATGGAAACCTAAATGCGGCTGATAGGTCGCCTCAAAATTTGTGTTTCTTTGATGAGCGAGTGCAGTCCGTCAACTGGCGGATCGTTCCTCGCAATGACGTGGTGGGGAGACTCAACTCTGCAGCAACTCGATAATCTCCTCCGTGCTTAACACATAATCGGCAGCGTTTAAGTTAATGGCCTCTTGGGGCATTTCGGGTAGTTCGGCATCTTCCGGATTTTGGGCAATGGTTAATGAGCCTGCATTACGCAATTTGAGCAAGCCGGCTGCTCCGTCCTGGTTGGCACCGGAGAGCAGGATGGCCGTGCATTTATCTTTATAAATTTCAGCAGCACTTTCAAACGTGATGTCTATTGATGGCTTTGAGAACCATACGGCTTCTGATACGTCCAGCGCAAAGCTCCCGCCCTTTTCAATTAAAACATGGTAATTTGGCGGGGCTATGTAAATTGTTTTTTTGTCGACCTTATCTTTGTCGTTGATTTCTTTAACATGCATCCGGCTATGTTGTGCAAACAGTTTTTCCACCTCGCTTGCAAAGTTCCTTTTCCGGTGCATTACTATTATCACCGATTTATTTAAATCGCCGTCAAGAAACCTTACGATATTAAAAAGAAGTTTAAACGAGCCCGCAGAACCGCCCAACAGCAATATATCAGAGCTGTGCCAGCGGGTGGTTATGTTTTTGTCAAGAGCCAATTTTCTGGTAAATATTTTCCTTCTGATTTATTGCCTTAAACTTTTTCTTGAAAAACTCGCTTCGTATGGTTTCTTTACTGCCCAGGCACAAAAAACCGTGCGGCGCAAGGCTTTTGTAAAAAAGTTCAAGTATTTTTTCCTGCAGCTGTGTTTCAAAATAGATGAACACATTACGACAGCTTATCAACTGAAATTCATTAAAAATGGTATCGGATATTAGATTATGTACCGAAAACAGGGTGTTCGCCTTCAATTCGCTGTGAATGGTGGCGGCATCATATAAAATTGTAAAATGGTCAGTTAGTGTGCCCTTTAAACCGGCCATCTGGTAGTTTTCGGCGTAACTTTTAATTGCCCTGTAGCTGTAGATACCTTTGCGTGCTTCCTTCAAAACAACCGTATTTATATCGGTTCCATAAATAAACGCTTTATCCTTTAGCCGTGACTGCTCCATCAAAATAGCGAGCGAATAAACCTCTTCGCCCGATGAACAGCCTGCCGACCATATTTTTATATGCTGATAAGTTGAAAGATAGGGTATTACCTGGGTGTTAAGCGCTTTGTAAAAGGTTGGGTCACGAAACATCTCCGTAACGTTTACCGTGATCTCTTCTAAAAAGTCCTGGAAAAAATCCGGATCGTTCACCAACACATGTTTCAGGTCATAAAACTCCAGCTTTTTTATCATCATTACCCGGGTAAGCCTTCGCTTTAACGATGCTTTGGAATAATCAGAAAAATCAAAGCCATGGACCTTTCTTACAAGGTCGATAATTTCTGTTACCTGCTCTGCACTTAATCCGGGTGTGGAAACATTCATACTTAATTACCTAACCAAAGCTGCATTAACGAAACTAACCTGTCCATATCCACCGGCTTCGTAATGTAATCATTAGCACCGGCCGCTATGCATTTTTCGCGGTCGTCCATCATTGCTTTTGCTGTTAAAGCTATTACGGGCAACTTTGCCCATTTGTTTTGCCTGCGGATATACCTTGTGGCCTCGTAACCGTCCATTACCGGCATCATAATATCCATAAGCACAATATCAATATCATTTGTAGCTTCCAGTTTATCAATGGCTTCCTGGCCATCACCAGCTACTTCAACAATCATGTCGTAACCCTGCAGGGCGCTGCTTAGCGCAAAAATATTGCGCATATCGTCGTCAACAATCAATACCTTCTTTCCTTTTATCACGTCCTTACCCTGTGTAATATTTTTTCCTTTCGGTAGATTAACAGAGTCGGCCACCTGGGTAGATACTTCGCGAACCTTGTTTAAAAACAAATTAACCTCGTCAATCAGCCTGTCGGCCGACTTATTGGTTTTCACCACCATTGCGTTGGCATACTGCATCAACCGGCTTACTGATGTTTTATCAAGCTCCATGGCGGTATTAATAATAACCGGTAGGGTCCTAAACCGTTCGATAGCTTTGATCTTATCTAAAAAATCGAGACCAGAGATATCAGGCAGGTTTAAATCAAGTATTACACACTGGTAGTCCTTTTCGTGCAACATCCTGAAAGCCGACTCGCCATCAAAAGCCTGGTCGACAGATATTTCCTGCTCTTTCAGCATATCAACCAGCGCCTGGCTCTGGGTTCTGTTATCTTCAACAAGTAAAATCTGGGTAAACTTAACACCGCTTTGCAGCATTATATCGGCGAACAGTTTGTCGAGCGTATTGGTATCCACAGGCTTTTTAAGAAAACTGATCGCGCCTTCGCGGCGAACCCGGTTGGCCGCAGCATCCCCCGCCGACATCATGTGAACAGGTATATGCAGCGTTTGCTCATCCTGCTTCAGCTCTTTTAATATCTGCCAGCCATCCTTACCCGGCAGCATAATATCCAGTATAACAGCATCGGGCTGGTTTTCTTTTACAATTTCTACTGCATTGGTTCCTTCACTTACCATTATCGATTTATAGCCATGGTCGCGGGCATAGTCGTGTAATATGTCGGCAAAATTCTTATCATCCTCAACAATTACCACCAGCGGATCGCGGTTAGCGCCGCCAGCAATATGTGCAGCCGGCCTTAAAATTTGCACTTCGGGCGAAAAGGATTCTACAGTTTGTACAAACGTTTCCTCTGGCTTTACAACCACGATGGCCGTTATAGGTATAGTTAATATAAATTCGCTACCAACACCAGGTTCGCTGGCCACGGTTATTTTGCCGCCAAGTAAAGTAACCAGTTCCCGGCTTATTGATAAACCCAGGCCGGTGCCACCAAACTTGCGGCTGGTTGAACCGTCTGCCTGTTGAAAGGCCTCGAATATTATTTTCTGCTTATCGGCCGGTATGCCGATACCTGTATCTTTTATTTTAAAGCTGATGGTTTTTTCTTCCTCGCCGGGTACAGCATTTACCGTTATCGAGCCACCTTCCAGTGTGAATTTAAACGCATTACTTAACAAGTTTTTCAATACCTGCTCAACCCTTACCTTATCGGTAAATATACTTTTCGGCAGGTTCTTGCTGGTTATTATGTCGTACTTTATCTTTTTGTTACGGGCAACTTCGGCAAACAGCATTTCCATGTCATGAAGCACATCGGCAACTTTTATGTTGTCGTTCTGCATTTCCAGTTTACCCGATTCAATTTTTGATAAATCGAGAATATCATTTATCAGGGTCAACAAATCATTACCAGCATTAAATATAACGCTGGCATATTTAACCTGGTCTTCTGATAAGTTTGCCGGTTTGTTGTCCTTCAATATACGAGCAAGCACCAAAATACTATTCAAAGGTGTGCGCAATTCATGGCTCATATTCGCCAAAAACTCCGATTTGTATTTACCCGTCGTTTCCAGTTCCAGCACTTTTCCGTTGATGGCTTTACGGGCCTCTTCTATGGCCTGGTTCTTTTCTTCCAGCAGGCTTGCTTTCTCCTCCAGTTCGGCATTTGTATTGCGCAGTTCTTCCTGTTGCACCCTCATTTCCTCTTCCGATGCCTGCAGCATTTCGGTTTTGCTCAGCAGTTCTTCGTTGGTAACGCGCATTTCCTCCTGCTGCGCTTCCAATTCCTCAGCCTGCTGCTGCACTTGTGAAAGCAACTCGTGCATTATTGTACGAGCCTGCGCGGTATTTACCGCAATGCCAATATCGTCGGCTATTGCTAAAATGTAATCTTTAGCGTTGTTATCAAGTTCGTTATTAAATGCTATCTCGATGATGCCCTTCAACGTTTTATCAAAAAAGAAAGGTACTATAAAGCTCTCGATAATCTCCTGGTGAATTAATGACGAGCCCAGTTCAAGCTTTTCATTTAATTTGCCTTTCACTACTGCCGCCTGCTGGTCCTTGGCCACTTGGCCCAGCCAGCCTTCTGATATCTTTACCGTCCGCTTTAAAACGTCAGGGTTATTAAACGCGTACGATGCATACAATTCAAGCGTTTGCACTTCCTCATTAAATAAATAAAGTGTGCCTGTTAACGCTTTGGTATAATTGCAGATTTCGGTTAGGATATTGCCTGCCAATTCGCGCTCGCCCTGCTGCCCCTGCATTCGTTCGTTAATAATACCGGTGCCGGTTAACAGCCAGTTTTGGCCTTTATTTTCGCCAAGCACCCTTTCAAGCTCAATGTTGGCAACTTTCACTTCGGCCTCAATTTTCTTTTGCCGCTCAAACGTGCCTTGTATATAAAAGAAAAGTACAATTATTATTACGAGGAAAACAATCGACCCAACAATTATGGTATCGATGGACCTTGAAGAGGCCTCCGCGGTGCTTGCCTTACGCATCGCCAGCAGCTTGTTTTCGGTCCCTTTCATATGGTCAATTATCAAACGTATTTCGTCCATATTATGCTTGCCGTTTATAAGCATATTATTATTGACCATATAATCCAATCCCTGAACCTGCCTAACCTCTATGTTGGTTTTCAGGATATTCAACTGCACGTTGATTAAAGTATTCAACGAGTCTACCCTTCTAACCTGGATGTTGTTATCCTGTATTAATTCCCTAAGCTGCTCTATATCGTATTTGATATTTGGGAGTGAAGCATTATAAGGGTCAAGAAATGCCGGTTTGTTAGTTGCAACGAAACCGCGCATACCGGTTTCAGCGTCAGTAAGCAATTGCAGCAGGCTGGTTGATGTATTGATTACCTTTTGAGTATGCTCAACTGAGCCGGAATCGCTTTCAAGTTTATTGATGCTTTTGTAGGATAATATCCCGACGAGCAATACCAAAAATACAGATATAGCAAAGCCGGCAAATACCTGCTGGCGGAAGGAAAACTTTAACATTCAGTGTTTTTTAAGTAGAATACAAATATGTTAAAAAAATTAATTCAAAACATACTTACATGTTGCTGGCAATTGTAAATGATAAATTACAATCTACTGATTTTGTTTTACCTGTGTGTCAAAATTGTTTGTGAATGCCGGTTTACGACCAAAAAGAACGCCCGCCACGGCCAGTAACGGACCACCAAACAACGGGTACCAACCCCATTTAAACTTAATTTGCCTGGTTAAAAATGCGTCGATGGAACGGAAAGGTATGAAGCTAAAAGATGTGTGGATTTTAAACCACGCGCCAAGGCAAAACAAAGCAACCAGCCCAAGCGATATAAAGGCCGTAAGCTTTGTTATGTTAGGCTGATTAAATACCGTAGCTATTATGCCGACAACTGCTACCAGGAGCAACACAATACCATAGGGTTTGTTAGCACCAAATGCATCGATATTAAACAGGTGAAAGGGGCGTAATATAGGGCAGTACAAAGCGGCTATAAGGATCACAAAGCCGGCAAAGGAGGTTAAAGCATTAATGCGCATAGTGTTTAAGTTTGTATAAAGAGACGAGACTAGGAATTAAGACAGGAAATGGATATTCAACTTGTAAACTATCCGATATTGCCCTTTTAATCTTGGTTCCTGGCTCTTGAATCTTGACTCTTATTTAGTAATTTCCATTTTATCGGCAAAGTGAGCACAGTAATCGCGCAGGTCCTCCACTATATTCGTCTCACCGGTTGCACGCAAAAAGCTGTCGCCCATAGTTTGCAGGGTTTCGTAAAAAAAACGTTTCATTTCATCAACAGGCATATCCTTCGTCCAAAGATCAATTCGCAGCGTGTTTTTGTAGCTCTGGTCCCACAAGGCCAGCATCATTGATTTTACAGGCAGCTTTTCCTTGTTTTGCGCATCTGTCGATTCCCACATAATATTTTCAGGAACGTTATTATCGTCGAGTTGTATAGTAAGCTTTATTTCAGCAGTCTTCATGTACGTTTATTTAACAAGTAAAAATAATATAGCCGCCAAAGTTATAAAGCTTAACTCTACTATCCATAATTTTTTGGTTTCGGGAAAGAAATTACGGAACATTATATCCATAAATGACACTACAACTGCAAATAGTATAAAAATCCACCCCACAGCGGTGGTCATGGTTTTAAAATGTGTCCCTGAAATTTGTACGCCATATATCCAGCTGTAAACGGCAACAAACAATAAAAATGCGGTGGCAAAGTTTAGTGGAGTAATCCTTAGTTTCATTTATGTGGTGATACTTTAAGCTGGTTGTCATGCTGAGGCTCTCGAAGCATTGGCGGGCAAAGGCCTTTACGCGAACCCTTCGAGTGCCTCAGGGTGATACCCCTCTCTTTTTTAACGTT
The DNA here is from genome assembly GCF_025359345.1 of Mucilaginibacter sp. GTDB lineage: Bacteria > Bacteroidota > Bacteroidia > Sphingobacteriales > Sphingobacteriaceae > Mucilaginibacter. The sequence goes on from NZ_JANYGQ010000015.1 coordinate 337,509, forward strand.
TCTTTCTATATGATTTTGGCGATTTGGTCCGCTTCGCAGCCGGCTTACCAGTTGTTTTCGCTTTGGCAGCATCAAACTTCTTGCGCTGATTCAAAGTTTTCTTTTCATGGAAGGCACCTTTAAATTCGGGGTCGTCCTTACGCTTTTGCATATCCACTTCCTTGGCCTGTTCCTGGCGCTCTTCGTAAGGGGTTTCCTCTACAAATACGTCTGCAGGTATGTCAGTCACCGGGATGGTTTGCTTAATCAGTTTTTCAATCTTCCTGATGTAATACTCTTCGGCAGGCCCACAGAATGTAATGGCCTCGCCCGATTGATAAGCCCTGCCTGTGCGGCCTATACGGTGCACATAATCCTCAATCACCACCGGCACGTCAAAGTTTATCACGTGGCTCACATCGCTAACATCAATCCCGCGCGAGGCCACATCAGTTGCAACCAATATCTTCACTTCATCCGCCTTAAATGCATTGATGGCATTGATACGCGTATTCTGTCCTTTGTTGGCATGTAAAACCTTTACCTCTTTTTCGCCGAATTTGCGCAACAAAAACTTGTAAACGTCTTCGGCCGCGATACGGGTTTTGCAGAAGATGATAAGTTTTTTAATATCGTCCTCAACATCGAGCAGCTTCTTAAGCAGGTTTATCTTGGTCCTAACATTGGGTACAAAATACAAATGCTGGTTTACTGTTTGCGCTGGTGTAGCCTGTGGTGTTACTTCTATTATCGTCGGAAACTCCAGGAAGTTGTTAGAGAGCTCGTGAATTTTATCAGACATGGTCGCTGAAAAAAGCAAATTCTGCCTTTTAACCGGTACTACTTCCAAAATGCGGTTTATTTGCGGCATAAAGCCCATGTCCATCATTTTGTCTGCTTCATCCAGCACCAACACCTGCAACGTTTTGGTCACAATGTGGCCAGCCAGGTAAATATCCATAAAGCGGCCCGGCGTAGCCACTATAATATCAACGCCCTTGTTTATCTGTTCAATTTGTGTTTTTGGGCCAAGGCCACCATATAAAACTACCACCCGCAAATCGGTATTGGCGGCAAAAGCTTTCACATTTTCCTCAATCTGCATGGCCAGCTCGCGCGTTGGCGAAATAATAAGTGCGCGTGCATTTTCGCCCTGCGCATACTTAAGCTTCATGAGTATGGGTAACACATAGGCCGCGGTTTTTCCCGTACCTGTTTGCGCTATCCCCATAACATCCTGCCCGTTTAATATCGGCGGAATAGCTTTTTGCTGGATAGGCGTTGCCTCCGTATAACCGGCATCGGCAATGGCATTTAAAATCTGCCGGTTAAATTTAAATTCTTCGAAGAGTACGCCCATGGGGCAAAGGTAAGCTTTTGAGTCCGGAAAGTCGGAAAAGTCAGTAAAGTCCGAAAAGAAGCTTCACTTTTCGGAGGAAACTTAATCAACTCAATCAACTTTTTTCTTTTCCGTCTTTCCGGACTTTCCCGACTTTACTGACTTTCGGACTAATAATTCATCGGCACATTGTAGCTATTCATCCCATCCTTGCGTAATAATTAAATGCAACACCTTATCTTGCACCCAAATTTTAATCCCATGAAACAGAAATTACTCATTTTTTCTTTTTTCCTGTTTGCTTTAGTTGGTTCGGCCGTAGCACAGGGCCATAAAGGCCAGTACTATCTTGGTGGCAGCCTTGCGTATGACTACAGCAGTTTCGGTTCATCGAGCACCGTTAATTTTGCAGATGGCTACACCAATTATACCACCAGCAAAATAAGCAACTTTAGCTTCCGCCCTGAGTTTGGCTTTTTTATAAGCGACAAATGGTCGATAGGCGTTCAGCCCGTTTACTCGCGCAACGGCGGAACTGAAACTTCGGATTTCCACTCTTACACCGATGCCACAACCAACTTCACATCAAGTGATAAATACCATACCGATGTGGTGGGTTTTGGGGTACATGCCCGTTACTACTGCATGATAAGCGACAAATTTGGCTTCTTCCCCGAATTTGGCATCAGCACGGTAAACAATACTACTTACTTTTCATACGGCACCTTCAGCCTGGGTGGTACACCAAATTTTGTATTTTTCCCATCACCAAAGCTTGGTATTAACCTTGGCTTTGGTGGAGCAGCGTACAATCTTGATTACAAAACAAAAGATGCCACTTTCCACCTTGGCTTAAATGATAATATCTCTTTCGGGCTGAACTATTTTTGGGGAAGAAAATAAATAGATGTGCGGATTTTTGATGTGCGGATGTGCGGATGGTTGTTTCTGATTCCAGACCTTCAATTTCGGAATTATCTAAAAGTAGTTTATGAAGTCTCCTCCTACTGGGGGAGACTTATTTATTCCCGGGCTTTTTTCCCCACGCCGTTTCACGAATGGCTTCAATGGTTCTCGGCTTTTTCGACCAAATGCCAAATAGGCTTTTAGGGTTGATTTTTTTACTGCCTTTTGTTATAGGAATTGATTTCACTTGACTTTTGTCCATTTTTAACAAATATCCAAACAAAACTAACGATTTATTACTTTCACCTTTCGAATAAATCCACAGCCTGGTCAACTCCATCACTTTCCTATCTTTCGGACTGACTTTCCGGACTCATCCGCACATCTGCAAATTCGCACATCCGCACATCCTTCCAAAACCCTATCTTTGCCACATGAGCTCAATCCTTATAAAATCGGCAACAGTGGTAAATGAAAATCAGCAATTTGTAGCTGATATTTTGGTGAAGGATGGTTTTATTGAGCGAATTGATAAACAGATTGATACTACTGCCGACAAGGTTATTAACGCCGAAGGCCTCCACCTTTTCCCCGGCTGTATTGACGACCAGGTACATTTCCGCGAACCTGGCTTAACACATAAAGCTAAAATTTACACAGAATCGCGCGCTGCCGTAGCCGGTGGTATAACTTCGTTTATGGAGATGCCCAACACCGTGCCAAATACGCTTACGCAGGAGTTGCTGCAGGATAAGTATGATATCGCCGTCCGTACCTCACTGGCTAATTACTCGTTTTTTATGGGCGCATCGAACGACAATCTTGATGAAGTTCTGCGAACTGACCCAAACACTGTTTGTGGTGTTAAAGTGTTCATGGGTTCGTCAACGGGGAATATGTTAGTCGATAATGAGCAGGTTCTAGATGGATTATTCCGACAAAGTCCTATGCTTATTGCCACTCACTGCGAAGATGAGGCTACCATCCGCGTTAATACAGAACACTACAAAGCCGAGTATGGCGATTATGCAACAGCAGGCCTTCATCCATTGATTCGCGATGAACACGCTTGCTTTAAATCCTCGTCGCTGGCTGTTGAACTAGCCCGGCAACACAACGCCCGCTTGCATGTGTTGCACATTTCAACCGCCGACGAACTGGCTTTATTCGATAATAAGCTGCCTCTCGCTGAAAAGCGTATTACGGCCGAAGTTTGTGTGCATCATCTCTGGTTCGATAGTACTGATTATGCGACGCTGGGCAATCAAATCAAGTGCAATCCAGCCATTAAAGCGCCCTATCACAAAGAAGCTCTTTTGGCCGCGTTGCTAG
>NZ_JANYGQ010000031.1 GCF_025359345.1 Mucilaginibacter sp.
GATTAGGTTGGTTGACCATGAGCGTACATTAATGTATTGGCAAATAGGGCAACGCATTTTCGAGGAGGAACAACAAGGGAAAGACCGGGCGGATTATGGCAATTACCTCACTAAATTTATTGCTGATCAATTAGAGCCGGAGTATGGCAGTGGGTTTTCAAAACGTCAAATAGAATTATTTCGTCAGTTTTATCGCACATTCCCAATTGCGAACGCACTGCGTTCGCAATTGGGCTGGACACATTACAAGATATTACTGCGTGTTGATAGTCAAGATAAAATCGACTTCTATATAGCAGAGTCGATAAAAAACAACTGGACCACTCGCCAGTTAGAAAGACAAATTCATAGTAGTCTATGGGAACGGCTGTTAATGAGTAACGACAGGGAAAGTGTATTAGCTGTAGCACGAAATGAAAAGCAACCGTCCGATGCTAAAGAGATCATCAAAGATCCAATGTACCTTGAATTTTTAGGATTACAACGCGAGGCATCTTATTATGAAAAAGACCTTGAGCAAGCCATCATTACACACCTGCACGATTTTCTGTTAGAAATGGGTAATGGTTTCGCATTTGTAGCAAGGCAAAAGAGGCTGCATATTGAAGGTGATGAGTTTTTTATTGATCTTGTTTTTTATAATCGTCTACTACAATGCTTTGTGATTATAGAGATAAAGACTACAAAGTTTACACACCAGGACATTGGCCAATTACAGATGTACGTAAACTACTATGACAGATACGAAAAGAAAGACTTTGAAAATCCAACTATAGGTATTTTATTATGTGCAGAAAAGAATAACGCGGTTGTAAAGATATCTCTTCCGGAAGATAACAAAACTATCTTCGCAAGTGAGTATAAGTTGTATTTACCTACAGAACAACAATTGATTGCAGAGGTTGAGAAGGAGATTGAGAAGCGAAGCTAAAAAACAGTTATCCAATTCTCTTATTGAACTTAATGATTTTGCTGAAAAAGTAAAATCAACTTATCTATGTAGAGCTTCTACGATAACGTAGAAGATACTATTTATAAGAAGGTCTATTAAGAAGAACATTTATAAATGAGTAAAACTATTTATGGATATACTATCATCGGGAAAACAGGATCGATATCAGGGTTATGAAAATGCCGAATGGTTGAGCGGATAAAATTTTCAACAGTAACCAGGTAAAGCCAGGCATTCTTTTCTGCAAATGCCTCTACAGCCAAACCTACATGAGGAATTTGATGTAAATTTAATTCCTTTTCTTCTATTGGTTCGCCCGGCATTTTCATCACTGAAATTTTATAGGTTAATCCTTTCAAAATAAGAGCTGGGTCATAATGAGCAAAGCCATTCCTGAAAATGTCTCTGTATTTATCCAGTATTTTCCAGGTTTCTTTTGAAAGAAGATCCTTGGACTTTAAAGCTGCTAAGGTGCGGGATAGATCTTTATTAAGATAAACCGACAGATCAGGGGACGGTGAGTTGTCAAATTGAAAACTGGTGCGCATGAATGGCGGTCCGAATTCGACTTGTATTAAAAGCTCTTTGCAATAGCGCTCCAGCAAATGGTTGGTCAAGGTAATACAAGCAGTGGTAGCGCCGATTACATAACAGTTGCATGCTTCTATCCTAGGAATATCGATTTCTGGGAGCATGAAGTTTTCAGCAATAATTGACTGTACTTGTGCCATCCGAGCAACTGCTGAAGAAAATCTGTCTATGAGTATTGACGAGAGCAGCTTTTCCGGCGTGATTTCTGTTTCTTTCATAGGTTAAATGGTTTTAATAAAGTCAATATAAAATCTATTGGTGGAATAAACTTAATAATTGAGATGAACTTTACAGAAAAGAGAATATCAACTAAGCGGGCTACAGCTATATTGGCACAAAATGGCATTCAAGTTGATAATAATGAAGCCGAGGTTATATTGAATTTTCTTTATTTAATCGCAAAAACCTACCAGTGCGACAGCAATCCAAGCGTTATGAACCTTAAGAGGATATCGAACTATAAAAAAGTTCGTTAATCATATTTCTATCCCATTTTTTAGACCGTTGCCACCAAACGGTTCAGAAATTTCTATGCTAAAATCGAACTGTTTTACAACTAATTGTAAACGCCTGATCAGCAGATTTTTATTGGCATAAAAAAAGGAAACAACCACGAAGTGGTGTTTCCTTAAGTAGCGGGGAGCAGGATCGAACTGCCGACCTTAGGGTTATGAATCCTACGCTCTAACCATCTGAGCTACCCCGCCGGGTTATTTTGTTTTCGACATGAAGATAGTTTGCTTAAATAAGATTATATTAACCGCTTAAACAAACCCCCATCCGAAAAAGGTTTGCAAATATAGCAGAAATTCGTTTTCTTTAGAAAAAATGTTAACATTTACAGCATAATAGTATTCAATTATAAACCGAGCATGCCTGAAAAGAAGAAATTTAATATAGAGTATGAAATAAAATCATCTCCCCGGATACTATATACCTTTCTAAATGAGCCTAATGGGTTAACACAATGGTTTGCCGATGACGTGAGCGTTCGCGACCAGGTTTATACGTTTACATGGGACGATGAGCAGCAAACGGCAAAGCTGCTGGCCACCAAAGAAAACAAACTGGTGCGTTTTCGCTGGGTGGATGACGACCCTTCTTATTACTTCGAGATGGAAATTATACAGGATGAGCTTACCAGCGACGTTGCCCTCAGCATTACCGATTTTGCCGCCGAAGACGCAATTGGCGAACGTAAGCTGATTTGGGACAACCAGGTAAAATACCTGATAAGCACATTAGGGGCCTGAAAAAATTTAAATATTCCTACTTTTGTATGATAAAGCCGCAATGCGCGTTATAAGCTGCAATTACACGCGCACGGGCCTTGCTGCCTGCGTTTTACAGGCTTAGGGCTTATACACAAGGGGCATTTTTAATGAAGAAAATACATCTTTTACTACTTAAATCGTTCATAAGGCCTTTTTTAGTCACTTTCCTGATAGTGATGTTTGTGTTGCTGATGTTGTTTTTGTTTAAATACATCGACGACCTCATCGGCAAGGGTTTTGAATGGTATATCATCGTCGAACTGATGGTGTATGCGTCGGCTACCAACGTGCAGATGGCGCTGCCGCTTTCGGTACTGCTTTCATCTATCATGACTTACGGCAGCCTCGGCGAAAATTACGAGCTGGTGGCCATTAAATCTGCAGGGATATCGTTGCGCCGTGCCATGGCGCCTATGCTTGTTGTGGTCGCCATTTTAAGTGTGGCGGCTTTTGTATTCTCAGATTATATGCTGCCTATTGCCAATTTAAAATACTACTCGTTATTATACGATGCGCGGCAGCAAAAATCGGCCAATTTTTTGCCCGAAGGGGTGTTTAGCAGCAGTTTTCCGGGTTATGTCATCAGGGTGAAAAGAAAAGATCCCGATGGGCAGACCCTGTACGACATCATGATCTACTCAAAAAATCCGTCCGAAAATAATACTATTGTTTTATTGGCCAAAAGCGGCAAAATGTACCGTACGCCAAATGGCCTGTTCCTGGTGCTAAAGCTTAAAGACGGGGTGAGGTACGAGGAAGCCAAGGGCACCAATAATTTCAACTACCGGCAAAAGTTAACCCGCTTCCGCTTTAAGGAAACGGAACAAAAGTTTGACATTTCGGGCCTAAGCAAAATGAAACGCACGGATGAAAGCGAGTTTAAACAGGCTTTGCAGATGATGAACCTGCAGCAGATTAATGATGACGAGCACAAGAGCCGCCGGCAGATTGATAGCAGTTTACAGGTAAATTATAAGTTAATAACTGCCTATATTAAATACTATTCAATAAAGAGCAATTCCGATTCAACAAAAAAATACGCTAACGCTATCAAGGGCGACAAAAGCATACCTAATTTAAAGATATATGAACAGTTAAGCATTATTGCCAGCGCATCCAGCGAGGCACGTTCCATACAGGATTTGCTTAAAAATCGCGGCGAGCGCGTAACCGAGCTCAGTAAAAATGTGCGCAGGGCCAGGCTGGAATTTCAGAAAAAGTTCACACTGTCGGCGGCATGTATTGCCTTGTTTTTAATTGGGGCACCGCTTGGGGCAATAATCCGTAAAGGCGGCCTGGGCTTACCGGTTGTGGTATCAGTTATCTTTTTCCTTATTTTCTACATTATTTCAACCATCGGCGAAAAAGCGGTAAAAGATGGTGACCTGTCGCCAATTTTAGGATCGTGGGTTGCCATTACAATTATAACACCAATAGGTATGTTTCTTTCGTACAAGGCTGCAACCGATTCTGTGATATTTGACATGGAAGTTTATAAACGGTTTTTTAACAAGTTGTTTAAGCGAAAGAAAGCGGAGGTAAGTTGATTAAGTTAGATTGAGTTTATTTAGTTGAATGGTTGTTTTTTACCGCAGGGCAACTTATTACGCAATAAACAAGTACTTAATTTACAAAGGAACGACTTGATTGATTTCATTATCAGCTAACTTTGCATTCAGTTTTAAAACAAGGAATTAAGATTGCCTCACCGGCAACTTTTTTCAAATAACCAGTATACATGTTAAATACAATACAGGAAGCCATAGACGCCATAAAAAGCGGAAAAACCATTATAGTTGTTGATGATGAAGACCGCGAAAACGAGGGCGATTTTTTAACTGCTGCGCGCAACGCAACTCCCGAAACCATAAACTTTATGGTACGCCACGGGCGCGGGCTGGTTTGTGCCCCTATTACCCAAAAACGTGCACGCGAGCTTAATTTGGAGCCTATGGTTAGTCACAACACCACATCGCACGAAACAAACTTTACTGTTTCGGTTGACTTGCTGGCTGGGTGCACCACAGGTATTTCGGCTTCCGACCGTTCAAAAACCACACTGGCGCTTATCGACCCAGCTACAAAGCCGGAAGATCTGGGTCGCCCGGGCCATATTTTCCCGCTGATAGCAAAGGACGGCGGCGTATTGCGCCGTACCGGCCACACCGAAGCAGCTATTGATCTTGCTGTTTTGGCTGGTTTTGAACCGGCAGGCGTTATATGCGAAATAATGAAGGAAGATGGCGACATGGCGCGTTTGCCCGAGTTGCTGGTAATTGCTAAAGAATTTGACCTCAAGATAGTATCGATAAAAGATCTGATAGCTTACCGCCTGGCGACTGAAAGCCTGGTGCATAAAGATGTGTCAGTAAAAATGCCTACTCAGTGGGGCGATTTTGATATGATTGCCTACACACAGGCAGACACCGGAGAAAATCATTTGGCACTGGTTAAAGGAACTTGGGAACCCGATGAGCCGGTATTGGTGCGCGTACACAGTTCATGCGTTACGGGCGATATTTTCGGCTCATGCCGGTGCGATTGTGGCCCACAATTACATGCAGCCATGGAAATGATAAACCGTGAAGGCAAAGGCGTGGTGCTTTATATGAACCAGGAAGGGCGCGGCATTGGGCTGATCAATAAACTTAAAGCCTACCACCTGCAGGAAAATGGCATGGATACCGTTGAAGCAAATCTCGAACTCGGCTTTAAAATGGACCAGCGCGACTATGGTGTGGGCGCTCAAATATTGCGCAGCCTTGGCATATCAAAAATGCGCCTGATGAGCAACAATCCTAAAAAACGTGCAGGCCTGATCGGTTATGGTCTCGAAGTTGTGGAGAATGTACCTATCGAAATTGCATCGAACCCACATAACGAAGTGTACCTGCGTACCAAGCGCGATAAAATGGATCATACCATTATGCTTGATCATTAATCAAGTCTTGAGTACTAAGCCTAAAGTCTTAAGTCGAACATCTTGAGTCAAAAAGATTATAGTCAGAAGTTTTGGGCAGATCATCGGTTTTCACTCAGGACTTAAGACTTTCAACTTAAGACTTCAAACTACTATTCCTCGTCATCGGGCTTAACTGCGGGTGTAACCGGCGGTGTTTTGCTTGTTGGCGGTATTGGCGTTGGGTTAACCGGCGCAGTCCGCCTTGTACCGCTGCGGAAAAAGTTCCTTATAAACTCGCCAAAAGTGTCGAAATCCCGCTGGTAAACCAGGCCGATACCATTTACATATTGCTCAGTCAAGTTACCACTCAGCGCGTTAAGCGTTGTACTGTTCAGCACACGATACGAGTACTTTGCGCTCAAATTACCGTCTTTACGAATAAGGTATTGCGCTTCAAAATCCTTAGTTAGCTGGCTAAAACTGGAATTAAACAAGCTGGTATTGTTATTGAACAAATCGCTGCTGCTGCCTAATGATGAGTTGAACAAGCTACCCGTAAGTATCAGCCTGTTTTTAAATCTGTATGACACTCCCAGGTCATTAAACGACCGGATATTTAAATCGAGATTTTTGATGTTCGACTGCGATATAAAGCTATTGAGTTTATTAAATGCAAACTCGCTAACCGCCTCCCCGGCCGTACCCAACACCTGGTTGGTTAGGTTGCTGTTGGCGCCGTTGCTAAAGTTGCGCCTTACAATAATACTCAGCGCCTGCTGGCTGCGGTTGTTGTTATCGGCAAGGTAAGTGCTCAAATCCTCTTTAATTGATGGGTCGAGCGGGAAATTAAAGTCGAAATCGATAGTTGGCTGTAACAGTGTTTTGGTTAATATCAGTTCGGCCTGCACCAATGCCAGCGAGCGCCCTTTCGGCGACTGTGAGCCCGCCGCCTGGTACAACGGTTGTATGTCGGCACGTACCTCGTAAATAGCATTCAGGTTTATCGACGCGTTCGACGGGCTGCCCGTCCAGCGTATGGTACCGCCCTGGTTTACAGTAAAGTTTTTGCTGATAAAGTTCTTCGCCGTAAACTCAAATTTACCTGAGGTAATTAAAAAACTTCCAAACATTTCAAAATCCCCAAGGCTGTTTATGTTGAGCCGTAAGTCCCTCGCCTGTCCGCTGCCTTCCAGCACACCATAGTCGGTAGTAATTTTTACAACGGTTTTTTCGTCAACGGTAAGGTCGAAATTTAAAGTCACCCCGTTAAAAGCAAGTTTTTTAGGCGCGGCTTTTGTCGTGTCGCTATGGCTTACAAACTTTATAAAATCGTAATCGCCAACTGTTACCGACGTGTTTAGCGGTATATTAAATATCGTCCCCGCTTCGGTGCTGGCTTTAATATCAATTTTCATATTGTCAACCGGGCCGTTAAAGCTGAACCGGCCGGTGCCAAAGGCTGTACCATAATAGAGGTGGTTATCTTTAAAATTGGTATTAAGCGCCATCAGGTTGTGGGCATTTACTTCTACTTCAATATCAGGGTTGGCAAGGTCGTTTAGGTCAACGGTGCCAGTAACATCACCGTAGCCTTTTTTAGTGTCCCTAAGCCGCATGCTGCTAATTTTTACTACGCTGTTCACCACATCAACGGTATCACTAACCAGGTAAGGTGTTTTAAGATAGTTAACAGTTACACCTATATCATTAAGGCTGAGGGTGCCATTTAGCTTGGGTTTTGATACCGGGCCGGTTAATTTTAAAGTGCTGGATATTGTACCCTTTACGTTCGAAACCAGGTCTTTGATAAACGGCCCAAAAATAATGGCCTCGGTTTGGTCCATCTTAACATCGAAGTTCAGGTTGTCCTCAGTGCCGTGGCCAATCTGGTAAACGCCGGCAAGGTTCATGGTTTCGAGCCCATGGTTTTTTATGTTGATGTTAACATCGGCCTGCTTACGGTCGTTACCAAGTGTCGATGTTATTTTCACATCGCCAACCAGCGTTTTATTCATCATTAACGAATCAATCCCCAGTTTGGCATCAACCCCTGGTGTTTTCAGTATCGAGCTGAGGTTAACATCGCCGTTGAGCGAACCATGCATTTGTATACCCGCCGTTTTGGTAAGCTGGTTCAATGTTGCCATGCTGAATTTTTGGAAGGTTAGCTTCAGCTTATCAGCCGGGTTGTCTGATACAAATCCGTCTATCTTAACCTTTTGCTGCCCGTTTGATAGTTCAAAGCCTTCTACCTGCGTTTTGCCATCTAAAAATTTAACCCTTGTTTTTTCAACTATTTTCCAGTTCTGGTGCTCCAATATCACGTCAGAGGGCAGGATATGCAGCTTAGCGGTAGTATCACGTCCAAACTGTACCAGGCCGTACAAATCCAACTGGTTAACGGCATCTTTGTCTGATAGCTTTACGTTGAAATTTAAACTGTCGTTCTTTAAAAAGTTGGTAACCGTAATGTTTTTTATAAACAGGCTGTCGGTGATGTTAACTTTATTTAGCGAAAGGTTCAGCCCCAGGTAGCCGTCGGTTGTGCCCTCATCAATAATAAAATCATGAAAAACGATTTTATCGTACTGGATAGTTTTTATGTACGACGAAAGCGTAGCCGTTTTCTTTTCAGAGTTAAATTCACCAATAAAAGTTCCCTGGTCAGGTATCTTCAGATTAGGGACAAAAATGGCAATCAGCGGGTCGATATTTTTGAGCGTAAGGTTAAACGAAAAATCCTGTGGCTTTGGGGTAACTATTTCTGTTTTTAACGATGGAATATACTTTTTTACGATGGTTTTAAAATACGAAGGTAGGGTGGCCAAATCATAGCTGCCCTTTATGTATCCGTCGGCAAAGTCAGATTTTAGGTTGATCGCACGTTGATTGCCCTTGCCTGTAGCAGTAATGTTCAGCGAATCGAGCACGTAATTATTCCTGGGGTCAACAATCCTTATTTTTTGAAGCGCCGCCTCACCGGTAATATTGCTGAGGTCGTTGCCCGAAAAATTGGCCTTTATTTGGGTGGTAAAGGTTATGGTATCGTTTAATATTTTTAAATCGTGCAGATGGGCCTCGTTGATATTGCCATTGAAGGCATAAACTGGTAAAGCGGGGTTAAGGTCAACACTGCCAGTACCATTAAGCTTTATTTTTTTGTCGTTGATGGTTAGTTTACCACTGGCTATTTTTTTAGCAAAGGTGCCATTCAGCGCCAGGTTATGGTAGTTGTAGCCTTTAAAATTCAATTCGCTTATTTTGGCATCAACGTTTTCGTTAAGAGTTTTTAGGTCGTCGCCGCTGCCTTTTACGTTGGCATTCATGGTGATGCGGCCAAGGTCGGGCTCATCAAGCAGTTCGCCTAAATCAAAAGCATTGGTGTTGAGTTTTCCGCTATAAGACGGCGTACCAGCTTTATTTATTTTCAGGTTGATGTCGGAGTCGAAACTACCCAGTTTTGTTTTAAATGTGCCGTAAGCAACAAAGTCGTTTTGCAGGCCAGTGAATCTCCCGGAAAAATTAACATTCCCAAACTTGGCTATGATATCCGGTGTTTTTGCGAAACGCTTGCCCACAAAATTACTGTACAGAAAATCAAGGTCAGTTTTGTTGGTGGCAACCTGGTCAAAGTTCAGCTCCAGGAAAGTGTTGTCCCAGTCGGGTAATCCTTTTAAATTAAAGTCGCCGCGTATATAAGTTGCCTTTGCGCCGGTGATGGTCAATTGTTTTGCCTTTAGGTTATTTACATAGCCTTTTATGCGGCCATCAACTCCCAAATCGAAACGCACGTTCTCCAGGCCATCTGTAAAATAGGCAATATCTGTCGACGATATCCTGGACGATTTAAAGTCCCCATCCATGTAAACCTTATCTTCAATATGGTCGCCTACATCGTCAAACGATTTAAACTTCATCCTGAAATAATTTTTAAGCATGGAGTGGTTGGTTTGTATAAACAGGTTTTGCGCCAATATCTGGTTGGTATCAATGGTGGCATCGGCATTAAACTTTTTTAGGTAAAAGCCGCTCTTCTCTTTTAGGGTGAGGTTAGTAACGTTGCCTTTAAAAAGATGGTTGGTGAGGTCCATGTTTTTTATAACCGCGCTGAAATGTTTTACATCGAGGTCGTCAAAATTAATACCTTTTATAACGGTATCAACCAGCATGTTTTTAAAGCGGAAGTGAAAATTATTGATGGCAATTTTCTCGAACGCCACATGCCAGGGTTGGCTTTTGGTGGTATCAGGCGGACCGCTTAAGGCATCAATAATAAATTTAAGATTGGACGTACTGTCGCTTTGTTTTTTAAGATAAGCCGAGCCGTTATCCAGTTGTATCAGCTTAAAGTCAATAATTTTATTTTTTATGCTGCTGAAAAGCGAAAAACCTGCAAGGTCAACCTCCAGTTTTGGGGTGCTTATCAGGGTGTCTTTTTGTTTATCAAGCACGTAAAAACCCTCCAGCACAACTGAAGAAAAAGGCTTGATATACATGCCATCAATAGAAACGGTAGTCTGTAATTTTTCTGATAAGTAGCCTGCAGCTTTTTTTGCCGCCCAGGTTTGCACCGGTTTATATTGAAACACCAGTAACAGTATGCTAAATATCAGCAGGATAACCAATACTATACTTAACGCTATTTTGAGTGCTTTTTTAATAACTTTGCGGTTTAATAATGGATGAATTAGCGAATTAGTGAATTAGCGATTAATATAGTTGTTGATTTAACAGCACCGGGCCAATATGGTTTAACATTAATCACAAATTTTAGTTCATTCATAATTTTTTTAATTCACTAATTCGCCAACTCACTAATTCAATAACTAAAACGATGCCTGTAATACTCGGAATCGAATCTTCGTGCGATGAAACCTCTGCCTCGGTTTGTGTTGATGGTGCAATTTTGAGCAATGTAATTGCCAATCAAACCATACACGAAGCCTACGGAGGCGTGGTCCCTGAGCTTGCCTCAAGGGTTCATCAGCAAAACATTGTTCCTGCGGTTCAACAAGCGCTGTTGAACGCAAAAGTAAACAAAAATGATGTGGATGCCGTAGCTTTTACGCGCGGCCCTGGTCTTTTGGGTTCGTTATTGGTTGGCGTATCGTTTGCCAAGGCTTTCGCGCTCGCAAAAAACATCCCGCTGATTGATATAAACCACATGCAAGCCCATGTGCTGGCCCATTTTATTGGAGATAACAAACCCGCATTTCCGTTTTTATGCCTTACCGTATCCGGTGGTCATACCCAGATAGTTTTGGTAAAAGATTATTTCGATATGGAAGTTATTGGCCAAACGCTCGACGACGCCGCCGGCGAGGCCATGGATAAAACCAGCAAAATTTTGGGTCTGCCTTATCCCGGCGGTCCATTGATTGATAAGCATGCACGTTCGGGTAACCCCGATGCTTTTAAATTCCCCGAGCCGCAGATACCCGGTTTTGATTTTAGCTTCAGCGGGTTAAAAACATCCATCCTTTATTTTATACGGGATAGTGTAGCCGCCAATCCTGACTTCATCCAACAAAATTTAAACGATATTTGTGCCTCGGTTGAAAAACGGATCGCCACTATTTTATTGAATAAATTAAGCAAGGCAGCGCAGGCATATGGTATAAAAGATATTGCTTTAGCCGGCGGTGTATCGGCTAATACAGGCTTGCGACAAGGTCTATTAACTTTGGGCGAAAAAAATGGCTGGCGCTGCTTTATACCGAAAATGGAGTACTGTACAGACAATGCAGCCATGATTGCCATTGCCGGGTATTATAAATTTTTAAACGGAGAATTCACCAGCCAGGATGTTACGCCGTTGGCGAGGATGCCTTTGTAGGCCCCCTAGCCCCCTAAAGGGGGAACAAAAGTGGGTTATTGAGAATGAATAAAAGAAACTAACATAAATATACATTCCTATCCTTTAACAGATAGACTTTAAATTCCCCCTTTAGGGGGCAAGGGGGCATATGGGACCATCACTTATCTTCTGGGCAATTTTTGTACTGCCCTTTATTGCTTTTTTCGCCTGGCTGATATGGCAGGACAAGCGCCGTCGTAAAACCGGCCTTATTGTTTTGGCCGTTACGGTTATAGGTTGTATTGTGTACTTGTACTGGCAATTGCACCGTCAATAAACTAAGATTTTTTGGATTGCTAGGATTATAGGATTTACCAAAACGCGACTATTGTATTCAATAGGCCGAAAAAAATCACATAATCCAACAAATCCCGTGAATCTTAGTTTTTTGGTGAATTGTAAGATTTTGAAACGGTATTATTTCACCGCCCAAAAAAAATCCTATAATCCAGCAAATCCTACGAATCTTAGTCTTAACTTTAGGTTAACTATTCAACCTTATTTTAAGCACAATCATGGCAACTACCAATTCATTAACCCAGCCTACCTTACAAGCGCAAAAAGAGGATACCGACCGGAAATTAATAAACATAGAGCCCTCATCGCCCTTTGGCGATATGGCGCTTGCCTTATCCGGCGGCGGCTTCAGGGCATCGTCGTTTAGCTTGGGTGCTATTTCATATCTCAACCGGGCGTATTTAGGTACGCCGGAGGACACGCTTTTAAAGCACGTTACCTTCACAACTTCAACATCGGGCGGCACACTGGCTAATGCCTATTACACCTCATGCCTTTTTAAGCCCGGGTTTGAGTTTGCTACGTTTTTTAACAATATGAAAAACTTTATGGACGGCGAAGCGCTGCTGGAAGAAGTTTGCGACATTTTAAACGACCCAAAACGTTGGAATGAAGTTGGACGACGCACTATTGTTAAAAATGGGAAGGAGGTGGAGGTGAAAATTGAAAAGACCCATAACATCATAAATTCCTTTGCCAAGGCCTATGATAACCTGTTGTTTAACGATGCGGCGCATCCCAACACCAACCTGTTCGACGTTTATTTTAACCGGGCCGAAAATCCGCACCTTAAAACGGTTTGCTTTAACGCGACCGAACTGAACAATGGTGTCTCATTCCGCTTCCAAACCAATGGCGACGACGACAGTATACGAACGGTAGGCAATTATTACCTGCATTTTAACGACGCCGAAATAGCCCGCAAGCTTAAACTTGGCGACCTGGCTGCAACTTCATCCTGCTTCCCCAGCGGGTTTGAGCCGATGATTTACCCGGATGATTACATCCATCCCGGCTTAACGGATGTAAACAAAATGCTTACCGCTATCGATTACAAAAACAATAACCCGCTAAACCTGCCTAAAGTAAAAAACGAACCATTTTGTATGGTTGACGGTGGTGTGGTTGACAACCAGGGACTGTATAGCATGATGATGGAAGATACTTTCAGGGCCGAACATCACCCTAAAAAACAGTTCGACCTGATGATGGTGTGCGATGTGGGCAGTTACTTTGTAAACGGTTACCAAACCCCGCCAAAAGCTGATCCCTGGTATAAAAATCTCACCATCGATACACTTAGAAAATTGATGCCGGTTGGCGTGATCATATTTGTGGCCAGCTTTTTACTGGCGATACTAACCGATGGCTGGGCACGACGGGCAGGTCTTTTTTTTGTCCTTACATCCGGCATTTATACCCTGTTTTATTTTTGGACGGTGTTAACCTTTAATAAAGCAATTAACGGACTAAAAAGTAGTTTTGGTAAAGTGATTGTGCGGTTTATTGGCACTATTTTCAAAATCAGGTTTAACCAACTGCAGCAAATGCTGGCAACGAGGCTTAACTCAACCTTGCTGATTACCACCGACCTGTTTTTAAAGCAAATACGCCGCCAGTATTTCAGCGAATTTTATGGTATGCCGGCTTATAAGAACCGGGTATTGTCCTGCTATATTTATGAGTTTTCGGCACAACACGCTACAACGCGAATCGAAAACCTGGAGTCGAAAGATAAAGCCTGGTGGCCCGCAGTAGCCAATGTTTTAACCCCAGGGCCGCAGATACAGGAGATCGCAACCCTGGCTACCAGCATGGGCACCACGTTATGGTTCCCGGCAGGGAAACAAACCATGCGCGATAATATTATTGCCTGCGGTCAGTTCACCATGTGTTACAATTTATTAAAACAC
Organism: Mucilaginibacter sp.; assembly: GCF_025359345.1. Classification (GTDB taxonomy): domain Bacteria; phylum Bacteroidota; class Bacteroidia; order Sphingobacteriales; family Sphingobacteriaceae; genus Mucilaginibacter. The sequence goes on from NZ_JANYGQ010000031.1 coordinate 13,787, forward strand.
ATTTACCGTCTGGAAGTACTCGATATTAAATGGACAACTGATGCAACCCTGCAAAGCTTAAAGCAACGTTTGCTGGCCGATTGGGAGGTGTTTAAAAAGAACCCGATAGTTATGGTTGATGGAAGTTTTCCGGCGTAAGTAACAATATTACTAACAACTTGCAGGTGAAATGCTTAGTTAATACCTTGTGAGGTATTTATTAAACTTCGATATCCTGAAATATGATTAAGTTTTTTAAGGTATTATTTATACCTGTAATAGTATTGTTTGCAAGCAGCGTTTTCGCGCAGCAGATAAAGTTAAGCGCCGAAATTGAGCAGGCGCTTGCAAAAGTTGATACTGCGCAGTTTAAGGCAGACATTGCTTACCTGGCTGATGATAAGTTAAAGGGCCGCGGCCCGGGAACCGAAGGCTTCCAAATGGCGGTTGACTATGTTGTTGGTCGCCTAAAAAGCATGGGCGTTAAACCCGCCGGCGAAAACGGTACCTGGCTGCAGGAAGTAAAACTTCGCAAAGCCACTACCGGAACTGCAGATGCCGCACTAACCGGGCAAAACGCGGTAGCATTAACGGCTGGTAAAGACTATAACATATTGCCAAACCCCTCCAAACCGGATGTGACTTTAAGCGGTCAGCTTGCTTTCGCAGGCTATGGCGCCAGCGAACCTTCGCTTGGATATGATGATTATGCCGGGCTTGATGTTAAAGGTAAAGTGGTGCTGGTGGTGCGCGGCGCTCCCGATAAATTTTCTTCCTCGGTTATGGCGCATACCATGAACCCGACATCGATATTAAAAGCTGCGACTGAGCATGGGGCCATCGGAGTTATCATCTGTACTGCCGATTCGGCTGCCCGTTTTGGTGCTGCACGTGGAGGCCAATACAGTGTAATCGGTAAAGATGGAATGGTGGTTATTTCGCGTACATTTTATTCAGATGATGTAAAGGTGCTGGGCCAGTTTAGCTATCCCATATTTAATAACCTGGTAAAAGGCGCGGGTAAAACTATACCAGCGCTTTTGGCACAAATGAAGGGTGGTCAGCCCGCATCGTTTGTTATCGATGCTGGCGTTAAAATCTCTTATGCATCAACTTATAACGATATCATCAGCTACAATGTAGTAGGCAAAATTGAAGGCAGTGACCCTAAGCTTAAGAACGAATACGTAGTCCACAGCGCCCACCTCGACCATTTGGGCATTGGTCGCCCGGTTGAAGGCGACTCTATTTACAACGGCGCGCATGATAATGCTTCAGGCTGCGCCAGCGTAATGGCAATTGCCAAAATATACAGCGGAATTAAAAATAAACCAAAACGTTCTATCCTCACGGTATTGTTGACCGGCGAGGAGCTTGGGGACCTTGGCTCGGGCTATTTTGCTGCGCGCCCAACCGTGCCGGTTAAGAGCATCGTCGCCGATGTGAATACCGATATGCCTACTATTATTGCCCCATTATTGTCGGTTACTGCTTTGGGCGCCGAGCACTCTTCACTGGCGAAACAGGTTGACCAGGCGGCGGGCTACCTGGGCCTTGGCGTTGAACCTGACCCCGAACCTAAGCAAGTACGCTTTGTGCGCAGCGACCAATATAGCTTTGTGGTAAATGGCATACCGGCCCTGCATATTAAATACGGCAGCAAAACCGCCGATGGCAAAAACAACCTGAACGATTTTGTGGCCAAATGGCGCGCCAAATATTATCATAAGCCACAGGACGATATTAATGGTATTTTTGATTTTGCAGCCGGCAAAAAATACGCCCAGCTTAACTTTATAATTGGCTACCTGGTTGCACAAGACGATGCGCGGCCGACCTGGAACAAAGGGGATATTTTCGCGACTAATTAGAAGCAAGAGCTCAAGAATAAAGAGTCAAGAATCAAGAGCGGGTAGTTAAGAATCAAGGCAAAAAGAAACGATAGGTAAGGCAACGGCTTTATTGCTTTTGCAGTAATAATAATGATGGTAACTGATATTGAAACCGGGACCGGTTCGCTAATAAAAAATTTAACGTGTCCTGAATGTGGCACTGTGCACAATGGTGATGTAATCAACACGGTTTGTGTGAATGATGCCTGCAGATCGACTTTGTTTGCAACCTATAATCTTGATGTGGGATTAGATAAATCTATTTTGCTCAAGCGCCCGGCCGATATGTGGCGTTACAAAGAGCTTTTGCCTGTGCTGGATGAGAAAAACATAGTAACCCTTGGCGAGGGCTTTACGCCGATAATCCCAATTGAAAATCTGAAACAATTTATAGGGGATAATGAAGTGTTTTGGAAGGATGAGTCGGGTAACCCAACAGGCTCGTTCAAGGCACGTGGATTAAGCGCTGCCGTATCAAAAGCAAAAGAACTTGGAATTGAAACCATCGCTACACCCACGGCAGGTAATGCCGGTGGTGCATTAGCTGCTTACGCTGCCAGGGCTGGTGTAAAGGCGATAGTTTATATGCCTAAATTAACTCCGCAGGTTTTTAAAGACGAGTGCCGCCTGTACGGAGCTGAACTGGTGGCTATTGACGGCAATATCAGCGATTGCGGTAAACTGGTTAATGAACTTGCCCTGCAAAATGGTTGGTTCCAGGTATCAACCTTAAAGGAACCTTACCGTCTCGAAGGGAAAAAAACCATGGGGTATGAGATAGCCGAACAATTTAACTGGCAATTACCGGACGTGATACTTTACCCTACCGGTGGTGGTACGGGCCTGATTGGTATGTGGAAGGCATTTAACGAGATGGAACGATTAGGCTGGATCGGCAGCAACCGCCCGCGCATGGTTGCGGTACAATCTGAGAGTTGTAACGGAATAGTCAGCGCATTTAATGCAGGGTTGCCGGTGTCTGAATTTGCCGATGGTGGTTTTACCATTGCCAACGGCCTGCGTGTGCCTAAACCTTATGCCGATAGACAAATACTGAAAGTACTGCGTGAAAGTAACGGAGCAGCCATTACCATAAGTGACCATGAAATGAGTGCTGCCCTAAAAGAAATTGCCCGCAACGAAGGCATGCTGATGGCTCCTGAGGGCGCTGCACTATGGCAGGCTTTTAAAAAGCTAAAAGCCACCGGTTGGATTGAAGCAGGGGAGAAGGTATTGATGATAAATACGGGGAGTGGGTATAAGTATTTGGAGAATATCGATATTCATTAAATCGATATGCATTAAAAAGCAACGACAAAATCTATAACGCCGCTCAATAAATCCCCTAACCTCCCCCACAAATAAAAATATTTTATATTTTTAAGCGATAAATCCTAAAACCAAAAACGCCATGGGAATTTTTGACAGGTTGATGAAACAGTTTATTGATGTTATTGAATGGGTGGATGCTTCCAATAATACCATTATCTGGAAGTTTCCGCGGCAGGATAACGAAATTAAGATGGGTGCCAAGCTCACCGTACGGGAGAGCCAGGTGGCTGTTTTTATGAACGAAGGCAAAATCGCCGACGTTTTCGGACCGGGCCTGTACACGCTGAATACGCAAAATATGCCGATTTTGACCGACCTGAAAAGTTGGAAATATGGCTTTAACAGCCCGTTTAAAGCTGATGTTTATTTTGTGAGCACACGCATGTTCCTTAACCAAAAATGGGGCACACAAAACCCGGTAATTATCAGGGATGCTGAATTTGGGCCGGTGAGGCTGCGGGCTTATGGTTCATTTAACTTTAGCATAAACGACCCTAAATTATTTATTACACAAATATCGGCCACCAATCCCGACTTTCTGACTGAAGACATAAATGGGCAATTGCGCAATATTGCAGTGTCGCGCGGGATGGATTCTATTGCACAGTCGAAAATTTCACTGCTCGACCTTTCCAGCAACTACGACGAAATATCAAAACTGATAACCGACAAAATTCAGCCTGACTTTGCCGAAATGGGCCTTAATCTTACCAAGTTTTTGGTCGAAAATATATCACTGCCACCCGAAGTTGAACAGGCGCTCGACAAGCGGAGCGAGATGGGCATAGTGGGAAATCTTGGGGCCTACGCGCAGTTCCAGGCGGCAAATGCCATTGAGAAATCGGCCGGGAACAGCATTGGCGGCAACCTTGGGGCAGCAGGCATGGGCCTTGGCGTTGGCGCAGCGATGATGGGGCAGGTGGGCAACATTTTTCAAAATAACCAGGTTACACCTGCCGCAAGTGCGCCCCCACCGGTTGCACCACCGCCTGTACCCGAGACGCCGCAATATTTTGTTGTGATGAACGGCAAGTCGGAAGGGCCATACAGTATGGAGCAACTTAGCGGCATGGCATCGGGCCAAAGTATTACCGCTGCTACGCTGGTTTGGAAAAAAGGAATGGCGGCATGGGCTGCGGCCAGCACTTTGACCGAAGTAGCCGATATTTTTAACAATATGCCGCCGGCAATACCCGGTTGATTATAAACCAAAGCACCTTACCTCATCCTTATGGCATTCGACGAAAAAACTGCGGTAATAACCAATTCTCTTAACTGCAAAGGCTGCGGTGCGGCCCTGCATTTTGAGCCAGGTACGCAAACTTTAATGTGCGACCATTGCGGCAGTTCCAACGAGATCAGTACGCTGGACGACCATAACACCGAGCCGTTTGCTTTCGACGATTTTGTAGAGAGTATCCAGTCGTCGACTCTTGACGAAGGAATGCAAACAGTTAGGTGTAATAACTGCGGTTCTACTACGGTTTTAAAGAAAAATGAGACTGCTGATAAATGCCCTTTCTGTAGTTCAGCCCTGGTGGTTGATTTGTCGGACAACCAGAAATATGTGAAACCGCATTATGTTTTACCTTTTAAGGTTAGCCAGCAAATGGCTAAAGATCAATTTTTAACCTGGCTCAAAAGCTTATCCTTCGCCCCGGCCGACCTGATTGCGAAAGTAGGCAATGGTGCATCATCGCCAATCGATGGGGTTTATTTGCCTTACTGGGTTTACGATGCCAACGCCCTTACCAACTATACCGGCGAACGCGGCGATTACTATTACGTTACCGAAACTTACTACGAAACGGTAGATGACGAACAGGTAGAGCGTACCAGAGAAGTTAGGCACACCAACTGGTATTCCGTTTTCGGGAATGTTGCCAATATTTTTAAGAATATCATCATCAGCGCCAGTGCATCAGTATCGCAGGAAACGCTGAACAAACTTGGCGCCTGGGACTTTAGCATGCTGGTTAAATATGATGAACGTTATATCAGCGGGTTCAGGTCCGAAACATACCAGGTTAGTCCGCAGGATGGCCTGGAACGTTCAAAAGCATCGATGGCCCCGGTTATTCAGCGCACCATAATGCAGGACATTGGCGGCGATGAGCAGCGTATCGATAATTCGGAAACCGAACTGCAGGAGGTTATGATTAAATACGTTTTACTACCGATATGGATAAGTTCGTACGTATACAAAAATAAATCGTACCAGTTTGCTATTAACGGCTACACCGGGCAAGTAAGCGGCAAACGCCCCTGGAGCGCCGGGAAAATTATCATGCTGATTGTGATTGTATTGGCAGTTATTGCAGGGATTGTAATGTATTTTAAGAATGCAGGTTGATTTAGAATAGTCTTGAGTCTTGAGTCGAAAGTCCTAAGTTGCAAACTATTAAAGTGCGATGGCAACTAAATAGAGTATGCCCGCGTACCGTAATTATACAGCCGCAGCCTGTAAGTGGCCCTCATAAGCGTAAATAAGTATGAAATTTCATCACATAGGTGTTGCCTGCAAAAACATTGATGAGGAAATAGCCAATATTTCTAAAATTCACACCATTACTAAACAAACCGACAAAGTCATTGATGCCCAACAAAATGCAGAGTTGCTTTTGCTAACCCTGGCCGATGGCACTAACATGGAATTGATAGCAGGCAAACAGGTGGAGACATTCGTCAAAAAAAACATCACGTATTACCATATTTGTTTCGAGGTGGATGACATCCTAGCCGAAATAGACCGGCTGGTGGCTGAAGGCGCATTTTTAGTTTCGCCGCCAAAGCCTGCTGTATTGTTCGGTAACCGGCTGGTGGCGTTCCTCAATGTGTCGTACGGGTTGATTGAATTGCTAAACTCAAATTAAACGCAGATGCTGTTTGCCTCCATACTATTTGCGTGTTTTTTTATTGTGTTTTTCCTGTTGTACTGGTATGTATTTAGCGGTAGCCTCAAATTTCAAAATCTTTTAATATTAACCGGCAGCTATCTATTTTATGCCTGGTGGGATTGGCGTTTTCTCTTGCTGCTCATCGGCAGCTCAATCATCAGCTATTTTTTAGGCATCGGCATTGGCAAAACCGGCAATAAACAACGCCGCAGCCTTTTATTGTGGATAGGCTTATTGCAAGGGTTGGGCTGCCTGGTGTTTTTTAAATATTTTAATTTTCTTGTTGGGTCGATGGCAGGCGCTTTTGCCTGGTTTAATGTGAAGGTTGAAGTGCAAACACTTAATATTATCCTTCCGCTTGGCATAAGCTTTTACACCTTTCGTATAATCAGTTATTTGCTGGATATTAAAAATGGAAAGATACAGCCAACAACTAGCCTGGTTACGTTTTGCTCGTACGTCGCATTTTTTCCAAGCCTTATTGCGGGGCCTATCGACAGGCCGAAGACGCTTATCCCTCAACTGGAAAAAGAAAGGACATTTGACTACAACCAGGCAGCAGACGGTTTGCGCCAAATTTTGTGGGGACTGTTCAAAAAAATTGTAATTGCAGATAATTGTGCCGCGTTTACCAACGATGTGCTTAGTCATTACCAAACTTTGCCCGCGAGCGCTTTGCTGTTCAGCATGGCTTTGTTTGCTATACAGGTTTACGCCGATTTTTCGGGCTACTCTGATATCGCAATCGGCTTGGCAAGCCTGCTGGGTTTTAAAATTACGCGCAACTTTAACTACCCTTTCTTCGCCCAAAATATTGCCGGTTTTTGGCGCAGGTGGCACATCTCGCTCACATCGTGGTTAACCGACTATGTGTTTACGCCACTAAGCGTATACTTCCGTGCTTATAGTAAGTTCGGGTTAATATTGGCTATACTGATAAATTTTACCCTGATTGGCATATGGCATGGCGCTAGCTGGACTTTCGTGTTTTTTGGTTTTTTAAACGGTTGTTTGTACATCCCGCTAATATTAAACGGCACGCTCAGTAAAAAGAAAAAAAATACACAAGACGTCCTTAAAACATTTTTAAATATCGCAGGCATGTTCGTCCTGCTGATGTTTACCTTCCTTATTTTTCGTGCCGAAACCCTTGCCCAGGCATTTGATTATTACCGCCGCTTATTTTCGCCATCGTTATTCAAAGGCTTTGTGATTACCGAAAAGGTAAATATGGCAGCTGCGCTTTTGGCCATCATCATCATGTTTATTGCGGAGTGGAAACAGCGCGATAAAGAACATGCATTGCAAATGGATGGTGTTGAAAAAACAGGTGCAAAGATGTTAATATACTACGGACTGGTACTCTTCATCCTTGTATTCAGCGCCACCAATATAACCGACTTTGTCTATTTTAAATTTTGAAGGATGAAGAAAGGGCAGTTAAATAAATTCGTGATAAAGGCAATGTTGTTTGTGCTGCCGGTCTTTGTCCTTTTCGGGATATTGCTCCGACTTGGATTTGCGCCTATTGTTACCAGTTCGGGTTTGTTCGATGCAAAAATGCGGCATATAAAAAAGCAGCACGTTAAACAGGTAAACCTGATGGCAATTGGTTCGTCAATAACACTGTATGAACTAAAGTCGGACCTGGTAACTCAAAGCCTGGACACTTCTTATTATAATTTTGCCTCGTGGGGCATCCAAATAAACGATATGCGGTTGATGCTTTACAAATTTATACCAGAGCATCGGCCTAAATATGTTATTATATGCGCTTCGCTGGGCGAATTTATGTCGCCGCCGAACCCAACATATTTAAATTATCTAAATACGCCAGGTTTTATCAGGAACAACCTGCCTGAACTTTTTTACCTCAAAAATTATAACTCCATCCATCAAATTATATGGCGAAAATATTTTGAATACCCCATTAGTTTTGATGTACAAGGCGGCGCATCGTTAACCGTTAAGCCAAAGGATATCAATCGTAAAATGTGGGATGCTCACGACGAGTTTCCAACCAAGTACACCCAAAGTAATTATAACGGGTTGGATAGTTTGGCTGTGTGGCTAAAACAACAAAACATCAAATTTATTTTTGTGCAGGCGCCTATCAAAAAATCGTACGCTAATACCGCTTACTACCAGCAACGGATCAATACACATTTTGATAAATGCCGCTCAATTATTGAGAGCCGGGGCGGCATTTATTTGAATTACTACGACACCACGATTTTTACAGACAGTTTATTCGTGGACCAATATCACTTGCAGAATGCGGGAGCCATTGTTTTTACAAAAGAAATAGTTGCTGATTTAAAAAAGGTGATTAAATGAATGGGACATGTGGAATACAAGGTGGCAGTAAATAGCTACGTTGTAATTTACTGCTGAGAATTCTTTACTTGCTTAAACTTTAAGCAATTTGAAGCCCTGTCCATATCCTTAAAAAATTCGGGCCCTTTATCGTTGGTAAAACAGACGGCCACTATTATGCCGGTATGATCCTTTTGAAGGGTAATCAGCAGGGCGTACTTATAATGTTTGGTTTCCGGCATATCCAGCAAAGTTAACAGGTATGATTTTCCTGCATCGGCGTTATAACGCGTGAGCACTTCAGGGGGCATAGGTTTTACGAAAAATTTATTTTCGCCAGTAAATGCTGCGGCGTGCGCTTGTGCTATTAAATTATAAGTCGAGTCTGGGTTGGCGAGCTCTGCATTAGGCCTGCCTTGTGCATTTTGATAGCTGGCCCAGTTTTCTTTTTGCGATTTTACCTGCAACCATATTTCAAAATCCTTGCCCGGCAGTGTCATGGCATAGTCGAACGAAAGATCTTCATTATCGGGTGCTTTAATTTCTTTAAAGCCTCTGGGGAACCTAAAATTCACGTCAGCGTGGGTAGCAAGCTTTATAAATTCGGCAAGCTGGTGGCTCATAGGGGCCGGCTTAACCGCAGGCGCAGATCGTTTCACAACTGTAACCGACTGTTTTGGCTGCGCAATCGCCTGCGAAATACTGAGCAAAAGTATTGCGGTAACTAATATTTGCTTAATTTGCTTAAAACCAATCTTCATTACCGCGCAAACAATAGAATTATTATTAATTAACAGGGATCTAAAGCTAACAAATTTAAAATATTAATTTAAAAAATAAATCTTAAAACAAACAAATCGCATATTTTTCACATGAGTATCAAGCCCATCCTTAACCGTTTCGACCTTACCATGATCGTTATTAGCCTGGTAATAGGCATGGGTATTTTTGCCGCACCTGGCGAAGTTGCCATAAAAGCGGGCAATGCCTGGGTTTTTTTTGGCGCGTGGATATTTGGCGGACTGATTAGTTTTTGCGGCGCACTCACCTTTGCGGAAATTGGCGCACGTTACCCGGCTACCGGCGGCTTTTACAAAGTTTTTTCGTATTGCTACCACCCTGCGTTTGCATTTATGATTAACTGGGTTCTGGTTATCAGCAACGCGGCATCGGTTGGGGCGGTTGCTCTTATTGGGGCCGACTATATCAGGCCTTTTTTGCTCCCCGAAAGTTTGCAGAATGATTTGGGAACCAAAATTATCACCATTGGCTCGGTGCTCATTTTATACGTAATTAACTTTTTGGGCATTAAAATGAGCGCCCGCACCCAAAACCTGCTGATAATATTTAAACTGAGCATGATACTGCTTATCTGCTCAACCGTATTTAAAAGTAATGTGAACCCGGTAAGCATCCAGGCTGTGCCATATAGCGGTAACATTATTACTTCGGTTGGTTTAAGCCTGGTTGCCGTGTTTTTTTGCTATGGCGGCTACCAGCAAACCATCAATTTTGGCGGCGATATTATTAACGCCAAACGCAATATTCCGAAGGCCATTGCGGCAGGCATGTTTGTAATACTGGCTATGTACCTGGGTATTAATTATGCTTATTACCATGTTTTGGGTATTGGCGGCCTGCAGCAAACACCATCGCTGGCTGCAAAAATGGTGGGGGTTATTTTTGGCGATACCGGCTACAAGGTTACTTCGCTGATGATATTTTTATCGGTGCTGGCTTTTGTAAATGTGAATGTGCTGGCCAACCCGCGCGTATATTATGCTATGGCCGAGGATGGTATTTTACCGCCTATATTTAAAAAGGTTAACCCCAAAACACAGGTGCAGGAATTCGGGATGTCGTTTTTTGTGGCGGCGGTAGTTGTGGTGCTGTTTTTTGTATCGAAGTTTAGCGAGATGCTAAAATATGTAATGTTTTTTGATACCATAGGTCTTTCGCTGGCGGCTGTCGCGATATTCATCCTGCGCAAAAAAACCAAAGAACTTGATGGTACAGGTATTTACACTATCAAATGGTTTCCGTTTGTACCGGTGGTTTTTATAATTTCGTACTGGTTTGTAACCATTAATATTTTTATCACTTTTAAAGAAAATCCATATGCTGCGCTGATCTGCCTGGCGACATACGCTGTTGGGCTGATTATTTATTACGCGTGCACTTACAAGAAGAAACAAGGGACAATAACATAACATGGAACTATCGTATATACTGAATGAACTTGGCGAAGAACGGGGCGACTACTTTAACGCCGTATCGCCGCCTATCATTCAAACCAGCAATTTTACTTTTAATAGCGTAAGCGATTTCCGGGTAGCCCTGGCCGAAGAATTTGACGCGATGTTGTATTCGCGCGGGCAAAATCCAACTATTAATATTTTGCGTAAAAAGCTGGCCGCGCTTGATGGAGCGGAAGACGCCCTGGTTTTCAGCAGCGGCATAGCAGCTGTTACCGTTCCCATACTTGCACTGCTGCAACAAGGCGACCATGCGGTGGTTGTTGAAAATCCCTATAGCTGGACCATAAAGCTTTTTAATAACCTGCTGCCAAAATTTGGCATTACTGCAACTTATGTTGATGGCAGCGACTTGCAGCAAATTGAAAATGCCATCCAATCCAATACTAAACTCATCTACCTTGAAAGCCCCAATACCTTTAGCTATGAGTTGCAGGACCTGAAAGCAGTTGCCGATATAGCCAAATCAAAAGGCATCATCACCATGATTGATAACAGTTATTGCGGTCCCCTTTACCAGCAGCCTATTGCCCTGGGGATTGATCTGGTGGCGCAATCGGCAACCAAATACCTGGGCGGGCATTCGGACGTGGTGGCAGGTGTGGTAACCGGCAGCCACGAATTGATAAAAAAGATATTTAACAATGAATTTTTGAATATCGGCCCCGCACTTTCGCCGCACTCAGCCTGGTTGCTTATCAGGGGACTGCGTACGCTGCCCTTGCGTATGCAGCGCAGCTTTGAAACCGCCAAAATCGTTACGGCATGGTTGCAGCAACATCCTGCAATAGACAAAATACTGTGGCCATTTTTGCCCGGTTTTAAACAGGCAGAACTGGCAAAAAAACAAATGCAGGGTTGCGGCAGTATGTTTAGTTTTACGCTAAAGAACTCATCGGTACAAAAAATAGAAACCTTTTGCGACGGCTTGAAGCATATTTTAATGGCCGTATCATGGGGTGGGCACGAGAGTTTAATAATACCCGCCATAGCAGGTGTAGCCAAAAATGATTACGACCCCAGCAACCTGCGTCACCAGTTAATCCGGATGTATGCCGGGCTTGAAGACGCGGATTATTTGATAAGGGATTTGGAACAGGCGCTGGCGTTGGTTGATTAATTAATGAACTGCACGTGTTCTGCTGAAAAAATAGCGAGAAACAATATCGCCCGGCATTAGTTTTTAATCAATCCGTTAACACATTTTGTTATTTTAGCGGCTTTATTGAAAGAGTCGCGAATATTGTATATGAACATAGTTGTCCGCAAGCATATCCCCCAATATTTATATATTTTATTAATCGTTTTTCCATTAGGGATGGTTTCGTGCCGTCATCATGTACCGGAAAGGGTAAAGTTCAAGGAAAAGCTACAGGTTGATAAAGTAAAAGCGCAGGCCCTGCTAAAAAGTATAAAGGGGATAAAATATACTGAGGTTAAACGTACGTTTGATAACGGCCTGTCGTTTAGCCGGGTTGGTTACCAGTTGGTGCCCGAGTGGCAAATATCTTTCCCATCTACCGATTCGGTAAATATTTACAGCCCGAAAAAGAAGAGGTTTATGAACACTCCTGTGGTTTTCGATCATGACTCGGTTTACAACGTGGCCTGGGCATGGCTTAAGCTTAAATATATTAAAAAGGATAGCATGCAGTTTATGGTGCTTCATGTACACGATAATATTATACAAGAAGAGAAAACGCATGTTTTTATGACGTTTTACACTAACGATTACATAAAAAATGTGCTGCATACTGAGCCCTCAAAAGTGTGGAGGCCCAGCAGGAAAGATACTGCTTATATAAAAGCCAAAATTGCGCTGGCTGATAAAGTAATCGATAGCGCCTTTGCGGGTACCGAACCTGTAGTTTTAACGCCGAAGACACCATTAATTTCGGTTAAAAAATATGTAACGCCCGATAATGACTTAGATGGAGGCATGGGGTTTGATGATTATCTTTCGCCGACTTATGATATTACCATTCACAAAGCTTACACCGATTTTTACTACTCCTACTCGGCATTTGTTGACGAAAAAGGTACAATTACTTTCCGTAAAACACTAACGTTTACTTATCCCGAGTTTAAAAAGGCTAGTGATGATGCTATGAAGGGTATTACCGACGGCTACCTTAAGCTTTACCTTAACACCACACCCGGGAAAACGCTCGGCATTCCACACAAAAGCATTGTTATTTTGAAAGTAACAGGGGTTAAAAAAAACTAAGATTTATTGGATTGATAGGATTTTAGGATTAGCTGGGGGGGGGTAGCGCAGCATAACGTATTGTGCGGCGTGGCAAAAGATCTCAGCTTTCGTGAATACTTTGTTAAGCCTTGTCCTTATTTCCCCTGGAATTGGTGAGCACAACCGCATTTAAAAATGGTGCGGTTGCGCAAGTATACCAACTTTAAATTAGTTGGAAAGTGTAAACACGTCTGCCTCTTTTGAAGGGCCGCCTGTTGATTGACCACCGGCAAATACAATATCAAAGTCGGCAGCTGCAGCGGCCAGCAAGTTTCGCCCGTTATTTATTGAAAGGGTGCTCCATGTGCCGCTTTTAATATCATAAACATCAACCACGGTTGATGACCCGGAGCCTTTATAACCTCCACCAAAAACAATTTTGTTGGGGATGCCGGCAGCCGCGAGGTCTTCACGTGCTTCAGAAAGTTGGCTGGTTGTCCATGTGTTGGTTGAGGTGTCATAGATGTCGGCGGTGTTTACTAAGCCCGCTGCCGCGGTGTTTCCACCTGCGAAGACAATTTTAGTGCCTGCGCCTGCTCCTGCAAAATGGTCTTTGGCGCTGCTCAGCGTAGCTGTTGTCCAGGCCTGTGTGTTAATATCATAAATGTCGACGGTATTTAAAGGCACGCCTGCATCATTGTCGCCACCAGCGAAAATGATTTTGCTGCCCGCCGCAGCTGCCGCAAGGCCTGTGCGTGCAACACTAAGCTGAGCGGTTGTCCAGGTGTTAGTTAGCGCATTGTATATGTCGACTGTTTTTGAAACGCCTGCCGCACCTTTTCCTCCGGCAAAAATTATTATATTACCTAAAGATGCAGCTGCAAGCCCGGCCCGGGCTTCGCTTAGCTGAGCGGTAGTCCAAACGTTTTTGTTTGCGTCGAAAATATCAACTGTTTTTGAAACGCCTGTTGCCCCTTTTCCGCCGCCAAAAGCAACTTTACCACCACCACCTGCGCCAGCGAGCATATACCGTGCTTCACTTAAATTACCTGCAAACCACCTGTTTCCAAGCACATCGTACACATCTACAACTTTTGAAAAAGTAGCGCCATTATCGGCGCTGCCGCCTGCAAAAAAAGCAGCCCCGCCAATACCGGCACCCGCAAAATTGCTGCGCGCTACGGTCATATCGCCCGTGCCGTTAAAAGTTATTTTTGTAAAGCCGCCACTGTTGTCCACGGGTGGCGCCGGTGTGCTTTTATTTGAACATGAACTAATCGTCGCCAGTAAAACAGCGGCGCAAATAAGTGAGGATACCTTTTTCATACAGTAAAGTTTAATATAATAAAGCAACCAAAAGCATCGGTATAATAACGGCAAATGCAATGATTGTATTGTTAATTACGGGTAAGAACACCGTTTTGATACAGCTGTTTTAAAAGAAAATAGTTTAATTGCTTGTACTTAACAATGCTGTAAGATAGGTAGTTAGGTTGCCTTTCAGTTAAATCAAATTTAAAATAGTAACAAATAATAATCCAGTAAGAAATGGCAGGCTATCAAAATTTTTATGTTGCGATATTTTTGGTAATGCCAGCCAAACAATATACCGAACGCAAGGGTGTAAAGTATATAGCCCATAGTACCGTATCCTAAGTGACCAAGTGAAAAGGCGAGGGCTGATAACACAATTCCGTATCTCGCATCTTCGAAAAAGAGCTGTATCCTGGGAATTAAATACCCTCTGAAAATCAGTTCCTCGGTTATGGACGCTGTTATTACACCAAAAAGCTTTAGTGTTGGAGGCAGATGATATAATTTAAGTACCTGTTGTTGCGAATTATTCCAATGGAGGTTGTTTAGTGGCGTACTAATTATACCGGCGATGACGTAATTTGATGCTAACAGCACCACTATCCATATAATATAAAAATCAAAGGTGTACCGCCTTTCATCCAATAACAAAAAGGAGACTCTTTCAATTTTTAACGCCCACAAATATATGGCTGTAAAAAAAGTCCAAATTAGCCCGCGAGATATTAAAAACCTGCCGGCGTTTGACGTCGCCGAATGAAAAGGTAGCATGCCTTGTGGGAGATTTATAAACACAATTAAAAGCATACACAGTCCTATACCTGTTAATACCCTTATTTTGCTAGTAACGCGGGAGTGATTTGCCATAGCCCCCTCAAAATGCCTGCTCCAATCTTTTGTCGGGGTAATCCAGCTTTTCGCTTTTTCGTACGCCGTTTATGGTGATGTGCACAATGTTTATCTGGTCGTCAAACTGGTTGTGCAGCAGGCTTACGTCGACAGCAATTTTTTTAACCGGGGGTGTTTTGTCGGTTTCAATATAAACATCGGTCGCCTCTTTGTTAATTTCGAAGCCGAGGTAATTAAGGTTTAATGGAGCAGTGCCGGTTTTAACCTGCAGGTTACCGGTTACGTATTTTTTTACCAGTGCATCCATGGCGGCATGCATTTCAGCTTTGGTAAGGTCGGTTTTTGCGTGGTATTGTTTGGCCAGCGCAGCTTCAAAATCGTCGGTAAAAATCGTGCAGATGATTTCCAGCTTACTGTCCTGGTTGTTATAGCTGATGTTGGTGGTGCTTACGTGGATAGGGTGGAAAGCCTTTTTTAATGGCTTTGCCGGTAGCGCAATACCCAAAGCAATGTAACAATATAGTAACGGTTGATAAATAAAAGCCCACATAAGGTACCCTGGTTTTTATAGTTAAAAAAACGGCTTAAATTTAGCGCTTAAATCGGTTAGTTCGCAATGTCCGACTTTGCTTTTTATTTTAAGATGGGTTGGCAGCACATCATTAGTGCCGATGCCCTCGACCATCAGTTGTTCATTCTTGCCCTGGCATGCGTATTTTCGATCCGCGATATTAAACGGGTACTGATACTGGTTACAGCTTTTACCATTGGCCATTCATTAACGCTGGCTTTAAGCGTTTATGATGTGATACGGTTTTCGAGCAAATGGGTGGAGTTTTTGATACCCTGCACCATATTTATTACAGCACTGAATAATATATTTCAGATAAACCGGAGGGATACAAGTGCGAAGATAAATTATTATCTTGCATTGTGTTTCGGCCTTATCCACGGGATGGGTTTTGCAAACGCTATCCGCATAATGCTGGCAAAGGATCAAACCATTGGTTTAGGTTTGTTTGGATTTAATATCGGGCTGGAAGCCGGCCAAATTGTGGTGGTGGCTATTATATTGATAATTGGTGTGCTGTTCTTAAATGTTATCAAGGTGAAACGCCGGGACTGGGTATTTTTCTTGTCGGCTGGCGTTTTTGCATTATCTTTAAAGATGGCTTGGGAGAGATTGCCTTTTTGATTTCGGATTTCGGAATTTCGATTTCGGATTTTATATTTTAATACGGAATGATAATTTCGGGTTATAACAGCACCAATTTTCTTTTGGAATTTCGGTCTTTTCCGAATTTTCGACTAACTAGTAAACTGACTAAACAAATAATAATTAACAATGAAAAAAGTTTTTACCTCACTTTTTTGCACCTTGGCTATTGGCGCTTTTGTAAAGGCGCAGGATATTCAAAACAATCCTACCAGTAATCATGGCAACAAATTTGAACAGTTGGGCACTATTTTAAATACGCCCAATGAGCAGCGCACCGCCAGCGGCGCGCCCGGAACCAAGTACTGGCAGCAACGTGCAGATTACGACATCAAATGCGACCTGGACGAAAAGAACCTGAAGCTTACGGGCAGCGAAACCATCACCTACTATAACAACTCACCCGACCCGCTTGATTACATCTGGCTGCAACTGGACGAAAACGAGCATAACAACAACGACAATGCCAACTATCAGCAAAGTTCGCTTATGCCGCGCGGGGCAGGTACCTTACAGCTGGACAGGGCTGCGAAAACTGCCGGCGATAATGGCTACGGCGATAAAATAATGAGCATTACTGATGCGCTTGGCAAAAGCCTGCCCTACATAGTTAACAAAACCATGCTGCGAATTGATTTGCCTGCCTCTATGAAGCCGGGCACAAAAATGATATTTACGGTAAAATGGAACTATAAAATATCCGACAGGATGAGCCTCGGCGGTCGCGGCGGATATGAGTATTTCCCTGGTGATGGTAACTACCTGTTCACCATGACGCAGTGGTACCCGCGCCTTTGCGTTTACAGCGATTTCCAGGGGTGGCAAAACCACCAGTTTACCGGCAGGGGGGAATTTGCCTTAACCTTCGGTAACTTTAAAGTACAGATGACCGTACCGGCAGATCACGTTATCGGAGCAACAGGCGAATGTATTAACTATGCAGCGGTATTAACACCAACTCAACTTGCCCGATATAACAAAGCCAAAACTTCAAGCGAGCCTGTTGAAATTGTAACACTTGACGAAGCTAAAAAACGCGAAACATCACCTACTACTGCCAAAAAGACCTGGGTGTTCCAGGCCAACAACGTGCGCGACTTTGCATGGGGTTCGTCGCGTAAGTTTGTGTGGGATGGTATGGGCCAAAAGGTAAGCGGCAAAACCGTTATGTGTATGAGCTATTATGGCAAAGAGGCATACAACTTGTACCGCAAGCTGTCGACCAAATTGGTTGCACACACCGTAAAAAGCTACTCGAGCTTTACTTTTCCGTTCCCTTATCCAGTTGCACAAAGTGTTGAAGCCGCAAATGGTATGGAATACCCGATGATTTGCTTTAACTACGGCCGTACCGAAAAGGATGGAACTTACAGCGAAAGCACCAAAAACGGGATGATTGGTGTGGTAATCCACGAAGTTGGCCACAACTTTTTCCCGATGATTGTAAACAGCGACGAACGCCAGTGGACATGGATGGATGAGGGTCTTAACTCGTTTATGGAGTACCTTACCGAGGAACTTTGGGATAACAAATATCCAAGCAAAAAAGGTGCGGCCTATACCATTACCGACTACATGAAACTGCCTAAAAACGAGTTGGAGCCGGTAATGTCGAACTCGGAAAACATTGTTCGCTTTGGGCCGAATGCTTATACCAAACCGGCTACTGCGCTGAATATTTTGCGCGAAACCATTATGGGCCGTAAATTATTCGACTACGCCTTTAAAGAATATGCCAAACGTTGGGAATTTAAACACCCAACCCCGGCCGACTTTTTCCGCACCATGGGCGATGCCAGTGGCGAAAACCTGGATTGGTTTTGGAGAGGTTGGTTCTACGGTATCGAGCCTTGCGATATTTCGCTTGATTCGGTAAAAGTAGCCAAAGCTGATTTGAATGGAAAAATGCCGCAGTTTAACCGCAGGGCAGCAAGAAAAGCTGATGCACCCGCTGTTAATGATTTCGATGATATCTCAAAAATCCGCAACCGCGAAGACAAAAACATTAAGTTTTATGTTGACCAGGACCCTTCGGTGCAGGATTTTTATTACAAATACGACCGTGGCCTGGCTGCTGTTGATACCACCAAATTCAACAACATGACCAAAGAACTTGCTACTCCTCAACAGAGCGCCATGGCCGAAGCCATGACCGACGAGGATAAAACCAAATACGCCGGCAAATACTTCTATCAGCTTGACTTTGGCAACAAAGGCGGCCTGGTAATGCCTATTATTGTTGAGTTTACCTTTGCCGATGGTACGAAAACTGTTGACCGCATACCAGCGCAAATCTGGAGGCTTAATGAAAAACACGCTTCCAAATTCTACATACAGGATAAAGAAGTGGCTTCGATTAAACTTGACCCAATGCGCGAAACCGCAGATATTGACGAAAGCAATAATTATTGGGGCAAAATGCCGGAGCCATCAAAATTCCAGGTGTTTAAACAAAAAGTTAGTGCCGCCGCTGCAAGGGGCCAGTCAGTGGGTGTAAACCCAATGCAGGTGTCTGGCAGCAAATAAAGATAATCAAACCCAAAACCCTTTGCATAAGTCGTTAATCATGAAAATGGTTAACGGCTTTTTTTGTTGTCGGGATGTCTACAGGTTTAATTTGGCAGCTATCGAATCAACCATTTCGCCAACGTTTTGCCAGCTCAAAATTTCTTGCGATGCAAAGCGGATTTTAAATTGCCGCTCAATAGCCACCACCAATTGGATATGGTTTAACGAATCCCATTCTTCTACGTCGTTGGCGGTTGTGGCTTCGGTTAAAACAAGGTTATCATCATCCAGCACGTCAATGAAAACATTGTTAACGGTATTTAGTATTTCGTTCCTCTCCATAGGGGTTATAAATAAACAGATTTATCTTTTTTAACAAATGCCCCGTAAAGGGTCGCTATTTTTAATTTCGCGGCCCGTTGCGGCGATACGTCTTCGGTGAGCAAATCCACTTCTTTTCCAATCTTAAAACCGGCAACATGGATCATGTCCTGTATAAAATCTGCACTCTCAAACAAATAAATATGGTCTATAGCAGGGGCATTGGTAGGAGTGGTTAAAAATAGCACACCATCTTCGCTAAGCAGGTCATTGACTTTTACCAGCAGTTGTAACGGGTTTTCTACATGTTCCAGTACTTCGCCAAGGGTTATAAAGTCAAATTTCTTATCGCTGTTGTAATCGTAAATATTTTGGAGGTTGAATTCAACCTGTTCATCCTTTATAAAGTCTTTTGCTAGCGCGATGGATGTTTCGCTGATATCAACAACCGTAAAAGACGTTTTGTCGTCCAGTATCTCCAGCGCTTTTGAAAGATAATAACCATGACCGGCGCCGATCTCCAAATAGCTTTTGGTTTCGCCTTTATAAGAAGGTAAGTTATGAATGAAAAAATCAACTACCTGGTAATGGTGTTTCCACAAAAACTGCGACATAATTAAACCATGCATATAATATTCCATGGTTTCCGGCCGGGCATACACGCGCTGGTTTACTTCTTCGAATGTGGTGCTGCTGTATTTGCCCGTACGTAAAAACTCAATAGTCTCGGCATTTACATCTGCAATCATTTGCAGGTAACAATCAATGGCGTAGTCTAACGTTTTGTTTTGAGCGTGTAATATGCCGGTATATTTTTCGAAAAAGGCATCCGCTAATTCATAATATCCATCGTCAAAAAAACCAATGTTCTTTTTCAGCTTTTTGCCGTGCATGGGGTTAAGCACCGCAATTTTATTGTAAATATAATTTACCGGGTGCTCCATTATTTGCGGCTGATAAAAGTTTTTTTTGTTTGATAGCCGTCGACCGGTATTGTCCAATATCCATCCTGTTCGGTAAAGCCAAGATTCGCATAATGCTCTTTCACTATCCCGTTTTTGACTGTCGGGAGGTATTCACCCTTTAAATATTTAATGCCGATTTTAGCGGCGGCATCAATCAGTTCATTTAATACAAAATTCTCCATTCCCCTTTTCAGTACTCGGCAACTCATCAACCAGGTATCTATAAACAAAGTATCGTCGTTTTCCTTTTTTAGGATGGCAACAGCTATCAACGCATTATCGCCAAATTTATCTTCAAGTCCAAATGAAAATGAGAACACCTGCTCAGATTTCGCCAGCTTCTTCAATTCTGCTTCTGTATATCTTACTGTGCGTAAATTAAACTGGTTGGAGCGTTGGGTAAGCTGCGCTACACGTGGAATATTGAAGTTAGTAAATGGTTCAACAACCGAAACCATATTCAAACTTTTTAAAAAATCGTCCTCGTTAACAAAGCTTTGTTTTTCTGCAGTCCGCTTAGATTCGGTTTGGTAAAGCTTTGTGCGTCCGGCATCTTCATTTGACAGAGACGCAGTTTCGAACAGGTTCAGGCTGTACAGATATTCAAGATAATCGGCCGGATCGGAAGGCAGCTCGGGCACAGTAATTTCCGGGATATTTTGCCTAACCATATCGCGTTCAAATGGATTGTCATCCAAAAATACCATCGAATCGAAACCAATATTCAGTATGCTTTGAATATGCAGCAGGTTATCAACCTTATTATCCCAGTTAATGGCGAACACGGCAACATCTTCAACTTTTAAAACCATATCCGGGTGCTGATCAAAAGCTTCCATTGCAATGGCTTCCGTATTTTTGCTGCAGGCTGCAAGGATGATGCCCCTGTTTTTCAGTTTTTTTAGCCAGTGTTGCAGTTCGGTAAATGCTTTGCCGATGCCCAGCCCACCGAGCTGTATGTTTTCGATACCGTCATCGCCGATCACACCGCCCCAAATAGTGTTGTCCAGGTCAAATACCAGGCATTTCTTGAATTTTCCGTACATACCAGCGATAACCTCAACAGTACGGGCGGCAACTTCGGGTAAAATATCAATGCTTAAAACCATTCCTGTATTGATATACACCGACGGATGAAAAAGGGTTGCTTTACCGCATTGAATTTGAACCGCTGCTAAATCGCAAATGTAAAACCCAGCCTTATTCATGGCGTATTCCATCAATCCGTAATTAAGCTTTCGGGTTTGGAATAGGAACGAGGACTGTGTTTTATTGGCGTAGCTACCAAAAACGCCATCATTTATTTCGGGGAAATTGTAGTGAATGATTTTTGCCGTTAAGCCGGAATTTATCGCGGCCGTCAGATTTTCAACCTGCTTTAATCGTTCTTCGGCTAAGCTGCTGTAATCTTCCGGGTTTAGTTTGTTATATTTTTGAAGCAGATGGTGCGACGAATGAAAAATAATAACAACATCAGGTTGATAAGCATAAAATTCCGAAGCCTGGTCAAATACCTGTCGCTCAATTTGGGCGAAACCGGCCTCCCAAATTTGTAAATCAAACCCCATATCATAGCCTGTTCCACGCAAAGCGATAGTCAGTAATTGCGTTGGGTTATCGCCTAGCAACGCAACTTTAACAGGTGTCAAATTTGAAAAGTCGTTCTTCAGGTTTTTTTTCAGCTCCGAAAAAATCTTCATGATGATAAAATTATAAATAAATACAGGATAATGATAAAGGCATAGGTTTACGCCGCTGTTTCACCCTGTTCACAGTGGAACATAAGGAACATGGTGGAACAGGAACAGCTCGCCCTAAAGTGGTGAAAACCTTGTTTCTGTATTAATAATGCACTTTTCACCTGGTCTGCTACCCCAAAAAACGCGAAAAGTACTGACAAATTAGTGTCAGCACTTTTCATAAAAAAAATGCTTATGCTTCCCCATCTAAGCGGCTTAGCCGAATAAACGAAAATCGTAGTCTTAATTTTCCCAACTCAATCCAACCTAATCAACCCAATTAACAGTCCCCCCGGTTAAAATACCGGTTAATTCGCCCCGGTTAATAAATTTTTAACGCTATTAACCCAAATTTTAACCCATCCTTTAATACTGCGCTGTATAATATTGTTTCGCCAATTGAAGAACCAGCAGGTTAACCAGCCTGATAATCCTGTAATTCTGATTTAGGAATTTTATAAACCAACTAACCAATTTTATTTATGAAGAAACTTTTTACCAATTATGGTGCGCGCTGTCATGACGCATACCATCGTGTTAAAATCAAAAAGTTGCTGCAGCTATCCATTGCATGCTTTTTGTTTTTACTCTTCGCCGCCCCGGCCATTGCGCAAACCAGCAGCATAAAGGGTGTTGTGCTTGATGAGACAAAATTACCCTTGCCGGGTGTAACTGTTAAGCTCAAGGGCACCACCGAGGGCACAGTAACCAATGTTGACGGGCAATTCTCCATCAACGCATCCATCGGCCAAACGTTGGTGTTTAGCTTTTTGGGCTACGCCACCAGGGAAGTAACTATCCAGGACTTTAAATCACTTACCGTAAACTTAGCATCAAGCTCAACAACTATGAACGAGGTAGTGGTTGTAGGTTACGGTACGCAAAAGAAAGCGTCGCTAACGGGTTCGGTTGCTGCGGTAACTGCCCGCGAGATTGTGACCACCAAAAACGAAAACATCGAAAATATGCTTACCGGTAAAGTGGCAGGTTTACAGATTGTGCAAAACACATCCGAGCCAGGCGACTTTGCAAACAATATCTCTATACGCGGTATGGGCAATCCCTTGATCGTTATTGATGGGGTGGAGCAACCAAACTTTTCGGTTACCGGCGGCAACGGCGATAATAACGTTGGCTCAAGTAACATCTTTTCGAGGTTAGACCCTAACGATGTTGAAAGTATTTCGGTGCTGAAAGATGCGTCGGCTTCGGTTTACGGTGTTAAAGCGGCAAATGGTGTAATACTTATCACCACAAAAAAAGGTAAAGCCGGCACATTGCAGCTTACCTATTCGGGCACTTACGGCTGGCAGGTGCCATCGGGATTACCAAAACCGGTTAACGCTACCGATTTTATGACCCTGTTTAACCAGCAGGCGCTGCACCAGGCAAACGGCGGGAAACTGGTTTACACACCCGCAGATTTTGCAGCTTATACCAACGGCACTAAGCAAAGTACCGACTGGTACGATGCTACCTTCAGAAAATCGGCCATGCAGCAACAGCACAACTTAACAGCAACCGGCGGAACTGAAAATACCCAATACCTGTTAAGCGGTGGCTTTACCGACCAGGATGGTATATTGCAAAGCAACGACTTAAACTACAAACGCTACAACGTGCGCTCGAATATTACCAGCAAGGTTGGTAAAAACATCACGGTTAATTTAAACCTGAGCGCCATATCCGACAAGAAGAGTTCGCCCGCACAATCATTTTGGTATACCACCCGCGAGGCCTGGCGCGAACTGCCAACCCAAACCATTTATGCCAATAACACCGCTCCGTATTATTTAAAGGGACAGGTTGATGGCGGTAACCCTGTTGCTTACGGCAGTTCTGACATCAATGGTTACAGCACCCAAACCAATAAGTTTTTTGACGGAAGCCTGAGTTTGGAATATAAAGTGCCCTTTGTGCCGGGCCTATCGTTAAAAGGCTTGTACAGCTATGACGAGCAGATACAGGATAACAAGCTTTTCCAAAAATCATATAACCTGTATGAGTATAACGATGCTACCAAAACTTACCAGCCATCGCTGAACAACTCGCCGGCTTTTGTGCAACGGCAGTATTATGATTATCCAAAAAATACCGACCAATTTTCAATTAATTACCAGCATACATTTGGCGGTGCCCATAACATAAGCGCGTTAGTGCTTTATGAAGGAAACTCGCAAAGCGGCGATAACTTTGCAGCTTACAGGCAACTTACTATACCAGTTGATCAGATAATTGCAGGTAACTCATCAAACCAAAATGCCACGCAGGATGGTGGAAATAACGCACTGTACGAATATGCCACCAACTCGCTGGTAGGCAGGCTGACTTATGATTACAAAGGCAAGTACCTCGCCGAATTTAGTTTCAGGGATGATAAATCGTCGAGGTTTGCACCCAACCAGGGCTGGGGATTCTTCCCCTCGGCACAATTGGGCTGGCGCGTATCTGATGAGAATTTCTGGAAAAACTCATCGGCACTGTCGTTTATCGATAACTTAAAACTTCGTGCATCTTACGGAGTGCTTGGTGATGACGGTTCGTTGTACTACCAGTTTTTAACCGGGTACAACTATCCCGCAGGTGGTTCAAATAACCAATTGCCCGGCGGCGCGGTATTTGGCAACACTTTCGTTAATTCCGTGCAAAGCAAGGGTATACCAAACCCGGCGATAAGCTGGTCGACATCGCATACGTTTGATGCGGGTGTGGATATCGACGCATGGAAAGGCTTATTTAATATTACTGTGGATTATTTTATCCGCGACAGAAAAGGCTTGCTGGCGTCTGCAGTGTTACAGGTACCCGATGTGCTTGGCGCACCGCTGCCACAGGCCAACCTTAATGGCGACCGTACCCAGGGCCTTGATTTTGAAGTGGGTCACCACGGCAGCATTGGCAAATTCAGGTACAACGTAAAAGGGACCTTCCTGTACACCAATACCCGCAACACAACTGTTGCTGAATCGAAACAGGGTAACTCATTGCTCGATTGGCAGCGCAACAACACCAATCGCAACCAGGGCATTCAAACAGGCTATGGCGGCGCCGGACAGTACCAAAATTACCAGCAAATACTGAACAGCCCGGTGTATGTTAACCGTGGTACAGTTGTTGGCGATTACATTTACCAGGACTGGAACGGCGACGGCCAGATAGACGGTAACGACTCGCACCCTATAGTTTATGGCGGCAATCCTAACGGTGGCCCGGCAATACCGAAAATTACTTATGGTCTGAATTTAGGCGGCTCTTACGGTAACCTCGACTTTAATTTGTTGTTCCAGGGAACAGGAATGTACAGCGTATCCTACATCGAACAGTTGAATATACCACTTTGGGGTGGCGGCAGTGCTTTGACTCAATTTACCGACAACTGGCATCCTGCCGACCCAACTGCTGACCCCTATAACCCGAACACCGTATGGACACCAGGTAAATTTGCTTACACCGGTACAACAGCCAATACCAACTCGATATTCAACTTTCAAAATGCTGCGTACCTGAGGCTGAAGAGCGCCGAACTGGGTTACAACGTGCCAAATAACGCGCTAAAGGTTATCGGCGTTAAAGGTGTGAGGATATTTGCAAACGGCTATAACCTGTTTACCATTACCAAGGTTAAATATGTTGACCCTGAACACCCGTCAGGCACATACGGTTACCTGTACCCGCTCGACAAATTGTTTAACATTGGCTTAGATGTCAAATTCTAATCAGCAAGAAATCATGAAAAAATTTAAATATATATTTTTAGTACTCCTGGTGGCAGGTATATCGGCTTGCAGAAAGCTTAACATTCCGCCAAAAAATATTATCCAGGACCCGCAGGTATTCACCTCGACAGGTGGTATACAGGCTTACATGGCTCGCATTTACAGCGAGCTGCCTATTGAAGATTTCAGGTATTCGCCTGATATGGGCTTAAACTTCTTTTGGATTATTAAACCTACCCCGGCAACAACGGGCGAAGCCTTAAGCCGCGACCAGGGTGGCTCGACCGGCGAAAATTTCGGTGGCTGGCATTGGGATGTTTGGGCCGGTAACTACACTACCATACACGACTGTGATTACTTTATACAAACCCTGCCAACCTACGCCAGCACTTATACCCCGGCCCAGGTAAACGCCTGGCTTGGCGAAGCTTACTTTGTGCGGGCAATGACCTATTTTGCACTGGTAAAACGCTTTGGCGGTGTGCCAATTGTAAACAAAGTGCTTAACTATACGCCAGGGTCGGATGTTGCGGATTTGAAAGTTCCGCGTTCATCAGAACAGGCTGTTTGGGATCAGATTGGCAGTGACCTTGACTTTGCAATTGCCAACCTGCCCGCAGTTAACAGCGACTATGGCGATGGCACCCGTGCCAACAAATTTGTTGCAGCAGCATTTAAATCAAGGGCAATGTTGTATGCCGGCTCTATCGCTAAGTACAATACTGCAACCTTGTTTGATGCCGCCAAGAACCAACTTTGCGGGATTCCTTCGACGGCTGCCGCCGGTTATTTCCAAAAAGCTTATGATGCCGCCAAATTGTTGGATGGTCAGTACAGCCTGTATTTATCTGCATGGTCGCCGACTGATAAAGCTGCGCAGTACCAAAACTTTGTTAACCTGTTTTCGGACCCGGCCAGCAAGGAAAATATATTTGTGCGTCAGTACCAATATCCAAACTCGGTGCATGGCTACGATGCTTATAACGTTCCGCGCCAGTTGATGGGGCCTAACGGCTATTCATCAGAAGTAAACCCGACACTTGATTTTGTAGAGAAATTTGGCGGCTTGCCAAAAAATCCGGACGGCACATTAAAAACGCTTGATGCAAGCGGGCACTACATTTTGTTTAACAATACAATGGACATTTTTGCCAATGTAGAGCCAAGGTTAAGAGCATCGGTTATTTTACCTGGTGATGTGTTTAAAGGACAAAACATTGAAATACGCCGTGGTATTTATACCGGTCCTTCCGCAGGTGGCATAAGCCCGCTGCTACCGGCAGGTTCAAAATCGCAGTATCCATCAACTAATTTGGTGGTGTCTTCAAACTCAGGCCAGACAGCTTATAAGTTGCCCGACGGCACGTTGATGAACCCTGCCGGATTAAGCGGTGTGTTTACAGGCGACCAAACCTGCGCCATCTCGGGCTTTTCGGTTCGTAAGTGGTTAAATCCAAATCTTGCAACATCGCAGGTTTTAGAAAACAACGAAACCCAAACCTGGATAGAAATGCGTTATGCCGAGGTATTGCTAAACAAAGCCGAAGCAGCAGCAGAGCTGGCAAGCTTAGGCCAAACAGGTTCGATAAATACATCGGATGCATTTACTATTGTTAACCAGATACGCTCGCGTGCCGGTGCCACTTTGCTGGCTGGTGCAGGCGATGCTAAAATCGATACAGTCCGCGCCGAACGGCGGAAAGAACTTGCATTTGAAAATAAAACCTACTGGGATTTAAAACGCTGGAGAATATTTGACAAAGAACAAAATGGTACCATTTACCGCGTGCTGATGCCATTTTACTCGGCACAGGCCGGCAAATATTTCTTTGACCAGCGCACCGACGAACGGAACAATGTTTACACCTACGATACCAGGTGGTATTACGAGCAAATTCCGGGCGGCGCTATTTCAAAAAGCAGCAACTTAATTCAAAACCCAGGTTATTAATTAAACAGACATGAAAAAGATATTTTATTACTCCGCATTATGCCTGGCAATAGCAATTACCAGCTCATGCAGTAAGGTAGATAATTACCCTGCCCCATCAGATACCTTAACAGGTAGTACAATTGACGAAGCAACAGGAAAAACCCTGCAAACAGAAGTTGGCGGTGGCGGCACCCGCGTTAAATTGCTTGAAACAAGCTATAGCGCCAACCCGGTACCTGAATACTTCCAATCAAAACAGGACGGTACTTTTAACAATACCAAAGTGTTTGCAGCCACCTACAAAATTTCGGTAGAAGGGCCTTTCGTACCATTGGTGCAAACTGACAACACCGGCAACGTAGTTTCCGACTCGAGCCAAACGGTGGTATTGAAAGGTTCGGCAACGGTTAACTTTAAAGTACAGCCATTTTTAAGGGTTGAGTGGGTTGGTTCGCCGGTGGTAAATGCCGATAAATCGGTTACCGTGCAGGTTAAAGTTACGCGGGGTACCAATAACCCGGCCTATCAATCTGATGTAACCAATATTAACCTGTATGTAAGCAACACCCAGTACGATGGCAGTAACAACTACGACCCGCGCTACTCAACGCTTGTATCATACAACGGCTCAACCGGTACAGCACTGCTTGGCCAAACCATCTCTATCACCACAACCGGTGGCGCCTTGCCCGACCAGGATGTGTACTTTAGGGTTGGTGCGAGAATTAATGCCGGGTTAAATCAATATAATTATACCACGCCGGTATCGGCACATTAAATAGTTTTAACGTGAGTTCGATATAAGAACACGATGCTTTGAATTGCAGGCGGCGCCACAATAGCTGGTCGTCGCCTCACCCTGCCCTCTCCAAAGGAGAGGGTTCTGAAAAGGAATTCCCGGGGGGCGAAGCTGAAGTCCTCTCCTTTGGAGAGGATTATTACATGAGGGCTTCGCCGTTTAGGTGAGGCGAAACGCAAGCCGTTAAATAAAACGATATGGATTTATTAGCGCCAATTCTTATGTCGAACTCACGTTAGTCTTAAGTCCGGAGTATAAAGTCTCAAGTCAAAAAACCAAATCAGACTTAAGACTCAAGACTTGGGACTTAAAAAAAGGCCCTTCATCCATCGGAAAACAGTAGTACCTACATGAAAAAATCTATCCTTCTATCTGGTTTGTTGTGTGCATCGGCCTGGGCATTTGCACAAAATACCAATCCTGTTATCTCTAAACAAAAAACGGCCTTCCAAACCAGCAGCCCATGGATGCCCGAGATTGATGTACGCTCGGACATTGCCATTGTTTACGGAACTAACGACCGGCCCGGAATGACATTTGAGCAACGCGTAAAATCATGGCGTGATCATGGTTACGAGGTTAATTTCATGACCGGCATTGCCTGGGGGCAGTATTACGATTATTTTTTGGGTAAATACGACGGGCAAAATCACCTGGGCGTTGGCCAGGTAACCAAAAAGGGCGATACCATTATGCACGGCAAAAACATGCCGTATGTGGTGCCGGTGCAATCGTTCATCAATTACATGGAGACGGATGTTATCAAAAAGGTTATCGACGCCAACATCAGTACCATATTTTTAGAGGAGCCCGAGTTTTGGGCACGCGCCGGTTACAGCGCGCCCTTTAAAGCCGAATGGCAAAAGTATTATGGCTTTCCCTGGAAGGCGCAGGATGAGTCCGCAGAAAATACCTACCTGTCAAGCAAACTGAAATATCATTTGTATTACGATGCCATCAAACAGGTATCCAGCTACGCCAAAACCTATGGCAAAAGCAAGGGGATGAACATTAAAGTTTTTATTGCCACGCATTCGCTGGTTAATTATTCATCGTGGCAAATTGTGAGCCCCGAAGCAAGCCTGGCATCATTGCCGGGTATCGACGGTTATATAGCCCAGGTATGGACAGGTACTTCGCGCGAGCCTACATTTTTTAATGGTGAGAAAAAAGAACGCGTGTTTGAAAACGCATTTTTAGAATATGGGTCGATGGTATCGATGACGGCGCCCACCAAACGCAAACTGTTTTTCCTGACCGATCCTATCGAGGATCGTGTACACGAGTGGAGCGACTACAAACGGAACTACCAGGCGACATTCACCGCCAAGCTATTATATCCCATGATTTCTGATTACGAGGTAATGCCATGGCCCAAGCGGATTTACACTCACCCATATCCAGTACTCAACAGCAATGAAAAAATACTAATCCCGCAGTTTTATTCAACCCAGATGCAGGTGATGGTAAACGCTTTAAATAGCATGCCAAAATCAAACAACAAAGTATCTGGCGTCAACGGCATTGGGGTCTTGATGAGCAACACGCTGATGTTCCAGCGCTTCCCCACGCATAATGGTTTTGAAGATCCGCAGTTCTCCAACTTTTATGGACAAACACTGCCGCTGGTAAAACGCGGCGTGCCGGTGCAAACCGTGCACATGGAAAATATGGGATACGCGGCATCATTAAAAGATATCAAGGTTTTGGTGATGAGCTATTCCAACATGAAACCGGTATCAGCGGATGTACACAAGCAATTAGCAACTTGGGTTAGGCAAGGTGGGGTATTAATTTACTGCGGCAAAGATGATGACCCCTACCAATCGGTAATGGAATGGTGGGACACCAACGGCAACAAATTTAAAGCGCCATCGCAGCACCTGTTTAAGCTGCTGGGCATCAACCCAACAAAAGAAAACCAAAAGTTTAAGGTTGGCAAAGGCACTGTATACGTGCTAAGGCAAAACCCTAAGGAATTTGTGATGGAGGCCAATAACGACGAAAAGTTTGTAGGGCTTGTGAAAGAAGGCTATGAAAATGATGCCAAAGCAGGCAAAATGCTATTTAAAAACAGCATGTATGTTGAGCGTGGCCCTTATGATGTGGTTGCCGTTATGGATGAAAATGCCGATAGCAAACCTTACCTGGTGAAAGGCCCGGTTATCGATTTGTTCGACCCGCAATTGCCGGTGCTTGCTGAAAAAACGATTAATCCCGGCGAGCAGGCATTGCTTTACGCAGTTAACCGCGTTGCCGATAACGAGAAGCCACAAGTGTTGGCAGCAGCAGCCAGGGCGTATGATGAAAAAATACAGCCAGGCAGCTATTCATTTACGGTGAAAAGCCCCATAAAAACATTAAACAGCATGCGTGTGCTTTTGCCTGCGCAGCCAAAAACAACAACCGTTACAGATAGCACCGGGCAAACCGTTGCCGATGTGAAATCGGCATGGGATGCATCATCAAACACCTTGTACCTGGGCTTTGCCAACAGCCCGGATGGTATAAAGGTTGATTTGAAGTGGTGATGAAGAGCTTTTTTGAGGAAAGGTTGGTTACTCTCGTGCATAAGCAATTATGCGCGGGAGTTTTTTGACGCTACCCATTTGTCATTCTGAACGTAGTGAAGAATCTTATACAGTTGATAGGTGTGCGCCAAATAGGTCGACGACTACCTTCCCGCGTGAATATCGCACGTATAAGATTCTTCGATCTCGCTCAGAATGACAAAAAATATAATAATATAACACTGGCCCCGCATATAACACTATGAAAAAATACACACTCCTTGCAACCCTGCTTCTACCTTTATCTATACTCGCCCAAAAAAACGGTGGCGTATCAAATCCGGTGGATTTGATTAACCCGCTGATGGGGACAGCTTCAAAACCGGCGCTATCAAACGGTAATACCTACCCGGCGATAGCGCTGCCCTGGGGTATGAATTTTTGGACACCCCAAACCGGAGAGATGGGCAACGGTTGGCAGTACACCTATGATGCCGACAAAATACTTGGCTTTAAACAAACGCACCAACCATCGCCCTGGATGAACGATTATGGGATGTTTTCCATCTTCCCGGAAACAGGCAAAATTGTGCTGGATGAGCAGAAGCGCGCCAGCTGGTTTTCGCACAAGGCCGAGGTTGCAAAGGCTTATTATTACAGCGTTTACCTGGCAGATTATGACGTAACTACAGAAATTACACCCACCGAACGCGCTGCCAGCTTCAGGTTTACCTTCCCCGAAAGCGACAGCTCGCATATCTTAATAGATGCATTTGACAAGGGCTCATATGTAAAAATCATACCCGGCGAACGGAAAATTATTGGCTACAGCACCAAAAACAGCGGCGCGGTAACCGATAACTTTAAGAATTTTTTTGTTATTTATGTAGATAAGGCTTTCGATGTTGCCTCGGCCTGGCATGACAAGAATATAGATAATGGTAAACTGGAATACACCGGCGACCATGCCGGCGCTGTTATCAGCTTTAAAACTAAAAAGGGCGAACAGGTACATTTGCGGGTAGCATCGTCTTTTATAAGTGTAGAACAGGCTGAGCTTAACTTAAAACGCGAAATAGGCGGTAACAGCTTCGCCCAAACCGAGCAAAACGCGAAGACCACCTGGAATAAAACCCTAAGCCGTTTAAATGTTGAAGGCGGAACTATCGACCAAACGCGTACTTTTTATTCCTGCCTGTACCGGATGCTGTTCTTCCCCCATAAAATGTTCGAAGTGGATGCAAAAGGGCAAAATGTACACTATAGCCCTTATAACGGCAAAGTTATGCCGGGTTATTTATTTGCTGGGACAGGTTTTTGGGATACCTTCCGGGCGCTTTATCCATTTCTGAATTTGGTTTACCCCTCGGTAAGCAAGCAGATGCAGGAAGGTTTGGTGAACGATTACAAAGAAGGGGGCTGGCTGCCCGAATGGAGCAGCCCGGGTTATGCCGATTGTATGATCGGGAATAACTCCGCATCGGTAGTTGCCGAGGCTTATCTAAAGGGCGCTCGCGGGTATGATATAGAGACACTTTACGAGGCTTTGAAGCATGGGGCCAATAACGAAGGACCGAATGCTACCGGCCGCCGCGGGGTTGACTATTATAACACGCTGGGTTACGTGCCTTACGACGTAAAAATTAACGAAAACGCCGCCCGCACGCTGGAATATGCCTATGACGACTTTGCCATATACCAATTAGGAAAAGCCCTCGGCAAGCCGACCGCTGAAATCGAGGTTTACAAAAAACGCAGCCAGAATTACCATAACCTTTACGACAAACAAACCGGCCTGATGCGCGGTAAAAACAAGGATGGCAGCTTTGAAACACCTTTCAATCCCTTTAAATGGGGCGATGCCTTTACCGAAGGGAATGCCTGGCACTACAGCTGGGGTGTATTTCATGATATACAGGGGCTGATAAACCTGATGGGCGGCAAACAAAAATTTGTAGCCAAATTGGATTCCGTGTTTACCCTGCCGCCAACATTTGACGATAGCTATTATCATACGGTGATACACGAAATACGCGAAATGCAGATCGCCAACATGGGCCAGTATGCGCACGGCAACCAGCCTATACAGCACATGATATACCTATACAACTACGCCGGTCAGCCCTGGAAAACCCAATACTGGGCCCGCGAAACCATGAACAAACTTTACAAAGCCACCCCCGACGGGTACTGCGGTGACGAGGACAACGGCCAAACCTCGGCCTGGTACGTATTTTCGGCGATGGGCTTTTACCCGGTAACCCCCGCAAGCGACCAATATGTTTTGGGTGCGCCACTGTTTAAAAAACTAACCATCAATTTGGAGAATGGGAAAACCATCACTATAAATGCACCGAAAAACAGCGCGGAAAATAAGTATGTAAACAGTTTAACGGTTAATGGCAAGGCTTATGGATTTAACTGGCTAAGCCACAAGGCGCTGGTTAGCGGTGAAGTTTTAAATTTCGATATGTCGGCAACGCCAAATAAGCAAAGGGGAACAGGGAAAGGGGATGTGCCGTTTTCTATGTCAAACGAAAAATAAAAAGCAAATATTGTCATTGCGAGCGAGGAACGAGCGCGGCAACCGCGAACTTTACAGGGCGAACAGAATGGTACAGAGCTTGCAATAGCGGTTGTGCACGGCGTGCGGTTGCCTCCGCTAGCCAGCGGATCGCAATGACAATATTTATTAAAACCGATGTTCTTACAACGGCAACGTAAACCAAAACGTTGAGCCCAACCCTATTTCGCTGTCAACGCCAATGGTGCAGCCGTGGCGTTTGATGATTTCGGAGCAGATGTAAAGCCCGAGGCCCATGCCTGAGTAATGGCCTCCACCATAGTCAGCCCGGTAATAGCGGTCGAACAAATGGGGCACTTTGTCATGCGGTATGCCGGCACCGGTGTCCCGTACCGATACTTTCACCATGTTGTCCTCTCTTTCAATAATTAAATATATTTTCCTGCAATCAGGTGCATATTTAACCGCGTTGTTAACCAGGTTAACTACCACCTGCTCAATCCTGTCTTCGTCGGCGTTTACCTCGAGCGTTTCATCGCCCTGCACAACCAATTCGTGCCCGCCGCCTGCTCGCACGTGGCTACAGCATTGGTCGAGCATACTGGCAACAACAAATGATGCTTTGTTTAACCGCAACTGGCCCTCGTTCATGCTGTTCACATTCAGCAGTTCATCAATCAGGCGCGTAATCCGCTCCATGCTGCGGGTGGCCTGGTCCAGGAAGCGGGGTAACATCGGCGATGGATTGTTTTTCATCCGCTCCATCAGTTGCAGTGAGGCCTTTAAACTGGTTATCGGTGTTTTTAGCTCATGGCTGGCAATACTAATAAACTCATCTTTTTTCCGGAGCATTTCCTTCGTATTTTCCTCCAGGTCCTTCTCCATCGAAATATCTAAAACTGTTCCTATAAAACGTGTAGCCTTGTTGTCTTTATCAAAATACGCTTTGCCCTTTGATTTTATCCAGCGCAGCTTTTGGTCGCTTTTGCCAATTGCGCGGTATTCGACGTTAAACTCACCGCCATTTACGCCCTTTAAAGCTTTTTTTATGGCA
Source organism: Mucilaginibacter sp. (assembly GCF_025359345.1). Lineage (GTDB taxonomy): Bacteria > Bacteroidota > Bacteroidia > Sphingobacteriales > Sphingobacteriaceae > Mucilaginibacter. The sequence continues at coordinate 48,094 of NZ_JANYGQ010000031.1, forward strand.
TCGTTAACATTGTCCCGGTCATCGGGATGAATCAAATTTAAAAAAATATCAAAAGCAATATCATCTGTCGGTTTAAGGCCAAACTGTTCCTTGTTACGGTTATCCCAAATAAGCTCCCTGGTTATCGGATTGAAGTCCCAGGCCCCAATCCCAGCCGACTCGATTGCAAAATGCAGCCTCTCCTTGTTTTCGGCAAGCAGACGTTCGGCTTCGGCCAGGCCTTCTTCAACTTTTCTTTTGTCGGTTATGTCGTGGATTGCAAGCAGGGTGAGCTTTTCGTTGGTATAGGTATCAAACTGCCGTGCGGTTAGCTGCATTATACGGCGGCCAATCGTTTTAAAAACATGGTCCACCTCAAAGGCTTTAAAAAAGCCTTGCTGCGGCAACACTACGTCTAACTGATGCCGCAATTTCGGTATATTCCATTGTTTATTACCAAGGTCATAGACAAAATTGCCCTCCGTATCCTCTTCATTAACCCTGAACATGTTGTAAAATCCATCGGTTGCACGCAATACCACTAAATCCTTATCCAATATAACCAATGGGTCGTGTATGGTATTAAAAATCTCTTCGGTGTATTTCCTGGAGTTGTTGAGCTGGTCGTTGCGGTCGAGCAACTCGTTATTTACAATAGTTATTTCCTCGTTGGTGCTTTGCAGTTCCTCGGTCGATGTTTCCAGTTCTTCGTTCAGGCTACGCAGCTCTTCGCTACCGGATAGCAACTCCTCATTGGCGCTCTGCAATTCCTCGTTGGCGGCTTCCTGCACTTCTGTTATGTTCCGCATATCCTCGCGGGTTTGGGAAAGCTCTTTTTCCAGTTGGTCAATGCGCTGTACCCAGGCGTTTATATTTTCCTGTGCATGCTTGGACGATGTTGAGTTTTCGCCCGAGGATAAAGTTTCTGAAAGGATACCATCTTGAAAAAGCACTAAAAAATAAGCCTCTTCTGTATCTGATAAGGGTATTACTTCAATATTAACATACTGCGACTCATTATCTACTCTAAATGAAATACCTTCTTTCCGTACAATTGTTTGCTTGGTTTTAGCCATGTGCAGCAGGTTCCGTAATTCGAAAGAAAGGCCTTCGCGCGCCATTTTAAGTACGTTAAAGCTCGGTTTTCCCGGCGATACTGCCAGCCAGGCATCTGTTTTGCCGCGAAACTGGATAATATCAAACAACTGGTCAACCATAACACCGGCCGGTGTATACTTTGATAGCAATAGGGCATCGGCAACTTTATTAATATCGCGCTCATTGCTTGCATCAGGTGCTACCTGGTCAATATCCTTTAATGTTTGCTCACTTTTTTCGGACGTTACATTCCTATATTTACCGTGCGGACCTTTCGACTGGTAAATTTTTTGTTGCTTGTCAACAGGCGCAAACAAGTCGGTACTTGAACCAATGGTTTCTGATTTGCCCAGCATTAAATACCCACGCTCGTTCAATGCGTAATGAAAGGTATTTAACGCCCTTTTTTGCAATACCGGCTCAAGGTATATCATTACGTTGCGGCAACTCACCAAATCAATTTTTGAAAATGGGGGGTCTTTCAACAAATTATGGTGCGCAAAAACGCACATATCCCTTATTGATTTATTCACCTGGTAGCTGCCATCAAGCTTATTGAAAAATTGCTGCACCTGGAACGATGAAAGGCCGGCAAGTTCACTCTGCCGGTAAATGCCTGTCCTGGCCCTGGCAATGGCTGTTTCAGAAACATCGGTAGCAAAAATCTGGATTTTACGGGTAGCTATTTTATCGCCTAAAAACTCCTGCAGGCATATTGCAAATGAATAGGCCTCTTCGCCGGTGGCACAGCCTGCAATCCATATCCTTAGTGGTTCATCGGACGCTTTGTGAAGCAGAATACCCGGGAATATATTGTTACATAATAACTCAAAGCTATGTGGGTCGCGGAAAAAATCAGTCACAGATATCAGCATGTCATTGTATAATGCATCCTGCTCGGCTTTATTTTCTCTCAGAAAAACTAAATAGTCCTTAGGTTTCTCAATTTTATTCAGCGCCATGCGACGCACAATGCGCCGCTTTATGGTGTTTTGTTTATAGTTGGTAAAATCAACCCCACGCCTTACGCGTAAAACGGTAAGCAACTGCCTGAAAATCTCCTCATCCTGTTCAGGCTCATTTTCTTTAACTTCTGCCGGGGTGTAGCTTGTGCGAAAAGGATGATTGATGGATATCAGCTTTGCAATAATTTGCTCGGCCGGTAAAATAAAATCAACCGCGCCCGAGCGGATGGCGCTTTTTGGCATGCTATCAAACGTAGCGTCCTCGTTTTGAGCAAATGTTATTCCCCCGTATGATTTAATTACCTGCAACCCCTGGGTGCCATCATTTAACGCGCCCGATAGTACCACCCCCACTGCAAAGCTTTGATGAACTACTGCCAACGACGAAAAGAAAACATCGATAGTTTTTACTTTTTTATTTTTTATCGGGTCGAGCTTCAACACACCATCTGTGGCGGTAAGGATATTTCCTGGTGGGATAATATAAACGTGGTTGGGCTCCAAATGAATATTGTCGGCTATTAACCGTACAGGGATTTTTGTGACCTTTTGAAAAATTTCGGGTAAATAACTCTCGTATCCCGGGTGAAGGTGCTGTACAAACACATAAGCCATTCCCGAGTCTGGCGGTACCGACTTTAAAAAAAGTTTAAATGCTTCTACGCCTCCTGCCGATGCACCTATCCCCACTACAGGAAATTGATTTTCTGATGGTACAGTATCGTGATGGGCAGAATCTGGTAAGGGCATAATAAATAAATTATAGGAGATATAAGCAGATAAAAAGCAGAAAAGACGAATTAGCTGTCTGAATAAAGCTAAAGGTATAACTATTTTATAAGGAAAGGGTTGAATACTATAATCTGTTCCTGCTTAAGCAACACATTATAGTTTAAACTGTTTGATGTATGGTAATATTGTTTTTTTTAAAACCAAGGAATGGTTTTGCAGGCCGCTGGTTATGATGGGTTTATGAGGACATGAAGTCCTTTGAACGAGATTTAGATTTGACAACTTTTTAAAAGTTGCCAAATCCGTTTGTCGACGCTAAAAATTATACCCCCTCTTCCTCGCATACGCTTCAATTTTACTTCCAGCATCCGCATCAAGCAAAATTTCGCAGTTAGGGTGCAGTTGTACCACCGATGCCGGGATATCTGTAGTTACGGGCCCAAGGATAGCCTGCTCAATAATATCTGCTTTATGCGCGCCCTTAGCTATTAATATCAATTTACGGGTATGCATTATGTTTTTCACGCCGCGGGTAAGGCCGCCTAAAACCGTTTCGGGCGGCACTTGCGTTTCGCGGCGAACGCGGGCCTCAAAATCAGGGTCCATTGGCGATACCCATGTTTCGCTTTCAAACGGCGTGCCTGGCTGGTTAATGCCTATATGGCCATTACTGCCTATACCCAGCATTTGCAAGTCGGCACCACCCCGATCCGCGAGACGCTTTTCAAACAGGATGCTTTCGGCCTCAAAGTCGTCGGACAGGGTTGGCGGCATAATAAAATTTTCATCAGGTATCCCCAACGGCCCGGCAATCTGGTTCAATATCATGGTGTAGCAGCTGCCGGCATATTCGCGCTCCAGGTTGGTGAGTTCATCCACATTAAACAATGTGATACCGGATACATCAAACGGATATTGCTTAAAAATTTCAGACACAATGCGGTGCATACCGATAGTAGTTTGCCCGGTTGAGAGGCCTATTACCGATGTGCGTTTTTCCAGCATTTGGGCAATAATGCGCCAGGCGGCGGTTATATCAAATTCGTTTTCGTTTTTGCAGATGGTTATTTTCATAAGTGTTTTAGTTCTTCGGTAAAAAAATGGTTAATGGCAGCTGATGCCTCTGTTTCGTCTTCGCCATCGATGATTATGGTAATGGTTTCGCCGCCTTTTATGGTTAGCGAAAGTATATTCAGCATGCTGTTTAGCTTCACAGTTTTATCCCCTTTTTGCAGGCTGATGTTTGATTTAAAACCCTTTGCCAGCCGTATCAAAGCGGTTACAGGCCTGGCATGGAGCCCCTGCGGGGCAAGAATTATAAGGTTGGTTGTTACCATTTTTTACATATCAAATTAAAAGTCATGTCATTGCGAGCTAGGAACGAGCGCGGCAACCGCACGCCATGTATGACAGCTAAACAGGTTGAACACTTTCCATTCGCTCTGTATAGTTCGCGGTTGCCACGCCGCGCTCGCAATGACAAAAGTTATATCCCCTTCAAATACTCCAAAATCTCCTCCGAACTATCCATCGCCTTCACATTTTCCCAAACTTGTTTTGCTTTCAGTTCGCTGTTGTTGATGATGATGCTTTTTATAGCAGGTATTGATGCTGCGCTCATGGAAAATTCCTTTAACCCCATTCCCATTAACAATAAAGTTGCCAGCGGGTCGGCTGCCATTTCACCGCACATGCCTACGTGGATATTTTGTTTAGCACCCTGCTCAATTACAAAACTAATCAGCCGTAATACTGCCGGATTAAATGGGTCGTACAGGTGACTTATTTTGTCATTCATCCTGTCAACAGCAAGCGTGTATTGGCAAAGGTCGTTTGTTCCGATGCTGAAGAAATCGACTTCTTTAGCCAGCAAATCAGCAGTAATGGCGGCAGAGGGTATTTCTATCATGATGCCAACTTTAATTCCGGACTTGAATGGCAATCCATCCTTTCGTAATTCTTCCTTTGCTTCTTCCAAAATGCTTTTCGCCGACCTGATTTCCTGGATGTTGGAAATCATAGGGAACATAATTTTCAAATCCCCAAAAACGGAGGCGCGTAAAATAGCCTTTAACTGGGTAATGAATAAGTCTTTCCTATCCAAACAAACCCTTATCGCCCGGTAACCTAAAAATGGGTTAAGCTCGGCAGGCAGGTTAAAGTAGGGCAGGTGCTTATCGCCGCCTATATCGATAGTCCGCACAATTACAGGTTTGCCTTTGGCCTGCAGCGCGGTATTTTTGTAGAATTCAAATTGCTCGTCTTCTGTTGGGAAGGTATCGCGGTTCATGTACAAAAGTTCGGTGCGTAAAAGGCCCACGCCTTCACCACCGTTATCAAAAACGTTAACTAAGTCCCCCGCGCCGGATATGTTAGCGGTTAACGTTATTTGCATGCCATCAGTTGTAATTGCAGGAACATCGTGCAAAGCCTTTAATTCAACCGCACGCCGTTGATATACATTCCTTTTTATAAGGTATTCGTCCAGAATTTGCTGATTTGGGTTGATGAACACTTCACCTGATATTGCATCCAAAATAATAACATCATCATTTTTTATGTCGATCAAATCCGCGCCACACCCAACAATCGCCGGGATACCTCTGGCTTTTGCAATAATAGCCGCGTGCGATGTTTGGCTACCTGCCTGGGTTGCAAAACCAATCACTTTTGTAATATCCATGGCAATGGTATCTGATGGCGAAAGGTCTTCGGCAATGATGATGGTATCCGGTTTAAAGGCAAGTTGGTTAGCCGGCCCGGAATTGCCGAGGTTCTTTAATATCCGGTCACCTATGTCCTGCACATCGGCAGCGCGGGCACGCATATAGGCATCTTCCATGCTTTCGAAAACCTGTACAAAACCCGCAATTGTTTCCAGCAGCGCGTCGCTGGTGTTTTTATGTTCGGACTCAATTTTTTCAATTACGCTTTCCCGTATTTCGGGGTCGCTTAACAACTCGATTTGAGTTTCAAGGATGGCAAAATCATTGTCAGACAGCGCCGGTGAGTTTATTTTTATCGATTCAACTTCATTAACCGCGCTGGTTACTGCTTTATCAAACTGCGCGATTGCCACCTCAATTTCTGCTGGGCCATTCAGCAAAATGCCGGTAGCCACAGTCGCCTTTTTTTGTATTATAAAAGCCCTGCCTATCGCTATTCCCGGTGAAACGCCAATCCCTTTCATTGTTTAATCTTGCTCATCATTTTTTTATCATTTTGGGACCTATTTGCCCCAGCCCCTCTCCACAGCAGAGGGGCTTTTTAATTAATTTCTTGTGGCTTGCTTTTTTTTAAGTCCTCTCTTTTGGAGAGGATTTAGGTGAGGCCTTAAGCAAACAAGTGTATCATACTGCCAATAAAGCCCAGCGCCAGCAAACCCAACAACAGGTGCGTGGTTTTAGCACCATTTTTTACAAAATAGTAAACCAAAAATGTCAATCCTAAAGGTATTACTGCGGGCACAACCTGGTCGAGCAAGCCTTGGATGGTTACCGTTGATTTATCCGACCCGATACTTATCGGCGTAGTGATTGACATGAGCGTTGCAGGCATGGCGCCTACCACCATCAGTCCTAAAATGGATGCCCCTTTGGTAAGCCTGTCCATCACATTGTTTTTGGCCAGGTTTTGCAGGAATTTAGTTCCCGCATTGTAGCCTATAAAAGTAAGGTTGTACCTGAGCACCAAATGTGGCACGTTAAATATCAGCAGGAACAAAACAGGCCCCATGATATTGCCTTTTATAGCCAGCGATGTACCAACCCCTGCAGCAATAACTTTAAATGTGCCCCAAAAAAGGGAATCGAACACCCCGGCAAGAGGCCCCATGAGGCCTAGCTTCACCGAGCCAATCGATTCGGCGTCGAACGTGGCATCGTTGCTGTTTTGTTCTTCCATGGCAGCGGTAATACCCAAAATAAGTGTTGATCCGTACGGACTGGTATTAAAAAAACTCAAATGCCTTTTCAATGCCGCCGCCATGGCTTCTTTGGTAGTGTAGAGCCGTTTTAGTATGGGGATGATTGAAAACGCAAAGCCGGTGTTCTGCCAGGTCTCGAAGTTAAAGTTAGCCTCCAGCGCCATCGACCTTAAAAAAACATTGCGCATGTCTCTTTTAGTGAGCTTTTGGACGGGTTTAATTTCATCAGCAACAGTTTCAAAATCATCATCATCGGAAGGCGTTTTCGGGGTTACCTGTGTTACTATTAACGCAATGATTATTCCAAGCCCACCAATAGCTATTACAGGCAGTTTTAAATAGGCTGCCAACATAAACCCTAAAAAGAAATACGGGGCAACTGTTTTGTTAAACATTAAATGCATCAGCAGCGCAAACCCAAGGGCAGGCAGCATATTGCCGGCAACCGTTAACCCGGTTTGTACCCATGCGGGTATCATATCCAGGAACTCCTTCATTACCGAGCCGCCTAATTGCAGGGCCAGCAGGATAATTATCCCCATAAATATGGGCCTTAATACCCCCGAAAAAATATGCAGCCGCTGGATGCCGTTAAAGTCGCCCTCGGCGGCGTACTGGTTAAATTTTTTATTAAGTATTGCCCTGAACACGAACAAACTGCTGATAACCATTTCGGCAAGGATGGATACCGGCACCGCGATAGCCAGCGCAATGGCTGGTCCTTTACCCGATATAATGGCGAAAGCAGTACCCAGCACGCCGCCGGTGATAACATCGGGCGGAATAGCAGCGCCAACCTTTATGTTACCCATAAATAGCAGCTCGAGCGTGGCGCCGATGATAACACCCTGGTTTAAATCGCCCAGCGCCAGTCCAACAAGCGGCCCCAAAACCAGCGGGCGGCTCAATAGTGTGGTCCCCAAAAAATCTTCGGAGTGGCCAAACATGGCGACGAGAGCGATGAGTAGGTAGGATAATGACATGCTGTTTTATGTTCCTTTAATGTATGTGCTTTGAGATGCAAGAAATCAAGAGTCAGGAATCAAGATTTAAAAACTCTTTATTCTTTTCTTCTGTCTTGACTCTTGACCTCTTGATTCTCTATATCAAGCTTTCCACCATCTGTTTTTTATCAGTAGGTACCTGCCTCAGTTCAAGTTCGATGCCTTTGTTCAACAGTTCTTTTACCAGCGTGATGTCTTCATCGTTAACGGCAACCGCTTTGCTGATGAGGCGCATCCCCTCGTTCATCCTGATGCCGCCAAAGTTTACCGATTTGATTTCCGGCACGCCGTTTACCATGGCGAAGGCATCCTTCACACTGTTTACAATCAGTAATATTTTAAGATTGCGGCTTTTTTCATCGTTCAAAAAAGCGGCTGCATCGGTTACCGATTTTATCAGCAGCCTTGTACCAGCAGGTTTGGCCAGCCCGAGTGTCATCTTTAAAAATTCATCCTTAGCAACTTTGTCGTTTGCTATTAACAGGCAATCAACGCCAAGGGCCGGCGTCCAGGTAAAAGCCACTTGGCCGTGCACCAGCCGGTCGTCAATGCGGGTAAGCTTAATCATCCTGGTCTTCCTTTTGTGCGGTTAAAAGTTTATTTACGTAGGTCATTTGTTCTTTTGCATTTTCGAGGGCTGCGGTAATTACCTCTTCCGCCGGTTTTTCAGCATCAGCCATCAAAACTTCAATCAGCAGCGGTAAATTAAAGCCTGAAACAACATGCACGTTCGGTTTTAGTGCATGTTGCAATATTTGGTTGGTAATGCTGCCACCCAAAATATCAGTAAATACAATCAGTTCGTCTGTATCGCTAACCTGTGTCATCACCTCGTTTATCTGTGTTTCCACCGAAACCGTTTCATCAACATAAGCTTCAATCAAAAAAATATGCTCCATCGAGCCAATAATAATATCAAGCGACGATTTTACCCCCGCGGCAAAGGTGCCGTGGGTAGCAATCAGGAACTTTCTTGTTTTAGCAGTATTCTCCATCAAATATTATTGGCTATATATTATAAATCGGCATTACAATATATGGATTTTATGTTGTGCAATAATCCGCCAAACTTTGGTTAAATACTATTTTTAAGGCACTACAATACCACTACGATAGAATTTATGGTGGAAATCGGTGGTTTTATGGTGTAAACATCCTTCGTCCGCCCGGTTGAAACCCGGCGCTACAATATGGGCCGAGCCGATGGCTCTATTAAAAAACCACATATACACACCCAAAGGCTGTGTCCTCACAGCGGCTCTGTTTAGTCCAAAACCCGGTTTGGAAACTTGATTTAATATACACCAACTGATTTTAATCCCTTGCGTAGTGCTAATGTAGGGGTATGAAAATACCAGCGTAAATTGTAATAACTTAGCTTTGAACTCGTAAAGGGTCCCGCCGAACACCTTTATTAATAAAACCTTTTATAAAATGAATTTCGTGCTAACATCAAACGCAAAAACCTGGATACTGTGCTTATTAATAGGTATACCTGCTTTTTTGAAGGCGCAACCGGTAAAAATTGTAACCAATCACGTGGGTTATGAAGACAGCCGCGCCAAGCATGCCATAATCGTTGCCGACAGCAAAATCAACATTAATTCATTTAACCTTATTGATGCTGCCACAGGTAAATCCGTTTTCAGTGGCAAACCGGTATTTAGTGGCGGGGTTGATAAATGGAAACATTTCCAGTTTTGGACAATAGACTTTAGCAGCTTTACAACACCCGGTACTTATAAGCTGCAGGCGACGCTGCCAGGCGGTACTGTTTCGTCTTATCCATTTATCATCGGGAAAAATGTATTGGAGAAAGCTACCGTATCTGATGTAGTATATTATTTTAAAGGCCAACGCAGTTCGGGACTATTAGATAAAGCAGATCATCACCTGTTGTTATCCGGCAAAACAACCGACACCATTGACGCCCACGGCGGCTGGTACGATGCCACCGGCGATTACGGCAAGCACCTCTCACACTTGTCGTTTTCAAATTATTTTAACCCGCAGCAAATATCATTGACCGCCTGGAGCCTGTTCAAGACATATGAGTTATTAAACGCGCGGCCGGGCACCGATTTCCGCCAGTTTAACCGCAGGATTTTGGACGAAGCCATGTATGGCGCCGATTACCTGGTACGTATGCAAGCCAAAGGCGGCTCGTTTTATCGTTCGGTTGGTGCGCCGGGGCCGGGCAAATTGCCCAAAGATAGGATGATACCTGCCGAGGAGGGCAGCTATCGCATTAAAAAAACAAAAGACCAGGCCTTTAACAGCAAGCCGGCGGAAAAAAGCTGGCGGCTGTATCAATCGAGCTACCGCTCAGGCGCAGGTATGGCAATTGCAAGTTTGGCTATGGCTTCAGTATACCCGGTTAGCGGCGAATACAGCAATGCTGATTATTTAAAAGCCGCCGAAAATGCCTTTTCGTTTTTAGAAAAAGACAACAAGCAGATGGATTTTGACGGCAAGGAAAATATGCTGGATGATTACTGCGCTTTAAACGCTGCAACCGAATTATATAAAGTCACACATAAAGATGTTTATAAAGCCACCGCCGCAAAACGTGCCGCAAGCATAATGGACCGCCTAACAAGCTGGAAAAATTATAAAAACTATTTCAGGGCCGATGATAAGGACAGACCATTTTTCCATCCATCAGATGCTGGGTTGCCGTTGGTGAGCTTAATGTATTATTATCCTTTGGCATCGGCAGACGAACAGGCTGCGATCAAAAAAACAACCAAAGAATCAATGGAGTTTGAGCTGGCGATAACCCGCGAGGTAAATAATCCATTTGGCTACAGCCGCCAATTAGTGCAAGACACGCTGGGTAACCGCAAAAGCTCGTTCTTTTTCCCGCATGGCAGCGATGCCTCGCCGTGGTGGCAGGGCGAAAATGCCCGGCTTGGCTCGGTAGCTGCCGCTGCGAGGATGGCTGCTAATTTATTTAAGGATGATAAACCATTCCACGATCAGCTAGACACTTTCGCGCTCGACCAGCTGAACTGGATTTTGGGCCTCAATCCTTTCGATAGCTGTATGCTGCAGGGTACCGGCCACAATAACCCGGCCTATGGCTTTTTCGGCACGTTTGAATATACCAACGCACCCGGTGGCATTGTTAACGGCATAACCTCTGGCTTTGAAAACGAGGACGATATAGATTATAATATCCCTTATGCCGTATCCGGCAAAGATTCCGACTGGCGCTGGGCCGAACAATGGCTGCCGCATACAGCCTGGTATTTACTGGCGGTATCGTTAAATGATTAAGATTCTGACAGAAATGAAAAAGTATATCACAAGCATAATATTCGCCTTAACACTTTGCAGCGCTTTTGCACAGGATCAGCATAAAACCCTGGCAATAGGTGAAAGTGCGCCTGACTTTAGCCTGCCCGGTATCGATGGTAAGACCTATACGCTTGCTTCGTTTAAAAATGCAAAGGTGCTGGCTGTTGTGTTTATGTGTAACCATTGCCCAACTTCGCAGGCGTATGAGGACCGGGTAATTAAAATGACCAGCGACTATGCATCAAAGGGCGTAAGCATAGTTGCCATTAACCCAAACAACCCCGCCGGATTACGTTTGGACGAATTAGGCTATAGCGATTTGGGCGACTCGTTCGAGGATATGAAAGTAAGGGCCAAAAACATGAAGTTTAACTTTCCTTATTTGTACGACGGTGAAAAGGAGGTAACCGCAAACAAATACGGTCCTGTTGCTACCCCGCATATTTTTATTTTTGATAAAGACCGCAAGTTGCGCTACAATGGCCGCATTGACGATATGGAAAACCCGGCAAAAACAGCGCACTCGCTTGATGCCCGTAATGCTATCGATGCCATTTTAACGGGCAAAGAAATTGCCGAGCCGGTAACCAAAACCTTTGGCTGCTCGATAAAATGGGCAGAGAAAAGCGATTGGCTGGAGAAAGCCCAAATTAATTGGGCCAAAGAACCTGTAAAACTGGATACCCTTAGCGCCGGCGGAATTAAAGAAGTATTGAAAAATCGTACAGATAAATTGCGGCTGGTTAACCTGTGGGCCACCTGGTGCGGCCCCTGTGTTGCCGAATTCGACGACCTGGTTACCCTTAACCACACCTACCGCGACCGCGGCCTGGAATTTGTAAGCATCAGCGCCGACGACCCCGCCAATAAAAACAAGGCCCTTAAATTTTTGCAGCGCAAACAGGCATCTGGCGTAAACTACATTTATAGCGGCGATGATAAATATAAAATGATTGAAGCAGTTGACCCGAAGTGGGATGGCGCTTTGCCCTATACCCTATTAGTTGAGCCCGATGGCAAAATTGTTTACGCCCACCAGGGCGCCATTGATGCCGAAGAACTAAGAAAAATAATTTTTGACGACCCAATGATGGGGAGGATTTATAAAGAGCCAGTGAAATGAGCGGCGAAATAACAAATTATGTCATTGCGAGCGAGGAACGAGCGCGGCAACCGCGAACGCTGCAGGGCGGCCTTACATGGTTCGCGATTACTTTCCCGAAACAAGTTTGGGATAGGCTGTTCCTCGCAACGATAAATTTTAGAAAAATTAAACCATGAAAAAAATATTTACCCTATTCGCCCTAAACCTAATCACATTATTTGTGCTGACCGCCTGCGCGCAATCAAAATTCAAAGTACTGGTGGTAGCCTCGCTGGCAAAGGACCATTGGAAAAGCATCTCCGTCGGCAAAGAGTTTTTTGAAAAACTTGGCGCCGACAACCATTTCAGCGTTGATTTTACCAGCGATACCAGCACCATCAACGATGCCAACCTGGCCAAATACCAGGTGTTTGTGATGTTTCATTTGGCGCCGTTTGATATGTCGGCAAGCCAACAGGCGGCTTTGCAAAAATTTGTTGAGCAGGGGAAGGGCTGGGTTGGTGTTCATGCAGCGGGACTTACCGGCAAGCAGTTCATTGCTCCAAATTCAACCAAGCAATACTGGCAATGGTTTGAGGGGCTGATGGGTGGGGTAATCTATTCGCCGCACCCGGCCTTCCAGGATGGACTGGTAGTGGTTGAGGATCATAACCACCCGGTTACCAAAGGCTTGCCCGACAAATTTTGGCTGGCTGATGAGTGGTACGAATGGGATAAAAGTCCGCGGGGTAATGTGCGGGTTTTAGCTGCTGCTGATGAATCAACCTACAAACAAAACAAACCCATGGGCGACCACCCCATCCTCTGGACGAACGAAAACTTTCACCGCATGATTTATATCTGCATCGGCCATTCGCCAACTGCATTGGTAAACCCCAGCTATGTGCTATTAATGAAGAACGCCATATTATGGGCGGCAACAAAATAAAATATCGACCTATGAAAATGAAAAAATCAGCATTAATAATCTGCGTGTGCCTCTTTAGTATTTTCACTGCCTGCGCGCAAAAAGCACCGCGTTTTAAAGCGATTGCCTTGTACGAAAACGGGGGGCACCACATCGAATATTCAAAAGTGGCCAAAGTATGGCTGGATAAGCTAGCCGCCGACAGCAATTTCAGCATCGATTACATTCAAAACACAGATAAAATTGATGACGCTTTTTTAGCCAATTACCAGCTATTTATTCAACTTGATTATGCGCCTTATGGCTGGAAAGAAAAGGCGGTAGCTGCATTTCAAAAATACATTGAAGAAGGCCGGGGCGGCTGGATAGGCTTTCACCATGCGACGCTGCTGGGTGAGTTTGACGGTTACCCCATGTGGCAATGGTTCAGTAAGTTTATGGGCGATACCCGCTATAAAAACTACATTGCCACGTTTGTAAAGGCTAAGGTAAATATAGAGGATAAAACCAACCCGGTTATGAAAGGTGTATCCCCATCGTTTATGGTGGAGAAGGAAGAGTTTTACACCTACGAAAAAAGTATGCGCCCCAATGTGCATGTGCTGGCCTCGGTTGATGAATCGACTTATACGCCCAATTCTGATGTAAAAATGGGGGACCACCTGGTGGTTTGGACAAACCCCAATTATAAGGCGCGTAATGTGTATATTTTTATGGGGCATTCGCCGGTATTGTTTGAAAGCAGGGACTATACGACGCTATTTAGTAATGCCATTTTTTGGGCAGCCGGGAGGTAGTTCTAGCTCGGAAGCCAGTAAAGTCTGAGAGTCCGAAAGTCCGAAAGGAATAGACACGAATTCGCACTAATTATTTCGAATTACAAGAATTAAGAAAGCAATAATCATGACGAAGAATTACCGAATTATCCCATCCGCCCGGATTAGTGAGATTCGTTTCAATTCGTGCGAATTAGTGCTTACTCAACTCGTCACCTCAATCAAAAAATCATACAAATGAACTTCGGTTGCAAGGCCAAGTTTTTTACGCACCCGGTAACGGCTGATCTCTACACCTTTTAGCGAGATATTAAGCAATTGTGCTATCTCTTTCGAGGTAAGGTTAAGCCGCAAATAAGCGCAAAGTTTTAGATCGGTTGAGCTAAGGCCGGGGAATTTAGTTTTCATGGTGCCCAGGAAATTGTTATGTACCTGGTCGAAATAAATAGCGAAGTGGTTCCAGTCGTCGTCGTTTTTATCGGTATCGCCAAGCAACTTGAATACGCTGCGGAACTGGTAAGCAGGGTCGGGGATGTTGAGCTTTTTGGTTAGGGTCATCAGCTCATCTTTGATGTTCAACAATAACCGGCCCCGGTCGACAAGGTGCATGGTTAACGTGGCCAGCTCTTTGTTTTTGTAACTGATTTCCGTTTCCAGGTTATCATTTTTGAGGGACATGATCTCTTTTTCATTTCGGTCGAGTTCCAGGCTGTGCAGGTATTGCAAACGGCGCTGCTCGTCGTCGTGCCTGCGTTGGTGCAGCTCAAACTTTTTGTGCTGTGCCCTGGCCGCCCAAACAATGGCAATGGTTATCATCACCACGTACCAAAAATATGCCCATGGGGTTTGATACCAGGCCGGCTTAATCGTAAAAGTATAACTTACAGGTGCGGATGCGTTACCGAGATTATTACGTGCACGCACCGAAAAGGTAAAAGTTCCATAGGGTAGATTAGTGTAATCTTTTTCGGTTTTGGCTGACCATTTGGACCAGTCATTATCAAATCCCTCCAGCTTGTAACTGAATTCGCTGTTGCTTTTTTGGGCGAATAGCGTTGATGAATATTCGAAGTGAAAGGAATTCCAGTGCTTGGTTACGGTTGGTATAGTTTTGGTATTTTGGGTGTTAGCTACTTGCCCGTTTTTCATAAAATAGCCGCCAAAAATAACGCTGTCTTTTTCGGCGATAGCCTTAACGTTGGTTAACAATACATTCAGTTTGCTTTCCCGTGCCACATACTGTCGGTAGTTTAAATGGAAAATGCCATTATTCGAACCCACAAAAATGTTCCCTGCATCGTAGGGGTAGATAAAGCCCGAACCTTTTACCATTTGCCCGGCGAGTTCAGGAAAATAGATAACAGTGTATGGTTTACTTGCCTGCCGCTTGCTGAAATCAATAACACCCACCCGCTGGTTGCTGATGAACCAGATATTTCCGGTGGCATCTTCGGTTAAATATTCAATAGCTGCATCGCCGAATATGGGTTTATAAAAAGCTGAACCCACAAATTTGTTTTGAGCGGCATTGTATTCGTAAATCCCTTTTTCGGTGCCGGCGATTACCTTGTTTTTTATAAAATATACGCGGTTGTTTAAGATGGAAGGAAGGCCGCTTTTGTCGGTGTACTGTGAGTAGATGACAATCTTCTTCCTGTCGGGCGATAACTGTATTTTATAGATGCCACGATAGGGGTGCGATGCCCAAATTACGTTATTGTTGTCGCGCGCAATGGTAGCCAGCGATTCATATATCCCGGTAATTTTTCCGGCGTCAACAAAACTGCTGCCGTTCGCTTGTAAAAGCTGCAGCCCAGTGTAAGTGCTCGCAATAATATCGTGAGAATTTGGTATAGGCTTGAACATCCACGCACCCTGTTGAGTGGTTATAGGCGCAATTTTGTTGTTTTGTAAAACCAGCGCGCCGTCCTGGTGTCCTAAAAGCAGGCTGCCATTTATTTGCGCCAGGCTATAAACCTGCCCCTTGGTATTTGCTATCTCATTAAAAAAACCGGTTACTTTACTAATATCATCGGGTTGATTTATGGGGATGCTATACAAGCCGTTCGATGTGCCCACAAATAACTTTTTATCGAACACAATAGCGGCATTGCTTTTTACCTGGTTGTCGCGACTGGTGTAAATATGCATTACTGAGGTGTTGTAATTCACAAAATCAACCCCGTTTTCCAAACCTACCCAAAGGTTTTTGTCATGGTCGACCATTATGGAATGCACATTATTATTTTGCAAACCCTCACTGGTCGAAAAGCGCTCAACCAGGCTGCCTTTTCCGTCTATTATAAAAAGCCCCTTAGCTGCCGTGCCAATGGCAAAGCGGTCGTCGCCTATTTTGCGGGCGCAGGTAACCCGGTCGCTACTTAAGATATTATCTATAGCTGTGTTTTTTTTAATAAGGGATGAACCGTTCATTAAAAACGCCCCCTTATTTAAGGTGGTAACCAGTAGTGTTTCTTTATCGTAATCAACAACGCCGGTAATCTGCAGTTCGGCGGTGGGCACTGCGCCACAGCAATGCTGCCATTGCCCGGCTTTAAAAATCATCAGTCCCGAATCCTTATCCCAGGCATACAAGCCGTTGCTTGTTTTTGATAACAAGCGCCAGCCGCCGGGAGCATCGAGTGTTTTTAGTTCGTTATCCTTCAACTCAAAAATGCACTCAATGGTGCGGAAAAAAACTTCATTGTTGTACAATACGATACTCCAGATATCAGCAAACTGCTTTGCCTTTTGAGGCAGCAGGTTTTTAAGTGAATGGAATTTAAGGATGCCGCTATTGTCCGGGTAAAAATAACCGACCTCGTCCTGCCCCCCGCAATAAATCTTTCCCGACGGGTCGACAGCTATCGACTTTATGGCGGCTTTGTTGGGCATTTGATAGGTTTTCCAATAGCTGCCGTCGAAAGTTAGCAGGCCCTCGTCGTTTGCAAAATACAGGATGCCATTTTTATCCTGGTTAATGTCCCAAATTTCGGGCGCAGCATTATAATCTGTGCGGGAGTAATTTTTTATTGTGGGAATGCCAATAGCCTGCTGCGCAATTGCAGGGAGCGTTAGTGCGACAAAAGCAATAATTAATAAAACGTTTTTCTTTATTAACATCCCGGTGTTTAATCAGGGATGTAAATTAAGCAACATTTTGGATATGTAGTAGTGCGGAGATATTCGAAAATAGCGTTAATGACTTTTATTGGGCTTTTATGGCTATATTTGGGTGGATGTTGTAGTGGTGATGTAGAAGGTGGGAGATTAAATGAATAGCAAACTTTGTCGTTTCGAGGAACGAAGCAATCGCGAACTATGCAAGGCCGCTTTGTAAAGTTCGCGGTTGCCGCGCTCGTTCCTCGCTCGCAATGACAATTTTTTTATTGCGTGCGTCAACCGTTACTTCACCGCCCAAAATATCGCATTCCTCACTAACGTAGTGTAATTACTATCTTCAAATAATTGAGGGAAATGGCCCATCGCTATGTAAATGTTTTTGGCCTTCATATGTTCGTTCGTCCATATCACGGGGTGGTCGCCCATTTTAACATCTTTGGGCGGGTTGTAAGTTGATTCGTCAATACTAGCCAGCACATGCAGCTTGTCGCGCGGACTTTTGTTGTAGATGTACCATTCGTCTTGCGTGAGAAAACTCGCGGGTAAGCCGTTAAAAGCAGGATGGCTTGCATCCTCAATTGTCAGCTTGGCTTCTGTTCCGCCGGGGATATGTTTTTTAAATTCGATGCCGCCCATAAAGTCCGAATACCATTGCCACATGGGGTAACCATCAAACACGCCTAATAGGGTAGGGTGGTGAAAGCCAACCCAGCCGCCGCGGGCGTTTTCAATATAATCTTCAAAAGCTTCCTGCGCATCTTTTCCCCAGGGATAAGGCGGGTAATCTAATTGGATAAATAATTTGTATTGCTTTAAGTAGTCCTTATTAAGGGCTTTGGTATCGCTGATATAGTCGATGGTAAAATTGCTGTCGATAGCCAGCTTGTTGAGCCAGGCTTTTGCCGCCACATCAAACAGGGCATGGCCGCCGCCAGTCTCGGCTATAGCAATCGCCTTAAACCGGGGTGGTTTTGCCATTTGGGCATGGGCGACATGGGTGCTGCAGGCAATAAGCAGGCAAATAAATAGGATCGCGGCGTGTTTTTTCATTATGCTTTCAAATATTATGCAGGCTTTCGGCGCTGCACACCTGTAGCAATTATATGCTAATCTTTTTATTTACAGCTTTTTATTCTCAAAAGTAGTGGTAATGTAGTGGAACTGATAAACAAGCCCCTAAACCGCGACACAGGTTGTACAAATCCGGCACAAATTAAAACATAAAAGCCTGCTTATCATCATGTTTAACAAAAGCCCTACATCACCTCTACCGGGGCTTTAAAGCTGTACAAGCATTAATATTTCATTGTAAGTTCGGTGAAACTAACATCCTGATTACTCACTTTAAAAAACTTAATTCATGAAAAAACTCTACATGTTGGTTACGTTGCTGCTATGCTGCTTTATGTATGCATCGGCGCAAAATGTAACCGTAAAGGGTACTGTGACAGATGATCACAACCTGCCCCTGCCGGGGGTAAACATTAAGGTAGCAGGTACCAGCACCGGAACCACTACCAGCGTTGACGGAAACTACTCCATCAGCGCAGCGCCGGGTTCGTCCCTGGTATTTTCTTATGTAGGCTATGTTACTCAAACGGTAGCCATCGGCGGAAAAATAGTAATTAACGTTACTCTTAAAGACGACCAGCACCTGCTTGAAACCGTAACCGTTACGGCTTTAGGTATCGAGCAAAAAACAAAAACGCTGAGCTACGCCACCCAGAATGTAGGCGGCGCCGAGCTTGAAAAAGCCAAAGATCCCAACTTTGTAAACTCGCTGGCGGGTAAAGCTGCCGGTTTGGTTATTACCAAAGGCACTGGTGGTCCGGGTAGTGCATCTCGTATTGAGCTGCGGGGCGCCAAATCAATTGGCGGCAATAGTGCACCTATTTATGTAATTGATGGTATCCCCATCGGGCAAGGTGCGGGCGGTACAATGGCCGGCCTCGGCGATGGCGCTGACATCGACCCCTTATCAAACCTAAACCCGGATGATATCGAGAGCATCCAGGTATTGAAAGGCGCAACTGCGGCAGCCTTATACGGTAGTGCGGCTGCAAACGGGGCCTTATTAATAGTAACCAAGAAGGGCAAAGCCGGAACTACCCGTATTGATTTCAACTCATCAACCACTTTTGATCAGGCTACCGGCTTGCCGAAACCGCAAACCACCTATGGCCGTACCACTCCCGGTGCTGATGACATGTGGGGGGCAAAATCGAGCGGGGCTGGTAACGCGTTTATTAAAAACTTTTTTAATACAGGTAAAACTTACATCAATGGGGTATCGCTTTCGGGGGGCAGCGAAAAGGCACAGTTTTATGCGTCATACGCAAATACCAAAGCAACTGGTATTGTGCCCAACAACTCTCTGTTAAAACACAATTTTACCATACGCGGCTCGGGCAAGTTTCTAAATGATAAACTAACCCTTGATGCCTCAGTTAACTACATCTACCAAAAGCAGGAAAATCCACCAAAAGCAGGCTTAACCTTTAGCCCGATGTTTGGTTTATACCAGTTCCCAACGGATGATAATTTTGCCAATTACGATAAAAACCATTTCGAAACGTTTGATGCCACCCGAGGTATAAGCGTACAAAACTGGCCGTATGAAAAAAATGAGTTTAGTTCAAACCAAAATCCGTACTGGATAGCGTACAGAAATTTGAATGAACGCTCATCAAGCCGTTATATTTCAAATTTTAAAGCTAAGTATGATTTTGCCAAATGGATAAGTCTGCAGGTGCGTACTACATTAGATGGTTATAACTATCGTAACCAGGCCGAAAACTACGCCACTACCGATCCGGTTGCTCAAAGCACGCAGCAAGGTATTAATGGATCGTACTTTACCGGCCAAGGCTATGGCACGCATTTGTATTCAGACGCGCTGTTCTTAATCAATACCAAAGTTTCACGCGACTTTTCACTCGAGGCTACTTTAGGCCTTACTGATGACCGCAGCCTTGATTATAACACCACCTTGTCAAGCACCAACCAATACGGCTTAAGCCTGGCTAACTATTTTTCGGCCAATAACTATGACCTTACCCACCCGCTTGCTGTTGGCGAACATGAATACAAATCCATCACGCAGGCTGCCCTGGCTACCGCTACTATAGGCTATAAGGAAACTATTTTCCTGAGTGCTACCGGCCGTAACGAGTGGGCTTCTACCACGCCCGATGCTTTCTTTTATCCATCGGTAGGTTTATCGTATGTACTTACCAATACCATCGGCACATCTAACGTGTTGTCGTATGCCAAATTAAGGGCTTCGTACGCTAATGTGGGTACTGCACCGGGTCTTGGCGCTAACAATAGTTTCCCACCATATTCGCTTAATAATTTGCAGCCTATAGTTGGTACCCAACCAATTGGCCAGCTACCTTATTTTTCGGGTGATAAAATAGCCGAGGTAAAACCAGAGCGTACCAAAACATTTGAAATTGGTGCACAGGTTACCCTGTTTAACGTGTTGAATGTTGACCTTGCTTACTACGACGCACGTACCAGCGATCAGATTATCAGCATATCTGCACCATCGGGTGCTGGCGCGCAAAACTTTATCCTCAACGGTGGCGAAATACGCAACTACGGCTTTGAAGGCACCATAAGCTACAATGCCAAATTTGGTGATTTGAAATGGACGCCGTCGCTAAACTTCTCGCACAACTCAAACCAGGTGCGTGCATTGAGCCCGCTGTATACTGCCGAGCATTATGTAATATCGAGCCAGGATAATACCCGCCTTGTTGCTACCTGGCTAACCAGGCCGAAAGATGGCAAATACGGCGCCTTTGGCGATTACTATGGCAGGGTGATAGCTAAGAATGCCGACGGTTCGGTAAAAGTGGATGATAATGGCATACCTGTGTTGACAGATGCCGCTAATCCCGTGTACGTTGGTAACCCGAACCCTAAATTTTTAGCCGGCTTTAATAACAGCTTCAATTACAAACGCTTCAACCTTTCATTCCTGGTTGACAGCCGTTTTGGCGGACAGACCTTTTCAATGACCGAAACATGGCTGGATTACAAAGGTATTTCGCAGCGCACTGCCGATGCACGTAATGCAGGAGGTGTAGTAGTTAACGGGAAAAAAGTTGATGCACAGGCTTACTACACTGCAATTTCTGCCGGCGCCGATGGGGGCGCAGTACCGGAATACAGCTACAGCGCAACAAACATCCGTTTAAGGGAGCTGGCCTTAGGGTACACTTTTCCGCTTATTGGCAAAACGTTTAAGAATTTAAACATATCATTAACCGGCCACAACGTATTCTTCTTTTACAAGAAGGCGCCTTACGATCCTGAGCAGGCCATTTCAACCTCATCCAACACTATGGGGATTGATGGCTTTGGCGTACCTGCAACCCGTTCGTTCGGTTTTAGTGTCAAAACTTCGCTTTAATTATCATATAAATCATTACAACGATGAAGAAATTTAAAAATATTAAAAGTGCAATTACGCTTGGCGCGGTTGTGCTGTTATCCTTTGCCACCTCGTGTCGCAAGGATATGAACGGACTTAACCAGGATTTAAAACTACTGCCACAACCATTATTGGCCATCGATGGAAAAGAGGCAAGCATCCTATTGCCGGGAATGATGACCAACATCGAATCGCCGGTGAACTATATTTACCAGGGCCAGCAGGATTTGGGGCAGGATGAATATGCCGGTTACACTACTACGCCATCGGTGTTTTTGGGTAACGTAAACAATTTTACCTACAGCTTTGTAAGCGACTGGGTTGATTACTGTTGGGATGTTCCGCAGCAAAACATACTGAATACCTGGCTGCAATGGAAGCTAAAGAAGTTCGATACCAAATACCCGGATTTGTATGGCATAGCGCTTATTTGTAAAGTATTTGGCGCCAGCCGTGCGGCCGATACTTTTGGCCCTATCCCCTATAGCAAAATAGGTACAACAGCCAATGTGCCGTTTGATAGTGTACAGGAAGCCTACACCGCGTTTTTTGCTGACCTTGACCAGGCAATCACCCTGTTATCGGCCATTGAAGATAAAGAACCCGATGCCGACCAGCTAAGGTTTGCCGCGTTTGACAACAGCCAGTTTGGTGGCGATTATGCCAAATGGATAAGAACAGCCAATACACTTAAGCTGCGCCTGGCCATCCGTATTTCACTTATCGACGGTGCTAAAGCAAAGACCGAAGCCGAATCGGCAGTAAGTAATAAATATGGAGTTTTGACAGCTGCCGATGGCGGTTTCTTCATGAAAGTATCGGGTGAAAACCCTATCGACGAAATTGTTACCTCGTGGGGCGATATGCGTTTAGGCGCACCGGTTGGTTCTATTTTAGGTGGATTTAAAGACCCAAGGCTTACCAAAATGGGCCTGCCTGCTGATGATCCTGATTTGGGAGGTAAGGTTGAAGGCATTAGGACAGGTATCCAGCTAAGCTCGGGTACTTACAGCAATTTTTCGAAACTGGCAACATCATTTGGCGCGCCGCTAAAAATTATGAGCGTTGCAGAAAGCTATTTCCTGCGTGCCGAAGGCGTATTAAGAGGATGGAATATGGGCGGCGGTTCGGCCCAAAGCTTCTACGAAGATGGTGTGAAGGCGTCGTTTAACGAATATGGTGCCGGTGGCGTTGATAGTTACCTCGCTGATGCTACCTCGACCCCGGCAGCTTATGTTGACCCTAAGAATCCGGCAAACAATGCGCCGCCGTTATCAAACATCACCGTTAAATGGAACGATGCCGACCCGATGGCCCGCAAGCTGGAACGCATCATTACTCAAAAATGGATAGCTATTTTCCCTGAAGGTTATGAAGGATGGGCCGAGTTCAGGCGTACCGGCTACCCAGCACAATATCCTATTACAAAAAACGACAGCCAGGGCAAAGTTGCCAATGGCGACTTTGTAAAACGCATGCCTTACTCAGGTACATTTACCAATGCATCAAAAGCGCAGGTTGACGCTGCCGTTGCCAAAGAATTTGGTGGCGACGACAGCCCAGGCAAACGCCTATGGTGGGATGTAAATTAAGCCACTTGATTTGATTGGTTAATTAAGTAAGTTGGAGAACCCCTCTCATTGGAAACGGTGAGGGGGTGTTTTTTTAGAGGTTGCAGGAATATTTCGGGCGAAAATGCTTAGCTGTTAACTAAATACATTATTTTTATTAGCCTGAATAAAAATATGGTGATGGAATTAAAAATAAAACTGGTTATATTGTGCTGGAATTTTAATGCCAAAACACAACCTAAATTGAAATTTGCAACCAATAGAAAATCAATACTAAAGGGATTACTGGTACTGTTATTATTAATAACATTCGGAGTAAAAAAGGAAGCATTGGCGCAAAGCCAGTCTTTCAACTTTACCCAGTATATGGACAACCTTACGCCCCTAAACCCGGCCTATTCGTTGCTCGACCAGGCGAACTCTATAAATACCATGGCCCGCAAGCAATGGGTGGGCATCGATGGTGCACCAACAACTTTCCTTGTTAACGCCAACGTGCCGATCCAATCTATAGAAGGTTCGGCGGGGCTGATTGTGTTTAACGACCAGTTTTTTGTTGAGCACCAAACCGAGGCTAACTTATATTTTGCCAAAGCCATACAATTGGGAGAAAATAATTACCTGGCAGTATCATTAAACGCAGGTGTGCGAAACTATGTTGCCAATTACTCTTCGGTTGGGCCTGATGATCCTTCGTTTCGTGATGATGTGAGGGAAACCAGGCCGAATATAGGCTTCGGCGTACTCTATTTTTCCGACTGGTATTATTTTGGTATATCGGCACCCGAACTTACCATTACCAACCTTGGGACAGCGTCCATACAAAATGCTAATAATTTAAAGAGCCACTATTATTTAAGCGGCGCTTTGATAACTGAAATGGCGGAAGATTTTAAATTCCGGCCGTCAATATTGGTATCGTATGCTAAAGGGATAAAAGCTGTAGCTGATGTTTCGGGTGTGATTTTTATCAAAGAAACCCTTGGCCTTGGCGCCAACTACAGGGTTAACGCAAACCAGGCAGCTGGCTTGCTATCCATTAACCTTGACCAGGTGCATATAGGCTACAGTTACCAATTTACCACAACAAGTAACCTTGGCGGCTTTAACCTTGCAACCCACGAAGTTACCCTGGGCTATCGTTTTGGCAAAGGTATAGGCAAACGGAAATTGTTATAAACCATTTCTTTGTAGAAACGCAAAATTTTGCGTCCCGGACGCTGAGTTTTTTAGCGAGACGCATCCTAAAAACGCTATCGTTTCGAGACTCAAAATGTTGCGGCTCTACTTATTAAAGATAATTTCATCAACATTCCATTTATCCCACTCTTTCGGTATAATCAGTGCTGCTATCAATAATATCGCCCGCGGGATTACATGCGATAAATCCCAGATAGGCTCCAAAAGCCCGTGACCAAAAGAAACTATCAATAAATCGAGCGCAAGTAGGTATAGTGCCCATTGCCTGAAAAGACCGATGATAAGCAGAAAGCCACAAATAAATTCAACATAAGTGGTATAATAAGCGGTGCCCCAAATGAGCCATTTTGGTAGGAAGGTCTTTTCGAAATCCTTAAAAAACATATTGTACAGCTTAGGTACACCGAACGTAAATATTTTGCCATAACCCTGCATAAAGAAGATTATGCCCAACAATGCCCTTATGAATAATATGGCCGCAGCCCGTGACGTTTTATCGTTCATGAAAATGAAATTGTTAACCGGTATTTAAATGTAAGTATTATTTCGCGGAAGTTGAGGTCTCCAAATGTCGGTTGATGCGTATTTAATCGAAATCGGTGTAATCAATCTCAATCGGTGTAATCCTGGTTAATCCTTTAATCCAATAAATCTTAGTTTATATTTGCCCCAATTAATACCCCATGGCGCATATTTTTTTAGTTGAAGACGAGGAACGCGTTGCCGCTTTTATAAAAAAAGCGCTCGAAGAAAACAACCATAAGGTCGACCTGGTGCGCGATGGCGCCGAGGCTATTAAACAATACGCAGCCAAACCGTACGACCTGCTGATTCTCGACATTACGCTCCCTTATCTAAACGGGATAGAAATTTGCAGGCACATCCGCAAAACGGATAAGGAAACCCCGATACTGATGCTGACGGCACTTGATAGTATTGATGATAAAGTAAAAGGCCTGAATACCGGTGCGGATGATTACATGGTCAAGCCCTTCCACTTCAAAGAGTTGCTTGCCCGGATTGAAGCGCTGCTTCGCCGCAAAAATATTGAACCAGATAGTACAATTGTGCTGGGCGAGATCTGCCTGAATACTCATAATAATACAGTTGAGCGTGCAGGGCGTAAAGTCAGCCTGACAACAAAAGAATATGCATTACTTGAGCTGCTGATGCGCAATCCTGACAAAATATTAACCCGACAAACTATTGCCTTTAAAGTCTGGGGGATTGATTTCGATACAGGCACTAACGTGGTTGATGTGTACATGAATTACTTGCGAAATAAAATTGAAAAAGGCTTTACCGGTAAATACATATACACGGTTATCGGCAAGGGCTACATATTTAAAACAGAACCGGATTAAGTGAAAATAAAAAATCGTTTATCGCTGTATTTTGCGCTACTGGGCTCGGGTGTGTTGCTGGTAGTGCTGTCGGCTATTTATGTGTCATTTTACTCCTATATCCGGAGCGATTTTTTTAGTCACCTGAACGACAGGGCCAACGTAGCGGCCCAGCTTTACCTTAAGGCCGATGAAATTACGCCTGACTCGCTAAGTCAGGTGCGCAACCGATATCTTAAAAACCTGCCCGGTGAAGTGGTGCGTTTATACGATAGCCGCAACACCGCCGCTTTTATTACCGACGAAAAACAACACTGGGGCCGCGCCACCATCGAATCGGTAAGGCGGCATAAGTACTTGCAATACAGCGATAAAGAGAACCAGGTGGTGGGGATTTACTATAAAGACAACCAGGGCAACTTCGTAATATTGGTTTCGGCGCAGGATATTGAAGGCAGCCAGCGGTTGCGGGATATGCTGCAAACCATGATAGTTGTTTTCATTGTAGTTGGAGCATTGCTGTATTTCATAAGCCGGTTACTGGCAACTAAAGCGCTTTCGCCTATAAATAACGTGGTAAAGCAAATGCAGCTGATAAAGGCCACCAACCTGAGCATGCGGGTGGACGAGGGTAATGGGAAAGACGAGATAAGCGAGCTGGCCCGCAACTTTAACCGCTTGCTGGCCCATCTTGAAAATGCTTTCGAATTGCAAAAAACCTATGTAACCAATGCCTCGCACGAGTTGCGGACGCCTATAACAACTATAATTGGCGAGGTTGAGCTGGCATTGAACAAGGAACGTGGCCATGAAGCAAATAGACAAACATTGCAATTGATTTTGGAGGAATCGGAGCGGTTGCGCGATACCGTGACCGGATTGATGGACCTGGCCCAGGTGGATATGGATTATACCGCCGCCGAACTAACGCCGGTACGCATGGACGAGTTGCTTTGGGAAGTGCACGAGTTTTGGACCAATAAATTCGGGGCGGGCCTGCTTAAAATAAACATACTGAGCCTGCCCGAAAACGAGGCTTTGCTAAACGTACCGGCTAACCGCCAACTGATGTTTATTGCCCTGAATAATTTGATAGGCAATGCGTTTAAATTTTCGGGTCAGAAAACGGTGACCTGTAATTTTTATGCTGATGAGCATTTGATAAGTATGCAAATTATCGACTCGGGGATAGGTATACCAAACGAAGATATTGATAAGGTAATCAAATCGTTTTACCGCAGCCATAATGCGCGCAATTTTGCCGGTACGGGCGTTGGACTATATGTTACCCAGAAAATTATTCAGTTATTTAATGGTTCGCTGAGCATCCAATCGATGGAAGGCATGGGTACGACTATGACGGTGGATTTTTTACGGGAGAACCGGGGGTAAAATCTTTCGTTTTCGCACAGGGCGGTGCCCAGTGCTGATATATTGAACCCTTTCAGGGTTCGTCAGTTCGACTTTTTTTTCTTTCCCCGGAGGGGATAAATATGTCAGCGATGGGCATCGCCCATCGTCAAAGCGACAGGACAGCCGGTACCCAAAATCGATTTTTCCCCTCTTTATCAAATTCTAATCCCATTCTAATTTCCCGCTGTAATAGTTGACTTAATTTTGGGCCTCTGAAATTGAGACAATGGGATTGAGAACTGCTGCCATACTACTATTCTGCTTTTTTACTTTTACCGCGAACGCCCAGACAGACACGATAAAGCTAACCTTCCCCGATGCTGAAAAACAGTTTTTGGAAAATAACTTTGCGCTGCTTGCCCAAAAATATAATGTGGAGTCGACCAAAGCATTGGTTGACCAGGCGGCCCTCTGGGACAATCCTGTGTTAAGCACCGATCAGAATATTTACGATAGCGGGAGTAAAAAATTCTTTTATCATAACGAAAGTCGTGGGCTGGGGCAGGTATTTGTGCAACTGAACCAGGTATTTAAAACCGCGGGCAAACGCGGCAAACAAATACAGGTTGCAAAAGATAATGCCAAAGTGCAGGAAGCCGAATTTAACGACCTGATGCGCAACCTGCGCTATAACTTACAACTTGATTTTGGGCAACTGGCCACCCTGCTTGATCAGGCCGCAGTTTACCGAAACGAGATAGCCGCCGCTACCAACCTGGTTAACGGTATCCAAAAATCTTACGATGCGGGCAACACGTCAATGAAGGACCTCATCCGACTGAAAGCCCTGCTGTTTGGTTTGCAAAATGACATGACCGAAAGCGCCCGACAAATAAATGACCTGCAAACGGAGCTGAAAACACTTATCCAGGCTAAAGAAACCACATTTATTGTTCCGCTAACCGGCGATTTGCCAACCCAGTCTGCGGAATTAAATATCCCATCGCTAATTGAGCAGGCAAAAACAAACCGCCCCGACTATTTATCAAACCAATACCAACTGGCGGCGGCACAACACAATCTAAGCTTACAAAAAGCAATGGCTGCTCCGGATATTACCATAGGTGCATCGTACGATAAAAACAGCAGCTACGCACAAAACTATTACGGTTTGCAAATTGGGTTACCGCTGCCCTTTTTCAATCGCAACCAGGGTAATATCAAATCGGCCCGTTTTAGCCAGATGAGCCAGGAAAATACACTGAAAGACAATGAGGCGAAGCTGAAAAACGATGTGGTGGCTGCGGTTAACGAGTATAACCTTAACCAGCAATTATTCAGCACGCAGCAACTGGAGTTTAACG
This sequence comes from Mucilaginibacter sp., assembly GCF_025359345.1. Taxonomy (GTDB): domain Bacteria; phylum Bacteroidota; class Bacteroidia; order Sphingobacteriales; family Sphingobacteriaceae; genus Mucilaginibacter. The sequence goes on from NZ_JANYGQ010000031.1 coordinate 76,280, forward strand.
GGCAATATGATACACTTTTTAAAAATATGCTGAAAGGATTTAAAGACCGCCAGGTAAGCCTGGTTGAATTTGTTGATTTTTTTGATACTTATAAAGACACCAAACTGAAAATGCTACAACAACGGTATAACCTGCAAAAGGCCATTGCCGATTTAAATTTTGCCACCGGGACAACAATAATTAAACCTTGATATTAATACCCCTTAATATATATATGATAACTAAACACCAAGTATCTGCAATTTGCCTTTCCGCCGTTTTACTATTAGCTGCCTGCAAGGGTAAGGTTGAGCAGGCGGCGGAAAGCAAGCAGGTATGTATCAGCGACACATTAGCAAAAATTATAACTATAGATACCGCCAAAGTTACCACCATGAAAAACGAACTGAACCTAAATGGCGAGGTAGCGAATGATGATAACAACGTAGTGAAAGTATTCCCATTCAGCAGCGGGCAGGTGGTAGAGGTTAAAGTATCAATTGGCGATAAAGTAAGCAGAGGTCAAACCCTGGCAGTAATGCGAAGCGCCGATATAGCTGGTAATTACACCGACTTATCGTCCACCCAATCAGACGTATCAGTAACCAAACGGCAGTTGGAACAAGCAGAATACCTTTACAAGAGCGGGATAGCCAGCGAGCGCGATTATACCGAGGCTAAGGAAAATTATAACAAGGCTGTTGCTGCAAATACAAAAGTAAAATCGCAGCTATCTATAAACGGTGGCGGCAATACCAGCGCCAACGGTATGCTGGTTATCAAAGCGCCGCAAAGCGGTTACATAGTTGAAAAGAACATAACATCGGGCAGTTTTATCCGCCAGGATAACGGAGGCAGCATGTTTACTATATCCGATTTGAAAGATGTTTGGATTTGGGCCAATGTTTTTGAGTCCGACATCAGCAAAGTAAAGGCGGGCTACACAGCAAAGGTTACTACGCTTGCCTATCCTGATAAAGTATTTACCGGTAAAGTAAATGAAATAAGCTCGGTGCTCGATCCGGATAATAAGGTGATGAAAATAAAGATCGCCCTGCCCAACCCGGATATGCTGCTGAAGCCGCAGATGTTTACAAACGTGGTGATAACCAACAGCGAGAATACGCAATCTGTATCGGTGCCGGCAAAGGCTATTGTTTTTGATAACAGTAAAAATTTCGTGGTGATTTATAACGGCAAATGCGATTTAAAGGTGCAGGAAGTAAGCGTTATAAAAACGGTTGATGATGTAGCCTACATAGGCGCGGGGCTGCGGCCGGGCGATAAGGTGATATCAAAAAACCAGTTGCTGCTGTATGATGCCATTACGGGTAATTAACCGGGCGGCTTTCAATCATCGTTATTCACCAATTACATGCTAAGGAATGAACAAGTTCATTAAAAATATTATCTATTTTTCGCTAAGGCACCGCTACTTTGTGTTTTTCATGACCGCCGTTTTGGTGGTGTTAGGCGTTTGGAGCTATACCAATACCCCTATTGAGACGTTCCCGGATGTCACCAATACACAAATTATTATTATAGCCCAATGGCCGGGTAGGAGTGCGGAGGAAGTGGAGAAATTCATTACCATACCGATTGAAACCGTGCTCAACTCGGTGCAAAAAAAATCGAACCTGCGCACCACATCGGCTTTTGGACTATCATATACCCGTATAATTTTTGATGATGACGTAGACGATGCTTTTGCACGCCAACAAGTACTTAGCCGCCTTGCAAATGCCGACTTACCAGATGGCGTTAAACCCGAAATTGAGCCGCCTTATGGCCCCACCGGCGAAATATACCGGTACACGCTAAAAAGTAAAACTGCATCGCTGCATGACCTTACAGCGATACAGGATTGGGTGCTCGACCGGCAGTTTAAATCTGTCCCCGGCGTGGCCGACGTGAATAGTTTTGGTGGCGAGGAGAAAGCTTACGAGGTAAGTGTTAACCCGGCGCTGCTGCAAAAATATGGTTTAACATCACTCGATGTTTACAACGCAGTAAACCGCAGTAACATAAACGTGGGTGGTGATGTGATCGAAAAAAACGACCAGGCATACGTAGTGCGTGGCATTGGGCTAATCAACAACATTAATGAGATGCAAAACATCATCATTAAGAATGTAAACAATGTGCCCATACTTACCCGGGATGTTGCCGAAATAAAAGAAGCTGGTTTGCCAAGACTTGGGCAGGTTAGCCGCGACAAGCAAAAGGATGTAATTGAAGGTATTGTGGTAATGCGCAAAGGCGAAAACCCTGCCGAGGTGCTCGACCGTGTACGCGCCAAAGTAAAAGAGTTGAATGATAGCGTACTGCCAAAAAGCGTAAAAATTGATACCTTTTACGACCGCACGAACCTGATGGATTACTGCACCGAAACGGTGATTCATAACCTGTTGGAGGGTATAGTGCTTGTAACCGTTATTGTATTTTTATTTATGGCCGATTGGCGCACAACGCTTATAGTGGCTGTCATCATTCCGCTGTCGTTACTGTTCGCATTTATTTGTATGCGGATAAAAGGCATGAGCGCCAACTTGTTGTCGATGGGGGCGGTGGACTTTGGTATTATTATAGATGGGGCCGTGGTGATGGTGGAAGGGATATTTGTGGCGCTGGACCATAAGGCCAAAGAAGTAGGCATGCCCAAGTTCAACAACCTGGCCAAGCTGGGCCTGTTTAAAAACGTAGGCGCCGAAATGGGCAAGGCCATATTCTTTTCCAAACTGATTATCATTACCTGTTTGATACCAATCTTCGCGTTCCAAAAAGTAGAGGGGAAAATGTTTTCGCCGCTGGCTTATACGCTGGGATTTGCTTTGTTGGGGGCATTGATATTTACATTGACGCTGGTACCTGCACTATCGAGTATACTACTGAACAAAAACGTAAAGGAAAAACATAACCCCGTAGTGGGCTTTTTTGAAAACGGCATCCGCCGTATGTTTAGCTTCACTTACAAATTTCCGAAGGCCAGCATATTGGTTGCGCTGATATTTATGGCGCTCACTTTTTTCTCGGCTAAGTTTTTGGGCACCGAGTTTTTGCCCGATTTGAATGAAGGTGCCCTATGGGTGGAAGCCGAACTGCCGATGAGCGTATCGTTACCGGAAGCGGAGAGCATCAACCAGAAAATGATGCAGATTATTGCAAAGTTCCCCGAGGTGAAGCAAACGCTGGCCCAGGTTGGCCGTACCAATGATGGTACCGACCCCAAAGGTTTTTTTGATGTACAAATACAAGTCGACCTGAAGAACAAAAAGGAATGGCGCAAAGGCTTGTCAGAAGATGATTTGATCGACGCGATGGATGTGCAGCTGAAAAAAATACCGGGAGCCGTGTTCAACTATTCCCAGCCAATACGAGATAACGTAGAGGAAGCTGTGGCAGGTGTAAATGCCTCGCTGGCGGTAAAAATATTTGGTCCGGATTTTAACGTGCTCGACCAAAAGGCCGATGAAGTTTTGAAAGTGCTGAAGACAGTGCAGGGTGTTGACGACCTTGGCGTACTGCGTAACCTGGGCCAACCCGAATTTCGGATTGAGCTCGACCAGCGCAAGATGGCCCTTTATGGTGTAGCCACAGCAGATGCCAATGCGGTTATCGAAATGGCCATCGGTGGTAAGGCTGCTACAGAGTTATACGAGGGTGAGCGACGTTTCGACATCAGGATACGCTACCAGAAAGGTTACCGCGATACCCAGGAGAAAATTGAAAACCTGATGGTGCCCACTTTAAACGGTTCCAAAATCGCTATAAAAGAAATTGCCGACATAAAAACATCAACTGGCCCGGCCTTTATTTACCGTGATAATAACACCCGCCACATAGCCGTTAAATTCTCGAACCGTGGCCGCGACTTGGGCAGCACTATTGCCGAGGCACAGCAAAAAGTTGCCAAAATGGTAAAGCTTGGCCAGGGTTATTCTATTACCTGGGCCGGCGAGTTTGAAAATCAGACACGCGCATCAAAGACCCTGTCGCACGTAGTGCCTATATGCTTGCTGGTGATCTTCCTGATATTATTTGTGATGTTCGGTAATGTGAAGGATGCTACGCTGGTTATTTTAAACGTGCCTTTTGCGTTAATCGGTGGTATTTTGGCGCTGCATATTACTGGTATTAACTTTAGTATCTCAGCTGGTATCGGGTTTATTGCTTTGTTTGGGGTTTGTATACAAAATGGAGTAATCCTGATATCGGTATTCAAGAAAAACCACGACGCGGGCATGCACCTTGACGAGGCCGTGTTACAAGGCGTAATATCGCGTGTACGTCCGGTTGTGATGACGGCGCTAATGGCGGCTATTGGTTTATTGCCTGCAGCGCTATCCACAGGCATAGGCTCCGAAACGCAAAAGCCGCTGGCCGTTGTGGTAATAGGTGGTTTGGTAACATCAACCATATTAACACTGCTGATATTGCCGTGTATTTACGCACTGGTTTACCGGCTGATACACCGCCGCGAAAACAGGAAACTGTTGAAACGGTTTGGGGCGGTAAAATAAACGGGTGGTCTCATTATTGGGTTATCTTATAAACCAATAATGAGGCCGGCTTATCGCCACCAGCCCTGGCAGCTATCAGGAATAAACCCAGCTCAGGAACCAAAAGCGACGTGCGCGCGCCGTTGCGGGTTTTAATGTCAGCAATTTGTTTATAGGTGCTATCGCCGGTTTGTCTGAAAACGTTAATGGCCCCGCTGCCACCACTTATGTAAATGTTTTTGCTTTTTGCATCCCAATACAAGTCATCCACATCGCCGGCCATTGGGGTGCTAAATATTTCTTTGCCAGTTTCGCTATTGTAAACTATCAATTTGGCAGGCAGCCGGTAGCCAACAACAATACGGTGCTGCACTTCATCGTACGCCATCGGGAAATTGGCCCGGGGTAAAACTTTTCGCCATTCGGCGGTTAGTTTCAACTGCTTTAAATCAGCCACAGCTACCATGCCCGAGCCTGGAAGATTAACCCAAAGTTTACCGGTTTTTGCATCAAGTTGAAATGATTCAGGATGCGCGGGCAGAGGGATATCGCCAACTTGTTTGTGATTTGCAGCATCAATAATGGCAATGCCCCCGCTGCCATAACCTACATAAATACGGTCGGTTCCGGCTTCATAACGCACGTCATCCGCATCATCAGTAAGCTTGATGCTGCCGGTTTTCTTTAAGGTTAGCGCGTTATAAAAGCCACATTCGCCGGTGCCGCCGTTGGCCACCAGTATTTCCTGGTGTTTAGGTATATAAGCTACACCCTGTGGCTCATCCAATCCTTTAATGCTACCGGTAATTTTACCGTTTCCAAGGTCCACTATTTCCAGGGTATTGTTACCCAGCCCTGCTATGTAGGCTGTTTTATGTTTTATGTCGATATCGATATGGTCGATACGTCCTTTTATATTGGTTAAAGTAATTTCCTTTTCAAGCGTAAGCAGTTGTTTCCCGGTTTCCTGCGCCTGGCAGCCGGTGAAGCAAAAAATGGAAAAGTAAGACAGGATGGTGCAGTAGTATTTCATTTGGCGGATTTGATTAACGAATTTATAGTTTGTTTCTGTAAACTTTTTGTAGGTACTTGGAACACCTATAAGTTAATGAATGCTGCTATGTAATAAATTGCCAAATAGTTAGGTTTGTATAACTTATGGAATTTTTCGATAAGTTCTTATAAACACACCTGTCATTATGGAAACAACTAAATTTTCGCGCAGGCGTGCCTTACAGGCGACAGCCTTGTTGAGTACGTCACTATTATTGCCTTTTGAAAAACTGCAGGCTGCATCAGCTTCACCGATAGCAAGCACGCCGGCACTAACGCCAGATGAGATTACCGCCATAGAAACAGCACTTGGTAAAAAAGGTAGTTATAAAGAAGCCGAATCAGTTCACACAACCCCATTGCCCCGAAACGATTTGAAAGTTACA
>NZ_JANYGQ010000004.1 GCF_025359345.1 Mucilaginibacter sp.
CCACCTGGTTTGTTTCAACATCATATTAGGTGCCTTGAAAGAACTGCAAAAAACAGAGGACTGGGTAAAAGACTGCTGGCTGTGGATGTACCGCGGTGCCTGGCTGGAGTTTGAAACGCACGAAATTGAAATGGCCGTACCGCTTTCACCGCAGGAAGTGATCCGCAAGCGTAACGCCATCTTTAAGCACCAAAGCCAAAAAGACAGGCCCGTATTCCCGGGCGATGATGCTAGGGAGTTTTGGGTGAGGGCAGAAGACCGGACAAGGGAAACTGCACGTGCTTATGACAAATTAGGTATGGCTGAATATGAGGCGATGGAAGCGTTTGTAAGATATATCTATTAACACGATTTACAGGATGCTAGGGATTTACAGGATTGCATCGATAATCCTGTAAATCTTATTAATCTTGAAATCGTGTCAGGTATGGCCGAATATGAGGCGATGGAAGCGTTTGTGCGGTATATTTATTGAGATTCCACCGATTTGAGGATGATTACACCGATTTAGATAAACAATCGGTGTAGTCATTTCTCCCAATCAACTACCAGATTCCAATCCAATTTTCAATATCTCGTTTAAATATATCGACAGCTAACCAAGTATTTACACTTTCCCGGTTTTTTCTGTCAAAGGCAGTTATATAGTGTAAATGAATATGCTCTCCTTCATTTAAATCAGGGATAGGTGTCAGAAATCCTTCGCGCTGCTGCTGATGCGGGGAGTTGGAAAAACCAAAGGTATTCTCAAATCGGATAGGCATTCCATCGTTTTGAGATGCCCGGTATTGTATAATTTCGCCGTCTTCCACGCCAATATGCAATACCCATTCATTATCGTTTACCTCAACACTGTCCAAATGTTCTCCGGCTGAAAAACCGAATTCAACATTTTTATCATAGTCAGTTAATTGACAATATAATTCAACCGGATTAAATTGTGATGAGATTTTTTCTATCCGCCAAAGCCATCCCATGGTATCGGCAACCGATTCACCATTATACAATGGCAGTTTCCTTTTAAAGGTTACTAATTCAATTCGGTGTGAATGAGTGCCTATAGTTTGTGATTGCCCATGCTCGTAGCTCGCTTCACCATTTAAGGCCGCGTAGCCTTCAGTTCCTGCTATTCCACATTTAATCGTGCCCAAAGGGGTTACAAACAAGTTTTCTTTGAGCACTATCTTATCCATAGTCAAATATAAACCAGTAATTCAGGAATAAAACAAAGTTTATTAGAAGCGTTCTTTCAAAAACCTACCAGTATAACTATCCTTCTCCTTAATCAAATTCTCCGGTACGCCTTCAAATACCACTTTACCGCCGCGGTCGCCGCCTTCGGGGCCGATGTCTATTACCCAGTCGGCGCATTTGATAACGTCCATGTTGTGTTCGATAACGATAATGGTATTGCCATGTTCGAGTAGTGCATCGAATGATTTTAGTAACTTCTTTATATCGGCAAAATGCAGACCTGTTGTCGGCTCGTCAAAAATAAATAGCGTTTTATGTGTATTGTTGCCCTTAACAAGGAATGAAGCCAGTTTTATGCGCTGTGCCTCGCCACCTGATAAGGTATTTGACGATTGTCCCAGTTGCACATAGCCCAGGCCAACATCCATTAAAGGTTTTATTTTGGCGATGATTTTAGGCTCTTTAGCAAAAAATTCCAGGCCCTCCTCAATGGTCATGCCCAGCACTTCAGATACGTTTTTATCCTGGTAGGTAACGTCGAGTATATGTTGTTTAAAGCGTTTGCCGCCACAGGTTTCGCAGGTCAGGAAAATATCAGCCATAAACTGCATCTCAATCTTCACCTCGCCTTCGCCCTGGCAAACATCGCAGCGGCCGCCCTCAACGTTAAATGAGAATGCCGATGGCTTTAAACCGGCAGCTTTGGCAACCGGCAATGCGGCATACAGGTTTCGTATCTCATCCCAGGCTTTTACATAAGTAACCGGGTTCGAGCGCGACGAGCGGCCTATCGGGTTCTGGTCAACCATTTCAACCTGTTCAATTTTCTGGTAATCGCCCTCAATACTGTCGTAGGCGCCGGTTTGTTCGGCATTGTAGTTACCCAAGGTTTTTTGAAGCGCAGGGGCTAATATCCGTTTTACCAAACTGGTTTTACCCGAGCCTGATACCCCTGTAACCGCGGTAAATACCCCTAACGGAAATTTTGCGGTAACGTGTTGGAGGTTGTTTTCGCGCGCACCTTTTATCTCAATAAAATCGTTCCATTTGCGGCGGCTTGCCGGGATCGCAATTTGCTCCTTCCCGCTCAGATAACGACCGGTTAAGCTTTTATCATCCTTTAAAATCTCATCGTACGTGCCGCTGAAAACCAG